>CAIVQB010000128.1 GCA_903907925.1 uncultured Verrucomicrobiota bacterium
ATCCAAACCGTCAAACGCAAGGCCCGTGGCTTTCGTACCGTCGAGTACTTCACCGCCATGATCTACCTCGTAGCCTCTCATCTGAAGTTCAACCTCCCAGACCCGCTACCAACTACCCACACAAAGTCATATTGAGGCCAACATTCAGATGGCAGGTTTGATCTCTCAAATCGAAACTGCATACGGAAAAATGATCGGCTCCGAGCTCCTTCGAGTGGTAACCGTCTCCCAATCATTTAAGCGTGTATATATTATTATCAAATTTCAGAAGGGACCATTCTATGCCTCATTTGATTGTTACAAAGCCGAAGACGAATGGATCATTCCAATTGTGGATCTCAATACAAAAGCGAAGCTTATATTGCCTCCGAGCTTTCTCGACGGATCGAAGCCATGAGGCTAGGCGGCGCAGGAGCAATAACAAGGCGGTGGAATCCTATCTAACTTTTTGACATTTGGGTTCAAGAATCGCTGTGCGACATTTGATTATCGCGAACTTTTGCCCCTTCCGAAGCGCCAACGGCGCGGCCCATACCAGACCGGGGCAACGCCCCGGGATTCGGTAGCCCTCAATTTCTCAAGGGCTGACGGCCCGCTCTATCGCTGAGCCTCAGAATGGGACGGACCGTTGGCCCTCAAGCGGAGGTGTGATGTTTTCCTGGGGCGCTGCCCCAGGCTGGTATGGATCGGGCCTTCAGCCCTTGACTCCGGACCGGATGCCCCCCGGGCGTTGCCCGAGGCCGGTATGGAGCGGGCCTTTGGCCCCAAAAGATCCCTCCGCAGCGCCAACGGCGCGGCACGTTGTTGCCCCGGTTGGCGTGTCCATTCTTCACTATTTCCCGCCGATTTCGGCGGATTGCTCAAGGCGGAGGTTTTCGGTAAATCAGGCCCCGCTTTTTGAACATTTCGGGTGTATTGGCGTCTTATCTGCCATTCTGCGGAAGAAAGTTGAAACAAAACGGGGCTTCGGAGCTTTCTTTCACCGTGGTAGGCCGGGTCTGATTGTAACCAGTGTCCGGCATTTCCCCCAGCAGTCCTTATGAATCACCGATCCATTTCCGACACCGGCCGGTCTTCCAGAATCCGCCCTGCCTTCACCCTGATCGAGCTTCTGGTGGTGATCGGCATCATCGGCATCCTTGCCGCGATGCTGCTCCCCAGCCTGGCCAATGCCAAATCCAAGGCCAATTCGATCAAGTGCCTGAGTGACGAACGCCAGCTCGGTCTCTCGCTCATCATGTACGCCAGCGACCACGACGGCCAATACCCGGCCCGGCGCGTGCATCCCGAGGCCTGGATGACCAAGCTGCTGCCGTACTACAAGGATCCGAGCATCCTAAAATGCCCGTCCGATGGTTTCACGCTGCTGCCGCCGGGCTTGTCGGTGCAGGATCGGGTCCTGCTCGCCCGCAGCTACATCATCAACGGGTTCAACGACTGGTTCCAGGGCGCTCTCAGTCCTCACGATTTCAAGATGTTCATGAACTGGCAGTGGACCAACGGAATGCGGGAATCCGCCATCCCGTTGCCGTCCGACACCATCGTCTTCGGCGAGAAGAAAAAAGGGTCGCCCCACGTTCACATGGATTTCAGCCAGGGCGACCAGGGCAATGACGTCGAGGAGGTCAACCAAAACATGCATCGCTACAGTGGCGGCGTGAAATCGGGCGGATCCAACTTCGTCTTCGCCGACGGCAGCGCCCGGTTCCTGAAGTACGGGCAATCGATCAGCCCGGTGAACCTGTGGGCCGTTCGCGATGAATGGCGGAACGCGCCACCGAAAATCCCCTGATTCCGGGCAGTGTGATTTCCCCCATCCAGCCATCGCCCATGATTTCAAAGTCCGCAGGAGCCAGCCGGTTGCTGGCTCTCTTTTTTGCCTCCGGGATCTCCCTGTGGTTCGCCGCTTCGGGCCTTCGGGCCGCCGTGATCCTGAACGAGGTCATGTATCATCCGCCCGAGGATCGAGACGACCTGCAATTCGTTGAGCTCTTCAACACCGGTCCGACCGCCGTTTCACTGGACGGCTGGACCTTCACCAAGGGCATCACTGCCACGCTGGCCGCCAGCACCCTGCCGCCGGGCGGATTTGGGCTCATCGTACGCAATCCGGAAGCCATTGCCCGGCACTATGGCCCAGGGCTGACGATCGTTGGTCAGTTCACTGGCCGGTTGAAACACGGCGGCGAACGGCTGGAGTTGAGCGACGCCACCGGTCGCCCGGTCGACTCGGTAAAATTCACCGATCATCAACCCTGGCCCCAGGCGCCCGACGGATTCGGAGCCAGTCTGGAACGCATTTGTCCGAACGCTCCCGGCGATGACCCGGCCAATTGGGCGGCCTCGAAACTGCCGGAATTCCCGCGAGCGTCCGGCACTCCAGGCCGGTCCAATTCCGTGTTCCGATCGGCACCGCTTCCCGGGGTGTCCAGCGTCGAATTCCAGGCCGTTCCACCCGGGCAACCGATGGTCGTCACCGCGCGACTGCGGGACGCCGGCGGGATTCAATCCGCTGAAATCCAGTATCAGATTCTGGACACAAAACCGGACACCGCGATCGTGGCCGTTCCGATGGTCCGCACCGGAGGCAATGAGCGGGAGGGTCTCTATCGCGCCGAAGTGCCGCCCCAGCCCTCGGGCCGATTGATCCGATTCCGCGTGCACGCGATCAATGCCAGGGGCGCAGACCGCTGGTCGCCCGACCCGGAGGATCCGCGTTCGACCTACTCCAGCTACAGCCTCGTCAATACCAACACCGCCACCATCGCCATGGGCCACCTCCTGCGCCTCGGCGACGCCGGTGCGCTCGGACGAACCCACTTTCGGAGCCTGGACACGGCGCCGGTGCCGAACCGCGGCAAGGCCGCCTACGTGCTGATGCCGACCAACGGCGGCCCGGTACAGGTGTTCGACCATCTCCGGGTGACCCATCGTAGCGGTGGCTGGAAGGTCCGGTTGTTCAAAGACACGGCCATTGATGAAATGACCACCTTGAATGTGATCTTTGAGGATTCCCCACGCTGGGTGCTGGCGGAGCCACTGTCCTACGAGGTCCTGCGCCGCGCCGGTGTGGCATCCCCGAAGACCGATTATGTCCGCCTTTGGGTGGATGGCCGTCCCCTCGGCTATTTCCTGATTGTCGAGCAACCCAACAAATCGTTTTTGCGGCGGGCCGGTCGCGATGACACGGGCAATGTCTACAAGGCCCTGTGGTACGGAAACGGACTGGTGGAGCAGAATGAGAAAAAGACCCGCCTTCAGGACGGCCACGCCGACCTGGTGGAACTCATCGGTGGACTGGACCGCTTGAAGGGTGAGGCGCAGTGGAACTGGATTCGTGAGCGGATGGATGTGGATCAATTCTGCAATTACTACGCCGCCAGCCAGTGCATCCAAAATTGGGACGGATATTTCAACAATTACTTCGTCCACCACGATCTCCATCCGGGCGGCCGCTGGACCATCATTCCGTGGGACGAAGACAAGACCTGGGGCGACTACGACGATTCTTCCCCGCGTCACGATTGGTACACCATGCCGTTGACCTATGGCATGGCGGGAGACAAGGACCCGGAAGCTGGTTTGTTGAAGATGAAGACGCAGCCGTGGGGAGTGGCTCCGTGGTGGCGACCGGGCGGTTTCTTTTCAGCTCCAATGCTGGCGAATTCTCAATTTCGCACCCGTTTCCTGAAGCGATTGCAGGAGGTCAACACGACTGTTTTCACCGAAGCGACAATGCTACCGGTGATCAATGCGTTGGAGCGACGGCTCGAATCGGAGGTCCGGTTTCGCGCGATATCCACGCGTCAGGACCCGGCCTTCGCGCTCCGGGAGTTTCATGACAACATTGACAGTTTCCGGCGACAATTGCGCGAACGTCACGCCTTCATCGAGAAGGAATTGCCCCGCGAACTGTCCCGCGTTCGTTGACCCAGGGTCGCCACTCCGGCGAATCACCGCCGTCAGCGCGACAGCCGCAGGAAGGTGGCGGTGTCTCCAATCGGCACGACGGAACGGAATCCGGTGGGCAGCGTTTCCACCGTCGAGGGAGCCGGCGACCAATTCCCAGCCGCGTCCAGTCGTGCAGTCGTTTGCAGAACAAATCCGGAAGGCAATGCCGGCCAGGTGACTTCGATGCCGGTTGCCGTTCGACGGACGGACAGTTCCGGCGGTGCGCTGGAAGACGCCGAAAAGGTCAGATCGTCCAAAGCCACGCCCTGTCCCTGAGCCGCGGCGTCCGGCATCCGCCACACCAGCCAGAGCGCACTGCCCGGCACCCACCCGTCGATCGCCAGGCCATCGACGGCACGTGACACCCGATTCTCCGGCAACGTACCGTCCACGGCGACGGGAGCTGATCCCGTCGGCCCCGGCGTAAAACGAAGGTCGAGACTCGAAATGGAAAGTCCATTGGTGGTCGGGAACCCGGCACCGGAATCCGACTGGACCGAGTAGGTGACGGCGACCGACTTGGCGTTAGGAGCCTGCCGCCACAACGCTCCGGTAAACCCGAGCTGGATCCGGTCGAGCACCTGCGTCGTCGCATTGACGAGTTTCAAGCCAACCGCCGTTGAACCGGTGCTGCTCGTGGCCAGCAGACCCAATCCCCGTTGGGCGGATCCCGCCGGTCCAAAACTGATGATGCCACCGGTGCTTTGGTCCCCGAACGAAACGCCCACCTTCGCATCAAGATCACCCACGCCCCACCAGCCGTCCAACGTCGCATCCAATCCCAATCCGCCCCCAGCCCCCGGCCCACCCGCTGGCGCAGCGAGCGCAAAGGGATTGGAGAGAGCAATGGCCGTTCCGCCCAGCACCACAGGGTTCGCCGCACCAATTGATGCCGTCTCCGGCGGTGGCAGGGCGTCGAATGCTTGCGAGTAGACAACCCCCGGAATGGTGTACGCGACGTGGTCCGCTTCATTCACCGCGCCGAGAGTGAGGGACAATTCACCCGACCAGGGACTCGAAAGCGGAGGCTTGTTGGCACCGGTCAGATTCCGGTGGTTCGGGTCGTAAGACCGGGCTCGAATCCGGACATTGCGATCGACGGAAACCGGTCCGGCATATAGTTGAGCCGCGTCGGCGATTCCACCGCCGACCGCCCTCGGATCCACACCGTTGGTGGTGAAGTACACCGAACTCCCGACGGGAGATTGAAAGACCATCTGAAGGCCCACACCCGCCGGATCCCCGGTGACCTGCGCGGCCGGCCGGGCGAGGAAATTGGTGTCGATGAAGGCGAACCGGTCGGCGTACCACTTCTTCAGAAAATTAACCTCGCCCTGATAGGTGCCCGGGAAATTGTAGGAATAGCCGGCGATCGATTGGGTCCCGGACCGCGGCGTGGTCGTCCCAGCCCATCGAGCGGCTTCCCTGGGCTGCTCGGTCCGCAGTTGGGCGGCGAACTCGTCGATCACGGAGTTCACATGATCGGTCGAAAGCGCGCCCTGTCGGAGGTTCTGATACCGGTCGATCCATCGCTGCCAGAAATCGATGTCGCGGAACAGACGATCCCACCAGGTGTAGTTGAAAAAGTCGGTCCCGAGATCTCCGCCCGAGGATCTCCACAGGCGCGGATTGAAATCGCGGCCGTCGGTGGATCCCTGGGTCCGGTCAAAATCCCAGACCGGTCCGAAGAAGAGCTTTCCCTGCCGTGGCTTGTTGAAATAAGCGCTGAGCCGGAGGGCATCGACGTTGAAGGTGACGACGTTCAAGATACTATGATCGATCCATGCCGGCGGGTCGATATAGGCCGCGTAACCCACAACCGGATCACGGGAGCGCGAACCGTAGAGTGCGGTCCCGAAGTTGCGCATGTACTGGTTGATGTACTGGTACTGCGGTGCCCGCTGAGGTGTGGTGAGCGTCGATTCCGATGGATCCACAAACGCCATGCTTTGATTGGCCGCCGAGAGACCGGATTCACCCGGCCCCAGTCGGTCCACCTTGAGAAGATAGCCACCGGTGACCGCCGGCAGACCGTTGTCGTCAGGCTGAAGGCCGGGAACGTCCACCCGCCCTTTTCCATGCCGGATTTCCTCTTCCAGAACGTAAATACCGTTGTAGGCGGCGGTGGTGATGGGACCGGTTCCGGTGGCGATGTACACCACCACAAACCGGGTTCGTGGTGCATAACGTCCGGAGTCATTGCTCAATCGATACGCCAGCGGATTGTGCATCAACACCGGTTCAAAATTGTTGGGCGCATATAACACCCAATGGGAATTCGAAGGCATTCCCAACAGCGGAACCGATTGGTCCCCGTCGAACTCGTCTCGAAACTTCAACGCCCACGATTGCTTGGGCAGGTAGCGCGTGCTCGATCCCCGCACCGAAATCTCCGCCCGGGCGCTGAGAATCGGCTCATTGGTCAGAACAATCCGGCCGTCGGTCGGCTGCAACAGTGCGAAGTTCAACGGTTGCGGCGCGGCATTCGGATCGGTTGACGGAATTCCCGCCCCAAAGTTGTAGAGGACGATTGTGGGAAGCGTGGCGCTGATGGACGCCAGCGAAGTTTGAATGCGGGTGTACGTCTCGGTGTGAACCGGCCCCGGAAGTGCGCCCGGTGCAAACGCCCGCGCTCGCATCTGAACCGAATTGGCCAACGTGATCGGACCCCCATAGGCCGTGGAAAACTCGGTCGGGAGCGTTCCGTCCAACGTGTAAAAGATCGCCGCCCCTGGCGTTGGACAGCTTAACTCCAACGGAACCGGCGTCACAAAACTGCGGGCTCCCACCGAAAACAGAACGTCGCCGGCGAATCCGATTCCGACGCTGGAATTAACCTTCCCCGGGGATGAGTTGGCAAAAAAGCCGGTCAAATCCGGAGCAATCGGATCCCGGCCGAATGCCGTGTCCGGAGTCTGAGACGGATAACCCGGTCCAAATTCCGACACCGGCGTCCCCGTCGGGTCGATGAGAGCCAGATACCCTCCTGATTTCTTGAGTTTGAAATCGGTGTGAAACTCATTGGTGACAGCCGCACGCTTCTTTCCGGACGCGAACACGATCAAACGTTCTCCGGAATCCAGGGCGTAATTCGGGAACTTCCAGGCACCGACGCCGGTCAGGTTGGTCGTCAAGCCCCAGCCAGTCAGCGTCACCGGGGCGTCGCTCGGATTCCAAATCTCGATCCAATCGCTGAAGGCACCGTCCTGATCCTTCAACGTGGACTGGTTGTCGGCCATGAATTTTGTGATCCGGAGCGCCACTCCGCCCGACCGGGGAACGACGCGAAGAGTCCACGAGCCAGGGACCGTCGGGATCGGCGTCCCCTGCAATGGACGGACGGGGAGATCGGGCGACCATGCGATTTGATGGATGCCCGCTGCCGCTGCCGGAAACCGAAACGAATATTGCCAGGACGACAGAATCAGCACGTTGGTCGCTGCGATTCCGTCGATCCGCAACGAGCCTGCCTGAACACCGCCGACCGGTTCGCTGAATTCCACGGTGATTTGATCCAGTCGCGACACCGTCGTTCCCACGGCAGGCTGCGCCCACAGAATGGACGGTGCTGCCTCGATCCGACATCCCAGCAGAAGGAAGATGAGCCACGACAGGCGCAGCGCGTTGTCGACGGCTCCACGCCTCAGACGCGCTCTCAGGGATAGCCCACGGCGTGCCTCAATGTTCCAGTGCATTCCGGAGCGTAGCGACGCGATGCCAATTCGTCGAATCCCGGATCCAGACAAATGTCCACGGGGACAGCGGTCATCGGATTGATTTCCTGTTGCCGGGAATCGCGGTCGCCTAGGCTGCGCGGGTTCATGAGCGACGTTCAACTCAACGACGCCTTTTTTCAGAAAGCCGCCGGCTGGGAGGCGGTACAGCACGCCCGCGCACTCTTGGCGTCGGGCAAGGTGCTTTCGTCGAACTGGACGCCGCCGATGCTGAAGGGCGTGGTTCAGGCCGGCGATACCAGCTACCGCGCCGGCCTGGTCATTCAAAGCGCCTTCGACGTCGAGAACATCTGCACCTGCCGGCCCGCCCGCGAAGACGGCATCATCTGCGCGCATTCCGTCGCCGTCGGCCTGCATCACCTGAAACCGCCCTCGCCCAAGCCCGGCGGATCACTCTCGGGACCGGCCGGCGCATCGTCGTCCGGCACCCGTGTTGTCACCAAGGATCCGCTCCGGCTGACCCGCGATCCCGCCGGTCAGCCACTTGCGATCCAAATCATTTTCCCGCCCAACCTCGCCGAAGCATGCTCACGGGGACGCGTGATGTTGGTGTTTGAAGGAACCACCCGTTCGGGTCGCACCCCTCTCAACGCCCTGGTTCGTTCTGGCGGATTTGCGCTTGATGCGGCGGACACGAGGCTGCTCGACGGCGCGGAACAGATCACCGGCGGCGATACTCCGGGGATGGTCCAACTCCCGCTGAAAGATTTTGTCGCGCTACTCCCCGCGCTCGCCGGGCATCCGCGGCTGACCCTCGGCAGAGGCCAACCATTGCAGATCCTGGCGACCCCTGCACCACTGGCGTTACGCGCCGATCTGAATGCCGCGGGCGAAATCGTTCTGCGCGCCAAAGCTGGAAGCCGAATGCCGACACTGATCGGCGACGGTGCCGCCACCTGGTCGATGGAGGGGGCCACGTTGCGACCGTTCGGAATGGCCGCCGAACTTCGCGAAGCCTTCGCCGGTACGCAGACCATTCCACGCTCTCGGGTTCCGGCATTTCTGTCGACCACCTGGCCCAGGCTGATCGCGGCCGGCGGGTTGGAGGCTTCGTTTCGTCCCGAGGATTTCGAACTGGTTCCCCGCCCGCCGGAATTTCTCCTGCAACTCGCCGGCGGTCTGGCGCAATTGACCGGTACGCTGCAATGCGCGTACGGACCGCGGATCATGACCGTCGGGGTGACCTCACCCGATGAATCCACCTGGATGGCCGATCCGACCCATCCCCGGCGCTACTCGACCCGCGATGCCGGTGCCGAACACGAGGCGGTCCTCGTGCTGCGCCAGGCGGGATTCACTGGTCCGTCCGGAGAAGGCCGATGGCAACTCATCGGACAAGATCGAGTCGTCGCCTTTTTCGCCCGTGACTACCCGCGATTGCAACGCCGGTGGAAGGTGACTCTCGAGGAACGTTTGGACCGGAGCACCCGAACCCAACTGGAGCGGGTCCAGCCGCGTCTGGAGATTCGGCCCAGCGGCGAACAGTGGTTTGATCTGGAGGTGAACTACTCGACCGGAGACGGCGAGACCTTCAGCGCCGCCGACATTCAACAACTGCTCCGGGGCGGGAGCCGCCGCCTTCGCAACGGTCGACTCGCCATCATCGATTCGGGCGCGGTCGAGGAATTGCAGGAAGTGCTGCTGGATTGCGCGCCCGAGCAGGCAGTGGGAACGGGCCAGCGCTATCACATGTCGCAAACACAGGCGGGGTTTCTGGAATCCTCGTTGCGAAACCAGGGGCTCACCTTTTCAGCTCCGGCCGCCTGGCAGGACCGGGTCCGGCGTCAGACCGGTGAAGCGACGTTGACCTGCCCTCCGCTGGGAGAACTCGAATCGGTGCTCCGTCCCTACCAACAACACGGCGTCGCCTGGATGTCCTTCCTTCGTGAGAACGGATTCGGCGGCGTCCTCGCTGACGAGATGGGTCTGGGAAAAACCGTCCAGGTTCTGGCGTTGTTCCAGGCGGTCCTGGCGCGCAAGCCGGGCCGGCTCGCCCCGTTTTTGGTCATTTGTCCGACCTCGCTGGTCTTCAACTGGGCGGCAGAGGCAGCGCGGTTCACCCCAGGAATCCGTGTGGGAGTGGTGAGCGGACCGGATCGAAGCCGGGCGCTGGAAACCATGGCGGAGTTCGATTTGGTCATCACCAGCTATGCTCTCGCGCGGCGCGATGCGGCGCATTATCGCGCGATGGAATTCGATACGGTCGTTCTGGATGAAGCCCAGCATATCAAGAACCGTGCGACCCAAAATGCCCAGACGGTCAAAGCGATCCGGGCGCGACATCGTCTGATTCTGACTGGAACCCCGCTGGAAAACTCCGTCGCAGATCTGTGGAGTTTGTTCGACTTCCTCATGCCCGGTTATCTCGGTTCCTCCGACGATTTCCGCGAACGGTACGAGGTCGCCATCAGTCGCGAGCGCGATGCCGGAGCCCTTCAACGACTCGGCCGCCGGATCCGTCCATTCCTCCTACGCCGCCTCAAGCGGGATGTGGTCAAGGAATTGCCCGACAAGATCGAGCAGACCGCCTACTGCGAACTCACACGGGAACAATCGGGCGTGTACCAGCAATTGCTGGCTCATACGCGGAAGGAAGTCCTCGAATCCGTCGGCGAACAGGGGTTGGCCCGTGGACGCATGCTGGTGCTGACGGCACTGCTACGACTGCGCCAGGTCTGCTGCGACCTTCGACTGTTGAAGCGGGAACCGGCCGCGGGAACACCGGCGTCGAACCCATCCAACACCGATCTATCCGCAGCGGAACCCACCCGCGAACCCAGCGGGAAGGTGCAGTTGTTCGGTGAATTGCTCGATGAAGTGCTGGATGGCGGCCATCGCGCGCTGGTGTTCAGCCAGTTCACCTCGATGCTCGGCCTGTTGCGGGAAGAACTCGAAGCGCGAGGGATCACCTCCTGTTATCTCGATGGATCGACGACCGATCGTGCGGCAGTGGTCACGCGGTTCCAGTCCGATGCGAGCATTCCGGTGTTCCTCATTTCACTGAAAGCCGGCGGTGTGGGCCTCAACCTGACCGGGGCCGACACGGTCATTCATTTTGATCCGTGGTGGAATCCGGCGGTGGAAGACCAGGCCACCGATCGCGCCCACCGAATCGGGCAGGCCAAGGTGGTTACGAGTTACAAGCTGATCACCCGCGGCACCATCGAGGAAAAGATTCTCAACCTGCAGCGTAAGAAACGCGAAGTGATCGCCGCCACCCTCACCGGTGAGGAAGCCTTCACCTCAGGCTTAAGTTGGGACGAAATCCGCGAATTGCTGGAGTGAAGGTACCGAATAATCCCAATGGAGGGCCCGCTTCCACGCGGGCCCCGTATTTGTCTTTGTACGGGTTAGATTCGCCGCCCCGGGGCGGAAATGTGACCGGTTTGAATCCGAGATCCGGCTCGCGATTAATTTGGGCGCGAGTGGAACCACGCCCTCCGGGTAGAGGAAGAGGCGCTCGATTGTCCTTCCACGCAATGTGTCCTGGAGCGCAGCCCGGTGGCACGGAGACAAGCCATCGCGGTCCAATTTCAAACGGCAGAACATCAGCCCTTTGCCCCTTTACTTCGAAGCTTCATCTCGAAGAGTCGGGCCTTCACCACATGGCAAAGGCGGGAACCCATATGAAAGGCAACGAACTCAAAAAGGGATTCTCTCCCGGACAGCGTGAAGAACTCCTCGATGTGCTGAAAACCCGTTTCGAGAAAAACATGAACCGGCACGAGGTTCTCGAATGGACCAAGGTAAAAGCCCGGCTGGGAGCCAATCGTGAAAAACTCTGGTCACTCAGTGAGATGGAACGTACCGGCGGCGAACCGGATGTTGTGGGGCATGACAGGAAGACCGGCGAATACACTTTTGTTGATTGTTCGGCGGAGAGTCCCAAGGGGCGCACAGGGTTTTGTTATGACCGTGAAGCGCTGGATTCGCGGGAGGAACACAAGCCGAAGAACAACGTTGTGGATCTGGCGACGGCCATGGGTGTCGGGATTCTGACCGAGGAACAGTACCGAGAGTTGCAGGAACTCGGAGATTTCGACACGAAAACGTCGAGCTGGGTGAAGACACCCGCTGATGTTAGAAAACTCGGTGGCGCCCTCTTTTGTGATCGCCGTTTCGGCCGTGTCTTTGTTTATCACAACGGTGCGCAGTCCTACTACAGCGCTCGGGCATTCCGTGGCTCGTTGAGGGTTTAGCGGCGGCGGTAGGCATCGTCAGCTTGACCCGTGGGTGCCTTCGGTCGCACGGTATCTCCCATGTTCCCGTTCCTGCGCTTCCTGCGTTTGTTCTCGATTCTGTTGCTGGTCGTCGTCCTCAAGACGGCCGCTGCGGATGAATTGGAGGACAAGCCGTCGGATCCCCTGTTTGGCCCGTTCCAACCCCGCAAAGCGCCCGCGCCTCAGGGAGTGCTTCTGCGCAAGGGCGACCGGCTCGCCCTCATCGGCGACTCCATCACCGAGCAGAAGATGTATTCCAGGATCATTGAAACCTATCTCATGGCGGGCCGGCCGGATCTTGCAGTATCCGTTCGGCAATTCGGTTGGGGTGGGGAGACGGCCGAAGGGTTCAAGAATCGGATGACCAATGACTGTCTCCAGTTCAAGCCGACGATCGCCACCACCTGTTACGGGATGAACGATCATCGCTACACCACCTACGATCCCAAGAACGGCCAGTGGTATCGCGAGAATCAGGAGGCCATCGTTCGCGCGTTCAAGTCCGCCGGTGCTCGTTTCGTCCTGGGATCACCGGGCTGTGTCGGTGCGAATGTCCCCTGGAGCAAGGCGGGCTCGCTGGCGATGAACCTCAACCTCTGCGAACTGCGAAACATCGACATCGATATCGCCCAGCGCGAAGGCGTCGGGTTTGCCGACGTCTTCTGGCCGATGTTCACGGCGGGATGGCGGGCCACCAATCAGTTTGGCCCCTCGTACGCCATCGCCGGGAAGGATTCCGTTCACCCGGGATGGGCCGGTCACATGGTCATGGCATCGGCATTTCTCAAGGCACTGGGTCTTGCCGGAACGGACCTCGGAACCTTCACGGTGGATCTGGCCACTGGAAAAGCGACGGCTTCCACCGGACACCAGATTCTCTCCGCTGCCTCCACCGGGATCACCGTTCGCAGTCGGCGCTATCCCTTCTGCGCCACGGCCGGTGAATTGAAGGACGACACCTCCCTCCGGTCCGGCATGGCCCTCAGTGATTTTCAAAACCAGTTCAACCGATTCCGTCTGGTGGTGAATAATCCGACGGCTTCTTCGTATGCCGTCACTTGGGGTGCGGAAACGAGGACCTTCACCGCCGATCAACTCGCCGCCGGGATCAACCTCCCCGCTGAATTCGTTCACACGCCGTTCGACGACGCGTTCAAGAAGCTCGACGATGCGGTGGCGAAGAAACAGGCCTATGAGACCCGCCAGATCAAAATGCTCTTCCACGGCGAGGAAGGCCGGACTGACTTGCGATCCACGACGGCTCTCACCGAGAAGGTCCGCGCCGGACTCGTGGCTGGAATCACCGCAGCACAAGTCCCGGTGACCCATTCGATCCAGATCACGCCGTCGCGTTGAGGCGGACGAACGGCCAGGTCGACGAGTCGGTTCCCGTTGAAAATCGGGACGCTCGGCACATCCCGACGCCGTTCAGGCTCAGTGCCGGTGAGGCTCGGAACTCCCCACGGATTCGACGGGTGGTGACAGCGTGGAGGTCTTGAGGGCGCTGAAATTTCCCTCCTCGCAACAGACCACAAAGGTCTCGGTCACCGTTTTCAAGTCCTGCCAGCGCTTCCGGATGGCCTTCGCTTCTGCAGCACTGATGTTGCTGTCCGATGCCGCCGTCGCCACGACCGCGAGGAGGTCGGCAAATTCCTGAACGATGCGGTTGGTCGCGGGAATCAAGTGATCCGGGCGATCGGATTGCGTCCGCGGGTTCTTGATGAAGAAGCCCCCGGCGCGATGGCAAAGCCATTGAACGATTCGTTGGTCCTTGGTGCTTTGATAGAGTTGATCGACCCGCTCAAGGGGATTGGTACCGGACGCGCCCGTCTCGGGATTCTGCGGTTCGGCCCACTTGTAGATCAGCGACAGCGACAGATCGAGGTCCGCGGCGATTTGCTTCGCGCTGGTGCTGGCGAGGACTTCGCGGAGCACTTCGTGGGACTGCATGGGTGCGACCCTGCCAAACGGTGGGGACAAGGTGAAGTCCGGACTTGTGACGAGATGATTTCGAGTCCCGACAAGCACTCCCGACCGGTCCACTTCCTTCGGCCCTCAACTCAGTCGAAACGGTCAACTGGCGGCATCATTCCACGCATAGATCAGAGCGATCACCACCCCGAGAATCACCAGAAAGATCACCCAGCCCGCACTCTTCCGCTTGAGAGTTTGGCTCAAGCTCTTGAGGATCCCGAACTCCAGCGACCGGCATGACGGGCAGCGGAAGTTCGTGATTTTCAAAGGATTCCCGCAGCGATTGCAGGTGAGGTCGCGGTCGAGCATGGGTCTTTTAATTCGCCAGCCCCGATGAAACGGATCCAGCCGGTGCCGGTCAATGGAAGCCAACGACCAAAGAATCGACAAGGTTGACCGATGAATCCGCGCTTCCGGCTTCCAAAGCCCTCACGCCGACACGCCATCGCGGCCACTGTGGTGGCGGGATTGGCGGTGCTTTGGTTCAGCGAATTTCGGGATCTCGGCAATCCTCTGGCCGTTCATGTTGTGCCTCCGATGATTTCTGCGGCGAAGGGCCAACCCACCATCGGCAGAAAACGTGCGGCCGCCGAGACGCCCATGATTCGTCTGTCAGTGACCAATTCCAGCCGGACGACGGTGACTCTGGACGTGCGCTGCCGGATCGATACAGATCATCAGATGTTCGAAACGGTGCTGTCGCGGCCCGTCGAGCCGGTGCGATTGGACCCGGGCGGTACCGTCGAATGTGAGGTTGCCGCGCCGCCGCGCGATCAAGGAGCCCGCGTGATGCTTTACTGGACGACTCCGCTGCAGGCGTGGGTGGCCCGGCATTGCGGGGGATTGTCGTTCCGACTCACACCGACGGATTGGGTCGATCTGGAATAACCCGCGTCCAACCCACCCCTGCCCTCGCTCGATCGCACCCTCCCGGATGAAAAGGTCATTGCCGAAATGGCGGCGGCCGCTTAGTTAGCCCCGATCAACCGATGAAACTTACCCGTCTTCTTCCCCTCACCCTGGCTCTGAGCGCCGCGACGCTGGTCCAGGCCGCCGATG
>CAIVQB010000129.1 GCA_903907925.1 uncultured Verrucomicrobiota bacterium
CTCTGGCCCTCCGTTTCCAAAGCCACCGCCGCTTCGAAAAGAGTTTCCAGTTTTTCCAAATTCGGACTCATGCGTGTGTGCGGTGCATCATTTCACTCCTCCTGGCGCCGTTGGCCCTTCAAATCGGACGTTTCGGCCGGCGCCGCATCGGCCTTCTGCAATTCCCTCGAAAGCCACGCTTTGGCGAATACCCAATCCCGCTGCACGGTTTTCTCCGAAGCATTGAGGGCGATGGCGATTTCCTGTACTTCCATGCCGACAAACATCCGCATTTTGACGACCTCCGCTTTCCGGGCATCGATCCGTGCCAGTTGATCGAGGGCGTCACTGACCTGCAGACACCGCTCGTCGTCCGCCGCGATGGGCAGGTCCATCAATTCGCATTCCACGCGTTCGCACAGTCCACCGTGGCGCAGTCGCGCCTTGCGGCGCGCCTTATCTACGAGGATCCGCCGCATCGACTCCGCCGCCGCGCTAAGAAAATGCTCGCGCCCCCGCCATTCTTGCCGATTCGAATCGTTCAGCCGCAGCCATGCCTCATGGACGAGCGCCGTTGCCTGAAGGGTTTGCCCGGGCTTCTCCTGCGCCATCTTGCGCGCCGCGAGCTGCCGCAATTCCGCATAAACCAGCGGCAGCAACTGGTCGGTAGCTTTCCGATCACCGGCTTCAATGGCCCCGAGTAACTGCGTGACTTCGGACATCGGCGCAAGACTAGAGCTCATCAGGAAGCTGGGCCACCCGGGAATTCGACCGGATTTGCATTCCCGCAACGTCAGTTTGCAGGGCATTCTCATCGCGACGAAACGGGCGCCGCGGCAAATCCAACGAAGCGCTCGTCGTGTCCCACCCGCACCGCCTCCAATTGGCCAAACGCCGCAACCGCGTGTTGCGGGCCGGCCCACTAGCCGGCTCCTTTTCGTTCAGATTTGAGGCGCCCTCGATGTGCTCTTGAACGGCCTCGAGACTTCCCGTTCGAGCAGTGTCTTGAATGCTGACGGTGGGGGGCGTTGGTCAGCCGCACCCTGCGAGCAGCGCGGGCAATAGCATGTATTCGACCACCGTTTTCTTTATCATTTGGACAGTTCCCCTTCGGCGAGCTGATCGGTTGTTCTGAGAACCAAGGCATCGCCGCAACTCATTCGTATCGCAGGGCTTGAATCGGATGGAGCCGGGCCGCCTTAAGGCCAGGAAAGATGCCGGCAAGCACGCCCACGGCCACGCTGAAACCGAAGGCCACGATCATGGCTTCCCAAGTGATGACCGGGGAATTGCCGGCTGGCGACAAGATGGAGAGCAGATTGACCAATCCCTTGGAGGCGAGGAGGCCGGCCAGGCCACCGATCACGGCGATGACGACGCTCTCGACGAGAATTTGGATAAACACGTCCCAAAAGGTCGCGCCGACCGCCTTTCGGACGCCGATCTCGCGGACACGCTCGGTGATGCTGGCCAGCATGATGTTCATGATGCCGACCCCTCCGACGAGCAGGCTGATCGCGGCGATGATCGTGCCGCTGAGACGAGCGTTGCGGACGGCCGTGTTGATGCTTTCTGAATAGTTCTCCTGGGTGTTGAACGCGAAATCTTCGATCCCGTTGTGCGTTTGAGACATGACGTTTTTTACCTGCTGCAAAGCGTCATTCATGTGTTCGAGATCGTTTACCTTGAAGTAGATTGCCGTCAGGTGCGGGTCTGGTTCGTTGTTTGTGCTCGCTCCCGCACGGAAGCGGAGCCACATCGTGTTGAGCGGGATGTAAATCGTCTTGTTCTTCCACTCGAAGGCGAGGCCCATGCCACCACCGGACCCGCTTCGGCTGCGCTTGGCGCCCCCGGCCACACCGCGGCGACTGGGGCCGCCGGTCTCTGGCGCCGGTCCCCGCGATGCGGCCTGTTCCCGGGTCTTTCGGTCCAACTCACTCTCATAGTGCCGGAACATGCCGATGATGCGAAATCGCTGGTTGTTGATGTTGATGAATTCGCCGACCGGGTTGACCTCCCGACCGATTTCATCCGGGTCACCGAAAAGGGCGTCGCGGATGTCGGTACCGATTACGCAGACGTTGCGGGCCATCTCCTCATCCACGTCGTTAAAGATGCGCCCGTACTCGACGACGTGTTGGTTGAGGTCCAACGAGCCGGGCCAGGTGCCGACAAAGTGCCAAGGGGTGATCGCCTTGCTTCCACTGGTGACGACGGCCTCGGGCAATCGCATTTCGGGGACGACGAGGTGAACGAGCGGCGCGCTCTGTTGGAGCGCTCGGATATCCCGCATCGTGTTGCCGACAGCTTGCTCGGCCCGGTGCCGCTGCCAGGCGGGGATGGCTTGCGCCGTGATATACACCTTCTCCAATCCGCCGACGGCCACCAGCGCCTCCTTCATTCCGTTCTCCAGCCCCTTCACCAGGGCGGATTGCGCGACCAGACTGCCCACGCCAAGGATGATGCCGAGCATCGTCAGCATGGAGCGAAACTTGTTGGCCCAGATTTCCTTGAAGCCAATGCTGATGGTATTCAAGAAGTTCATTGCGTTTCGCGGGTTCCCTCGGCATCAGACCTGGTCAGGGAAAAACGAGAATGGGCGCCCGTGCCCGCGAGGCGTTCGTCGACCTTGATGGCGATTTTTCCATCGCGGATTTCGATGCGGCGTGGCGTGAAGGCAGCGATTTCGGGGTCGTGGGTGACCAGGGCAATCGTTCGACCTTCCTGGCTGAGGCGGTAGAACAGTTGGAGGATTGCTTCACCGGTATGGGTGTCGAGGTTGCCGGTGGGTTCGTCGGCGAAGACAATCTTGGGGCGGTTCACCAGCGCGCGGGCGATGGCAGTGCGCTGCTGTTGGCCGCCGGAGAGTTGCATGGGGCGATGCTTGGCGCGGTTGTCCATGTCAACCAGCCTGAGGGCATCCATGGCACGGTCCCGTCTCTCCCGGTTTGAAACGCCGCTGTAATTCATGGGCAGCTCGACGTTTTGCAGGACGTTCAATTTTGGAAGCAGATTGAAGGATTGGAAGACGAACCCAATCTTCTGGTTACGAATGTGGGCCAGCTCGCGTTCCGTGGCGTTCTGAACCATCGTGCCGTCCAGCGTCATGGTGCCCAAGGTCGGCGTATCCAGGCAGCCCAGGATGTGCATCAAGGTGGACTTGCCGCTGCCCGAAGGTCCGATGATCGAGATGAATTCACCGGGATCGATATCCAGTGTCACGTCGTCCAGGGCGCGAATGTCCTCGCCGCCGAGGCGGTAGATCTTGCTGACGTTCCGAAGCGAGACGAGCGGCATGGCCAAGATCGCCTATTTGGCTGTGCGGTCGGAGTTCGGCCGCTCCTTGGTTGTGCCCGCGCTGGACACCGGAGAGCCTGCAGGTTCCGTCGGTGTCACCAACGAAACCTCATCTCCCTCGTTCAGGCCTTTGGTTACTTCAACGTAATCATAATCCGCCACCCCAAGGTTGACCGGCCGGCGCTCGAATCCGCTTTCCGCCTTCTTGACCCACGTAAAGCGTTCCCCCTGGTTGCTGAAGACCGCCCCCAGCGGCACCGCGAGGACGTTGCCCGCTGAAATGAGTGGGATGGAGAGGCTGGCGGTCATCCCGGGACGGACCACATTCTCTGCATTCTTCAGGATGATCCGGGTGGCAAATCCTTTCACCCCGTTCTTAAACGTGGCTTGCGGCGCCAGGCGATCGACTTTGCCGGTCAGCTTCAAACCCGGGACGGCTTCGATTTGGACAGCGACCTCCTGACCCACTTTTAGACGTGTTACATCGGCTTGATTGAGGTGGGCGGTGATGATCATGTCCTCCAGATTGGCGATGGTGAACACCTCGGTCCCGCTGTTGAACCCACTGGATCCCGACACCGCCTGCCCGATGGAAACAGGTCGCGTGAGAATGGTGCAGTCGAACGGTGCCCGGATGATGGTCTTGGTGAGCTTGTCCTCGACGGTTTGCAGGGCGGTTTGGGTCGTTTCCAAACGGTTCTTGGCAATGTCCAGGGCGTTTGCGGCCAGCTCGAAATCAATGCGCGCATTGTCGAAGGTCTCCTGCGGGACCAACTTCTGGGTGAACAGTTCCTTGGTCCGGTCGAAAACCAGTTTCGTTTTCTCCAGCTGAATGGTCTGGGTTTGAACCGCGAGCTTGGCCCCTTCGATCTCCGTCTTTCGGGACGATTTTTCGGTCTGCAAATCGTAGTCGTTCAGAGTGAAAAGGATTTCGCCCTTTTTGACCTTGTCCCCAATGTCGAGGGAGAGCTTGGCGATCAGGCCGCCCACTTCCGGCCGCACCGAAACTGTGTCGATCGGTCCAATTTCGCCCGCCGCGGTGATCGAAAAATTGATGTCGCGATGGCCCACCACGGCGGTGGTGGGTTGGCTGGGAATTTGTTTGCCTGCCGGCGCGACGAAGCTGGTGGCTTTGAAACCTTCCGGGTGCTTTGACATCCAGATGAATCCGGCGCCCGCAAGCACGGCCAATGCGATCAGCCAAAGAATCCCTTTTTTCATGTCAAATTGCGGACTGAATTAGGGTCGTCACGAACACTTTTCGGTGCGCCTTGCCATGGATTCCCGAAGGAGTTCTTTTGACGTGAGTTTCACCGGTGGGTGCATTCCAGTTCAACGCATGGGGCCCGAGAATCCTGACAACTATTTTCGGCACGAGGGCGGTTGAATCCGCAACATATGCCCTCCGATCACGGGAACAGGCGGGTCACGGAACGGCGGGAGGAATCACTTGGGCTTGGAAGAGTTCAAGTCCTGCAGGACGGGTGAGCGTGTGACACCAAACCGATTCGACGGTGAGTTCGAAGGGGCGGGTCGGAAGCTTCTTCGCCATGGGTTTCAGGACGGGGTCCAAAACGAAGTCGCGAAAGGGAAGGGTCACATCGAAGTCCTCCCCCGCGACAAACTCGCCAGCACTGCGGACCGTCTGGAACCGTCCGGCGAATGCGCCGTTGGCATCCCGCACGGTGACGCCGAAATAGACCTGGCTCGACATCGCCAGCCGTCCGCGAAGGCGCAGACTGCTGCCCGGGTGAAGCGTTACGGGCGGGGCGTCCCACGCAGAGACCCCAGTGGCGGCGGCGAAAATCGTCCACCGCAACCTGGTGGTGAACGGGACGGCCAATAACGCAGCGTCGCGTTCTGCGTTGGGCGGAATCCATCTGCCGAGCGTGCGTTCGGGTCCGAGCGCGAGGCGGCTCGTCCAAGTGTCGACGGGTACCAGAACGGGCACGACCGAGAAATCGTGATCTGCCGCAGCGAGGACACGGTGCCGGGCGGGGACTTCGAGGTCGGCGCCGTCGCTGAGGCGTTTGACGCGAACTTTTCCCTGGCTGACGTCGAGACGGGTCGCGCTGGTATCCGTCTCAACTGCGAACTGGGTTCCGAGCACCTCCAGCACCGCGGATGTTGTCTGGATGAGCATCGGCCGGCCTGAGTGCTGGGGACGAACGTTCGCAGAAGCGGTTCCCGATTTGAGTTGCAGCCGTTTCTGACCGAGGTCGGAAAAGGTGAGCGTCGAATTGCCGGTAATTGCGACGGTGGTGCCGTCCGCGAATTGCAGCTCAAACCAGGAGAGCGGCTCGATGCCCTCGATAATGCCGCCCTGCAGTTTCGTCCCGACGGTGAGATCTCGCACCACCCGACCGCCGTCGCCTGTCCATTGAATGGCGCCGTCCAGTGCGGTAATGGTCGCTATTTCGCCTCGGTGTTGGAATTTGCGAAATACCAGGCCCGCGCTGAGGAGGATCGCAATCGAAGCCGCTATGGCTAGGACGGCACCGAACGGTCGCGATGGTGTCAGAATCCGCGCGAGACGCCCCCGAGATGGCACGGCAATGGCGTGCTCCTGCATCACCGCCCGCCGTCCGTGGGTCTCGCGTTCCAGGTCCGCAATCACCACCGCCTGTTCGGCCATTTCACGCAGGAACCTCCGGGCTGTGGCATCCTCGCGCAGGGAGGCCGCGACCTGATCCGCTTCAGCTTCGGACAGCCGACCGTCCACATGGCGCACCAGCCGTTCAAGTTTGGGATCGGACGGATTCATGGTGCTTCGACCTCCAGATCGGGGCCGGCATCGCCAAGTTTTCCCTCGATGCAGAGCCGGAGACTTTCGTGCAGCCGGGAGACGCGTTTGTAAATTGCGTTGAGGCCGATGCCCATGCTCCGTGCGACTTCCTCGCAATTGTGCCCATCGAAGTAGCGCAACCTCAGAAGGCGGCGGGATTCTTCGGGCACCGATGCGAGGCATTCGCGCAAGGCGTCCACCCTCAAGCCTTCGGGCCGGACCGCCTCGGATTGCCACTCGTGTTCCAGCAGTTCCAGGATCTCTGTGTCCAGGCAGATGATCTCGCGCCGGTGACGGCGGAGCCAGTCGATGCCCTCGCGGCGGGCGGTGATGAACGCCCATGAAAGGAGGGCGCTTTCGCTTTCGAAAGACAGGTCACGGGTCAGGGCCTTGAGCGCGACGTTCTGAAAAATGTCCTCGGCCGCGTGGGTATCGCGGACGATGAGCCAGGCTGCGGCGGAAACCCGCACACGCGCCTGCATGAGCGCTTGGAGAACCGCTTGCTCGGAAAGGATCATGGGGGGTGAGGGGCGTCGACCTGGCTTCGGTTAGCGTCGTCGGCCGGTTTTTCGGCCAGTTCCACGAGATGCTTGGCCAACCGTGGTCTTTCCTCACGGATGAAGCCGAGATCGAGGCCAACTTCCGCGGAAGCTTGGATGAAGTCGTAGAATTTTTCGAGCCCTTCGTTCCACGGCCCTGAAACCACGTCGGCTGGTGATTCCCTGCGGTGGTTGCGCTGGGTGACGGAGGCCCCCTTGCCGATCAGGAGTTTTACCATTTCGGTGCGTCCGAGGAAGGCGGCCGTATGGAGAGGCGTGTTGCCGTCGCGATTGGTGGCTGAAACGTCGGCACCGTGCTCGATGAGAAGGCGGGCAATGTCCAAGTGGCCGTGCAAGGCAGCGACGCTGAGGGGCACCGATCCGCTTTGGTGATCCTGCTCATTCACGCCTGCGCCGTGGGCGATGTGGCGTTTGGCAGCTTCAAGGTCCCCACGGGAGATGGCGGTCGGCAGGAGTTCCGAGGGGCTGCCACGGGCGTCATCCAGCCGGCGCGTCAATCCGTCGGCGGCTGCGGCAGAGTCGGCAACCTGAAAAATGAAATCGTTGCTGAAAAGGCCTTCCGGGTTTTGGACTTGGAGCAGGTGGAGTCCAGCGGGAGGCACATTCGCCAACTCTATGACGACGGCTTCCCCTGCTTCGAAGGCAACCTTACCGCCCACACGTCGGCCGTCGACAACCAGTCGGACATCCTCGCGGAAGTGGCGGCCGCTGAGCTTCATTTTTGGATTGCCGAGGTACAGGACGGGGAACTCTTGGCGGCCGCTTTGCTTCTGGATCGGGCCAATCGTCCAGAGGGCAGGTTGCGGGTGGTCCACATCCACTCGGGCGCCGAGACGGGCGGTGAATGTCCCGACGAAGCGACCGCCTGTGGTCATCTTTATCAGATCGGCTCGTGAGAAGGATTTTCCGGCAGCATTACGTTCGACATATCTTCCGGTTTTCGCGTTGCCCTTGAATTCAAGTTCGACCGGCGTTGCATGGCCGGCGTTAATCCAGACTCCTTCGCCCTGGAGCATAACGGCTCCCTCGGCGGCGGACTCTTCCAAGGCGTCCCAGAGACTCGCCGTAAACCCGGCGTACACCATGCCCTGATTGAGCGTCACCTGCCGGGCAAAGGCGCCGGAGAAGCCGGTGCTGCCTTCGAGGACCATGTTCCAAACCGGGTCAAAGCGGGTGCGTCCGCCCCAGGCAAGCCGCCATACTTTGCGTTCGGGCACGCCCTGTTCTGCGACGTCGCGGTAGAAGTCGAAGTCAATGATGTTAAGCCGCCCCTGCGGCAGGATCATCCAACGATCATAGGCACCCCGCCACGTCGGCGCGTCCATGCCGGTACCGGGAGTTTTGGTGCTGGTCCAAAACGGCATGCGATGGCAGTCGCCGCAGACGTTGGGCCGGGACTTGGAAGGGTCGTTGTCGCCGTCAACGTGGAACAACTGGAAACCCTTCCGGGCATCGGCGGACAGGACGTTGTCGAACGCGCGCCGTTGGGCCGGGGGATACGGAACCGCCAGGAGGAATTTGGCCAACGCGTCGCGGTCAGCCGCCGACAGGCGGCCGGGTTTTCCCTCATCGTTGAGCGTTGTGTCACCATCCTTGCTCATCGTCGCGGCGAGTCCTGCGTCGATGAGGTGCCGCGCACTGGTTTCCTGCGAATCGACCCGGCTGTTTGCTGGGACAAACGTGAAGAGGTGCGCGGAATTGATCCCTCCGTAGGGGTCGCCGAGCGTGCCGTCCCAATGATACGGCTCCGTGTCGCGCAGCCCGCGAATCGGCATGGTCAGCCGGGGCATGATCTGGTTTCCGCCTGTGACGATCGGAGTCTTGAGGACCCAGAGCAGTTGATCGGTATGCCCGTTGGGGTGGCAGCTGGCGCAGGAGAAAGTGCCGGTGCTGGAGGAAGCCGCTGTCTCGAAGGCGATGCGCCCCCGCTTCACCTGCGGTTGGGTGGGATCCGCAAGCAGGATGGTGTCAACCACGCCAAGATTCGAGGGATGCGAGACGTCCACTAGCGAAACCGTGTCGGCGCCGGCATTCAGCACCCACGCCCGCGACGGCTTGCGATCGGCACTGCATTCCAGAGCGATGCCCTGTGGAACGGCTCCGACGACGACGCGGCCGAGGACTTTCCCTGTGGCGACGTCTACGGTGAATAACTTATCCGAGCCAGCCGCTGACACGACGAGCGTTGAATCGTCGTCGCTGATTTGAATGGCATAGGGTGTCGCCAAGGCCATGCCCTTTCCCGGGTGCTGCGGTGGCAGCGGTTCGAGGTCGATGAACATTGCTGGATTGGCACTCCCACCGTTGAAGGTAACGCAAGTGATGCGGTTCAGGAACGCGCGGTTATCAAGCTCCGCCAAGCCATGCTTCCGTGTCCCTGCGCGTCCGTTGACGTCATTCCGCGCATCTGTCTGAGCAATGTAAACGAACCCGTCCGAGTCCACCGCAAGGCCGTAGAGCAACGTGCCAAGTGTATTGACAGTTCCGACTAGCGTGTCCGTCGTTGTATTGAACACAAACAGGTCACGATCCGGCACCTTGGGATTCTTGACGATGTCCACGACGTGGCCCAAGGAAAGCACGTTGTTGGTGGCGATGGAGTGGTTCCAGGCGTTGAACGTCACGAGCTTGCCGTCAGGCTTGCCCGCGCCACCTGAAAGCTGTGTCTGGTTGCCGGATTCGAACGGAATCACATAAAGCCGTCCGGCGCGCACGACGATGGCCCGGGGGTCTTGCGCTGGAATGTCCAATCGCTTGACCACCGCGCGACGGACCACGTCGACCACCGCGATCTGATTCTCCGAAGAAAGAGCGACGTAAGCCTTGTCGTTGTTGGCAAAGGCGATGCCGACCGGCTCGTCAAAGCGCGTCGCTTTCGTAGCTGGATCGAAATCCTGCACGGTGGCGATGACCTGAAGATGCGTCGGGCTTCCTGGATCGGTATTGATCACGCTCACCGAATCTGACACGTGATTCGCAACCCACACCTCTTTGCCATCAGGGCGTACAGCCACGGAGACCGGTTCAATGCCGACGTGGATGCGGGCGACAACGGCGTGGGTGCTGACCTTGATGACGTCGACCGTGTCAGCAGGGGTATTGGCAACGAAGACCATGCCTCCCGCGACGGCAATGGGCGACGCCTGCGGACTCATGAACGCGGGATGTCCGACGGCGGCAGTCGCACCAAGGGCGCCCAATCCTATGGACAAGGGAGCGCAGAATGCGCGCAAGATTCGTTTCATGGCCATAAAAGCCGGATCTGCGGTCAGCCAGTCGATAAGCGGCTCCCATCGGGGACCTGATTTGATCAAGCCGGAGTGAGATACGCGCTTCGCGACATTTTCAGGAACAACACCTACAAGAAGCAACGGGCGAGCATGGGATTTCCTGACAAGGGAGAAAGAATCATCTCGGCGTGAGGGGCCGATCCACCGACGGTCCCGGTCCTTGATCCCGAGCTCCATTTTGGCCAGCCCATCGCGGCGGGTTTCGCGGCTAAATGATGCGCCGGATGGCGGCGCTGGCCATGCCGTCTGCCGCATGGCCAAACAGTCTACACGCTCCATCCACCTCGCCACCGGCACTTGGGCGGGATAGATTCCACTGGCGCACGCTCTGCATGAAATTACCACTCATCACAACTTTGTTGGGCTGTCTTTGCGCCGCCTTGTCCGGACTGAACAACCTGAGCGCAGAAGGCAAGCTGGTGAGAAAAACGCACGCTCCTTGGAAGAGCGGCGTCCATCATCTGGTCTTGGGTGGGATCGACCGCACGTTCATCCTCGATATGCCCCGGGTAGTCCGACCCGGCGCGCCGTTGGTCATGGTTTTCCACGGATTCACCGGGTCTGCCAAAGGAGTGCGCGAGCTCGCCGGATTCGCCCCGCTGGTCGAGAAATACGGCTTTGTCGCGGTGTATCCCCAAGGCACGACCGATTCAAAAGGGAGAGCGTTCTTCAACGTTGGTTACGAATTTCATTGGGACCAGAAGGTGGATGACGCGGAATTTGCCCGCGGCCTGGCCGCACGATTGGTTCGGGATCTCGGGTTGGACGAACGGGCGGTCTTCGCGACCGGCTTTTCGAATGGGGGCGACATGAGTTTTTTTCTTGGTGCCCAGAAAAATCCTTTCGTCAGAGCCATCGCGCCTGTAGCCGGAACGATGATGGAATCGTGGGCCAGGGACTTTCGGCCTTCGGCTCGAATCTCCGTTCTGGCGGTCAATGCGACGCACGACCGGACCACCCTCTGGGATGGCGACATGAAGAACCGCGATGGGTGGGGCGCTTATCTGGGAACGGAGGCCGTCCTCGATCTATGGGTCAAAGGGCTTGGACTTACCAACGTCAACCGGGTCGCTCCGAACCAAAGCACCCAACTGACCCGCTGGTCTTCGGTGGGTGCAAACACCGAGGTGAAGTCTTATGCGCTTGGCGTCGGTGGTCATGAATGGCCGCGTCACCTCGGTGAGGAAGCTCACCCGACCGCCGAGGTGATTTGGAGATTCTTTGACGACCATCGTCCAAAGGCTCATTGAACCTTCCAGTTACGAGAAGTAGAATCCTGTAATGCACCGGTTGACTCCACTTCGAGGGTTGCCAGCTCTCAGGACGGCGAGGTCACCCTGCGATGCCTGGTCCTGGGTGAAAATCACGCCGGTGTAAGTGCAGCCCGGCAAAGGTTCGGCCCGATCCTAGGCCGGGCCGCGTCATTGCTCCGCGAGGAGCAGGCGTTGTATCGCGACCGGCTAATCGGCGGTGTGCGCACCTGTTCCAATCCGGTGGTGAACAACGCATTTGTCTGCGCCAAACCCCGCGATGCGGTCATGCCAAACCGAGCGAGATGGTCCTGAGCACCTCTGGATCCACTGGCAGTTTCACTGGCAGTGGCCACACCGCGCCCGACTGGCCCATTCGGGCTGAGATACTTACGAAGAGAAGCGAGGGTCGGTTTACGAAATCCTCAAAACAACGTTAAGTCGTTGCAGGAGAACATTTTAACTGGAGGCGAGGGTCGGAATCGTCCGTCAATCGTGCGGTTGACGGACCCAATATGCCCGTTTTCCTGAGGAAATCAACCCAATCGCCGCCTCACCCGAGGTAACCAAAACATACCTTTTGGTGTCCGTTTTGGTGTCCGCTTTTTCACCGTCAATTTGCGGTGTTTTCGGAACCACCCCGAGTGGCAGCGGCACTCCCTTTTTCCCCTCCGGGTTTCGAGGGCTGGACTCTGGATTCCTGATAGGCTTTGCCCAATTGCTGCTCCCGGAATCGTCGAACCTTCGGGTGCCAGCACCGCTCGATAGCCGCCACGGGCAGAATGGTCTCCCAATGGATTTGGTGTTGGTCGGCGATCTTCCGGGCCCGCCGCGTCGTGCTTAGTTTAAGGACTTGGTTGACCGCCCCCAACCAATGCGCCGCCGGGACGCGTTCAGCCTCCACTTCCCGCAGGAATTCCTCCAGGAACCCACGAACACAAGGAACCAGGATCTTCAAGTGAAACGCGTCGCGCCGATCCTCCTGCGCAACTTTGGCGACCAGCTCCAGCTTGGAAGCCAACAAGGAAATGGGATCCAGCACCCGGATGGAGTGCCCATTCCACTCGGCGTCGATGGCGGTCGCTTCCACGGTCCCCGAAACGCCGGGCACTCGCCGCAGGATTTCAATGTTGGAGCGGAGGTCGCCGATCCGGAACGGGATGACGCCTGCCAGCGCGGTCATCGCCACCTTTGACGGGAAAACTGGATGCAGGCCCAACTGCTGGGCGATCCGACGGACATCCTCGGCGCCTCCCTTGAAATCGATGTCTTCGCTGGTGAACGGCTGCAACGGCCTCAACTGAGGCTCCGTGTTCAGGTATCGCTCAGCCCAATAGTTGACGGCTTGGCCGCCGATCAGGACGTAAGGGCTCCCAGCCGCATTCCGCAATTTGAAGATCTCGGAGAACTGATGGAGGGAAAACCTCACACTCAAGCCCAGTGGGACATGGCGCGGGCAACCTGCTTGAAGTTGGTGATGCGCCAGGTGGCGTCACCCACCAACGAGGCACGGCGCTGGAGGGCGGCTGCCTGCTTTCGCCCGCGGCGGGCCAGCCGCAGAGCCGTCATACGGCTTTGCGCTTCCTGCTTTTTGACTTGGGCGAGATCCATCGTCTGCACCCCTACCTCTTACCGCGAACATCGCCGCGATGCAAGTTCACCCGGGAAAGCCCACCGACGGGGCCCCGGTCGCACGGCTCGGGTTGCGGGCGATATTGGGTCTCTGGAAACGCCCTCAATGAGCATCCCGGGCCGGCTCGTCGGCCGGAAGATCGACAAACAGTTGGGGGAAATAGAATTCGAGAATCTTGGGCGGGAAGCCCGGCTGCAAGGGTCCCTTGGGGCTCGGCGAATCGACGAGGCCTTCCTGCAGGCCGAGCTTGATGATTTCGGCGGAGACCGTGGCCCCCTTGCCGGTGATCTCCTGCACGCGGGTCCGGGGAATCTCGCCCTCGTCAATCAAGGTGCGCACAACGCGCATGAGTTCCTCGCGGTAGAGTTTCAGGTGGACGGTTTCGAACTGGAAGTAACGTTCGACCCGGGTCCGCAAGGCCGGCAGACCGAGCAGGCCGCTCATGAACTGGATCTGATCGAGAACGGTTTCGAGGAAGAACTGACAGAAGGCCGCCAATCCGGCATCCGAGAGGTTTCCCCGTCCGTCCAGGTCGTTGCGTCGCCCGAGGTCTGCGGCTTGCAGGTAATCATAGTAACGCTGCCGTTGCCGGGCCAGCCCACGGGAGAGCGTCCACAAGCCGCCGCCATCCAGGCCGTGGTGAATCATCAGGGCCTGGGAATGGAGACGGATGACCCGCCCGTTGCCATCGCCGAATGGATGAATCCAAGCCAGCCGGTGATGCGCCGCCGCGATGGCGGCAAGGCGATCCGTCTCGATGATTTCCCGGGAGCCGTAAAACTGGTTGAACCGGCTGAGAAATCGGGGAAGCGCATCGAACTGCGGCGGCGTGTGCCGGCCCACGTCGACCATGAAGTCGCGCAACCGGCCCGGCTCGATCCGATAAGCCTGCCCGCTCACGGTTTTGGCCCAGTGGAGCGGCTCAGGGAGCCGCTGGTAGAATTCCCGGTGCAGCCAGCAGATGAACTCGGACCCGTAGACATCCATGGTCCCCTCCGCCAACCGCTCCACCATGAGCTTCTCGACCGCGATGTGGGCGAGGCCAAGCTGCTGGTGGTTGCGCTGGGTTTCGTCCGCCGAGAAGTCCTGCTTCAACGCCCGCTCGATGTCCCGGGGAGTGGTCTTGTGCCCTTCGATCAGGTTCGAGTAATAGCAGTTCATCTCCCGGACCAGACCGGCGACCCGGCGCAAGACCTCGGGCGCGTGAACCTGCCCGGTGAGACGGCCGGATGCCGCCAAGATGTCGCAGGTCAGTCTGGCAAGGGGTTCCCGCTCTGACACCGGCAGGAGGGGCTCCATCGAAGCCGAGTTCGCATACGCATCCATGATAGGAAAATCCGAAGATGTTTCAGAAAATCGTTTTCAGAGGAGAAAGTGCCTAATCTAGGCATCCTGCGCAACGAAAGAACGCCTTAAACAGCCGTTGTCCGAAGATCTTTCCGAAGATCAGCGATGGGAACGAACCGAAGCGGCGACATTTCGCCCCTTCTGCTTCATTCGAGCACTCCTTCCAGATAGGGGCGCATGACGTTGAGCACCCGGCATACGCGCGCGAAGCGGTAGAGGTCCGCGGTCGTCACCTGCTTCTTTTTCCAGGCATCCTTCAGCGCCTCGATGGCGGTTTTGGTGCCAATCTGGTTTCGGAACTTGAAGCAGTCGGCCACCGACTTCGCGATGGAGTAAATTCGGACCGGCACCCCGGCGATGGTGTGGGTCTCGACCCCCTCCCGAAACGCAGGCCCCGACAGGTAGTGAACCTTCAGACGGAGCGACTCGATTCGCGGGGCGCGCGCATGGCTTTCGATGGCGATCCAGACCGCCCCCGGACTTTCCGTGGTGAGTTCATGGAACCGGAGCGCCGACAGCAGGCAGATCACCGCGTCGGGCTTCCGCAGGGCAAGCAGTGCGAGGTCTTCGTGGGACTCCAGCGGCGCGTCGGCCACCCGATAGATACCTCGGCCCATTTCCAGCAGGCGACCTTCGCGGGCGAGCTGGCGGATGCCGACCCGATGCAGGGGGGAAGAGCGCACCCGGAAGAGTGCCCCCGTCGCCATCGCATCCCGCTTTGTTTCCTGGGTTGATCTCACTCGGGTTGCTTTACAATACGTCGGTAGTTATTTACAAGTGACGACATTTGAAACCGGGCTCCGTATATCCGTTTTCTGCCCGAACCGAACTGCGCTGATCAGCGATTAACCCATTCGGTATCGGCGGTACCCTCCGATGGGGCCCCAATCGCACGGTGGAGGCCGTGACCGAGGGTGCGCTTCGCTTCGGCCCCCACCGGCTCTAGCCCCATCGTCGACTGCCGCCTCAAAAGGTGTGTCTCGATAATCGAGATCGGCTTCTCCATGCCCGTCATTTCAGAAGGACACTGCAAATCTGGCGAACCAAGCCGAGATGCTTTGCTCCCTTGACCGCCAAACGGCGGCGGACGCCCGGCCCCGCCGCCCAAGGCCCAGCAGCGCTGGTTCGCACAGCAGTAGCGGTGCTGTGAATCTTGGGGCTTCACCGTGCCGGCCCATGCTCCGGCCCATGGCGGTCTCGATGGTGTTCCCGTGCGCCGGTCCGGGTCATGGCGTCCCAGAGTGCTCCGAAGGTGTCCGAGGTGAGCACCCGCGACTGGGCACGGAGGCTGCGGCCGAGGCGATGCGCCGAGTCGAAGACGTTCTGAACCTCGACTGGGCCGAAGCCTGATCGAGACGCCTGAGCACGCCATCGACCCAAGATCTCCGAACTGGACAGCCTCCGATCTGCTTCCGGAACCGTCCGAAGCCAGGTGCGGTCTGTGTCGGTCATCGGCTTGAACACGTCATTCGGAACGCGGGTTCCCGGGGTCATCCCCAAGACGCCAATGCTGTCCGAGAGACGCCGCCATTCCCACCGTTCAAAGGTAAGCGCTCGGTGAGCCCCATGGTGTCGGGCTTGGGGTGAGGTGTGGTTTGCTTTGGAGCATGAAAGCTCCAAAGAGAAGGACGCGGCGGACGCGTGTTGAGATGGAAAGGCTCGCTGGTGAGTTCTACCGGGCCGGGA
>CAIVQB010000130.1 GCA_903907925.1 uncultured Verrucomicrobiota bacterium
GTCAGGCAAGGCCTCGAAGACTACGAGCGCAAATACCGCGAAAGAATGCTCCATCACCTCAACAAAACCGCCGCCAATCTCGGCTTCATGCTTACTCCCCAACCGCCATCCACACTCGCAGTTTCTTAGAAGGAGAAGCGGAGGAAGGGAATCGGTGGTGGTGGATCGATCGCGGGTTTCGTTCGTGGCTGTCGCTCAAATCGGGAGCGGAACCGTGCATTGTTCCCGTCCTCTCGTTTTCCCGTTTTCGTTCCGCCCTGCTCCTCCTGCTTTCCTGCTTTCCAGATTCAAATCCCCTCCGCCAGCGACACCAACTGTGCGACCGACGTCTCCTGCGTCAGGGCGTCACCTTCGCGGGAGAGGACGCGGTATTCGCGGATTTGGAAGCTGATCTCGTCACCTTCACTGATGCCGAGGCGGTTGAACTCCTCCTTGATGATCCGGGCGCGCAGAGTGAGTCCGCTCGGGGTTTCCAGTTCGAGCCGGAGCAGGACGCCGAGGAAGAAAATGTGCTTCAACGTGCCGCGATAACGGTACTCGCCGAGGTTCGCGGAAATCTGGACGGCGTACGGCCGGAAGCCGATCCGGAGCGTGTTGCCCTCTGGAACGCCGTGGGCGGGGAAGGAGAGTTCGCCGAGACGCGACTGGCCGTCCTGAACCTTCAATTCCAGAACATTGAGAACGCCGATGAAGCGGGCGACGAATTCGTTGGACGGTTTTTCGTACACCTCGCGCGGGGTGCCGATTTGTTCCAATCGACCGCGGCTGAAGATGACGATCCGGTTGCTGACTTCGAGGGCTTCCTCCTGGTCGTGGGTGACGAAGATGGTGGTGACGTTGAGATCGTGATGGAGGCGCACCAGCCACTCGCGGAGTTCCTGACGGATCTTGGCGTCGACCGCGCCGAACGGTTCATCGAGCAGCAGCACACTGGGCTTGGGCGCGAGCGCGCGGGCGATGGCAACGCGTTGTCGTTGGCCGCCCGACAACTGATGCGGATAGCGTGAACCAAGTCCGTCGAGTCCGAACAGTTTGAGGAGTTCCTGAACCCGGGCCGCGATGTCAGCGCGTTTCCATTTCTTGATCTTGAGACCGAAGGCGATGTTTTCGTGAACCGTCATCGTCTTGAACAGGGCGTATCCCTGGAAGACGAAGCCGATGTTGCGTTGCTGGACGCTGACGTCGTTGACCCGTTGGCCGCGAATGAAGAGATCGCCGCCGGTCGGGGTTTCGAGCCCGGCGATCATGCGCAGCACCGTGGTCTTGCCGCCGCCGCTGGGTCCGAGGAGGGCGACCAGTTCACCTTCCTGAACGGTGAACGACACGTCCTCGACGGCGCGGACATCGCCGAATTGCTTGGAGACCTGACGGAGTTCGATGCTCATTCGGCGGAAGGATCGGATTGCGCGCGGGCGAAGTCGGCGGTCTGGCGATGTTCCAGCCAGGTTTTGATGCCCAACGTGACCAGGGCGAGCAGGGCCAGGACACTGGCAACGGAGAACGCCGCTGCCTGGTTGTATTCGTGATAAAGTTTGTCGACCCGCAGCGGCAACGTGTCGGTCTGGCCGGTGATATGGCCGCTGACCACGCTGACCGCGCCGAATTCGCCCATGGCGCGGGCGTTGCAGAGAATCACACCGTAGATCAGGCCCCATTTCACGCTGGGCAGGGTGACCTTGAAGAACGTCTGCCATCCGCTGGCGCCGAGGGTGAGGGCGGCTTCCTCCTGATCACTCCCCTGAGCTTGCATGATCGGGATCAACTCGCGGGCGACGAAGGGAAAGGTGACGAACATCGTCGCCAGGGTGATGCCCGGAATGGCGAAGATGATCTTGAGATTGTGGTCCAGCAGCCATTCGCCGAAATAGCCCTGCAAGCCGAACAGGACGATGTAGATCAGGCCGGAGACCACCGGAGACACGCTGAACGGCAGGTCGATGAGCGTCAGGAGCAGCGCCTTGCCGGTGAAATCGAATTTCGAGATCAACCACGCGGCGACGACGCCGAAGAATACATTCAACGGGACCGCGATGAGGGCGATCGTCAACGTCAGCAGGACGGCCGATTGCGTGTCGGGATCGGCGAGAGCGCCGAAATAGTGGGCGACGCCTTTGCTGAACGCCTGGAGGAAGACGTTGGCCAGTGGCAGCACCAGAAAGAGGCTGGCGAAGGCGACAGCGATGCCGATCAGGACACGTCGGACCCACGGGAGTTCCTCGGTACCCCGCTGGGAGCGCGTGGTGCGGGTCAGTCTCGATGCGGCGGATCCGGCCATATCAGTTTTGGAAACGCGACGCCCAGCGTTCGAGGAGGTTGATGCCAATGAGCAGGGTGAAGGAGAACAGGAGCATCACCACCGCGATGGCCATGGCGCCGGTGTAGTCGTATTCCTCCAACCGAAGGAAGATCAGCAGCGGGGTGATCTCCGATTCATTGGGTTTGTTGCCGGCGATGAACACCACCGAGCCGTATTCCCCGATCGCCCGGGCGAACGACAGCGCGAATCCGGTCAGCAACGCCGGAAACAACGTGGGCACGATGACACTGCAAAAGGTGCGGAGCCGTCCCGCGCCGAGGGTGGCGGCGGCTTCCTCCACCTCGCGCTCCAGGTTTTCGAGGACGGGTTGAAGCGTGCGGACGATGAAGGGAATGCCGATGAAAGTGAGGGCGACAATGATGCCCAGCGAGGCGTAGGCCACGTGGATTCCGGCGGGCACCAGAAAACGTCCGAGCCAGCCGTTTTTTGAAAACAAGTCGGCCAGGGTCAGACCGGCGACGGCGGTGGGAAGGGCGAAGGGAAAATCCACCAGCGCATCGAGCAGGCGGCGACCCGGAAATTGGTAGCGGGTGAGCACCCAGGCCAGGAGGGTTCCAAACACCGAATTCACCAGCGCGGCGACGAGCGATGCGCCGAAGGTGAGTCGGTAGGACATCAGAGCGCGATGAGTGGTCGCCAGTTTCCAAAACTCCACCCAACCCATGTGAGTGACCACGCGGAGGAACAGCGCACCCAGCGGGATCAGGACGATCAACGACAGGTAGAAAACCGTGTAGCCCAGCGAGAGACCAAAGCCGGGCAGGGGGCTGGGTTTCTTGAAGGCCATCAGGTGCGGCGGAACGACAATTCGGTCAGTGATGTCACGCAGAGATCGGTCGGAAATGGCACCGGATTATGACGGCAAAAGCGAGCCCCAAAAGAGGCTCGCCCCGGCGCAGTGACCGCAGGTGGGAGACGGGATTTCAGACAAACCTTCAGTGAAATCGACGCGGCAAAAGTGGGTATCCGGAGGTCATGTTGCTTCGGCTGTATTCTCGAAGGTTGAGACAGAATGGACTGAATGAACCGAATAAGACCGGCATTTTAGGAATCGGTGTGAATCGGTGAAATCCGTGTCGTTCCATCATTTTTTGAATCGTTTCCGGCTCAGATGTTTTGCGCGACGGCCTGGAGGTAGCGGTATTCGGTCAGGATGGTTTCAAGTCCTGCCGTGAGGGCATCCACCTGGCGGTGAATCGGCGCCTTTTGTGGCGTCTCCAGGGTCAATTCGAAGGGTGGATAGTCGAGGTTGGGCACTGATTTCAGCATGCCCCGGTAGCCGTCGTGGATGATGCCGGCGTTGGCCTGGAAGCCGTCGATGATCGGCTGATGATTTCGCGGGAGAAACCGGCCGGCGGATTGCAACGCCGGTTCGAGGAGATTCCGGCTGAGCACGTCGCCCCCGACGAATCCATAGAGCCCGTCGCTGGTGTCGTCGCTGTGAAGGGTGACGATGCCGTGGAAGGCCTGCATCCAGATCTCGGATTCAAGGAAGCGGATTTCCGGCTCTGCCGATTGCTTCCAGAACTGGCGGTTGAGATCGAGACCATTTCGATTGTGTCGGGTGTTGTCTTCGAATCCGGTTGGATTGCAGAGCGGATAGATGTAGAGGGCGTAACCGGTGGCGAGGTCGGGATTGCGGTCGAGGTGGCTGAGGAACCGAGCCAGGGCGAGGGCACCTTCCGGTTCATCGCCGTGAAGGGTGGCGAAGATTCCAAGCCGGAGGGTGTCGCCACCGCCGCGGGGGCCAACGAACAGATACCGGGGCAGGATGTAGTTTCGCCCGGAATCCTCAAAGCGGCCGACGGATTTTCCGATCAGGTACCGCGAATGCTCCGCGAGGTGATCGATCGGGGCTAGCAGACGCTCGATTGAGCGACGGGCGGGGCGAGGATCCACGGCAGCGGGCTGGGTGGTGGGATGGGTGGTGGGATGGATGAGAGTCATCGGAGGAGATGTTCGAGGTCGGGACCTTGAGAACGAACCCGATCAGGGCTTGTAGATTTGGTCGAAGACACCGCCGTCGGCGAAGTGGGTCTTCTGGGCTTCCTTCCAACCGCCAAACGCCTCGGCGATGGTGAATAGCTTCAACTGGGGCAATTTGGAACCCAGCTTGGCCACCACCGCCGGGTTGCGGGGGCGGTAGTGATGGCTCGCGATGATTTCCTGGCCGGCATCGGAGTAGAGGAAGTCGAGGTAGGCCTTGGCGACCGCCTCGGTTCCGCGGCGTTTGGCGACACGGTCGACGACAGCGACTGGCGGTTCGGCGAGGATGCTTTCCGAGGGGACGACGATTTCAAACTTTTCGCGGGCGAATTCGGCTTGGGCGAGGAAGGCCTCGTTTTCCCAGCCGACCAGCACGTCGCCGATCTCTTGTTGCGCGAAGGTGGTGGTGGCTCCGCGGGCGCCGGAATCGAGCACCGGCGCGTTCTTGTAGAAGCGGGCGACGTAGTCCTTGGCTTTGGCCACGTCCCCGCCGTAGCGATGGAGGGCAGCACCGTAGGCTGCGAGATAGGTCCACCGGGCTCCGCCGGAGGTTTTGGGATTGGCCGGAACGATGCCAATGCCCGGTTTGACCAGATCCTCCCAGTCATGGATGGCCTTCGGGTTCCCCTTACGAACCAGGAACACGATGGTGGAAGTGTAGGGCGAACTGTTGTTGGACAGGCGGGATTGCCAGTCGGCCGGCAGCAGACGTCCGCGCTCGGCGATGGCGTCGATGTCGTAGGCCAGCGCGAGGGTGACGACATCGGCATCGAGACCGTCGATCACCGAACGAGCCTGCTTGCCGGAACCGCCGTGGGATTGCTTCACGGTGACCGTGTCGCCGGTCTTCGCCCTCCAATAGCTCTGAAAGGCCTTGTTGTAGGCGCCGTAAAGCTCGCGGGTCGGGTCGTAAGAAACGTTGAGCAGGGTGATTTCCTTGGCGGACACGCTCAGCACCGCGGCGAGACCGATCAATGCTGTGAGGGCCGGGCGAAAGAATGGAAAGTTCATGAGAGCGGGCGATTCAGAGTATATCGGGATTATAGAGATTAGAATGCAACCTGAAATCGGGTGAGAATCACGTTTTCCGAGTGCTTGTTGCCCGTGGCGCCGTTTCCGCCGTCGTAATCGGTCAGGGTGTAGTTCACCGAGGCGCGGAAAATGCGGTTCGGGTACCAATTTAATCCAACCACAATTTCATGGGCGTCGCGGGCCGACTTGGTGGGGTCGGCGAATCCATTGAAGGCGGCGCGATCGATGTCCAGTTCGGAATAGCGCGCCACCAGTTCGAGGGCACCCCAGGTGTGGTCGGTGAGGCTCAAGTTGTGACGCGGACTGACACCCTTGTAGCTCGCGTCTTCGCCGGTGAGGACATAGCTGACGGCGACCTGCCAGGCGGTGTTGTCGAGGGTGGCGAACTTGAAGGGAACCGCGGCCGTTCCGTTTCCGGCGCGGTAGCGTTGATCCGAAATGACGTACTCACCCAGAAGGCCAAAGGGTCCGTAGTAGTAGTACCCCTGCGGTGTCACCCGCCAATGGGTGCCGTCGGTGACCGCTCCGGTGGTGTCGCCGGCGATGCCGGATTTGTAGGTGAACCACGTCTGCTGACTGTCGGTGACGTAGGTGCCCTTGCCGCCGTTGGGGAGATTGGCGGCGGTTTCCTCGGTGCCGTAGCTGCCGCCGACACCGAAGCCGAGTCCGCGGATCCAGTCGTGCGAACTGCCAACGAACGGTTGAGCGAACAGGCGGCCGGCGGCCTCCTTTTTGCCTTCGACGTCGGTGTTGTTCGCGTTGGAATTATCCGCAGTACCGTTGAGCACGGCCGCGGCGTAGGACAGGCGTCCGTCGAACAGATCTCCGGAGACCTGAACTCCGAGATCACGATTGGGGATCAATTGAGTGGGGAAGGCGCTTTCCACGAAGGATCGGTCGCGGTCCTGTTGCAGGACTTCGAGGCCCACAGGTGATTTGAACTTACCGCCCTTGACCGACAGCCAGGGTGCGACGCGATATGAAACGTTGGCGTCGAGAATGGACGGCGATTGAGCGGTGGAACTGCCACCGCCGAATTCGGTCACCAATTGATAGTCGAAGTCGTGGAAGAACGTGCCCTCGGACATCAGGCGCGCCCGGCGGAGTAGGAAGGTTTCGGACGGTGTGCCGCCGCCATTTTGAATGAACCAACGCGAATCGGCTTGGAGCAATCCGCGGATCTTGACGATGAAATTGGTGTCGGCGGAACGGATCTGGAAGCCCTGACCGTTCATGGTTACGACCGGTGCCGTCCGGGCTTTTTCGGTGGCCACCTCGTTGTCGAGTTCGTTCTTCCGGGAGAGGACCTTGACCTGTTGCTGGAGATCATGGATCGCCGGCGAAGTGGCATCCGCAGCGGCGGGTTGGGGGTGCTCCAGCACGGAGACCTTCTTTTCGAGATCCTCGATGCGCTTGAGGAGGGTCGCGATCGTGGCAGCCGAATCGTCCGCAAGAAGCGGAGAGACTGCCAGAATGGAGGCGACGAGGGCTGCGGTGGTGAGACGGGGAGTGGAGGACATGCGAGGAAACGTCGGGGGTGGCGATGGTTACCGGTGTGTGGATCTGGGGGACAAGGCCGTGCGCGGGGACGATTTGGCGTCCCGGACCGAAGCCCCACGGACGGCTTGAGCCGCTTGGAGGGGAATCCGGTTCCCAGAAGCAGTTTGAGACACGACAGCGATCACGGAGACCTTTCTAAGCTAAACAACTACTAAGTCAATAGACAAACATAACAATGTAACTTCGATCGAACTCGAACTCGGGCTTGGATCGATGCGGGAGCGCAGTGGATTGTGTTGGTTTGCAGAGGTTTCCCGGGAGTTCCGTCGGTGATTTGGTCCCTCTCGTCCTCCCGTTTTCAGGTTTTCCCGTCTTCGATCCCCTCGGGGAGGATTGAGGCCTATCGCTACCCATCGAGGGGTTCAGACGAACCTTCAGCCATGGCTCCGGCCCGGAAATCGTGGGTTTTTCAATTCCCCACTTTCGTCCCCCGACCGGAACGCGATAGTGGGCGAGCAACACCATGAAGCGCATATCCCTATCGATCGCCTTCCTCTTGGAATTCGTCGCCGTTCTTGGCGCAGGTGCCGAGAATTGGCCCCAGTGGCGCGGGCCTCACTTCGACGGCTCAGCCCGGGCGTCCGGTCTTGCGACCGATCTCAGCGTTTCAAACGCCGCGTGGACCGCACCGCTCCCGGGAAAAGGCGGCGCCACCCCGGTCATTTGGGACGACACGGTGTTCGTCACCAGTCCGGACGCCCAACGACAGCTCAACTTGTTTGCGCTGGACCGTGCCACCGGCAAGCAACGCTGGTCGGCGATGGTTGCCGTGGGGGACAAGGATGTCGGCAGGAACAACATGGCGTCGCCCTCGCCCGTGACCGATGGGAAACGGGTGATCGCCCTCTTCGGAACCGGCGATCTCGCGGCCTACGACTTCGCCGGCACGGAACTCTGGAAGCGCAATCTGGGGAAGGACTACGGCAAGTTCGCCGTCATGTGGCTTTACGGCAGCAGCCCGGTGCTCTTCGAGGGCCGACTCTACATTCAGGTCCTCCAACGCCCGGAGGTTCCGCCCGACTACCCGCAGATCGACGGCAATCCCACCCGCGAATCGTACCTGCTGGCACTCGATCCCGAGAGCGGCAAGACCCTGTGGAAACAGGTTCGTTACACCGATTCCACCAAGGAATCGAACGAAGCCTATTCCACGCCGGTTCCCTACACCGGTGCGTCTGGAACCCAATTGCTGGTGGTCGGTGGCGATCACATCAGCGGTCACCGGTTGTCCGACGGCTCGGAGATCTGGCGCTCGCGGCTCTATGAAAAACGCGATGACTGGTACCGTATCGTGACCTCGCCGGTGGCCTTCGATGGGATGATCTATGCCAGCGGTCCCAAGGGCCAACCGGTGGTGGCGTATCGCGAGGGCGCGAAAGGTGAGGTGGGCGACGCGCAGGTGGCCTGGCGCTTCCAGGAAAATCCGACCGACTGGAGCACGCCGCTGGTGTTCGACGGCAAACTCTTCGTGCTCGATGGCGGCAAACGGGTTTTGTCCCGGTTGAATCCGAAAACCGGAGCCGTGGTCTGGACCGGAAAACTTCCGGGGACCGGACCGATCTGGGGATCGCCCACCGGCGCGGACGGAAAAATCTATCTCGTCTCGGAAGATGGCACGACGTCGGTCGTCTCGGCGGGCGACGAGTTCAAGATTTTGAACACCACCCGATTCACCGATGAATCGCCCTTCCGCGGCAGCGTTGCGGTGGCCCAGGGCGAGGTGTTCATCCGGTCGGCCCGGCAATTGTACTGCTTCCGGAGCCATTGACCCCGGGGTTCCTTCGTTTGCTGCGTCCCCAACGATACTCCACTGCCGTGCCGCCGCCGCTGTCCCGCGGAATTTCCGGTCCGACCTGCCGACGGTGGCTCTTGTCGCGTGGACGGGCGCTGACGTTGACGTTGGTGCTGCTCGCGGCGTGGTGTGTGGCGCTTCCGCTGAATGCCGCTCCCGGTCGACCCGATCTGGGCCGGGTGATTCTGAACGGCCGGCCGTACCTTGAATTGGCGGAATGGGCCGCTGCCAACCGCCTTTCGGTCCGGTGGAATCCGCGTTCCGGTGAAATTCGCCTCACCAACCGGTGGGCACGTCTGGACTTCAAGGCCGACACCCAGCGTGTTGAACACGACGGAGTGATTCTCTGGCTGTCCTATCCGATTCTGAGAACCGGCGACCGTCTTTATGTGTCCCAACGCGATCAGGAATCCGTCCTCAGCCCGTTGATGCAGCCGCCGCGGTTGCCGACCGGCCGGAAGATTCTGACCGTGGCATTGAACGCCGGTCACGGCGGCAAGGATCCGGGCAACCTCGCCGGTGCACGTCAGGAGAAGCTGTATGTTCTGCAACTGGCACTGGAACTTCAGCTCCAATTGCGTCGGGCCGGACTCAAGGTGGTGATGATCCGTGATCGCGATGTGTTCGTCCCATTGGAGGAACGGCCGGCGATCGCGCGGGCCCGGGCGGCGGATCTCTACATCAGCCTTCACTACAATGCCACACCGGGTGGAGACGAGGCCCAGGGATTGGAAACCTACTGCCTAACGCCGGCCGGCAGCAGCTCGACAAACGACCGCGGAGGGCACGGTGCGGGCTATCTTCCGGGCAATCGTTTCGACCGGGAAAACCTGCGGCTCGCTTACGAGATTCATCACTCGATTCTCGGCCAGGTGGAATTCACCGATCGCGGTGTCCGTCACGCCCGGTTCAAGGAATTGACCCTGGCCCAGATGCCGGCGGTGCTCCTCGAAGGCGGCTTTATGAACAGCCGGGAGGACGGCCGGAAGATCTTCAGCATCACCGGTCGCGCGCGCTACGCGGCGGCAATTACCGACGGCATTCTCGCCTACAAACGACTGGTCGAACGCGGCCTCCCGGAATGAGCCACGGGTTGGGGCTTGCGTGCCTGGGAAACGAAACCAATTTGGCACCCTCATGAGCATTGCCACACGAACCGGGGATGCCGGCACGACCGGATTGATGTACAACCGCCGGGTTTCCAAGTGCCACCCGCGGGTCGAAGCCTACGGATCGGTGGACGAACTCAACGCGGCCATCGGCACCGCGCGGGCGCACGCGACGGAGCCGTTTCTTCAGGACAACCTGCTCGCCATCCAGGGCGATCTGGTCGTTCTGATGGGAGAACTGGCCACTGGCGTGGACGATTTGGAACGTTACGTGCGCGACGGGTACCATCGGGTGACGCCGGAGCTCACCGCGCGATTGGATGGGTTGGTGGCGACCATCGAAGCGCAGAAAGTTTCGTTCAAGGGCTGGGCCACACCGGGTGCGAGCGTGTTGTCAGCGGCGTTCGATGTCGCGCGAACCACGGCCCGCCGTGCGGAACGCCGGGTGGTGGCGCTGCACGAGGCCGGCCAGCTCGACAACGCCGAGATCATTGTCTTTCTCAACCGCCTCAGCGATCTGCTCTGGCTGTTTGCGCGTTGGGTGGAAACGCGGTCCGCGGTTTGATGGAGCACAAACTCGCCGGAGTTTTACGCCAGTTTTTGAACCCGGCACTCCGGACAAACGCCGAAGAATTCGAGTTTGTGGGAGATCTGGGTGAAGCCGTGCCGGGCCGCGAGCGCAGCTTCGAGTTCGGCCGGAAAACAATCTTCGATCTCCACCACCGTTGAGCACCGGGTGCAGACCAGGTGGTGATGGTGGCCGTCGTCCCCCTCGGTCAACAGTTCGAAGCGAGCCACGCCATCACCGAAGTCGAACCGCCGGACCATGCCCATTTCTTCGAGCGTGTTGAGATTCCGGTACACGGTGGCGAGATCGCATTCGAAGCCCGCGAGCGCGGCGTGAATCTCCCGGTTGGTGAGCGGATGCTGGTGGCGTCGGAGGACATTGAGGATGGCCTGCCGTGAGGCGGTGATCTTGCGCGAGTTGCGGCGCAACTGGGCGGTGAGATCGGTCAACGACGGCTGGATCAACCGATGCCGGTGCGTGTGCTGCGAGCAGGGACCCTTCATGGAACTCTCGGACGCAGGAACGGGGTTCGACGCTGTTGGCGGGCCGCCAGGGTCGTCAGGAACAGCGTCACGCAAACCAGAACGATGGACGGGCCGCAGGGCAGGTTGAACAGGAAGCTTGCGGCGACGCCGCCGAATCCGCCGATCGCACCGGCGGCGACGGCGCCGACCAGTTCCTGCCGAAGATTCCGCGCCAGATTGCGAGCCGCGGCGGGGGGAATGACCAGCAGCGAGGTCACCAGGATGATTCCAAGCAATCGGATGCTGAGCGCCACCACCACGGTGAGGATGAGCACAAACGCGTAGTTGAGTGCCCGGACCGGAATGCCCGAAACATGCGCCAGATCCTCATGCGCGGTGATCAGGGCGAGGGCGTTGAGGTTCCACAACACCCAGCCGCCGACCACGAAGGTCACCACGCCGGCGAGGGCGACATCCGTCGGTCCGACGCTCAGGATGTCGCCAAAAAGATAGCGGTCCAGTTCACCGCGGAAGCCCTTCAGCAGACTCATCACCACAATGCCAAAGGCCACCGAACCGCTGAGCAGCAGGGCCATGATGGTGTCGGTGAGCAGCTCGGTGCGCTCCTTCAACCACAGCATCAACACCGCCACGCCCAGGCTCACCAGCGTCATGGGAAGGGTCGGATCGGAGAAGCCCAGCCAGAATCCCACTGCGATGCCGGCGAGGGCGGCGTGGGAAATGGTGTCGCTGAAAAAGGCCATCCGGCGCGCGGTGACGAACACGCCGATCAAGCCGCAGAGCGGGCCGAGTAGAAGGGCGACGATCAGCGCCCGCTGCATGTAGGCTTCAGTGAACATGGTGATGTCCGGGCGGATGATCGTGGTGATACGGGGTCACGTGGATGCCGTACGCCTGTCGCAACGAATCGGCATTCATCACTTCCTCCGGTGTTCCCTCGCAACACACGACGCCGTTCAGCGCGTACACCCGGGTGGCATGCCGGTAGACCATCGAGAGGTCGTGCGACACCAGAACCACGGTGAGCTTCAATCGCTGATGAATCGCGGTGATGAGTTCGTAGAAGGAACGTTCGCCCGGATTATCGACGCCGGCGGTGGGTTCATCGAGCAACAGCAGTTCCGGTCCGGTGAGAAGGCTAAAGGCGATCAAGACGCGCTGGAGCTGACCGCCGCTCAGGCCGGCGAGCGGCCGATCGAACAGTGCCTCAATCCCCACGTCGGCCAGTGCGGCGCGCAGGAGATCATCGGTCTGGCGATGCCCCTGCCACATCCAGCGGCGCGCGGATTTCAGGCGCAGGCAAAGGAATTCGCGGACGCTGAGAACGAAGTTTCGGTCGAGTTGGAGCCGTTGCGGGACGTAGGCGACTCGTTGCAGCACCTTGGGTCCGACCGGTTCGCCGAGGAGACGAATCTCGCCGGAGTCGGGTTTTTCGAGACCGAGCAGGCAGCGGAGCAGGGTGGTTTTTCCGGATCCGTTGGGACCAATCAACGCAACGATGGCGCCGCGCGGCACGTGGAGGTCGACGCCGCGCAACACCGCGGTGTCACCGAGCCTCAAGTGCAGGCCCCGGACCTCGACGGCCAGGCCGGCACGATGAAAGCGGATTTCGGCCATGGGATTCAGCGGAGGTATTTTCGAAGCGTCGCGAGGTTCCGCCGCTGACCTTCCTCGTACGCGTCCGCAGTCAGGGCACCCGTCTCCAGGACGTCGAGTTCTGCCACCGGGATTGCCAGATCAGTGGCCAATTGACGGGCCAGTCGCGGATTGAACTGGGTTTCGGTGAAGAGCACGCCGACATGGCGTTCGCGCACCAGTTTCAGCAGCGCGGCGAGATGTCGCGGAGTGGGACCGTTGCCAGGCACTTCCTCAATCACGCCGACCAGATCGAGATCATAGCGGCGACAAAAATAGGGAAAGGCATCATGGAAGGTGACCACCGGCCGGGATTTCCATTGGGCGGTGGCCGCGCGAAACTCAGCGTCCAGGCGAGTGAGCCGATCGAGGTAGGTCCCGGCATTGGCGCGGTAGCCGGCGGAGTTTTCGGGATCAGCGGATTCGAGTGCGTGGAGAATCTGGGTGACCGCATGGATCGCGAAAATCGGATCCAACCAGACATGGGGGTTCGGTTTTCGCGCCGTGTTGGCAGCGATCGACGGCGTCGGCCGGGTAACGGCGGGATCGGACACGCCAGGGAGGTCGTAAATCAGGTTGGTTGCCGGCCATCCCTCTGAGACCGCCACAACCGACGCGCCGGGGGCGGCTTTGTTTTGTTGCAGCGCGCGATCCAGCCATTGTTCGAGGCCGAGACCGTTGATGAGGATGAGATCGGCCGACTGGATCCGTTTCAGATCGCGCGGACGGAACTGGAAATCGTGGGGCCCGATGTCCGCCGGAAGAAGATTCTCCACGATGGCGTTGGTTCCGGCGACCGCCGCCGTCCAGGAATAGATCGGGGCGATGGTGGTGAGGACGCGCAGCGGGTGCGAGGCATCACGTGGAACCGGACCCGCGGAAACTGACGACATCAACAAAAGTAGGGAACACCCCGCGACCCACGCCCGGGCCAACCCGCGGCCCAATGGGGCGAACCATTTCCGTTTCCTGTTGATGCAAATCAATTGCATTTGGTGGCCAAGAAAAAACACCGGCCGCAGCCGGTGCTGTCGCCACGGGCGTTACTTCATCAACAGCATCTGGCGGGCCCGCTTGATGGCGGTGGCCAGGCGGCGTTGATAATGCGCGGGCAGCCCGGTGTACTTCCGGGGAAGGATGCGACCGTTTTCCGTCACGAACTGCTTGAGCAGGGTGACGTTCTTGTAATCGATCGCATCGACGGTGAAGTCCACCTTGGGCTTGGGACGCGGGGTCCGTGAGCCAGCAGCGCGGCGCTTCTTCTTTTCGTCAATCTTGGTCTTGCGGGGCATGGTCTACTTGATTTCGCGGTGCAGGGTATGCCGGCGGAGGGCAGGATTATACTTCTTTTTCTCCACCTTCTCCGTCTGCAGCTTCTTGTTGCGTGTCGTCTGATAGCGGCTGGGGGACTTTCCCTCCTTGCGCGCTTCGGTGCACTCGATGGTGATGATTTCCCGGGGCATAAAATCAGTGTCTGATCGTTAATCCGACCGTCAATCCTTGTCCTTCGAGGCAGGCTTCTCGTCCGGTTCGTCGTCGTCGCCGTCGCTGTCAGGGCCACCGGCGGCGTCCACCGTTCCGAGCTGGCCGAGACGGCGCTGCTTGAGGGCACCTTCGCGCTCCAGCTGTGCCTGGGCTTCGACGGTAAACCGGGCCCAGGGAATCGCCTCGAGGCGGGCCTTCGGAATCGGCTTGGTCGTCAGCTCACAAATCCCGTAGGTGCCCTTTTCAATTCGCTTCAGCGCTTCTTCGATCTCGTAGATCGCGTCCTGATCGGACGAAAGGAGGCTGAGCGCGAAATCACGGTCAAAATTGTCAGTGCCCGAATCGCCCATGTGGAGACTGTAGCTCTCCATCTCGGATTGGGACTCCTTGGCCAGGCCGCTCATCTGGTCCCGAAGACGGGCGTGCAGATCAAGGAGGTTCTGGTAGAACTTCTGCCAGTCACCCTTGATTTTGCTACTCGCGGTCCAGCCCGGTGCCCCCGCCTTGGCGTTCTTCGCCAACGGGCGCCCGAGGATCGATGCCGCACTGGCGGTGCCGACCGTCTTGCCCCGGATGGGTTCTTTCGATGCCGGTTTCTTGGCCGGAGTCTTGTTGGCGCTCACGATGTAAGACGTGATTCGAGCTTAGGATGCCTCGCCTGTCCGGATCACCGACCACGGTGACGGGCAGGAACGAAGGCCGCGCAAAGTAGCAAAGGGGTTTTCCAATGCCACAAAAATCTTCGGAAACCTCTGCGGCGTCCGGTTCGGGAACCACCTTCCTCCGTGGTTCGGTTGGCATTTCCGGATGATGACCCTACTATCCCATCCGGAACCGATGGATAAAATCCTACTGATCGATGACGAGGCGGACGTGCAGTACTCGTTCCGGCGCATTTTTGATGCCCCGGACATCGAGCTGCACACCGTCTCCAGTGGTGAGGAGGGGTTGCGTCAAATCCCGATCCTTCGCCCCGACCTCGTCATCACCGACATCCGCATGGCGGGCATCAACGGCCTGGAAACGTTGAAGCGCATCCGGCAGCTCGACCCGAAACTGCCGGTGATCCTGATGACGGCCTACGGAACAACCCAGATGGCGATCGAGGCCATGAAGGTCGGTGCCTACGACTACCTGCTCAAACCGTTCGACGTTCCGCGCCTCAAGGCACTGGTGTTCGCCGCCCTCAAGGCCGCGCGCGACATGCGCCAGACGGTGGTCGTCCAGCCGATTCTCGAGGCCGAGGATTACGACGTGGGCGTCATCGGTCGCAGCGACGCGATGCAGACGGTGTTCAAGCTCGTCGGCCAGACCGCGGCGGCCGATGCGACGGTGTTGATCACCGGCGAAAGCGGCACCGGCAAGGAACTCGTCGCCCGGGCGATCTATCATTACAGCCGGCGGGCGGATCGCCCGTTTCTGGCCATCAATTGCGCCGCCATTCCCGAAAACCTTCTCGAGAGTGAATTGTTCGGACATGAAAAAGGGGCCTTCACCGGGGCCACCCAGCTTCGCATTGGGAAGTTCGAGCAATGCCATGGTGGAACGTTGTTCCTCGATGAAATCGGGGACATGACGCCCGCCACCCAGACCAAGATTCTGCGGGTTCTCCAAAATGGAACCTTCGAGCGCGTCGGTGGAAATGGGGTTATTCAGGTCGACGTCCGGGTGATTGCCGCCACCAACAAACGTTTGGAGGAAGCGGTCGCTGCGCGTCAGTTCCGCGAGGACCTCTTCTATCGTCTGAATGTTGTCCGCATCCAGTTGCCGCCACTCCGCGACCGGCGCGACGACGTGCGGTTGTTGGTGGATTATTTTCTCCGCAAGCTGGCGGTCCCGGGCGGCCGCGCGAAATCCATCGGCCGACCGGCGCTTCAAGCCCTCGAGGCCTACCATTGGCCTGGTAATGTCCGCGAACTGGAGAATTCGATCCAACGGGCGATCGTGGTTTCCAAGGGACAGGCCATCCTGCCCGCCGATCTGCCTCCCGAGGTGTTGGCGGGTTCGCCTCAAACACCTTCCGTCGGGGGTCCCACCTCCGATGTTCCGAACGCACCGCGCCCGGCGGCGGCCTCCGCGCTGGCGGGCGATTTTCCAGCCCTGGCCCAAGCCTTGTTCCGCCTGGCCCGACACGACACCCGACTCAAGGTCATTCCGGCCGTCGAGCGGGAACTGGTAATTGAGGCGCTCAAGGAAACGTCGGGCAATCAGGTCCGCGCCGCACGCATCCTCGGCATCACCCGCGCCACCCTGCGCAAACGGGTGGAGAAGTTCGGCATCAAACAGGAACTCGACGTCCGGTAGTCCGGTCCGCCATGGCCCTGCCGGTACTGACCGCGGAAGAAATGAAGGCTTGGGAGGCCGCCACCTGGGCTGCGGGCATCCGCGAAACCGAGGTCATCCGCCGGGTCGGTGAGCGACTCGCGGCAGCTATTCTTGAACGGACTCGCACCGGGGAGAGTGTTGTTCTCCTGGCCGGCCGGGGCCACAACGGGGACGACACCCGCGCGGTGGTACCGTTCCTTGCCGACCGCGAGGTGCATCTGGTTCACGGATTCAAACCCGCCGTTGCCGCCACCGAACTCGCCCTGCTGCTTCGATCGGGTCGCCGCCCCGCGCTGATCGTCGACGGCCTGTTCGGGATGGGACTGAACCGCGATCTGGAAGCTCCGTGGATTGAGTTCATCGAAGCGATCAACGGCTGCGGCATTCCCATCCTCGCCGTCGATGTTCCGTCAGGGCTGGACGCCGCCACGGGACGGCCGCGGGGTGCGGCCATTCGGGCGCGTTGGACGGTCACCGTGGGAGCACCGAAGACCGGCTTGTTGGAATCCACCGCCTGGGATTACGTTGGCCGGCTTGAGATTCTCGATGAGGTCGGCCTGCTGGTGCGGCCTTCGGGTATTCCACGGCTCCATTCCAACCGGGACGGGGAAGAACCGGACGCGTGGAAATCGGATCTGTGGTGGACCCGCGATGCCGATTTTACGGGGTTCCCACCACCGCGTCCGGTGGCCTCCCACAAGGGTGATTTTGGGCACGTGGTCATTGTCGCCGGTTCGGTGGGATTTCACGGTGCCGCAGTGTTGGCCGCTCGCGCCGCCGCCGCTGCGAGACCGGGGACGGTGACCGTGATGACGCCTCCCGACGCCTATTCCGTGGTGGCCTCGCAACTGGCGTCGGTCATGGTCCGCCCGTGGGATCCGACCGCGGCGTTGCCCGCCAACACCTCGACCGTGCTGGTGGGTCCGGGACTGGCCGGAAGGGGACTCAACGCGGAACATCGATCCTGCGCTGTTCAATGGTGGCGGGAATTTCCCGGACCGATGGTGGTGGATGCCTCCGCATTGGACTGGATTCCGAAACCCGCTCCACCGACGGGAGCGATTCGCATCCTCACGCCGCATCCGGGTGAGGCGGGGCGTCGGCTGGATCTTTCCGCGGCCGCCGTGAATGCCGGCCGGCCGGCCGCCGTTCGGGCGTTAGCCGACTCGACGGCATGGGTCGTGCTAAAAGGGCATCAGACCCTGGTGGGAACGGCGACGGGTCCGATCTGGGTCAATTCGACCGGGAATTCCGGCCTTGCCCAGGGCGGAACGGGCGATGTTCTGTCGGGGTTCATCGCCGGATTGATCGCGCAACCGGGTTTGGCAGCGGATCCGCAGCGGACCCTGCGTTACGCCGTCTGGGAACACGGTCGGGCCGCGGATCGGCTCGAAACGCGCGGACGCAACTGGACGGCGGTGGAACTCGCGTCGGAAGTCGGGCGATGACGGGAGAGGCCACCTGTTGTGCCTTTCGTCTCGCGATCACGGATTTCGTTTTCTAGGCTGGCGGACGTTACATGAAGCATTGCTTGCTGGTGTTATGGGTCCTCGCGACCCAGTCGGTAGTGAGGGCGGCCGTACCCGTCGAGGCGCCGCCCGCGGTCCACGGTGCGCGTCCGGCATCTCCGCATCCGGTTCATCCGGCTCGTCCGGCGTCGGATCAGCCCCAATACGACATTGGCGATCCGACGGACGACGAGCAGTTGTTTCTGGAGTTGATCAACCGGGCCCGGGCGAACCCCGCGACCGAGGGAGCCCGCCTTGCCGCGAGTACTGACTCCAACATCCAGGCGGCGCTCCAAGCCTACCAGGTCGACCTGACGAAACTGCAGATCGACATTGCCACCAATCCTCCCGCGCCTCCGTTGTCCTTTGAACCCCGCCTCTTGTCCTCGGCCCGGCAGCATTCGCAGTGGATGCTGGATCACGCCTGGCAGGCGCATGAAGAGACAGATCCGGTGGGCGACATCGATCACATCGTCAATACGACCTTCGACCGGATCACCGCGACCGGCTACGACTACGCGACGGCCGGCGAGAATGTGTACGCCTATTCGTTTTCCCCCGAATACGGGCACGCGGGATTTGAGGTGGATTGGGGATTCGGGCCGGGCGGGGTTCAGTCGGAACTGGGACACCGCCTGAACAATCACAATCTCGACTTCACCGAGGTCGGCATCGGCCTTTTCAACGGCACGCGATCGGGGCCGGTCGTCGTGCAGGTTTCCGGGACCAACACTATCATCACCAACACGGTCGGTCCCCAGGTTGTGACCGTCGATTTTGGGTCCCGTTTTGATGGCATGCCGTTGATCACCGGTGTCGTTCACTATGATTTGAACGGAGACCAGTTTTACGATGTGGGCGAAGGTTTGGAGGGGGTCCGGGTCGATGTCGACAGTGGGCCGACCTTCGCGGTGACCGCTGGATCGGGTGGGTATGCGATCCCGGCGGTGGAGGGTCCACAGACGGTGACGTTCTCCGGACCGGGTCTCTCACCGGTGCAGCAAAAAATCGCGGTAACCAACGGCCACAATGCCAAGCTGGATCTGCGCCTCGCCTATCCGCCGCCGATTCTGACCCTGCCGACCCAGGTTTATTCCTCAGTGCCGAACGTTTTCTCCTGTTCCGCCGTTCCGCTCGCCACGGCCTACGATTTGGAAATCGGTACGGTGGTGCCCTACACGGCGGTCATTGATCCGAAGAACGGGATCGGCCCATTTTTGCCGGAAGTGACCACGAACGGCACCGCTCCGGCGTACAGCCTTGTTCTCGGTGATTTCTTCACCTCGACGCTCGGATTTCATCTCGCCAGTCCAACCCAGGACCCGCAGCGGCTGGTGCTCGGGACACGGCTGCGCGTGGGCACGGGGGCCAAGATCTCGTTTGCGACCGAACTGGCGGTGGCCGGCACCAATCAATATGCGCGGCTCGAAATCTCCACCAACAGCGGCGTCAGTTGGTCGAAGCTGTGGGAACAACGCGGTCGCGCGGTCAATAATTCGGTGACGATCGAGCCATCGTTCACTGCGCGATCGGTGTCGCTGGTGGCGTATGCCGGTTGGGAATGTTCGTTTCGCTTTTCGTACGTTGTCGAACTGGATGCGACCGGCACCGGCAGCTTCCAGATCGGCACCGGCAAGGAGAGCGGCTTCTTCTTCAACGCGGTCAGCTTCACCGCCGTGGATGCCCTCACCCAGACCGGCTCTCAAACGACGGCCACCAACCTGTTTGTCCTCACTCCGGCATCGACGGGATCGCAGTATCTGCGCGTCTGGCCCAATGCCGGAAGCCGGTCGCTACCCGCCGGTCCGATCAAGCTGGTATCCGTCGTTGCTCCGTCTGCCGTCGTCCACCTGACCGCGTCGGTGGTCGGAACCGGCTCAGTCGCCGTGTTCCCGCCGGGTGGAATCTATGCCAAAGGGACGCAGGTGACGCTGACCGCGACCCCGGCGGCGAACTGGAACTTCTCTGGATGGTCCGGAGGTGCGACGGGTACTTACAATCCGCTGAACCTCACCCTCCAGGCGGATGCTGCGGTGACGGCAACCTTCGTTCCCGCGACGGTTCAACTCACCACCGCTGTGATCGGAACGGGCACGGTGACGGTGTCGCCGTCGGGCGGAACTTACGCCAAGGGAACGCCGGTGACGCTGACCGCCACGCCGGGTTATGGCTGGATCTTCTCCGGTTGGTCGGGCGAGGCTGCGAGTGCGGCAAATCCATTGAACCTGACCTTGTCGGCGGACACGGCCGTAACGGCGACCTTTGTTCCCGCAGTGGTTCAGCTCACCACAGCGGTGGTTGGAACGGGTTCGGTGTCGGTGTCGCCGCCGGGTGGAACCTACACCCTGGGAACGGCAGTGACGCTCACCGCCACACCCGGTGACGGCTGGACCTTCTCGGGCTGGTCGGGCGGGGTCATGAGCGCCGCGAATCCGTTGAACTTGACCGTGTCGGCGGACACCGCGGTGACCGCGACGTTTGTTCCCGTGGTGGTCCAGCTCACCACGGCGGTGGTCGGAACCGGTTCGGTGTCGGTCTCGCCGTCGGGAGGATCGTATCCCAAGGGCACTACCGTGACCCTGACCGCAACGCCGGGAACGGATTGGACCTTCTCTGGGTGGTCGGGTTCGGTGACCAGTTCGGCGAATCCGTTGATCCTGATCGTGTCGGCGAATACCGCGGTGATGGCCACGTTTATCTCTGCGGTACCGCCGGCGGTGTCGATCACCGCATTGACCGCCGGGTCCGAAGGCACGCTGACCCTCGACTTCGATCTCACCCAGGGAAGCGCCGGAGTGTTCACCCTCGAAGGGGCGGACAATCCAGTGGGTCCGTGGAATCCGTTGTCGGTGCCGCTGACCACCAACAGTCCGACTAAATTCACCTTCAAACCGATTGTTCCTGGAAGCAGTCCCGAGAGTTTCTATCGTGTCCGAGTTCAGTGAGCCGAGAGGGTCTGGCGTGGAGATCGGGTCGGTAACCGAGTGAGTGGCGTTGGACGTGCTTCGGATGCGATGTTCATGGAATTGATTATGAAACGGTCGACCGGATGGAATCGTGGCTTCGGATGCTGGGCGGCATCGCAATGGCTGCTTGGCGCCGCGATCGCCGGTGGGTTGGATCCGGTGATCCCGCTCGTGGATTTGGGTGAAGCGCCCCAGGCCCCACGGGATGCGGTGGTTGCTCCGGGAACGGGCCAGATACGTCCGCTTTCGGTGACCGGCGGCTTCACGGTGACCACGGCCTCCCGCGAGGCGAGCCGGGTATTTTACAGCACGGTCTATGCAGCGTCTGAAGGCATTCCCGAGGGATGGACGGGCAACATCCTGAGCGGCGTGCCGGGGACCAACAGTCCCCAGTTTGACGAAGCGGTTTTGCGGAGGATCAATTACTACCGCGCCATGGCCGGCGTGCCGGCGGCGGTGACGTTTGATCCCGACTACGCCCGCAAGACGCAGCAGGCGGCCTTGATGATGAGTGCCAACCGGCAGTTGAGTCACACGCCGCCGACCACTTGGATCTATTACACGGCCGAAGGGGCCGAGGCTGCCGGGAAATCGAACCTGGCACTGGGTTATTCGGGTCCGGCGGCGATCGATGGGTTGATCTTTGACACTGGGGCGAACAACACGGCGGCCGGACACCGGCGATGGTTTCTCTATCCGCAAACCCAGAAAATGGGGACCGGGAACGTCTCCTCAGACCAGGGTTATCCGTCGTCGGATGCCACCTGGGTGATCGATTCAAACTATGGTTTAACCCGGCCGGCCACACGGGATGACTTTGTCGCGTGGCCGCCCGCGGGATTCGTCCCGTATTCGCTCGTGCCGGCCCGCTGGACCTTTTCGTATCCGGGATCGTTCATCGACGCCACCGTCACGGTCACGCGCGACGGCGTCCCCGTGCCCGTCCGGGTGGATTCGCAGGGGAGCGGTGCGGGTGAAAACTCGATTGTGTTCATCACCGGGGACCTTGATCCGAATTCGGGTCCGGCCACACCGTTTGCCCGACCGGCGGTGGATTCCACCAACGTCATCGTGGTGGGCCCCATCCGGGTGGGGGACGGCCAGCAGAAGACCTTCACCTACTCGGCAGTTCTCTTTGATCCGGCCCGGCCTGGACCCGATGCCGTTGCTGCCACTCTTTCCGGGCCGGACACCGTCATCGCGGGGCAGGGGAGCGATTTCGCTTTCACGCCGGTTCCCAATGCCGATGCCTATCGGTGGCGGCAGACCGGGCTGGCCGCATATTCCAAAATCGAGGGCGCGGAGGATGCGGTTCCGGCGGTGGAGATTGTCTCGACGGCGGGATATTCGGTGATTGCCACCGGTGTTGCCGCCAGCGGGTCGAGGTCGTTCCACCTGGCTCATGCCAAGCCGGAGCGCCAGCAGGTGACGCTGGCCGCCTCACTCCTGGTCAGCGCGACTTCCGAGCTTCGTTTTTCCGCGTTCGTCGGTGTCGGCAGCCCGGCGCAAACGGCCCGGGTCCAGATCACCGCGGACGGCGGTGGGAACTGGCAGGATGTTTGGACTCGAACCGGTACCAACACGGCGTCGGTCACGGTGCCGAAGGTGGTGTTCCAACCCGTCAGCGTTTCGTTGGCTCAGTTCTCCGGTCAGGTGGTCCAGGTCCGGTTTCTGTACGATTACCTCGTGCCGGGCGCGCTGTACTACGGTCAAACCGCCAATGGTTTTGGATTCCATTTTGACGACGTGGCGGTCACTGGAGCGCAACAGTTGCAGGCCGAGGTGACGAGTCTGGCTACCGCGACCACGCTGCACTTTGTGCCATCGACCGCCGGGGATTACCTGCTTCAGGTGCAGCCGCGGTTCTTTGGCGAATTCTACGGCGCGTATGGTCCGGTGAAGACAGTCGTGGCGACGACACAGGGATTGACGGTCACCTCGATTGCCGGCGGATCCGGTTCAACGTTGACGATCGAATTCACCGCTCCGCCCGGGGTGACCAGCGGGTTCCTCCTGGAGCGTTCGGATCAGCCCGGAGGCGCGTGGGCACTGGCACCTGGAACCGCCACCGCCGGTTTGAATGGACGATTCCGCTTCACCGCCATTGCGACGACCAGTGCGGCAGGATTCTTCCGGATTCGTACGCCTTGAATCTTCGGGACAGGGGCACTTTGCGGAATGCAGACCTTGCAACCCGCGCTTACTCAGACGGAAAGGGCTGCTTATAATCCTCGGTGATGCGTTGACGGTGGTGGGTTTACGCCATTAGATCCGCTGTACTTGTCCACCCGCAGCACGGGGGTGGATGCGGATGAGTCGATGAACCTTCTTTTTCAGATCTGGCGATCTTCCCTCGGGAAGAAGTACATCATGGCGTTGAGCGGCGCGGGATTGTTCCTGTTCGTCGTGGGCCATCTGGTGGGCAACCTCCAGTTTTTCCTCGAGCCCGCGGCGATCAATCGCTACGGACATTTCCTCAAGTCCACGCCGGAATTGCTGTGGCCGGCGCGGATCGGGCTTCTCACCCTGATTGCGCTTCATGTTCTGTCGGCGATCCGGTTGAGCGCCGAAAACAAGGCTGCCCGTCCGCAGGCGTACGGCGCTGGCGTTGCCCCCAAGGATGCCTCCCTGGCCTCGCGGACGATGTTGATGTCGGGCTTGGTGATCGCTGCGTTCATCCTCTACCACCTGCTGCACTTCACGGTGCAGGTGCCGGAAGTGAATTTTGCGGGCACCGATTTCGATCAACTGTACGAACCGAACAGCGGCGGGGCGGATGTCTTCGCCATGATCGTCTGCGGATTCAGCGTGTGGTACGTCTCTTTGTTTTATCTGGTGGCGGTCGGCCTGCTGTGTGTCCACCTCGGTCACGGCGTGGCCGCGATGTTTCAATCCCTCGGTCTCCGCAACCACACCTGGGCGCCGCGAATCGCCATCGCCGCCCGGGTGGCCGCGGTGCTCATTTTCCTCGGGTACGCCTCGATTCCCGTTTCGGTCCTGCTGGGCCGCGGGCGCGAGTATGCGCGCCGGATTCAAGCCGGGGTTGCACCTGACAAGGCCGGGTCCGGAATCAAAGCCGTGAAAGGAGTCCAGAAGTAACATGGCCACCCTGAAGTCGAACGTGCCGCCGGGGCCGCTGGCGGAGAAGTGGGAGCATCACAAGTTCAGCTCCAAACTTATCAACCCGGCCAACAAGCGGAAATACAAGGTCATCGTGGTCGGTGCCGGTCTCGCCGGTTCCAGCGCCTCGGCCACCCTCGCCGAGCTCGGCTACGAGGTTCACAATTTCGTCTTTCACGATTCGCCCCGCCGCGCCCATTCCGTCGCCGCCCAGGGTGGGATCAATGCCGCCAAGAATTACCAGAACGACGGTGACTCGGTTCACCGCCTGTTCTACGACACCATCAAGGGTGGCGATTATCGCGCCCGCGAATCCAACGTCCACCGGCTGGCCGAGGTCTCGGTCAACATCATCGATCAATGCGCCGCCCAGGGCGTTCCGTTCGCTCGCGAATACGGCGGTCTGCTCGACAACCGTTCGTTTGGTGGTGCCCAGGTTTCACGCACCTTTTACGCCCGTGGTCAGACCGGTCAGCAGTTGCTTCTGGGCGCCTATTCGGCCCTCTGCCGGATGATTGGCAATGGCGGGGTGAAATCCTACACCCACTCCGAGATGCTCGACCTGGTGGTGGTCGATGGTCAGGCGAAGGGCGTCATCGTCCGCGACCTGAAGACCGGTGAGATCACCCGTCACGCCGCGGATGCCGTCGTCCTGGCCACCGGCGGCTACGGCAATGTCTTCAATCTCTCGACCTACGCCCGGGGTTCCAACACCACCGCCATCTGGCGTGCCTATCGCCGCGGGGCCTGCTTCGGTAATCCTTGCTACACGCAGATTCATCCCACCTGCATTCCGGTCTCCGGCGATTACCAGTCGAAGCTGACCCTGATGTCGGAATCCCTCCGGAACGACGGCCGGATCTGGGTGCCGAAGCGGAAGGAAGACTGCGCCAAGAACCCGGCCGACATCGCCGAGGGTGACCGCGATTATTATCTGGAGCGTATGTACAGCGCGTTTGGCAATCTCGCGCCGCGCGACATCGCCAGCCGGGCAGCCAAGTACGTCTGTGACGAGGGCCGCGGTGTTGGGCCGACGGGATTGGGGGTTTATTTGGATTTCGCGGACTCCATCCGACGGTTGGGCGAGGACAAGGTGCGTGAACGGTACGGAAACCTGTTTTCCATGTACCACGAGATCACCGACGAGAACGCCTACAAGACGCCGATGCGGATCTATCCCGCGGTGCATTACACGATGGGCGGCCTGTGGGTGGATTACAACCTGATGTCCAACCTGCCGGGTCTCTTCGTGCTCGGTGAGGCGAATTTCTCCGATCACGGAGCCAACCGGCTCGGTGCCAGTGCGCTGATGCAGGGACTTTCGGATGGTTATTTTGTCCTGCCCTCGACCATTGCCACCTACCTGTCGACAGTGAAACCCGGGGCTCGTCCTTCCGCCGATAGTCCGGCATTCACCGCGGCCGAGCAGTCGGTGCGGTCGGGAATCAATTCCATGCTGGGCTGCCGGGGTTCCCGCACGCCGGCGAGCTTTCACAAGGAACTCGGCCGGATCATGTGGGAACACTGCGGAATGGCCCGCAACCAGGCGGGCCTGGAAAAAGGCATCCAGCGCATCTCCGCCTTGCGCGAGGAATACGCGAAGAATCTCCGCGTGCCGGGTTCCGATGCCGGCTGGAATCAATCGGTGGAACAGGCGGGCCGAGTGGCCGACTTCATCGAGCTGGGCGAGTTGATGTGTCGCGATGCACTGATGCGCGAGGAGAGCTGTGGCGGACATTTCCGCGAGGAATACCAGTACACCAACGCCGATCCCGAAGTGCAGCAGGGCCTGGTGAATCCCGGCGATGTGAAACGTCGTGACGATGAATTCGCCTTTGTCGCCGCCTGGGAATTCGCCGGCGCCGGCAAGGCCCCGGTTTTGAACAAGGAACCGCTCGCCTACGAAGAGGTGAAGATGAGCACCCGGAGCTATAAGTGAACCCCCTTCCGAAACGGGGTTCGAAACTCCATTCGCGGAACCCAGCCAAAGTTTCCCCATGAAAGTGACGTTGAAAGTCTGGCGCCAAAAGGACAGCCATTCGCCCGGCGAGTTTAAGACCTATGTCTCGCCCGAGCTGAACGCGAACATGTCGTTCCTCGAGATGCTCGACGTGGTGAATGAGGAGCTCGCGGTGTCGGGTGAGGAGCCCATCGCCTTCGACCACGATTGCCGTGAGGGCATTTGCGGGACCTGCTCGCTGGTCATCGACGGCAAGCCGCACGGGCCGCACAAGGGCATCGCCACCTGCCAGACCTACATGCGCAGTTTTTCCGATGGCGATCAGATCGTCGTCGAGCCGTTTCGCGCCAGGGCGTTTCCGCTGATCCGCGACCTGGTGGTGGATCGCAAGGCCTTCGACCGCATCCAGCAGGCCGGCGGTTTCATCAGCGTCCGCACCGGGGCCGCCCCCGACGCCAATTCCATTCCGGTGCCGAAGGAGAATGCCGATCTCGCGATGGACGCCGCCCAATGTATCGGCTGCGGCGCCTGCGTGGCCGCCTGCAAGAATGCGAGTGCCATGCTCTTCGTTGCCGCCAAAGTCTCCCACTTTGGTTTGATGCCCCAGGGCCAGCCCGAGCGGCATCGCCGGGTGAAGGCGATGGTTGATCAAATGGACGCCGAAGGTTTCGGCAACTGCACCGTGACCGGTTCGTGCGAGGCGGTCTGCCCGAAAGAGATCAGCCTGGATTTCATCGCCCGGATGAATCGCGATTACCTGATCGCACTGCTCAAAGGCGATCCCAAGTCCACTCAGGGCGGCGCCGGCTGAGGAGCTTGGGTCAGGACCTCCACCCGGCTCTTCGTCTTCCTCTTTTTCTTAATCTTAATCCTAATCTTGATCGCACATTCAAGTTCCGGCCCCGAACTAGTTTCGGGGTGAGACTGCGATTTGGGTTAAGATTACGATGAAGATTACGATGAAGATTACGATTAAGAGTAGGAGTAAGAGGGAATGAAGTGGGTCGGCCAAACGTGATGCCGATGGGGTTCGCCCCGCCTCGGGATCGATTCTTCAAAAGAAAAAGCGGCGGTGACTTGCGCCACCACCGCCAGGAAGGAGCCGGATCGGATGGGTCCGGCAAACGGGCACTTACTAGAAACGCCAACTGATGTCGACTGTAAAACGATCCTTAAAGATATCGGTTTGCCGGGTGACCTCGATTTCATAGGCAAATCCCAGGTCCAGATTGGACTTCAAACGACTCCGGAAGCCGCCCCCGACTGCAGCCTGCGTCTGGCCATTGGCGTGGCCGCTGCCGAAGTTGATCAGATCAAAACCCTCGGTGTTGATCGCCAGTCCGCCCGCCGCATTCAGGGTGCTGAACGCATTCACTGCCACGAACGGGGTGAACCACTGGCAGACGTAGTAGTCGAGCTGCCCGCTGTAATGGAGCGAGGCGGTGTTCTTGCTGAAGTCGTTCGGAACGCGGGCACCGACGTTGGCGGAGGCGTGGAAGTCGCCGAACCCCTTGATGGCCGAGACGAACACGTTCCATTCACCCTTCCCGTTACCCTGGAAAACCTTCTCGTTCCCAGTGGGCAGCGTGACGGTGAAGCCGGGGGTCAACTGGAACTGGTTCGCGTCGTCGCGGATCACGGCGTACTTCAATCCCGCCGCCAGATCCGCCCAGCCACCGCGGTTGCCGATGCCGGGCGTGTGGGTATCGATGTAGCCGTCCTTGGTGGCGATCAGCGCCAGGCGATCGTTCAAGGCGTAGCGCAACTGGAGCGCATAGACATCAATGGACCCGCCGCCAACGAATCCATCGTCGAGCCGATGGTGGAGGAACAGCGGGCGCACTTCGCTTTGGATCTGCGCGCTCTCGAAGAAGATGGGGTTGGTGACCGGATTGGCCGCATGTTCCAGCCAGTCCCCGGTGGCCAGTGCGGGCGCGGCGAGGGAGGTGGCGGCGGCAAGAGTGAGGGCGGAGGTTTTGATGGATGGAGTTCTCATGACGGGTGTCAGAATGAGCCGAAGCCCCAGTGTCCGCCTGACATCCCTTGGCTCTTTCTTTGCGTGTCTTGTTCTGGGATGCGACCTCGCCGGCAACCCCGGAGATGGGATCGGGACACGATGCGCCGAATGAGCCGAATCCGATCAGCCCCTCAGGAATTCGTGTGAATCCGTGAAATCGGTGTCCTCTTCGCTTCTTCTAAATTAGACGAGACCCGGCCGGTCGCGAAGACTCCGCTGGACATCCGGCGGTCCGATTTCCATCGTGGGGTCATGCGTCCCCTCCTTCCAGCGGCTCTCGCCCTTCTGGCGGCGTGCCAAGCCTGCGCGGCTTCCCGTATTTCGCTCTTCGACGGCCGATCCTTCAAGGGCTGGGACGGCGACACCAATCAGACCTTCCACATTCGCGACGGCATGATTGTCGGCGGCACCTTCTCGCGCATGCAGCCGCGCAACGAATTCCTCGCCACGACGGCGCGCTACACCAATTTCGTTCTGCGGGCGAAGTTCAAACTGACCGGCACCGAGGGCTTCGTGAATTCGGGCATCCAGTTCCGCAGCGAACGGGTGCCCAACGACAGCGAGATGAACGGCTACCAGGCCGACATCGGTGCAGGCTGGTTTGGCACGCTCTATGACGAATCACGCCGAAACAAGCCGATGGCCAAACCGTCGGAGGCCGCGGTGAAGAGTGCGGTGAAGATCGGTGACTGGAACGACTACGAGCTGCACTGTGTCGGGCCGCACATCGTGCTCAAGATCAACGGCGTCCTCATGGTCGATTACACCGAGGCCGACGCCTCGATCCCGCAAACCGGCCGTTTCGGACTTCAAGTGCACGGCGGCGGCCGCACTGAGGTGTTCTTCAAGGATCTCTACCTCTATCCGCTACCCTGATCGGGGTTCAGCGACGAATAGCGCCCGCGATGACGTTCCCGGGAACGTCCATCAACTGGATTTGATTGATCGTCTTGAAGTGAGCGTCGTCGCGGAAGGACCAGACGAGGTGTTTGTCGGCGGTGATCTCGAAGACGCACGGCTGGGTGGCCACGTGGCCGTGTCCGAGGTAATTGCAGATTACCGTGTTTCCGTTCGGCAACCGCTGGCAGCCGGCGGTCAGGCGCAGCGGATTTCCGGGAATGTCATTCTCGTTGAGTTCCCAAACGGTGCGGCCGGCTGAATCCACTTCGATGACCTTGTGGCCGTCGCCGCAGGTGATGAGGAGATGTCCGTCGGGCAGGGAAACCGCGGCGTGAGGATCACCCGCGACGGCGATGGATTTCAATTCGTGACCGACGCCGTCGAGTTCCACCACCCGGTTGTCTCCCTTGAAACAGACAACATAGTGCCCGTTGGGGAGCTTTCGGGTGCCGCGGAATTGATTGTGGGTCTGGACGCCGGCCTTGGCGGTCAGCGGGATTTCAGTGACCACGATCCCCTTGTCATTTAATTCCAGAATCCGGCTCGTGCCGCCTTCGACGAGGAGAGTGCGGCCATGGGGCAGCGGTTGGCAGGAGTGAACCTCGGCTTCCTTCGGCGCGTGGTATTCCCAAATTGTCTTGTGGTCGAGGGTCACCTCCATCACGCCGCCGACATAGCAGAGCAGGATGTGGCCGTTCGGCAGGCGCCAGCAATCCTGGGGTGCCTTGCAGGCGTGCGACCATTCGATTCGCCCGTCTGCGCCGACCAGTTTCACGGCACCGTCGTTGTAATCGCAGCAGAGGAACGGATGGGTGATGCCGGCGTTGACCGCGGCCGTGGTCAACATACACAGCAGCGAAATGCGTCCGAGACAGCGAAGCAGGGAGGTCATGGGGGCAGGATGGAAAATCCCGGGACAGAAATCACGCTGCAATCTGAACCTGGTGGAAGCCGGGTGTCGGCAGCACCCGAGTTTTCGCCGCGCGTCGGTACCGAAAAAACAGCGTCCGGCATGTTTTCGCGTGTGATTTGTCGAGGCCAGGGGTAAACCGGGGTTCATCGGATGACACCCAAACAGGATTCAAATTCGACCCTCGCCGTGTTCCTGGACCTCGAGAACATCGCCCTGGGTGCCCGCGACGCGCGATTTCCACCCTTCGACATCCGCAAGGTTCTCGAGCGGCTACTCCTCAAGGGACACATCGTGGTCAAGAAGGCCTACTGCGATTTCGAGCGGTACAAGGATTTCAAAAAAGGCCTGCATGAAGCCGCGTTCGAGCTGATCGAAATCCCCCACGTGCGGCAGTCGGGCAAGAATTCGGCCGACATCCGGATGGTCGTGGACGCCCTGGACCTCTGCTACACCAAGGGACACGTTGACACCTTCGTGATCATCAGCGGCGATTCCGATTTTTCACCGCTGGTCAGCAAGTTGCGCGAGAACGACAAGACGGTGATCGGCGTCGGGGTCAAGAATTCCACATCGGATCTCTTTCTCAACAACTGCGACGAATTCCTCTACTACGACGAATTGGTCCGCCGTGAGCCGGTGCAGAACCGTCGTCGAACCGGATCGCCGGCTTCCGGCGCGCCACGCACCCCGCCCGCGGATGTGGACCCCGCCGACCTCGAAAAAACCCTTGATCTGATCGTAGAAACGCTGGAGGCCATCAGCGAAGAACGGGAGGACGACGACGCGATCTGGGGATCGATGATCAAGCAGGCCATCAAGCGCCGGCACCCTGGTTTTTCCGAGCGCGCCCACGGCTTCAAGTCCTTCAACGACCTGCTGCTGGAGGGCCAGAAACGCGGTCTGATGCGGGTTCAAGCGGACGAAAAATCCGGCGGCTACACCGTGCGTCCCGCCGAGTAGCAGAATTCTCTCCGCGCGACCGGGAGCGCCGTCATCCTGCCGACGAGTCCGTCCCTTGGTTCGAAGTGGTGGAGCCGGTAAAACGTCACGAAGGTTCCTGTTCTGTGAACGTTCGGGCCCTACCGGCAGCAAAAAAACGGCACCCCGCTTCTCGCAGGGCACCGCAAAGGTGTCTCAGGTTTTGGCGTCGAACGACGCCCACCTCGGGGATTACTTTTTGGCCGCAGTGGCGGCAGCGGCGTTCAGGCGGAGCTGAAGACGGCTGCGCTTGCGGCTCGCGTTCTCCTTCTTGATGACGCCGCCCTTCGCGGCCTTGTCGTAGGCGGAGGCGACTTCGGTGAGAGCCTTGCGGGCATCGTCAACCTTGCCGGTCGAAACCAGGGTCAGGTACTTCTTCTCCAGCGTCTTGACGCGGGACTTGATGGATTTGTTGCGGACGGCCTTCTTCGCATTGCTGCGGGCGCGCTTACCGGCGGACTTCGTATTCGGCATAAAACGGACTTAAAATGAGCCGCGACGGTATCGGGCAAGGCCGCCTTGTCAACGGGTTGTTATGAGCCCGTCGCCGTGGCCGGGGCGGAAGGCCCGGTGGCCCAGGGCGGTTCCGGCCGGTGATAAACGGTCTGGGACGGGAACGCGAATTCGATGCCTTCGGCGTCAAACCGGCGTTTTACCTCAAGGTTCAGGATCTGCAGATCGGCGAGTTGCGCCCGCCCGTCGGTACCGTTCCACCAGTAGACCACCTGCAAATTGAGCGCAGAATCGAGGAACTTGTTGAAGGTGACGATGGCGTCGTAGGTGCGGGGATGAGTTCGATAGATTTCCTCGAGGATCTGGATCGCGCGCTGGAGTCGATCAACCGGCGTGTCGTAGGTCACCCCGAAATTCATCTCCGTCTTGATGGTGGGCCGCCGGGTGATGTTGGTCACCGTGGTGTTGCCGATGGTCTTGTTCGGCACGGTGATCAGGAAGCCGTCGAGCGACCGGACCTGCGTGGACCGCAATCCCATTTCCTCCACCGTCCCGTCGACCTCCCCGACCCGGATGCGGTCGCCGATCTGAAACGGTTTGTCGACGAACACCGAGACCGCGCCGAAGAGATTGGCGACGGTGTCCTGCGCTGCGAGGCCGAGGGCAAGGCCGGCCACTGACACCGAAGCCAGCGCGGCCTTGATGTCGAAATGCAGGTTGTCGAGCGTGGTCAGGACCGAGACCACGATCACCGCGCCCTTGATCAACTTGCCGATCAGGATGAGGAACTGGTCGTTGAACGCCTTCTCATTCGCGGTGCCGGAATGCCGACCCTTCCAGATCTCCACCACCGCATCGACCGCCCGCAGCAACACCACCAGCACGGCGAAGCCGACGATGATGATGGTGATCTTCGAGACCCAGAGTTCGAGCTGGTCGGGCCAGTCGAACAACGTCAAACCGATGTGAAGCAGGATGACGAAGAGCACCACTTTGACGGGGCCGTCCAACATCTTCACGAACAGATCGTCCCAGGGCGTGTCGGTCTTGGAGGCCCAGTTCTTCAACCGGTTTTGAATCACCCAATCCACCGACTTGGATACGATCGAGGCGAGAATCAGGTAGAGCAGGCTCGCCACGTATTGCCACCGTGGACGGCCCATCAGGTCGGGCTGGAGCCCTTGAACCTGGCTGAGTCCGAAAGAAAGGGTGTCGGAATGCTGGCGGGCGAAGTCGCCCAGTTTGTCGGCGTGGGCGGTGAGGGTCGTCACGGGCGGAGCGTTGGTGGATTCCGCGGCACTGGCTGATCCCGGCCATAAGGACCAGATCAACAGACCCGTCAACAGGGCCATCAGCCCTCGCATTCCGTTTTCCGCCGTGAACAGCCGTCGCATCAGGACCGCGATGTAACGTTTGCCGTACAGGTTGGCAAGTTTGCTCCCGTGCCCGTGGAACGCCGCCACACTCCGTCCCTCCCCTCCATTCGGAATGGAGGGGAGGGTGCCCGGAGGGCGGGAGAGGAGGTGCGACCCCGCGAATCCCCCCGGAGTATAACTGCCAATGCTCGTTCTGACCGAATCGATTTGGTCAGGAGTCGGCTTTCATTTTGTTTGCGGCGTCTCCCACCCAAGGCGAGCGTTTTCCAATGGCATCCGTCCCCGCGCCGTCGGGTGAATCCCACTCCCGGTCCCCGCGCGCAGTCCGCGCGACTTCCGCTGAACGCAAGAAAACTGCCCGCATCCATTCCGCACTGCAGGCGCTTGCAACGCAGCTCGAACCGGGTGAGATCGACTTCACCCCCTCCACACTGAATTCCCACGCGGGCGACAAGTGGTTTGCCAGTCATCTGCCCGAAGCTGTTGCGTTTCCACGGAATACGGCCGCCGTCTCAACGATTCTCGCGCACGCCAATCGTCACGGCATTCCGGTGACTGCCCGTGGCGCGGGATACGGCTACGTGGGCGGTTGCGTTCCCGAGCGCGGCGGAATCGTACTGTCGCTCCAACATTTCAACCGCATTCTCGAAATCGCCGGCGACGATTTCGTAACGGTGGTTCAGCCCGGCGTTGTGACCGGGGTTCTCCAAGCCGCGGTTGAAAAAAAGGGGCTCTATTATCCGCCCGATCCGGCGAGCCGCGCGGATTGTTCGATCGGCGGCAACATTGCCACCAACGCCGGCGGTCCGCGTTGCCTGAAATACGGCGTGACCCGGGACTATGTCCTCGGCCTCGAAGTCGTTTTGGCGGACGGCACCGTGGCGCGGTTAGGATCTCGGACCCACAAGAACAAGACCGGTTTCGATCTGCACCGGCTGTTCGTCGGAAGCGAGGGAATGCTCGGCGTGGTCACCGAGGCGACGCTCAAGCTGATTCCACTGCCGCCGTTCCGTGCCTGTCTGGGCGTCGGATTCTCCGGGATGCGCGATGCGGTTCGCGCCATCCGCGCGGTGTTTGCCGCGGGGTTCCATCCGAGCGCGTTGGAACTCGCGGATGCCTTCACTCTGGCGGCCGCGCGGAAGCGGACGGGCTCGGCGCGCCTGGCGGGTTGTGCCGCCCACATGATCATCGAGCTCGACGGACAGGAACGCAGTGTCCGTGCGGAAATTCGGGCGCTGGCCGCGGTTTTGAAGCCGTTTCAACCGCTGTTCATTGACCGCGGATTCGGACCGGACGGCTGCGAGGCATTGTGGCAGTTGCGTCGACAGTTCAGCTACGCACTCCGCGACACCGGGCTGACCAAGCTCAACGAGGACATCGTGGTACCGCGCGGAAAGCTGGAGGCGTTGTTCCGGCTGGCGGCGGGTCTTCAGCGGAAGCACGGAATCCAGGTCGCCTGCTTCGGGCACGCCGGCGACGGCAACATCCACGTGAACCTGATGGTGGACGAAACCAGCGCCGCGCAAAAAGAGGCCAGCGAACGCGCTTTGGACGAGTTGTTCCAGGGAGTGCTCGCGCTCGGTGGCGCGATCACCGGGGAGCATGGAATCGGGTTGGCCAAGAAGCCCTGGTGGCCGCTCGCCGCCGGCACCGCGGTGCGCGATCTTCACCGCCGCATCAAGCACGCCCTGGATCCGCGGGGAATCCTCAATCCGGGCAAATTCCTCGACTGAATCGGGCGGCTGGCCCGCCGGTTCGCCGGATTTTTCTTCAACGACCGGCGGACGGAGTGTTTGCTCACACCCATGACACCCCGTTCCGTCGCTCGTTTCGCCTGCCTTGCCGGAGCCTTCACTGCACTCACGATGTCCACCTCTCCAGCTCTAGCCGCATCCAGCATCGCCTATGTCGGGACCTACACCGGCCCCAATAGTGCCGGCATCCACGCCTGGCGTTTCGACAGCGAAACCGGAGTGGCAACGCCCATCGGACTGGTGGCCACTTCGAAGAATCCCACCTTCCTCGCGATTCATCCCGATCATCACCATCTCTACGCCGCCAATGAGACCGACACCTGGAATGGCAAGCCCGGCGGCTTCGTCACCGCCTATCGCATTGAGTTTCCATCGGGCCGCCTGGTTGAAATGGGTCAGCAGTCCACGGTCGGAAACGGACCCTGCCATTTGAACGTCGATGCCACCGGCCACGCATTGATCGCGGTGAATTACGGCGGCGGCAGTCTCGCCTCTTTTCCGATTCACGCCGATGGATCGCTCGGTGAACACGCCACCTTCATCCAGCATCAGGGCTCCAGCGTGGATCCATCCCGCCAGAAGGAACCCCATGCCCATTCGGTGAACCTGTCGCCGGACAATCGCTTCGCACTGGTCTGCGATCTCGGTCTCGATCAAGTCCTGTCCTATGCGCTGGATCCCGTGACCGCCCGTTTGACGACACCGCCGGCGTCGATTGCGCACCTGCCGCCGGGCAGCGGGCCTCGTCACCTTGCGTTCAGTCCCGACGGCGCATGGGCCTTCGTCAACGGCGAGATGCTCAGCACCGTCAGTTCCTTTCGTTTCAACGCCGCCCGCGGTGAATTGACCCGTCTGGGCACCGTGTCGACTCTTCCGGGCGATATCGCCCCTGAAAAGGCGCATGCCAGTTCGACGGCCGAGATCCGGGTTCATCCGAGTGGGCGATTCGTGTATGTCTCCAATCGCGGACACGATTCCATCGCGATTTTCCGGCACGACGGAAAAGGCGGATTGGAGCGGACGGGCAACGTTTCGACCGGTGGTCATACGCCGCGGAATTTCAACTTTGATCCCAGCGGCCACTTTGTCTGGGCTGAAAACCAGGGTTCGGACTCGATCCTAATCTTCGCTGTGGATGCCAAGACCGGCGATCTGAAACCGACGGGCCAGACCCTGAAGGTGGGGCAGCCGGTGTGTGTTCGTTTTGTGACCGAAAAGTAGGGCGGACCTGTCGGGTCGGGGCCCCTCATGGATCCAGACCGACGGATTGAAATCTATCGCTGCCGGGCGGGTGTTCGAGCATGCTGGAGGTATGCGATCGATGACCGGCTACGGCCGGGGTGAACATTCCCAGGATGGGATCAAGATGACGGTGGAACTGCGTTCGGTGAACCGGAAACAGGCGGAGATTCTCGTTCGTTTGCCGGGAGAAATCGAGGGCCTCGAAACCCGGCTCCGCGAGGAATTGAACCGGACGGTTTCCCGCGGACGGGTGGAATGCCAGGTGGTGATGGAAAAACCCGGCGGGCGACTGGGGGGCGGGATTAACCGCGAGGTCGCCGCGGCATTCGCCGTCGAATTGCGCGCTCTTGCCCAGGACCTGGGTTTGACAGGAGGCGTCACGTTGGAGGCGTTGATCCGCTGTCCGGGCGTCGTTGAAACCGAAACCGCATCGACCGATCCGGACACCGCGTGGCCCCGCGTCGAACCGGCCTTTCGTCAGGCGGTGAAGGCCTTCAACGCCATGCGCGATCGCGAGGGCTCCGCCTTGGAAGCGGATCTCGGCGTGCGCATCGCCAGTCTCAAGGCGGGCGTTGGCCGGATCCTGGTGCAGGCACCCGAGGTTCAACGTCGGTTTCGCGATCAACTCTTGCAGCGGATTCGTGCGGCCGGATTGGAATCGATTGCCCCAGATGACGAACGGCTGTTGAAGGAGGTCGTGTTCTTCGCCGATCGTTCGGACGTCGCGGAGGAATTGGCGCGGCTCGAAAGTCATTTCGCGCAATTCGAAGATACGCGGCGCGCGACCGAGCCGGTCGGCCGCAAGCTCGATTTTCTGGCGCAGGAGATGAATCGCGAGGTGAACACCATTGGGTCGAAGGCGAATGACGCGCTGATTTCCGGCGACGTGGTGCTGCTCAAAACCGAGCTGGAGCGGTTCCGGGAGCAGGCGCAGAATGTGGAGTGAACGGAGCATGAACCGACCTGTTCTATTCCTGATTTCGGCACCATCCGGCGGGGGCAAGACCACCGTTTGCGGGGCGTTGCTGGCCGCTAATCCGGGACTCAAGCGGGTGATCACCTGCACCACTCGTCCGCCCCGGGCGGGCGAAGTGAATGGCGTCGATTATCATTTCTTTGAACCGGCGGAGTTCGACCGTCGGGTGGCGGCAGGCGAGTTCTTGGAACACGCGCGGGTTTACGAAAAATCCTATGGTACGCTGAAATCCTCGGTGACCGATCTGCTCGCCTCCGGCTCGGACGTGCTGCTGAACATCGACGTCCAGGGTGCCGCCTCGGTGCGCCGGGTGGTTGCGGGCGATCCGGTGCTGGCCGCCGCGTTGGTGACGGTGTTCCTGACGCCGTCGACGCGGGCGGAATTGGAGCGGCGCCTGCGGGGACGCGGGGCGGATGCCGAGGACGCTATCGCCCGGCGCATGACCGAGGCGGCGGTGGAGATCGCTCGTTGGGGGGAATTTGATTATCTGGTGGTCAGCGGCTCGCAGGCGGACGATGCCCGGCGCATGCAATCGATCTACGAGGCCGAACGGCTCCGGACGGACCGGGCCGGGTTTCATTGGAAGGAATCCTGAATCATGGAGGCACCACGCAACATCGTCCTCGGCGTCACCGGTTCGATTGCCGCCCACAAGGCCATCGACCTCGCCAGCCAGCTCACCAAGGGCGGCGCTTCCGTTCACGTGGTTCTCACTGCTGACGCGCAGAAATTCGTCACCGCACTGCCGTTCAAGACGCTGTCGCGGAATCCGGTGATCACCGATCTGTACGACGAGGAGGAGGGATGGAAGCCCGCCCACGTCCGGCTCGCCGACGAGGCCGACCTGCTGCTCATCGCCCCGGCGACAGCCAACACCCTGGCGCGTTTGGCGGCCGGGATGGCCGATGACGCGTTGGGCTGTATCTATCTGGCGTTGAGTCCGGGCGCCCGAATTCTGGTGGCCCCGGCGATGAACGGGAAGATGTGGATGCATCCGGCCACCCAGGCCAATGTCGCCACGTTGAAGAGCCGTGGCGTCGAGTTTATCGGACCGGAGGAGGGTCTTCTGTCCTGCGGCTACGAAGGCATCGGCCGGTTGTGGCCGATTGAACCATTGGCCGCCCGCGCACTGGTCCTGGCCGGCTGAAAAGCGGCACGGAAACTGCGACACCACCGCGATGTCTCCGTCTGAAGCCTGGATCGTCGCGCGCCAGACATTGGGGCGATGGAAGCGGCTCGCGGATGCCCCGCCGCCTGACGAGGCGGTGTTCCTCAAGCGGGTGCGTTTCGTCGAGCGCGGCGTGATGCTGCCGGTGAAGGCGGCGATGCTGCTGCTGCTGCTCTATTTCCTCTTTTACGCGCACTGGTTCGTGAACCTCACCCAGCCGCGTGAGGACGCGCTGAACGGGTTGCGGAATTTCTTCCTGGCCTACTTCGCGCTCAACGTGGGGACCGGAATCATGTTGTGGGGGATGGACGATATCTCACCCCGGCTGCTGGAGCGGGTGGTGTACAGCACGGCCATCCTCGACGGTGCCGTGGTGGCGGCGTTGACGTTGGTGACCGGCGGATTCGACAGCATCCTCTATTACGCCTTCTTCGGACTGATCATCCGAAACGCCGCGATCATTGCCCATGCGGACGTTCAGATCGTGGTCAATCTGACCGTCAGCGGGTGCTACGTGGTGGCGGGCTGGCTGGACGTGGCGCTGGAACAGATGGAATTGGAAGTCGTCCGCACGGTCGGTCGCGGGGATCTCGGCGGCGAATGGGCGGACGTACCGAGCCAGTTGCACGCCGAGCCTCTGGTGTTGCGGGTGCTGATCCTCCTGCTGCTGACCGCCTGTTGCTACGGCATCCAGATGCTGGTCGACCGGCAGCGCCAGAAGGAAAACGAGGCCCAGGAATTCGCCGTGAAACGGCAGCAGTTGGAGGCGGCGGGACGGATTGCCGCCGAAATTGCCCATCAGCTCAAGAACCCGCTCGGCATCATCAACAACGCCGCTTACACGCTCCACAAAAGCGTTCGCGAGGGCAAGACCATCACCCAGCAGATCGCCATCATCCGCGAGGAGGTGGAGAAATCCGACCGCATCATCACCGAATTGATGGGGTACGCCAAGCTGGCGGAAGGGAAGGTGGAGCGGGTCAACATCATCGACGAACTCGAACGAGCCGTGGCCCAGGTGCTCCCGGAGGCGGCCAAATTCGACATCCGGATCCACCGTGACTACGCTCTGGGATTGCCACCATTGCTCGGACAGTCGGGCCATTTCTCCGAAGTGTTCGTCAATCTTTTGACCAATGCCCGCGAGGCCATGGACGGAAAGGGGGAGATCTTTTTGTCGGCTAGGGCGGAGTCCGATTTCTCGGTGGTGGTGACCCTGCGGGATACCGGTCCGGGAATTCCACCCGATGTTCTGCCCAAGCTGTTTGAGGCCTATTTCACGACCAAGGAAAAGGGGACCGGCCTTGGGCTGGCCATCGTCCGGCACAACACCGAACTCTATGGCGGATCGGTCTCCATTGAATCGGTGCTTGGCAAGGGGACATCCTTTGCGGTCAAGCTGCCCGCCCGGTCACTGATGCGAATCCGAAAATGAAACTCCCGCCGCTGCTCGTCGTGGATGACGAGAAAAACATGAGGCTCTCCCTCGAGACCGTACTCCGTGCGGAGGACTACGACGTGCGGCTGGCCGACTCGGCCGAGGCCGCCCTCAAGCTGATTGGCGACGAGGAAGTGTTCATGATCATCACCGACGCGCGGCTCGGCGGGATGAGCGGCTACGAATTCCTCAAGGAGGCGGCAAAGCGCAAGCCCGGGTTGCCGATCCTGATGATGACCGCCTACGCGACCCCCAAGCTGGCGGTCGAGGCCATCAAGAACGGCGCGATCGATTATCTGGGCAAGCCATTTGATCCCGATGAATTGCTGCATGCCGTGGCGCGTTGCGCGGAACGGCATCAACTCCTCGCCGAGAATGCCGCGCTCAAGGCCCGCGCCGGCGAATCCTACCGGCTGGAACACATCATCGGCGAAGCGCCCAAGGTTCGTGAACTGCGACAGTTGATCCAGACCGTGGCGCCCACGGATGCGACGGTGCTGATTCTCGGGGAGAGCGGCACCGGCAAGGAACTGATCGCCGGCGCGATCCACACCCTCAGCCGGCGGACCGGACAGGCCTACATCCGGCTGAATTGCGCCGCGATTCCGGAAACGCTCCTCGAAAGCGAATTGTTCGGGTACGAGCGGGGGGCCTTCACCGGAGCTCACCGGACCAAGCGGGGTTATGTGGAAGAGGCGGACGGGGGCACCTTGTTCCTGGATGAAATCGGCGACATGAGCCGTCCATTGCAGGCGAAATTGCTTCGGTTCCTGGAGGATGGATCGTTCACGCGAGTGGGTGGAACCCAGGAATTGAAGGTCAACGTCCGGCTCATTGCCGCGACCAACCGGAACATCGTGGAGGCGATCCGAAAGGGGGAATTCCGCGAGGATCTGTTCCACCGGCTTAACGTCATGCAGTTCCGTCCGCCACCCCTGCGGGAGCGATCGGGCGACATCCTGTTGCTGGCGGGACATTTTCTCCGGCAGTTTTCGTTTCGCCTGGCCAAGAACATCACGACGATCAATGAACCCGCACGGGCCGCGTTGGTGGCCCATTCGTGGCCGGGAAATGTTCGCGAACTGCGCAACGTGGTGGAACGGGCGGTCATCCTGGAGACTACCGTGGAAGTGACGCCGGCTAGTCTGCCGGACTTCGAGGTGGAATCCCGGCTTCGCGAGGGGCGCGGCACCGGCGACTGGCAGCGGCCGGTGGCGGCGGATGAACCGGGCATCTCCCTGAGCGAGGCCCTGGTCCGGTTCGAGCGCGAACTGATCCTTTCGGCGATCGAGCGTCACCACGGCGACCTCGACCGCACGGCGGGCGAGCTGAAACTGTCGCGCAGCACCCTAAGATACCGGATGAGCCGTCTCGATCTGCCGGTGGACGGAGCCGTTGACGAGGGACCTCCCTGACCGGCAAGGTTTGGCGCGCATGGAACTGTTTGGAGTGTTCAGCATTTTGGCGGCGGGGGGGATTGAGATCGGCGTTCCGACCGGACTCGATTCCGACTCCCGTCACATGCTCGGCGGGGCCTATCCGGTCATCATCGCCATTCTCATTCTTCTCGGAGGGCTCGTCGTCTGGGCGGTCTTTATCCGAAAGCCGGCCCGGCGCCGGGACCGGGGCCGGGTGATCGCGACCACGGCCGCCCCCGCGCCGGACGACGATTCCAGTGGATCGTCCTCGCAACGCCGCCGTCGACGTCGACGCGGGCGGAATCGCGGACGCAATCCAACTCTGGCGGATACCGGCGGCCTGCCACCGATTGGCTCGGGCGATCCCAAATCCCCGTCTTTGTGACCACCGGGGCGAGCGAGCAAATCACCCAACGCAGCGGCTCAAACCTGGCGCTGGCGTTTGTCGTGCTGCCCAAGGAGAAACGGTCGGCCATGACCGCGCTCTACGCCTTTTGCCGCGAAGTGGACGATGTCGCCGACGAGGAGACGGCTCCCGTGGCAGACCGTCGTGCCCGATTGGCAGCCTGGCGGGAGGATGTCCGGCGCGCGTGCGACGGAGGCAGCCCGGAGTTTCCCGTCAACCGTGAGCTTCAACCGGTCATCGAGCGGTTCCATCTGCCCTTCACCCTGTTCGATGAATTGATCAAGGGAGTGGAAATGGACCTGGATCAAACCCGCTATCCCGACAATGCGGCGTTGGATGCCTACTGTTACCGGGTCGCTTCGGTCGTGGGTCTCTTGAGTATCGAGATTTTTGGCTACAGCGATCCCCGGTGCCGGGTTTATGCCGAAGCCCTGGGAAAGGCCCTTCAGCTCACCAACATCCTCCGCGATGTCGGCGATGATGCCGTCCGTGGCCGGATTTACCTTTCCGAGGCGGAATTGGCGCGGTTTGGCGTCAGCCCGGACGAGATTCTTCGTCGGGAGGATTCAGACCGATTCCGTCGACTGGCGGCCAGTGTCGCGGCCCGGGCTCGCGGGTTTTATACGATCGCGAAAAACAGTCTTCCGGACGCGGATCGCAAGTCGATGGTGGCCGCGGAATTGATGGGTTCGGTGTATTGGACCCTCCTGCGCAAAATTGAGGATTCCGGATTTCCGGTCCTGGCCGATCGTCGGACCCGAATTCACCGCTTTCAGAAGATCTGGCTCATCCTCCTGGCTTGGTTCAGGGTTAAAACCGGAATTCCCATTGCCACCTATGGGTGAACAACCCTTCGACCCTCGCATCCGGCTCATCATCAACGCCGATGATTTTGGAATCTCGCACGGTGCGAACCGCGCGATCATCCGGGCCCACAGGGAGGGAATCCTGCGGTCCGCCAGCCTGATGGTGAACGGCGATGCCTCCAACAATGCCGTCATGCTGGCGCGGGAAAATCCGACTCTCGCCGTCGGTCTCCACCTCACCTTGGTTTCCGGAAAGTCGACGCTCAAACCCAGCGAAATCATCGGGGTGGTCAACCAGCGTTTTGAGTTCGACGAGAGTCCGGTCAGGGCAGGCCTCCGCTATTTTTTTAACAGCGATCTCGACGCCTATCTCAAGCAAGAGATCGACGCCCAGTTTCGTGAGTTCCGCATGGCGGGCCTGGAGTTGGACCACGTCAACGGTCACCTTCATTTCCACCTCCACCCGACCATCTTCAATCACATCAAGCGCCACTATCAGACCTGGGGGATCCGCGCGCTCCGGCTGACTCGTGAGCCGCTGGTCATGAATTTGCGGCTGGCGTGGGGAAAATACTTCTACCGGATCAGCCACGATTTCATCTTCGACCGCCTTGCACTCGGTGCGCAACCGGCGCTGCAGCGGCGCGGCATCCGGCATGCCGACTTCACCTTCGGCCTCCTCCAGAGCGGGAGGATGAACGAGACCTACCTCCTGCGCCTGCTGGAGAATCTGTTTCCCGGCACCTTTGAAATTTATTTCCATCCCGATGAGGAGGAACACGCCCACGAACTCGAGGCGTTGATCAGTCCCAAAGTGACGGAGATGATCCGGCAGCGTGGGATCGAGCTGATTCGTTACCAGGACCTCTGATATGATCCGTCTTCTGCCGGTGTTGGTGGTGGGCCTGTTGATGGAGGCGGTCGGTGTCGTGTTCCTCAGCCGGGGCCTCAAGGAAATTGGCGAGATGACGAAGGTCTCGATTCCCGAAATCCTGGGCTTGTTCGGTCGCGGGGTCACCAATCGTCACATCCTGGGCGGCGTGGCGCTCGAAGCCGCCTTCTTCGGATGCCTGCTGTTCCTGATGTCGCGCGCTGATGTCAGCTTCATCTGGCCGCTGACGGCATTGAGCTTTGTCTTTTCGACCCTCGCGGCGATTTTTTACCTCGGTGAAAAGGTCAGTCCGTTGCGATGGCTGGGCATCGTGTTCATCCTGATCGGCGCCGGGGTGATCACCTACACCGAGAAGGTCAAGGAACGGGAAGAGGCCGCGGCCCGACAATCCACGTCGCCATAGGCGGCCGTCTGTAAATTGGGTATAGTCCCGCGGCAATGGGTTTTGTCGTCTGCCGGTGTAACGAAGAGGGAGCAATAGGGTCGCATCTGATCATTTGATTTGGGATCAAGAATCACAGTGCGGCCTCTGATTCTTGCCAACGCTTACCCTCCGAAGCGCCAACGGCGCGGCCCCATACCAGACTGGGGCAACGCCCCGGGATTGGGAATACCCCAGTCTTTCAAGGGCTGAAGGCCCGCTCCATCGCTCCATCCGGAAATGGCACGGCCGTTCGCCCCAAACGGGAATGGATTGCCGTCCTGGGGCGCTGCCCCAGGCTGGTATGGAGCGGGCCTTTGGTCTTGACCGCAGCCCGTGTGGGGAAAGCGGTCGCCAATGACACAGGCAGAATAGAGCGACGTTGGCGGATGAAGTGGGGTTGAGTATCGAGCAGAATTGACCTCATTGCTTCGTTGCCTCTTCTGTATTGGCCGCGTCGGTCGGGAGCTGTCCGCGCAGATTTTCCAAGAGTAACTGAAGTCGACGCGGGTTCGCTGGATCCGATGTGTTGCCCTCGCGCCCGCCCGCGGGGCCGGCGTCGAGGGCTCGGTCCAAGGCGGTCACCAGCACGGCCAGATCGCCGGCGGCCAGCGGAAGAGTGATCTTTTCCTCCTGCGCCAGTTTCATCGCCCGTCGGGCCAGATCGAGCAGCAGGGCGCAGGGTTCCAGACAGGGAAGGTCCGATTTTTCGGCGGCACCATCGGGTTCGAGATCCGGGGCGGTCCAGAGGCGTCGTCGCAGACAGAACCGCGCCGAGCAGCACGCGCGGATGGTCCGGTTCGCCAACGGCCCGGGAAGGAGCGTGGTGATGCGATACAACCCCGTCTGTCGCGCGGCGAATTCGCGAAATCCAGTCACCGGTGGGTTGCCCTGCCATGCCGCGTACCAATCCGGAATTCCACCCGGATAAAGATGGTCGATCGCGATTCCCAATTCGGCAAGGGATTGGATTCGACAGTTCCATCCGCGTTGCAGGCCCGGAGCCGCCTTGTTCGGACGGAATGAACCCGCGGGCGTGGTCCGCGAGATCCGTCGCAGATCGCCCGTGAAAACCGATTCCAGTGATTCCACCGGCCGATCCACATCGTCCCGGTGACGCAGTTCAAATCCGCTGGCGAGCGGACGGATCCAGACCTCGACCAGTACCCGTCCGGCACCGATTGACTCGGAGAAGGCCTTCAATGCCGGGTTGAGAAAGGGAACCATGCCGCGGAAAAGGTATCGTGGAATGGACGGAGGGCGAACCGGTTTGTTTCCGCCGATTGGAGCCAACCGGGGTGGTGGGCCGACCCCGCCCTATTTTCTGTGTTGCAGCCCTGATACGATCCGCTTGGATCGCCGGCATGAAGACCCCGTTGCTGTTTCTTGTCGCGCTCGTTGCCGCCGGGATGGTTTCCGCCCAGGACTGGGCGAAGGCCCGCCTGGAAAAATCACCCCGCCACATGGAATGGGTGAAGGTGAAGCAGGGTGACCGCGTGGTGCAGTGCTACATCGCCTATCCCGAGGTGAAGACCAAGGCGACCGCTGTGTTGGTGATCCACGAAATCTTCGGGCTCACCGACTGGGTCCGTGGCGTCACCGATCAACTGGCGGAAGCCGGTTACATCGCCATCGCCCCCGATTTGCTGTCCGGTGCCGCGCCGGGCGGCGGCGGAACCGCTGAATTGGGCGGCGGTGACGGCGTGCGAAAAGCGATTTCCAGTCTGCCCCCGGACCAGGTGACTGCCGATCTGAAGGCGGTGCTGACGCATGTCGCAGCATTGCCTGCGTGCAACGGAAAGGTGGCGGTCGCCGGATTCTGCTGGGGCGGTGGTCAAACCTTTCGTTTCGCGACCCACGAGCCGCGGGTGGTTGCTGCGTTCCCGTTTTATGGCACGGGTCCCGATCGCGAGGAGGACATCGCCCGAATCTCGGCACCGGTCTTTGGCTTCTACGGTGGGAACGACGCCCGCGTCAATGCCACCATCCCGGGTTCGACCGATCTGATGAAGAAGGCCGGCAAGCGTTACGAGCCGGTGGTCTATGACGGTGCCGGACACGGTTTCATGCGGGCCGGTGAAGCTCCCGATGCCTCCGATGTGAACAAGAAAGGCCGCGACGAGGCGTGGAAACGTCTGAAGGAATTGCTCGGCCGGCTCTGAGCCAGGATTGAGACAGAATGGACCGAATGAACCGGATGGGATCGGCTCTTCAGAAATCCGAGTGAATCCGTGAAATTCGTGTCCCTCATCGGCCCTTTCCAAATCGCTTTGACGCGGCGCGGGTTCGGGCTGCGTGCGATACGAAAACACGATTGTCCCTGGATGCGGTTCAAGTTGTCCGCCGGCAAGCCGATACACTAGTGGGATCTCCGGGAGAGGACGGGGATCCGGCAAGCCTCCCGGTTTTTTGTGAGCACGGTCGCTGACATTTGGCACGCGGGTCCTCCTCACCTGCGCTGCTGCCCCTCACGACGTTAGCGGCCGTGTTCACTCCGGGTGGAGGAGGCTGGTGCCGGTCGCAGTTTTTCCTGCGACCGGCCGTTTTCATTTCAATCCTCGGTGGCCGGCGTGCGGGGCTGGCCTCGCATTGACCCCGATTTATTTCTTTCCCGCACCGCGCTTCGTAGGTCCATTCTCCGCCGTCCCAATTCGCACCGCACTCCCGACTCCCATGACCTTTCCCGCCGCACTCCACCGGTTGACTGTTGCCGCCGTTGTTCTCCAAGCCTCCGCCGTGAGCGTCTTCGCCGCTGTGGGAGTCGGTGCCAAACCGCTTCCGGGTGCCGAAGTGATCATCGACGGCAGCCGGAAGATGCTCGATGACAAGTGGACCTACTGGCAGGGGCCGCGCTTCGGGTCGTCGCTCCCCATCAAGTGGAAGATCGTCGAGGATCCGGTCGACAAGGGAACCGTGGTGATGACGGATGATCCGGCAGCCGCCGGCGGCAAATATGGGGCCGCTGACATCGTCACCAAGAAGGCTTACCGGGATTTCCGGTTGCACGTCGAATTCCTGGTGATGAAACCCAGCGGTAACAGTGGTGTGTACCTGCAGAACCGCTACGAGATCCAGATCATGGACGGCGACAAGACGCCGCACGGCATGGGAGCGGTCATCAACGAGACGCCGTCACCGTATGCCCTCTACAACGGTCTCGGGAAATGGAACGCCTACGACATCAACTTCCGCGCGGCCCGCTTCAAGGAAGGCAAGAAGGTGGAGCCCGCCCAGGTCACGCTCTACTTCAATGGAGTCAAAGCCCATGTGAACCAGTCGATCTCGCAGGTCTGGGGCGGACCCAATTCAGGCATTGACGGCGGCAATGACGGTGGCAAGGGGATCACCGACGTGCCCGGCGGTTTGAAATTGCAGTGCGAGGGCCACGACGTCCGTTTCCGCAACACCTGGATCAAGGCGATCGATCTCAAGGATTCGCCGACCGATTTCGTGAAGTAGTCGCGGCATCAATCCGGATCCATGCCGTGGGATTGAGATCGGATGGTTCGAATGAACCGAATCCGATTGGTTGTTCAGGAATTCGTGTGAATCTGTGTAATCAGTGTCCTTCCGCGGCGTCTTCGTCAGGTCCCGCCTAGATTCACCGCAGTCCCTTGGCCGCGATGTCGCGCCGAAATTGCATTCCCTCAAAGTGAATATGATCCAGCGCTGCGTACGCGCGATCGCGGGCTGACGCGAGCGTCGGAGCCCACGCCGTGACACCCAGGACCCGGCCACCGCTGGTGACGCAATGGCCGCCGCGGTGCGCTGTTCCGGCGTGGAACACCTTCACCCCGGGTAGGGCCGCCACCTCGTCGAGACCGGTGATGATTTTGTCACGCGTGACGGGGCCGGGATAGCCGGCGCTCGCCGCAACCACACACACGCAGGCGTCGGGTGACCATTTCAAATCGATGCGATCCAGGGTACCGCCGACACTTGCCATCAGCAGTTCGAACAGGTCGTTTTCGAGCCGGGGCAGATAAACCTGCGTTTCGGGGTCTCCGAAGCGGGCATTGAATTCCAGGACCTTGGGACCGGACGCAGTGAGCATCACCCCCGGGTAGAGAAGACCGCGGAAATCGATGCCATCGACGGCGCAACCGGCCAGCCAGGGTTGGAGGATTTGTTGACCCACCCGTTCCAGTTCGGCGTCGGTGAGGAAGGGTGCGGGCGAATAGGTTCCCATGCCGCCGGTGTTTAATCCGAGGTCCCCATCGAGCGCCCGTTTGTGGTCCTGCGCCGTCGGGAACAACTTCGCCGTCCGCCCGTCGCACAAGGCGTGCAGAGAGATTTCCATGCCCTCCAGCAATTCCTGGATCACCACCTGGGAACCCGCCGCGCCGAACGATTTATCGACGAGAATTTCGTCCACGGCTCGTTCGGCCTCGGCGAGTGTGGAGGTGAGGAGCACGCCCTTGCCGAGTGCGAGTCCGTCGGCCTTCACGGCGCAACGGCCATTGAGCCGGGCGCAGAATTCCTTGGCCGCAATCGGTTCGGTGAAGACGCCGGAGAGGGCGGTGGGAATGCCATGGCGCTCCATGAATTCCTGGGAGAACGCCTTGGACGCCTCGAATTGGGCGGCCCGCTGATTGGGACCCCAGATGGTGAATCCCTCCTCCTGAAAACGATCCACGACGCCGAGGGCGAGGGGATTGTCGGGTCCGACCACGGTGAGGTCCGGATGATGGGTCCGTGCAAACTCCAGTAGGGCCTCGATGTTGTCCGCGGCAATCGGGACGTTTTCGACCGGTCCACCGGAGACGCGCAAGTGCTCGAGAGCGGTGCCCGCATTGCCGGGCGCCACCCAAAGCCGGCTGACATGCCGCGAGTGCGCTAGTTTCCAAACCAACGCGTGCTCACGACCGCCGGAACCGAGGACAAGAAGTTTCATGGTGCGCCGCCGATGCAAACAGGAAGACACCGCGGGCGGGAGCGAAAAGGATCGGGGTGGATTCGACCCGAAATTGTACGGCCGCTCGAAATGCGCGCCGCCGCTGGTTTCATGATGCCCCAATCCGATGATCCCGTTGCCTTGTGTTTGAGGACCAAAGGCCCGCTCCATACCAGCCTGGGGCAACGCTCCAGGACCGCGCCTTGTCCCATCCTGAGGGCCGAGGGCCCGGCTCCATACCAGCCTCGGGCAACGCTCGAGGACCAACCGCGTAGACTCCCAAGGGCTGAAGGCCCGCAACAATTCCGACTCGAAACCGGCAATCTAAAACCGATTCGGACCCATTTCGCCAAACGGCCGGGGCAATATGACAGGCCTTCGGTCCTTGAAACACGAAAGTGATTGGATACACCTCGGTTGACCTCGCGCGGCAAGATGGTGCAGACGCCTGTCGTCGTGGACTGCGGAGGCTCGCCACCGCGGTGGAGCGGGACTCTGGATGGCGAATCACGGTTCCATCCGGCAACCGCACTTGTCCTGCGAGTCGAGCTCGTCCGGCAAAGCGGCGGCTTCGCTCCTCTCCGCCGCACTGACTCCATGACGCTGTCGCGACGGCCGTTTCCGAGTGCGCCGGTGACATCCGGCTGTGCCCCCCCGTCTCAACCCCAACCTGATCGCCCCGCGTTCGGCAATCTGGCAGTGAACGCCCGGAGAACTGGTCCACTTGATCCGTCGACCGATTCTGGCGTGCGCGGCGTCAAAAACGCCTCGACAAAGAAGGTAAAGCTGATGATTTTCGAATCAACGCAATATCAATATTGCCGCAGAGAGCGCTGCACACGCCAATGCACACCGTCATCAATACTAATATTGCCGCAATTGCCCGCTTCAACCGCGGCTCACTACGTTGTTAGACCCCATGTCTTGCACAGAACCCGCGGCGTGGTCCGAGATCCAGCAGGCGATTACGTTCGGATACTATTGCGCAGTGGCCGGGGCGGTAGTTACGGCGACATTGGCCTACGAAGCGGTGAGATCTAGGCGCACTGGAGTTGCCTTGCCACTGGCCGTTCTCATGCTTTTGCTGCACCCAGCGTGGACCGTTAGTGCGACTCGTGGAGAGTGGTGCCCTGGATTTAGGGCTCAGGCGTCGGCTTTGGTTACCGTTGCCTATTTAGGGTTGTTTATTCTTCAGTATGTTTCGTCACGACGGCGTGTCTAACATTAAAGGGTGTAGTTGCTGGCTCCGCTCCGCTCCGCAGCAATACACCCTTTAATGATGGACACCACGCCGCCTAACATCGGTTCGAGCCAACCGCCATGAGCCTGCAGCTTCCAGTCCACCGCCGGCGGTTGGCGGTGACTCACCCGGCACGCTGAGCTTGGGTCGCTGGGCTCTTGTGCGCGTCGTTTTTCAACGAACGCAAGATAACGCTCTCACCAATTCCAGTCGCCAACATTGTGCCATCCAATCCTAAAACCGCCGCCAAGCGTTTCCGCATCGTCGCAATCGTGTTTGCCGTGGTGGAAGTTCTCCTTTTCGCCCTTGCCTACGATGAACATCGAATCGGCGAGCGCCCGAACTCCGCCATCGCGCAAGGCGTTATCTTTCTCTCGCTCTGCGTGGTGTTCCTTAGCATTGCCCGCATGCGCGAGCGCAGATCGACCCAATCCGGCGAAAAGACAGCTTCGCCGGAATCCAAATGACCGGGCACATCTTGACACTGTTCCCAATGGAAGCCCGTTGGAACAACATTGGGCATGCATCCGACTCACGACGGCCGATCCACCGCGTACCCAAACGAATATGGGGCTCGGGTGGAACCAAGCCCTCCACCTTGGGCGGTGCCCAAGGCTGGTATGGGGCGGACCGTTGGCCCTGAAAACAGTGGAAGTTTTGCCTTCCCCGCCCTGGAGCGCGGGTCTGTGACCCGCAGCAACGTTGCCATCGAGCGGCGGGTAGAATGAAACTCTGAGTCGATGGAACCGCGACTATCTTCCCCATCGCGATGCCGTTCCCGCCTCGCCTTGAACCTTTGGCCATGATCTCAAGTGTCGAATGATTTGGTACGCCCGGACGCCTTGGGCTTCAGGGTCAAAGGCCCGAACTATACCAGCCTGGGGCAACGCCCTGGGACCCCGTCCCGTCCCCCACTGAGGGCCAACGGTCCGTTCTATTCCCGGGTTCATCGATGGAGCGGGCCTTCAGCCCTGGGGATGCCGAGATGCAACAGACCCCGGGACGCTGCCCCGTCTGGTATGTAACCGCGCCGTTGGTGCTTCGGAGGGATCAACGTTCACGAGAATCAAATGTCGAATGATTCAATACGGCCCCATTTCCTTTCCCCAGCGCGCAACTTTGTCGCGAATCCGTTGTTTGACTTGAGACCGTGAAACACCGCGCATCACTCACCGCACTCGCATTGCTTGCATTGACATTCGTCGGTTGTTCCAAGCATTCACGAGACGCGACAGTTGCCGGCCCGCAGGTTCGGGATTTGGGTGTAGTCGAAGTGTCGGATGGAGTACAGAGTCGGCATGATTTGGGAGGTGGCAGGGTTTGCGTCATCACTCCGGCCATCCAGAAAGACGGCAGCGTTTTGTTATCCATGAGCATCGAGGAGTCAGGCAAAGTGTTGGCGAAACCAAGAGCACAGACTAGATCTGGCGTGCCCTTTCAGGTTTCAATCGGAGATATCGGTATCGGAATGACGCCTGTGATCGGAAAATGACGCTCTGTGCTGTAGCGAATCCGGCCGTCGCATCACTGTGGCAATCCAGCGTCCCGTGGATCGGGTCAACTGAGCTTCGTTTTTAAGCATCCTAGCGCGCACCTATGAACATCACCTCCCGATACTCTGATATTCCCGAAGTGGCGATTGACGAGTCGAAGATTCCAACGGCAGTTCTTCACCTTCGGCCGCGCAATTTTCTTTCTGTAAAATCGGTGAGCATCAGTTGGTGAGTGGATTTGAGGGGGCGATGCTGAGGTAGATTTTTCCTGTTTCCCAATCCTCGGAGAGTTCTGTGAGGAGAGCGGA
>CAIVQB010000131.1 GCA_903907925.1 uncultured Verrucomicrobiota bacterium
GGGCATGCATTCGACCCACCACGGCTGATCCACCGCGTACCCAAACGAATATGGGGCTCGGGTGGAACCAAGCCCTCCACCTTGGGCGGTGCCCAAGGCTGGTATGGGGTGGGCCTTTTGGGAATAGCGGAAGGCTTCCCTTCCCCGCTCTGGAGCGCGGGTCTGTGACCCGCGGCAACGTCACCGTCGAGCGGCCGGTGGAATGAGTTAAAGCCGTCTTGTGGACCCACGTGCTGCGGCTCCCGGAGCCGCGCGCCCAAGCCCAGACCGCCCGAATGGCGGAACGCCAGAGATTAGTCCGCCGCCTTGCGGCATTCGACAAACAGGAACACCAGTCCGCCAAACAACACCAGCAGGAGAATTCGCTTAAACCAGCGGTTTTTGCGCAACCCCACGATGCGATCGAAGATCGTGGGCAGGTTCTGGCGGCATCGCGGGCACCGATTCTGATCGGCCGGGATGAGGCTTTGGCAATGCGGGCAACGAATCTGCATCGAACTGGAGTTGAGCGAAGCTACAGTTGTCGAATCGATCCGTAAAGGAGCGAGCCGCCGAAATCCTTCCCTACATTTTCGGAATCGGTTCAGGCGTGCCAGCCGTGATTTTCCCGGACCTGCAGCATCGCTGCGAGGATGTTGTTCCAGGTCTCCTGCCGCTTGAGCATTTCGTTGGGGAACATGCAGCCGTCCCAGCAAATGTGGCGGATCTTTTTGGTGACCTTGCCGGCGTCGTCGCGCAGCCAGTAACCGGCGTCGCGGGCCACATTGAGTTTTCCGTTGGGATCGTTGACCGGACAATGTTTCCCGGTTTTCTCGTGGTCGCCGGAGCCTTTGACGGTGGCGTCATTCTGCGCGACGTGGAAATCGATGGTCCACGGCCGGAGCGCGGCGGTCATTTTCTTCATCGCCTTGTGGAATACCTCGGGTTCCCAGTGGAACTTCGCCGGGACAATGCGGTGAGCCGCGGGGGCATTGTAACCCAGCGTGTAAAGAAGGGTGTGGGCCATGTCGGCCTGGAATCCGACGTATTTGGGCATTCCGACCGCTTCGAGCGTCTGGATCATGAACTTCCAGGACTGCATGCCGCCCCAGCAGATTTCGCCCTCGGCAGCGAGGCGTTCGCCGTGATCGCGGGCCACTTTTCCACCTTCACGAAAGGTTTTGGCGATTAACTGGGTGTTGGCTTTGGGATCCTTGTCCCAATCGGTAACGCTCGCGGCGGAATCGATGCGGACCACTCCATACGGCCGGATGCCGAGTTCACGGAGCTTGGCCGCGATGCGGCAGGCCTTGGTGACCGCGGTCACCCAGTTCTTCCGCTGGGTCTCGTTACCCATCGCCGAACCGTCGAACCACACCGGTGCCACGACCGAGCCGACCGAAAACCCCTTGCCGCGGATCTTGTCGGCGAGGCGTTTGAGGTCGTCGTCGGAGATGTCGATGCTGATGTGCGGGTCGTAGAGGAACAGATCGACCCCGTCGAACTTCACGCCGTTGACCTCGGCCTTGGCGGTCAGGTCCAGCATGGTGTCGAGGTCGATGAACGGTTCGGCACCGGGGCTTCCCTTGCCGACGAGGCCGGGCCACATCGCGTTGTGAAGCTTCGGGAAATTATTGGCGACAGGAGTGCTCATGATGAAAGGAGATGCGGGGGTCTAACTGCCGGAAAGCGCGGCGGGGGGCAAGCGGGTTTTGCCGGGAGGCCCCCGATTTCGGTGTCGGGCGCGCCCGGTCGGACGCCGATCTTGATCTGCCACGACACGATGCGGTGATTGATTTGCCGTCTTGGCGGCGCACCTCTTTTCGGGGATGCTCGGCCTCAGTGATTCAAACCGCTGCCGAACTGAGCGACCTCGCGGTCCGCATTCAGGGGGCTCCCTGGGTCTCGGTGGATACCGAGGCCGATAGTCTCCATGCCTACCCCGAAAAGCTCTGCCTGCTCCAGATCGCCATTCCGGATGGCGCGTATCTGGTCGATCCGTTGTCGGATGTCCACCTGGAACCGATCTGGGAGGCGTTTGACCGGCATGAATTGATCTTCCACGCGGCGGACTACGATCTCCATCTGCTGGCCAAGGGTCATCATTTCAAACCGACCGCGATCTTTGACACCATGTGGGCCGCGCGGATGTGCGGGGACGACAAATTCGGCCTCAACGATGTGCTCACCAAGTATGTCGGGTTGACACTGGAGAAGGGCGCGCAGAAGGCCGATTGGGGTCGCCGTCCGCTGACGCCGCGCATGATCGAGTATGCCCTCAACGATGTTCGCTACCTCCACGAACTTCGACAGAAACTGTCGGACCGACTCCGTGAACTGGGCCGGCTGGAATGGCATCGTCAGTTGTGCCAGAAGTTGATCGAGGACGGTTCCCGCAACGAACCGCCGGATCCGGACACCGTCTGGCGGATGAAAGGACACGATCTGCTGGACGAGACCGGTCTCGCTGTGCTCCGCGAGTTGTGGCTGTGGCGTGAGAAGGATGCGTTGCGCACCGGGCGCCCGCCGTTCTTCATCCTGAAACATGAGGCGTTGAGCGCGATCGCCGCGGCTGCCAGCCAGGGCGGAATCCGCGCCGTCAAGTTGCCGCACTTCCTGACGCCCACCCGTCGCGATGGAGTGATGGACGCGGTGGCGCGAGGGTTGGCGGTGCCCGCCGAGGCCCGACCTCAGCATATTCGCGTTCGTTCACGCCGGATGACCCGGTCTGAACTCGACTACGCCGATGTCCTCAAGGAACGCCGGGACAAGAAGGGAATCGAGCTGGCCATCGACCCCACCATCATCGCCGCCCGCGGAACCCTGTTCGCCCTCGCGCGAAAAGACGGCACCGATTGGGAGCATTTGCTGCCGTGGCAGCGTGAAATTCTTAAAGACTGATACCCGGGAGATTGCGTCGGGCCTTGATTCCGGCAAAAGATGCATGACTTAGGTTCCGCTTGCCAAACCCACCGCGCATGCTCTGTTCGAGCATCAGCAACAAAAGGAGTTTGCAGCCATGCGCATTGTTTTATTCAGCATCTTGTGTTTCGCGTTCATTGTTGGGTGCGAGCAAAAGCAAGGTGACAATTCACAAGGCGGTGCCTCTCGACAGCAGCAAGTTGTTACTCAGACCAAAGACAGGCTGCTTCACAGCGCGGATCCCCAAATCCTCCTGGCGGCCTTTCGTGAAGTCATGCATACGCGAAAGAACTTCCAAAAGGACCCCCGGTGGAACGTGCATGGAGGTGATGCTGCCGAAGTGGAGGCTTCAGTTTCGTTCATCCAACCGAATGACACTGACCTTCCTCCGGTGATTCGAGGTCTGCGCGCAGATGGCATTCGTTGTTATGACGATCATTTGGATATCGTAGTTGGTGGAGAGCAGGGGTCGTTGGGATTTGTTGCAGGCGCAGAGGGGTTTACGAATATTGCCGCATCTGTTTCGGGTGCGAAGATTGAGAAAGTAATCGATGGATTGTGGTTTTATGAGGTTAGACTGGCAAAATAGTTCGACGTCGAACCATCGGGTGGGACGTCTCGCTTACCGATTTTGAATCGTTGGACCGAGGCAATAGTACAAGGGCAACGGGGTCGTGGAGTTCGGAGTCGCGCGCGTTCGCGTCGAAGTGCAGGGCTCGTTGCTCGTGAACTCGATTACGCCGATGGCCGGTGTAAGGATCTTTCTGTAAATTGCTTTCCTTGTGTATCCACCCAACCCCTGAGGGGGAGGTGGAGCGGAGGCGAGCGTAGCGAGCCGAGCGGA
>CAIVQB010000132.1 GCA_903907925.1 uncultured Verrucomicrobiota bacterium
AATGCACCAGGGAAGAACCGGTCATAGCTTGCCGAGGGTGCCCCACACCCCTCACGTAGCAACGCCCCTAACCCAACGCCAGTTTCTTTCTCCATTAGCCTCCTCACAGGAGGTGTGGGCTGCTTTCATGCTTTCCAAATTTCACACTCACCGTTTTCGCTCGAGGAGGAGGGCACAATTCCAGGCCGCAAACTCGCGAAGCCCGGGGACCGACAGAATGAACTCCAGTTCCGTGTAGTAGCGGGGCGCGGCGCGGACGACCTGCAGACCGCTGTCTTCACCTATGGTTCGCAGGATGGATCCGATGTAGGTCGGGAACAGGTTGACGTGGGGTTGATGGAATCGTTTCCGGCTCGAAACGGCGTCGTACAGGCGCGGTCCCAACGTTGGGCCCAAGTAGTGCAACGGGGAGAATTCATGTCCACCCCAGGGCGAAAGCCAGTTGGTCCAGCTCAGGTAGAGTCGGCCGTTTTCGTTGAGAAGTTCGTGGGCGGATTTCAACCAGCGCTCGGGTTCCGCCAGGTGCTCCAGGACATTGGAACAGACCACAAGGTCATAGCGACCCAACCGGGTGGTTGCGCCGGAATCCCGATCCAGATTCACCGTGATGAACGGCGCATCGCGGTGCTGGGGGAGCAGTTGATTGGATTCATCGGCGAACGTCACCGAAACACCGCGCTGGGCGAGGCGCCCGCCGAAGACTCCGTGCCCGCATCCCAAGTCCAGGGCCGTCACTCCCGGGCCGAGATGCACGCCGCAGACCCCAAGCCACCGGATCGCGTCATCGGCCTGCATTTGATAAAAGACCGGATCGTCACGGTGGCGCAGGAAACGCCACAAGAGCTGCGGAAGGATCATCGGCGGATCACGATTTCACCACGCGAAGACGGAACCAGACCTCCTCCGGCGTGAGCAGCGTGGCGAAGAACCGTTCGAAGATCACCGGTTCGAGGTTGATGAAGAAATCGAGCCAGCGGAGGATGGCGAAGTTGGAGAAATGAAAGCGCTTCTCCTCGACGACGAACCGCGCCGGACTGCCGTAGTTGGTGCGGTGCCCGAGTTTCCACTTCTCGTAAAACCGCAGCCGGCGTCCGGAGAAATCCTCGTAATTGTCAAAGGAACGGATGCCGAACGGAATCCGGTGATCGGGTTCGGAATAGAACTTGGTGCTGAGGAAGAACGGAACCCGGACGACGATCAACGCCCCCGGCCGGGACACCCGCCACAGCTCGGTGACCACAGCGTTGAAATTGCCCATGTGTTCCAGGATGTGGCTGCAAAGGACCTCGTCGAAGTGCGATTCTGGAAATGGCCAAGGATACTGATTCAGATCGGCGAGGGTGTTGCCGCCGTAATCCACCTGATCGAGATTCACCCACCCCGGACGAATATCGAGCCCACAACCGACGTTGAGACGGCGGGGTTCATCGGCGGTTTGTGTGGCGGACATCTGGTGCAAAGATTGGAAACTGCACCATCAAATGCCAGAGCGGACTTTTGCCACCGCGATCGACCGGTTCCATTCGATCGGAACCTCAGGGCCGGGGGGCGACGCACGGGCGAACGAAAATTAACCTGCCGACGCGGGAGACTTGTGGTCGTCTGGAACCGCCGCTGGCCAACAGTATTTCAACCGGTTTGAAGCTTCTTATCGTCTACAACTCCGCGATGGACGCCCGCTCGGTTTCGGGCGTGCAACGCTATTTCACCGGAGTGGTCGACGAGTGGGTCGCAGCAGGACACACCGTCGATTTCTATGTAGCGAAAGCCGCGTGGCCCGTGTTTCGAGCGCAGTTTCCCAAGTCACGACTGATCAGCAGCGACAGCATTTTCGACTTCACTCGAATCCTCGGAAAGACCTGGCTCTATCTTCCCGCATTTGCCTGGCGGATGATCACGCCGTACTTCACGGCACTTCCAGACCGGTACGATGTAGTGTTCGCCTGCGCCCAGTTCATCTACGAGGTGCGCCCGGCGCTGACTCTTGCCCGGCGGACGAATGCGGCGATGGCGGTGAAGATTCATCACGTGCTTTCAACCCAGCGGGCGCCGAAGGGCATTTTCGACCGGCTGCATTTCTGGAGCGAACGTCATTCGGTACGGCTTCTGAACCGTCAGGCGAACCTCATTCTTTGCGGCACTCCTCTCATTGCTGGCGAGTTTGCCGCTCTTGAACGCTCGATGGGATTGCCGCCCAGCCGGACCGTCAGCACCGGCTATGGAGTGGATCTGCAACGGATCCCGTTCTCGGCCGGCTTTGAAAAACGGTTCGATGCCGTCCTGTTGGGCCGGGTTCATGAGCACAAGGGAGTCTTTGATGCGCCCGGGATTTGGCAGGCCGTTCGAATTCGGCGCCCCGCCGCCCGGTTGCTCATCATCGGAGAGGGACCCCATCGGGAGGCGCTGCGGAAGCGGTTTGACGACCTCGGTCTGGGGGAATCCGCCGGTGCCGTTACCTTCACTGGAGGGATTCCCGACGACGAGAAGGATTCACTTCTCGCGCAGTGCCGGGTGGGTCTAAGTTTGTCGCGTGAGGAAGGCTGGGGACTCTCCATTACGGAATTTCTGGCGGTTGGAATGCCCGTAGTGGCAATGGAGCTGCCGATCTTTGAAACGGTGTTCCCGCACCAGTTAGATCTGGTTCCGGTGGGTAGCGTCGACCGTGCGGCAGAACGGATTCTGCATTGGCTGGAGCATCCGGAAGCCGCTGCCGAAAAAGCCGCGAAAGGGCGCGCCTTCGTGCAGCGCTACGATCACCGCGAGGTGGCGCGCCAGGAGTTATTCGAACTCGAAGCCCTTCGTCCGAAGTGACCCATCAATCCAGTGAGTCGGTCGACGTTTTCGCTTGCAAACGTGGGTGTCTAGAATGACAAAAAGCCCGCCCAAGGTTGGTTTTTTCCAAGTGTCATTATGCGAATTCTCCTCCGGACTCTGAAGACGATTGCGCTCCTGCTGACCTCCGTCCCCGTGATGGGCCAGAACCTTCTGCAAAATGGGGGATTCGAGCAGCCGGTTATGCCATTGGGCACATTCCAATACGGTCTGACCAATTCCGGGTGGAGGTTCTCTCCGGGCGGCAGCCATGGCGGAAGCGGCATCACAACGGTGGGTTCACTTTTCACCTACAGCCAAAGCGTCAGCGACGGACAACAAATGGCGTTTCTGCAAGCGGACGGAAATACGATCTCCCAGACGTTCACCATTCCTGGCTCCGGGAAGTACGAGTTGAGCTACTTTCACGCCGGTCGCTCGGTGATCGGAGGAAATCTCACTTATTCCGTCCTGATCGATACCAACGCAATCGGAACGTTCTCCACGACAACCTCCCAAAGCTTCTCAAAGATTTCGCTGCAGTTTGACACAACCGCGGGCCAGCACACGATTACCTTTGTCGGCGTCGCGACCGCGGGCTCGGGATTTGATCAAACCGCATTCTTCGATGCAGTGAAGTTGGTGCCGGTTCTTAGCCTGACGCCGATCGGTTTTTCGGCCGGCAAGCCGCTGGTGGGATTCACGACGGAAGACGGACGAAGCTATACCGTCCAGGCTCGTTTCAACGCTGATACGGGTCTGTGGGCCACCGTGCTGCAGGTGCCCGCCGGCGCGGCCGGGTGATTCAAGTTTCGTTGGCCGGTTACGGCCCACAACGCTTCTTTCGAGTGGTCAGCCCGGCTGTTCCTTGAGAGCCGGGCTCGATCGAGCCAAGCCTCTGAACTCACTTCGTAATCACAACAACCGCTGATGGCGGGATTCGGCGGCGAGCTCGAGGCCCAGGCCGCCGCCTCGGGCGCGGCGGCGTTCCATGATGTGTTTGTCCATCAACGGATCGAAGGCGACCGGATATTGGCCGTCGTAACAGGCCAGACAGAAGGAATTCCGGGGATGGCCCGTCGCCGCGACCATGCCGTCCAACGACAGGTAGCCGAGGGAATCGGCGTTGAGGAACCGGCGGATCTCCTCGTGCGTGTTCGTCGCCGCCATCAGCTTGCTGCGTTCCGGGAAATCAATGCCGTAGACGCACGGATTCATGTGGGGCGGGCAGCTCACCAGCACGTGGACCTCCTTGGCCCCGGCTTCTTTCAGACTGGTCACCCGGGCCTTGCTCGTCGTGCCGCGCACGATCGAATCGTCGACGATGATCACGCGCTTCCCGCGGACCAGATCACCGATCAGGTTGAGCTTCACCCGGACGTTGAAGTCGCGGATGAACTGCGAGGGCTGCAGAAAACTGCGCCCGACGTAATGATTCCGGACGAAGGCCATCTCGAACGGAATCCCGGATTCCAGCGAGTAGCCGAGGGCCGCGCAGTTTCCGGAATCGGGCACCGGCACAACGATGTCCGCCTCGATCCGGTGTTCCCGCGCCAGTTGCCGGCCCATGTCGACCCGCACCCGGTAGACGTTTCGATTGGAGATGTTGGAATCGGGCCGCGCGAAATAGACGTATTCGAAGATGCAGAACGCCCGCCGGGTGTGTTCCGGGAACGCCTGGACCGACCGGAGGCCATTGGTATCGATGATGACGATTTCGCCGGGTTCGACGTCGCGGATGAATTCCGCCTGGATCAGGTCGAAGGCGCAGGTCTCGCTGGCCAGGACGAAGGCTCCGTTGCTCATCCGGCCAATGCTGAGCGGCCGGAATCCATGCGGATCGCGGACGCCGATCAGCTCGTTCTCGGTCAGGATCACCAGCGAATAGGCGCCTTCGATGCGGCGAACGGCATTGATCAACGTGCTCTCGTGCCCGCCGGATCCGGCAGGGAGGGCGAGCAAATGGACGATGATTTCCGAATCGACCGTGGTCTGGAAGATGGACCCGCGTGATTCGAGTTCCTCGCGCAGGGCGGCGGCGTTGGTGAGGTTGCCATTGTGGCCGATGGCAATCTTGCCCTTGCCGCAATCCACGGTGAGGGGTTGCGCATTGACCAGATTCGACGAACCGGTTGTTGAATAGCGGGTGTGGCCGATGGCCGACGAGCCGATCAGGGTGTGGAGGACCTCACCGTTGAAGATGTTGGGCACCAATCCCATGCCGCGGTGGACGTAGAATTGTCGGCCGTCGGTCGAGACGATTCCGGCGGATTCCTGGCCACGGTGCTGGAGCTGGTAAAGGCCGTAGTAGGTCAGCTCGGCGGCATTCGGATGGCCGTAGATGCCGAAGACGCCACAATAATGCTTGGGGTGGGAGTGCACGTGACCGGCGGATTGAGGGGAACCGGAGCCGGAAGGGGAAGGGGATTTTTTCTGCATTAGCGTGTCGGATTCAGTAGCGCCAGAGTTGGAAGGTAGCATCAAACCAGAGACCGTTGAGGTCGAATTGAAGCATCGGGGCCTCGATTCCGGGTTCACCGCCAAACCCGCCCCGATGCCAGTGCAGGACATTGCGCTCGGCGACCAGGCCGCAGACCTCGTCGAAAAATTCCGGATCGAAGGCGATCACGCCGAAGCGGCCCCGGCGGAGTTCCTCTTTTTCCATGGCCCGAAGCAGGCCCTCGGCCTCGGCCGGGGAGCGTTTGATGCTCCAAATTTCGCAGGCGGAACATTTGACCGACAGCTTGTGCAGCTTGCCGGTGCCGCAATCGCCGCATTCGATCCAGAGCAGCGGCCGCAGGTCGTACCCTAGTTCAACCAAATCGGGCACGAAGGGGATGGAATCGTCCGGGACTTCCGTCTCCACCTGGAGCCGTTCGCGGTAAAACAGCAGCCAGGACAGCAGTTTCAACGCGATGTGACGGACGGATTCGTTCGGACCCAGCGCCAGCAGCAGTTTGTGGGGCAGCGGCCGGCGACGATCGTCGCTGGTGAACTGGAAGTTGAACTTCGCGGCCACAGAGCCGGTCAACGTGGCTGTCCGGCCGGGGTTGTCCAGTCTGGAAGGTGCTTTCGAGAGGCTTCGTCTCTCCTTTCTCAATGGCGGGCGGTCCGGGGATTGCTACCCTCACTCCATGTTCCAGCGGTTCGCACTTCTCCTGATTTTCATGGCCCTGGCTCTTCGGACGGCCGGCCAGGTAACGCTCACCGAATTCCTCGCCAGCAATTCAAAGGGCCTCACCGACGAGGACGGCGATGCGTCGGATTGGATCGAGATTCAGAATTCCAGCGCCACCCGCGTGAATCTCAAGGGATGGTCGCTGACCGACGATCCGGCCCGTCCGGCAAAGTGGGTGTTTCCGTCCACCAATCTCGACGCCGGGGCCTATCTGGTCGTTTTCGCCTCAGGAAAGAATCGCACGACGGTCGGAACCGCTCTTCACACCAGTTTCCAGCTCGCGTCCGACGGCGAATACCTGGGGCTATTTGCTCCCGACGCCACGATTCCGACGACCGAGTTCGCTCCGCAATATCCGCCCCAGCGGGTGGATATCTCCTACGGAATCCGATCCGGACAAACGTACTATTTCACCACCCCGACCCCCGGCGCGGCCAATGCGGGAGGTGTGGCGGATTTTGTGGCCGACACCAAGTTCGACCATCACCGCGGTTTCTTCGATGCACCGTTTGACCTGACCATCACCTGCGCCACCGCCGGTGCCACCATCCGGTACACCACCAACGGAGCGCCACCGACGGTCACCACCGGATCGACCTACGCCGGTCCAATCGCGATCCGGGGGACCACCATCATCCGCGCCGCCGCATTCAAAACGGGATCGCAGCCTTCCAACGTCGACACCCAGACCTACCTGTTCCTCGACGACGTCCTCCAGCAATCCCCCAACGGCAAGGCACCTCCGGGCTGGCCGACGTCCTGGGGAGGCAACACGGTCGACTACGGCATGGATCCCGAGGTGGTGACCAATGCGCTGTACCGCGATGAATTGAAGTCCGATCTCCGCAGCATTCCCTCGTTCTGTCTGGTGACTGACTTGAAGAACCTCTTCGACCCGGGCATCGGGATCTATGCCAACCCCGGACAGGATACGATCGCCTGGGAACGACCCTGTTCGCTGGAACTCATCCAGACCAACGGCGATACCGCGTTTCAGCTCAACGCCGGGGTCCGCATCCGGGGCGGATACAGCCGCAGTACAAGCAATCCGAAGCACGCCTTCCGCTTCTTCTTTCGCGACACCTACGGCGCCTCCCGACTGAAGTATCCATTGTTCGGCCCGACCGGAGTCCAGTCCATGGACCAGTTCGATCTGCGCACCTTCGAGAACTATTCGTGGAGTTTCGAAGGCGATTCGCGCGGGGTTTTCATCCGGGACGTTTTCTCACGGGACGCCCAACTGGCGATGGGTGAACCGGGTTCCCGCGGCAACTACTATCACCTCTTCATCAACGGGCAGTATTGGGGTCTGTACAACACCGACGAACGGCCCGAGGCCGGATTTGGTTCCGGTTACCTGGGTGGCAACAAATCCGATTACGACACCGTCAAGGTCGCGCCGGACAATTCCTACACCATCTACGCCACCGACGGCGACATGGCGGCCTGGACCCGCTTGTACACCGCCGCGCGGGCCGGGCTCACGACCGATGCCGCCTACATGAAGGTCCAGGGACGCGATCCGGACGGCACGCCGAATCCGGCCTACGAAAACCTGATCGATGTCGACAATCTCATCGACTACATGCTGGTGATCCTCTACGGCGGCAATCTCGACGCCCCGATTTCCAACTTTCTCGGCAACCAGTCCCCGAACAACTTCTTCGCGGTGCGCGACCGGACCGGTGCCCACGGTGGATTCCGGTTTGTCTGCCATGATTCGGAACACACCCTGCTCAGTGTCACGGAAAACAGGCTCGGCCCCTTTCCGTCCGGCAGCACCTCGGTGACCAAGAGCAATCCACAGTACATCTGGCAGCAAATGTGGGGGAACGCCGAGTTTCGCATCCGGGTGGCCGACCGTGTCCAACGCCATTGTTTCAACGGCGGCCCGCTCAGTCCCGATGGCGCCGCGGCAACGTTGCGCCTGCGAACCAACGAAATCTTTGGCGCAGTGGTGGCCGAGTCGGCCCGTTGGGGCGATTCCAAGCGCGCGGCGCCGCTGACCCGGAACCGCGAATGGATCACCGAGTTGAACCGCATCTTCACTAGTTATCTTCCCCAGCGCACCGGCATCTTGTTAACCCAGCTCAGGTCCAAGAACCTGTATCCCGCCGTCAACGCACCGGTTCTGGCACCGTTCGGAGGAACCGTGGATGCGGGGTCCAGCGTTACCTTCACCGCTTCATCCGGCGTGATTTACTACACTCAGGACGGGACAGATCCCCGTCTTCAAGGCGGCGCAGTGTCGCCCGCGGCACGACAGGCGATCACGCCCATCGACATCAACGAGACACAGACCCTCCGCGCCAGAGTCCTCGACGGTGGTGTCTGGAGCGCCCTGACCGAGGCGCACTTCATCCTGCGTCAGACCTATCGGGATCTCTACATCACCGAGGTCATGTATCATGGCGTCGCCGCCGCCGGGTTTGTCGGAAGCGATCTGGAGTTTGTGGAATTGAAGAACGTCGGTTCCCAATCCCTGGACCTGAGCGGTGTTCATTTCGCCGACGGCATCAACTACACCTTTTCCCAAGACCGCCGCCTCAACCCCGGCGCGTTTGTCGTCCTGGTCTCGAATCCCACCGCGTTCGCGGCCCGGTATCCCGGAGTGACAATCGATGGAATGTATCAGGGAGGCCTCAGCAAGTCGGGTGAACGTCTGGCGCTCGTTCACGCCGATGGAACGCCGATTTTCGAAGTGTCCTACGGCACCCGGAACCCGTGGCCGGCGGCGTCAGATGGTGACGGATTTTCGTTGGTGCCGGCACTGGCCAACGCCAATCCCGATCCCACCGTGGCGGCCAATTGGCGGGCCAGTTTTCAGATCGGCGGCTCGCCCGGTTCCGACGACCCGACCTCCACGGTTTCTCCCGTGCTTCTGAATGAACTGGTGGTCCGGTCGGCCGCAGGTTCTCCCGCCACACTGGAGCTCTTCAATCCCGGCGACAGCGCGGTACGGGTTGGAGGTTGGTACATCAGCGCCAACCGGAACCAGCCGTCCTCCCTGCGTCTTCCGGCTGGCAGCAGTGTTCCGGCCCACGGCTATCTGGCAGTCCCGCTCACCGCGTTGGAACCCGTCGCGGCCGGAACCGCGTTGAACTATGACGGCCGGGGAGGCGAACTCTGGCTCTTCTCGGCCAATGACGCCGGAGCGTTGACCGGCTTCAGCGACGGCATCGCGTTTGGCGCCGTTACGTCCGGACAATCGCTCGGTCGGGTCACCAATTCCGTGGGGCGGATCCTGTGGCTGCCTCAAACGCAGCCGTCACCCGGCGCCGCCAATGCCGCTCCTTCCGTCGGCCCGGTGATTCTGTCCGAGATCCAATATCAACCGGCACCGTCGGAGGTGGAATTCGTCGAGCTGCAAAACATTTCCGGAGCGCCGGTGAAACTGTTCGACCCCGCCCAACCGGCCACCACCTGGCGGGTATCGGGAACGGGATTTCAATTCCCCACCGGACTGATTCTTCCACCGGGCGGATTCGCCGTTGTCACCGCCGGGGATCCCGACGCCTTCCGGAAACGCTTTTCCATTCCCGCGGCGACGCCAGTTTTTGGCCCGATGCCCGGCAACCTGCAGGACAACGGCGAGTGGCTGTCGATCGATCGCCCGCTACCGCCCGAATCGGTGGTCAAGGCCGACGGCAGCCACGAAACGATCGTACCGTATGAAGCGGTCGATTCCGTCACCTACGATTCCGTCGCGCCCTGGCCCCTGGCTGCTGCGGGAACCGGACCGTCGCTGGAACGGCGATCGACCGACGGTCTGTCGGATGATCCGGTGAGTTGGATTGCCAGCAAGGGCAAGGGATCGCCCGGCAATCAGGGGTCCGGCAATACACCGCCGCTGGTCGACGCGGGTTCCGATCAACAGGTCGAGGCGCAGACCTACCCGGCCACGTTCACTCTCAACGGCTCCGCCACCGACGACGGACTTCCCGGTGGTCCGCTCATTTACTCCTGGTCCCAGATCGACGGTCCCGGACCGGTCCGCATCAGCGATCCTTCCGCGCCGGCCCCGGTGGTGCAGGTGCCAGGACAAGGTTCCTACACCCTGCGGCTGACGGTGAGCGACGGCCGGTTGTCCACCAGCGATGATGTGATCCTCACCACCGTCCGGCCTTCCGCCGATGCGTTGTTTCTCCCCGCGGGATCCGTCTGGCGTTATCTGGATGACGGATCGAACGCGGGCACGACCTGGCGCGGTCCGGATTTCGACGACAGCGGTTGGAAATCCGGGAAAGCCCAGTTGGGTTACAGTCCCGACGAGGGTGATGAAGCCACCGTGATCGGATATGGCCCCGACGCGAACAACAAGTTCATCACCTCGTATTTCCGGACCCATTTCGACATCGCCGATGCCAGCGCCGTCACCAGCCTGACGGTCCGCTTATTGCGCGACGATGGCGCGGTGTTGTTCCTCAACGGCCAGGAAGTCTGGCGCGACAACATGCCTGAGGGCGACTACACCTACCTGACGCCGGCCAGCACGGTCGTCGGTGGGGCGGACGAAAGTACATTCTTCGAGCGGATCTTGGACGCTACCGTGTTGCGGAATGGTTCCAACACCCTGGCCGTCGAAGTGCATCAGAGTTCGGGGCAGTCCAGCGATGTCAGCTTCGATCTCGCGCTGGTGGGCCTGGTAACATCGGTGAATCGTCCGCCGACCGCAGACGCGGGTCCGAGCCGGACGCTCAACCTTCCCGGCGCACTGTTGTTGCACGGATCGTTTCAGGACGACGGTTTGCCCAACCCGCCAGGCACCCCGGGAATTGCGTGGAGCCGGATGAGTGGCCCGGGGGACATTGTGTTCTCAGCACCGGCCCGACTGGACACCACCGCCACCTTTTCGGCGGCCGGCCGGTACGTGCTTCGCCTAACCGTCAACGATGGCGCACTGATCGGCACCAGCGATGTCACGGTGGATGTCGTGGGCGGGGAAACGCCGCCGGCGATCGGCATCGTCCCGGGCGCGGTCCCGGCACTGGGATTCACGACCGAGGCCAATCGAAGCTACACCGTGCAGGCTCGTGACGATCTGGTTGCGGGAAGTTGGTCCACGGTTCAACAGGTCGCCGCCGGTGTCGCGGGGCGGGTCATCCAGGTTCCCCTCACCGGCACGGGGACACTCCGATTCTTCCGGGTCGTCAGCCCTGCGACGCCGTGAGATCCCGACGGAACCAGTGCCAGGGTTCGTAAACGACCCCATGCGGGTTGTTTCTCGGGAAGCTGAGATGAAAACCGTGGGTGGTGGCGTTTTGCCGGAGCCAGGCGAAAGCCGCCGTGGTTTCGAACGCCTCTGACAACGGCGGACAGCCCGGGGTACCGATGTCCACGGCGCGACCGGTGTGGTGTTCGCTGTAGCCCGGGGCGGCATTGACCGAAAGGATGGTCTCGAGGGCACTGCCCTCTGACCGCTTTCGAAGCAGAATCTCCCGCTGATACTCGACGCTCCGGAATCCAGAAATCAGGAGAAGCGTCGTTCCATCCGCGGTGGCGGCGGCGACCATGGCGTTCCAGGCAACGGCGGCAACGGGTTCCAACTTCAGTTCCCGCCCGTCCTTCAACACTCGGGCGACGACGAGATCGCGAGCCTCAGGCTGGAGCGCAAGACCGCGACGTTCTCCGTAGTCGGCCGGGATCCCCAGCGCCGCCAGTTCACCCGCAATCCGAAAGGCGTAGTCGTCCTGCGAACCCATCGGATGATGCACGGAACCCGTCATGGACCGACAGTGACCGGTTGCAGACGACGACGGAAGTCCCACCTGTCACCCGCGTGGCAGGGCACAGGAATTGACACACTTATGCGGACCGTCGTGGCGGCTTGGGTTCGTCTTTTTCCGCCGACTTGTCCAGCGGCGTCACATCGATCACCGCGGGCGTTCCCTTGGCAGCCGCAACCACTCCACCCGGGGGCGTCAACTCAGCGGCGGCCGTCCGTTTCGCATCGGGGTAGATGCTTTGATCCGGCGTCAACGGCCGATGGTAGTAGGACGCGTAGTAGTACGTGGTGTAGTAGTAGTACGGGTTGTCGATCGGCACGCCATTGACGATGAGCCCGAGAATCGGGGCTCCGCGTTGATGGATGGTATTGATGCCCATCTTTGCGAACCGGATCGACGTCCGGCCCGCGCGCACGACGAAGAAGAGTCCGTCCAAATAGGCCGCGATCGAGAAGGTGTCATCGATGGCCGTCAACGGCGGGCAGTCGAAGATGACGTAATCAAACTCAGCGCGCAGATCCTTGACCAGTTCCTTGGTGCTGGGGCCGATGAGGAGTTCGCTCGGGTTCGAAGGACGTTCACCCGCACGGATGAAGTACAGGTTGTTGATGCCGGTTTCACGGGTGGCGTCCTTGATGGACAGCTTCCCCTGCAGGACTTCCGCCAGTCCGCCTTCCAACGGTTGCTCGAAGTAGCCGTGGACGTTGCCGCGGCGGAGATCGGCGTCGATCAGGAGCGTCTTGTTGCCGGCATTGGCGAGCGTGATGGCGAAGTTCGCGGTGAAGGTCGTCTTGCCGTCACCGGGAACCGCCGACGTCACCGCCAGCATGCGTTTGCTGCTGCCCTCGGGGCTGAGGAGCAGCGACGAACGGACGCCACGGAGCGACTCCGCGAACATCGTGTGCGCCTTCATGCGGCTGAGCAGCAGATAGCCCTCGGTGTAGTGCTTTTTGTCCACCTCGGGAAGCTGGCCAAGAATGGGCTCCTCCAGTTTTGCCTCGATGTCTTCGGGACTCTCCAGACGGTCGTCGAGGCGGTGGAGAATGAAGATGATGGCCGCGGCGAGGATGAATCCCACGCCGGCGCCGGATCCAATGATGTAGGGCCGGTTCGGACCGACCGGCGTCGGACTTCCGATGCCCTGGGAGATCATCTGGAATTGCTCTTCGTCCACACTGTACTTGCCCATCTGCACCAGTTGGCTGTTGAGATCATCGAGCTGCTGCTTGTATCGGGCCTCCTCCTGCTGAAGGCGGACAAACTCGACGCGGAGGCCCGTCGACTCGAACACCTCGTCGGTGAGTTCCGCGATGAGTTTCGGATAGCCCTGGGCCCGTTGCCGCAAAGATTCCAGATGGGCTTTCCGGGCCTTGTCGACCAGCTCCAGGTCATCCTTGATCCGCCCGTTCAATTCCTGGATCTGACGCCGCGTCTCCTGCATGTAGGGGTGTTTGTCCTGCAGCTTTTCGCTCCAGAGCACGAGTTGACGCTCGCGGGAACGGATCTCACGGATCAGGTCCGGATAGCGGGATCCGCCACTGAAACGATCATTCGGATCGCTGGAATCCGCCGGCTCATCATTCCGGGTATTCTTGGTGCTGGTCTTCTCACTCGACACCGACACCGGGCGACCTCCGACACCGAGGCCGCCCGACGCGGCCAGTTGTTCGGCGGATGCGTTTTCGTAAAGCTTCTGTTCGATGACCAGTTGGTCGTATTCCGACTTTTTCCGGTCGAGACTGCGCTGGGCCGAAATGCCGGCGTCCTCAATGCTCGCGATGTTGTTCTTCTTCTGGAAGTCATCGAGCGCCTGCTGGGCCAGCTCCCATTTCCGCTGGAAGGTCAGGATCATGGAGGTCGTCTGCGCCTCGCTGTTCCCGATCTGATTCCTCCGCTGCTGCTTGGCGAAATCGATGAATTCCTGTCCCCAGGCCGCGGCGAACTGCCGGGCGTAATCGTAGTTGGTGCTGGTCACCTCCATGGTGAAGGTGCCGCCCGCCCCGGGTCTCGCATTCAAAACCGGCCGCACCAGCTTGTTCGTGTTGTCCCGGCCTTCCTGAAGCTTGCCCAGCACCCGTTGAATGACCGCCTCCTGGGTCATCAGGGCGAGGACGCTGTCCACCGGAGCCGGTCCGTCCTGCAACATGTCGCGCGACACGCCGATCTTTTGCGGTGTCACCAAAGTGGACACCGACCGGTAGGTGCTGGGCTTCGTCACCGCGAGCCACACGCCGATGCCGGTGCCGGCGACGGTGAACGTGGCCAGCAGCAGCCATCGTTCGGTGATGATCTTGAAGTAGCGCCGGAAATGCAGGTAGATGTTGATCCGGTCGATCAACGACGTGCCGTATCCGGGAAGCGGCGCCGAGTAGGAGGAAAATGGGGTTTTCATGGTCCGGCCGGGTTAGCTCAAAAGAATCCGCGCGCGAGCACTTCGATTCGGTCCCCGCCCTTCAGAACCTCGTCATGGGTGCGATCTCCCTGCTTCAGGATCTTGTCGACGTCCACTGTGATGATCTTCTCCTTGTTGGTTTCCTTGTCCAGGCGGTGGATCTTGATCTTCTTCATGTTGGCATCCTCGCTGCGACCTACGCGCAGCATGGCGTCGGAGATAGTCATCGTTTCTCCCTCGCCAATTGGCAGGACCCCGGACAGTTCGCCGTAGATCGTCACCCGCGCCGACTGGTCCATCGCTGCCGAACCGCGATTGACCTGCACCAGATCCAGATGAATCGTGCAGTTCTTGTAATATTCGGCGTCGAGCCGTGCCTTCAGCTCCTTACGGACATCGGCGAGTTTCTTTCCAGCCACCGTCAGCTTCAGATAGATCGTACTGGAGCGCGAAACCGGGAACATGGCCTCCCCGCCGTCGGAGATGTAGACGCCGCCGCCATCAGGCGAGCCGCCGCCTAGTGTGGGAGGAGGATCCTCCTCGATCGAAAACCGGAACCCATCGCGGGGCTTCAACTCCCGTGTCTCAGGATCGACGACGGTGGTGGAGAGGTATTCCTTGCCGGACTTCCCGGCGGCGTTGGTCGAGCCGGTTCCGACGACTCCCGCCTCGGATTCGGGTGCCGCCACGACCGCCGGCGTTTTGTTTTTCGCATCCGCCGACGGCTCCGCACCCAGCGCCCAGAGCGCGCTGGTCAGCAACAGAATTGGAAGAACGGTTCGCATACGTCAAAAAGCGTAGGAAAGCGAGACGGACACCGTGTTTTGAGAGTAATCGTGACCGGCAATGTTGGACATTCGGATCCTGCGGGAATAAGACAAGCTCGCGCTGATGTGATCGGAAACCCGGGTGCTCAGTGCGGGGGAGAAGGTGAGGAATTGGTAGGACTCGGCGGAGCGTTGCAGTGCGATCAGGCCGCCCGGCGTCAGCAGCGTCCCGTCCGGCAGCGGCGTCACACCGGTTGGGGTCAGGAGTTGCGGCGGTGATCCTGGAATGAACAACGCTCCGGAAGGGATTGCCACGAAATCATAGCCGGAGCCGGTCTGCCCGGAGCTGACGTACGTCGCCGCGAAACTCAGGGCCACCTTCGAACTGTACATCCATGAGAAATGGTAGTTCCCGGAAAGCGTCTTGGCGAAATTGCTTCCGATGCCGAGATCCACATGGCTGCCGCCACTGACCCCGTGGGTCATCCGTCGGGTCAGGGTCTGTTCCACACCGAGGTCGTAGGTCAACCCCGCAAAGCCGTGGGTGTCGGCCACCTTTCCGTTGCCCAGGGATTTCGCCAGCGAATACCGGGTGGAACCGCTGATGTTGAGCCGCTTGGTGGGCTGCCAGGTGAGGGTGGGTCCCACTCCATAACCTTCCGAATCGTTCTGGAAATGCTGAAAGAACTGGGTGACGAAGACCGATGACGAAAGCCCCACGGTCCAATGCCGGTCGATTCGCTGAAACAGAGCCGCGCTGAGCGAGTGGGTCAGATGGTTCTGCTCGGAATACATGTCCCCGATTCCGATGTCGGTGTTCAACGAATAGCCACCGCTCAGGGTCATCCCTCGGCCCCGTGGCACCGAGGCGGACAGGCCGATATCGTTGGAAAACCGGTGGAAATTGATTGCAGCGGCCGAACCAGTCCCCGCGATCTGCGGCGCCGGCGTCAACGTTCCAGGCGTCGAAATCCGATCATACAGGGTCAACCGGACCGAACCCAGGTTCATCCGATAGTCCCATTGGGAGGTCGGGCCGATCGTGATCTGATCCTGTTGGTTCCTGGAGAAATGGTGGGCGTAGCCAATGCCGAGGTTGAACTGCAGGGAGTTGTCGTGATCGAGCCGCATGTCGAAGCCCACCCCCAACGAAGCGGTCACCGAAAGATCACCACCGCCGCCGCCCCCTGCGGCGAGATTGACGTTGTCGACGTACGCCGTGGTGAGACCCGCCGACAGACTCCCGGTCGCCCGCCCCAGATGCAGGTGATAATGGTGACCGCCACCCCCGCCGTTCATCGGGTTATACGGAAACCCCTGTTGGATCAGGAAAAACAACGGCGGAGCAATGCCACCCTAGGAGAGGCTGATTCCAAGGCGGAACATTGCGACATCTTAACCGCGTCATTGGGCGTCTCGAACCTGGTAAAAGCCCACCACATCAGCGGGTTGCGTATCGACCAGTTGCGATGTTTCGCCCGGTGCCAGCACCACCGGACCGACCGGCAACCAGGTATTTCCGCCCGCGATGGTGGTGCGCCGATAGACTTGGTATCGGCGGCCGGGCGCTGATTCCCAAGTAACAGTTGTGCCCCCGGCACCCAATTTCACCTTGGTAATCCGGTACTTCACCGACGTTGCATCGGTTGGATCCGATCCCATCAGGTATTCCCGCCGGTTCACAAATCCATCGCCGTCGGGATCCGCATTGGGTGCCGCCTCGGCGCGGGTGAAAGGACTCCAATACTGCCGCTGAAAGAGGTCGTCCAACCCGTCGAAGTTGTAGTCCAACACCGTCGGAAGCACCTCCGCAAACCCGTTGGCCCAGGCGGTGTAGCCGGCGGAGGTGACCGAAAGGCTCCGCAGGCCCGGTGTCGCGTTCGACGACACGTTGACGGGTGCCTGAATCAAGGCCATCGACGCAAGGGCATTCGGGACGACGGTGGTGGGACCCACAGTCAGCCCGTCACCGGTGATCTTCAACTCCGCAGTGGTCCCCGCAAACGCCGGCACATACACCCCCACCCAGGCGTTGGTCTGGCCGGGGTTCAACAAGATGCAAATATCGCCGCTGGAACGATCCGCCGGTGTCAGCAGCCCGCGGGTCTTGCCAATCCGAAACGGCGGCGTGCCCGCGGTAACGGCGAAGTTTTTCGAAACGGTGCCTCCCGCCGTCAGGGTCACGGATTGATTTGAGGTCGGCAGAAACGAGGCGTTGGCGTTGAGATACTCCAGCCGCTCCGAGGTGTCCAATTCAGCGCCCGACACCAGGCGAACCCCCGTCCCACCGCTGGACGGATCCAACGGCGTCACCCGCACCTGCACCGGACCGGGCGGCAGTCCCGGCAACTGGTAGCTGCCGTCCGCATGGGTGACGGTCCCCGAGACCAACGTACCGGAGGCATCTTCAACCGTGACCATCGCGCCCAAAACGGCCGTGCCCCCCAGCGTGACCGAACCACTCAACGTCGCCCGCGATTTCAAGGTGGCCGCGTCCCCGTACAACGAGAGCGCCGCACCAATGTCATCCGCGGACAATCCCAACGTGCTGGTGTAGCCGCCGCTCGTTTCCCAAAACAGCGTGGCACCCCCGACCGGGGAATGGTTGAGGCCCAGAACGTGCCCGATTTCATGAAGCGTGGCCGCCTCGAGCGACACGCCTTCAAACGAACGGGAATTGAAGTCGGTGTTCCATTGCCGGTTGGCATTCAGAACGATGTCCGCTTCGGCTATTGTTTCATCGGTCTGGGATCCGGTCAGCACTGTCAATCCCACCGACGCGTCGGGAAAGAAGGTGTGGCCCTGGTTGATGAATCGGTTTCCGGGCAGCCAGACCACGGTGTTCTGGAAATCGTTGGAATCGACATCGGTGACACCCGACACCGGCGCGCCTTCCTCGAACTTCACCCGGATGCCCGGAATCGCCTGCCACTGGGCAAATGCGGATCGGATGGTGTCAAGTTCCCGGCTCCGGTTGGCGACCGACCAGCCTTCCGCCATGAGATGGTACCGAATCGCCAGCGTCGTGGGATTCTGATCCGGCTCGAGATCGAGATCGTAGGTGTCAATGTTCCAGCGCAGCGGCCGGCCATTGTCCGCCGTGCGAAATATCGCGCCTTGCGCCACCCAGCTCACGCCCAAGGCAAACACCATCGCCCCGCCGAATCGAATGACACCTGTCTTCATTTCAAGAATCTTCATCGTACCGCGTCCTTCACCTGCCGGTGGAGATCTTCAAGGGTCAGTCGCCGATGCTGGGGCGACCGCACGCCTCCCGCGGGCTGGGATTCGATCTCTCCCCAAACGCCGTTTTCCGCGAGGCGTTCACCGGAGACTCGATCGGCGTGGATCCGGAATTTTCCCTGGGAAGGATGAATCGCCACCGCTTCACCCGCGGCATTGCGAACGGCGAACACCACCACTTCTTCCCCGAGTCGGAAGGGTTCTTCGCCCACCACCTTCACCCAACGTTCGCCCAATACGGCGGAACCGCTGACCAACGTCAACTGACGGGTCGTCGGCCCCTTCCAAATCTCGGAGGTCTCCAATTCAATCTTGGTGAACAGATGGCCTCCCGGATCGCGGGTGGATTCGAGGCTCACGACGCGTCCCACCGCAACCACATCCGAACGGCGCGCCATCTCGTCCACCAGCATCGCCCGGCCTTCGGATGCCGTTGCCCGCCCATTGACCAGTCCAAGGGCGAGAATCAAGGCGCCCATCAGGCGGGATACCGGCATCGTCGTCATTCTCTTCCCACAACAGTTGCAAAATATCCGCCCCGCGCCACCAAATCCGCTCGGGTTCCGCTTTCCACCACGCCGCCGTCGCCCACCACCACGATTCGATCCGCCACTTCCAGCGTCCGCAAACGATGGGCCACCATCAACACGGTGCGACCCCGGGTCCACTCGCGCAGGCTCGCAAGAATCAACGCTTCGCTCTCGCCATCGAGTGAACTGGTCGGCTCGTCAAGAATCAGGATCGGTGCCCGCTTCAGAAACGCTCGCGCCAGATTCAACCGCTGCTTCTCGCCCGCGCTCAATCGCGCCGCGCCGTCGCCGACCACGGTGTCGTAACCCTGCGGCATCCGCCGGATGAAACCATCGGCCTGCGCCGCCTGCGCCGCCGCCTCGATTTCCCTCCGGCTTGCGCCCTCGCGGCCGAACCCGATGTTCTCCGCCACGGTGCCCGGCAACAGCAGGGGTTCCTGCGGCACCCACGCCACCCGACGACGGAGTTCTTTGATCCCAAACGCTTGAAGATCGATCCCACCCAGGGTCACTCGGCCGGAATCGGGATCGAGAAATCGCGAGACCAGGCTCAGCAATGTCGTCTTGCCCGCCCCGCTCGGGCCGATGATGGCCACCGTTTCGCCCGGTGAAATCGAGAGGTTCAACGACTTCAACACCGGCCGCCCGGGGACGTATCCGACCGTCACCTGCTCAAACGAAAGCCCGCCCGGATCCTTCGCCGGTACAGCCGTGCCACTACCGCCGTGCGAGGCCGCGCCATCGATGAGATCCAACACCCGACCTGTGCCCGCACTCGCCACCGTCAGCGTGGCGCCCACGTTCGACAATTGGTTCAAGGGTTCGTAGAGCTGTCCCAGGTAGGCGAGGAACACCAACAGATGCCCAACCTGCAACCGGCCCGCCGCCACTTCGCCCGCGCCCACCCAGGCGATCGCCGCGGTCCCAGCCGCCAAAATACAGGCCACTACGGCCAAATAGAGCACTTCGCTGCGGTGTTGCCGCCAACGAGACGCCAACGTCGTTTCGGTCCTGATCCCAAACCGATCCGCTTCGCTGCGTTCGCGGGTGAAACTTTGGATCACCGGAAGATTGGCCACCAATTGCTGGACGGACGTCGCAATTGCCGCATCCGCACTTTGGGCCTCGCCCGCCAGTCGGCCCATGCGCGCCGAGAACAACCGGATCACCGCCACCAGCACCGGCACCGTAGCCAACGCCACCACGGTCAACCGGCCGTTCAACTGCCACATCACCGCCGTCATCGCCAGCACCCCTGCCGACGCCGCCACACAGGTGAACACGCCCTGTTGGATCAGAGTTTGGAAGGCACAGGCATCCCAAGTTGCCCGATAAATCAGATCGCCCGCCTCGGCCCCCTGAAGTCGTCGCATCGACAACCCCAGCAACGCGTCGAACACCGCGCGCCGCACCCGGGCGAGTCCGCGCAATCCAATCAGGATGATCGAACCATTCTGCAAGGCGGCCACCAGGGCATGACTCCAATGCAACACCGCCAGCAGCAGAACGAGCGTCGTGAGTTGGCGGGAGGAACCGGTTTCTCCGAGGTAGGATGCAAGGCCGGTGGGCAGCGGGCGCTTGCCGAGAAATGAATCGACGATCCACGCCAGCGGCCACGGTTTGAGCAGCCCGAAGCCGATGGATCCCGCCAGTAAACCCAACGTCGCCACTCCCCGCGGCCAATCGGCACGGAAAAAAGCCAGCGAACGCATCAGAGACCGCATGCGGAAAGGTTAGCGGGATCGCCGTCCTAAGGATAGTATTGGCGGTGTCAATCGTCAGAGCTTCCGATCATCAAATAAACACCTCCGACAAGGTTTCTCCGGCTGATCCGTTCGCCACGACGGCGACGGACGCCCTGATTGAAATCGCGCTGGCGGCCGATCCGGATGGTGACGACCCCCTCGCGTGGAAGGCGACCGTGGCCCTCCAGTCGAGGCTCTTCGAGCTACTCGAGCGGATTCCACAATGGACCGAGTCCCGAGAAGAAAAGCGGCGGCGGCTGGCTGCGACGGTTCTCGGTCAATGCGGTATCAAGATGACGCTTGATGCCGACCAATGCACGACCCTCCTTCTGAAGATGCTGTCGACGGAAGATTCGGCCGCGGTCATCGCCGACGTCATCAGCGCCTTGGGCCACTTGGAGGATCCTCGCGCGCTAGGTTCGGTGCTTCACTTCCATCAACATCCGGAGTCACGGGTTCGATTTGCGGTGGTATACTTTCTGAACGGCAAATCCTCGGACGTCGCAGTTTCGGTGTTGATCGAACGATCGTCTGATGGAGATCGCGACGTCCGCGATTGGGCAATGTTTGGGCTCGGATCAATGATCAACTTGGATACGCCCGAGATTCGCGCGGCGCTGGCCGCCGGGCTCGATGACGTCGATGACGAGGTTCGGGGTGAAGCGTTGGTCGGACTTTCCACGAGGGGTGACCTTCGCGTCGTGCCAGCGTTGCTCAAGGAACTGAACCGCCACGAACCCGCAATTCTTCAAGGTTGGACACTGATTCACGATACGGCCGAGCAGGTCATGGCGCACGCCTCTCGAACGCCAACGGGCGAGTGGGAGCCCGTTGTGTCGCGGTTGAAAGAACTCGGTTTGGTCCGATCCACCCCCGACGAGAACGGCCTCCCGGTCTTCAATGTTCCGAGCTCGGCAGAAATCATTCCCAGCATCCGGGCCGGTGAGTTGTTCACCAAGGAGCTTCCGTGAAGGGCCGCTTGCTGGCCACCGTTGGAATCGTGGAAGCCATCAAGTCCTGATCGGTGTTGCTACCGGAACGGCAGTTCCACCACTTCGACCGGGACCTCGGCACCACCGGCCAGTCGCAGGATGAGTTGAGAGCCGATGGCGTTGCATTCCTTGCGGACGTAGCCGAGGGCAATGTTGCGTCCGAGCGCCGGTGAACGGATCGCGCTGGTGATTTTCCCGACTTCGCGATTGTCGCGGATCAACACATCCCCCTTTTCCGGCAGCGTTTCCAATTCGTCCGGCAGCCGCAGTCCACGCAGCGCCTTGGTCACCTGTCCGTAGGTGCGGATCCGGGCAATCGTCTCCTGGCCGGTGTAACAGCCCTTCGTGTAGCTGATGGCATCGCGATCCATGCCGGCTTCCGGCGGAAGATGCGTCTCGTCCATGTCGATGCCGAATCGCGGAATCCCGGCTTCAATCCGCGCGATTTCCAACGCCGCAAATCCCACCGGCCGGCCTCCGACTGCCGCAACCGCCAACACGAGCGCTTGGAACGCCGCTTCGGTCGCTTCCATCGGAACAAACAGATCCAAACCGGGTGCCGTCGTTCGAGCGTGCCGGATCAGATACAAATCACCCCATCCCTCCACGGCGGCAGAAACAACCTGCAGATTCTTCTCCGGCACCGCCGAAAACCATCCGACCCGACGCGCCACTTCATCGGCCATCGGACCCTGAAGGCTGAGCAAATTGTAGTACGGTACGACATCCACCACTTGAACGTCCTCGGCGACGATGTGGTGTTCCAAGCGCGCCAACAGACCGGCTGTCGCGCCCGGTTCTACATCGAGCAGGATCTCTTCCTTCAACGCGTAGATGAAGGCCTCGGCCACCAGCCGGCCCTTGGCATTGCAGAAGGCCGCCCGACAGCCCGCGAATTCGCCCAAAGTCTTGATGTCCTGAGTCACCTGGCCGTTCAACAGCCGGACGCGGTCCGCTCCGGTGAGGCAAAACCGCCCCCGAAAACTCAGATCGAGAATCCCGACCGTCGTCCGCAACGCAGCGTGTTCGGCATTCCAATCGCCGTAGTCCTCGACGCCTTCCATTCCCTGGATCTCGACGAAGCGGGCGCCCAGGCCGGCGTGGATTCCATGGAGTGTGAGCGGTTGCATCGCGCCCACGGTAGCCGTCCGCGGGTTTCGGGGCAAAGACCGACCGGGCCCAGTCCCCACGCTTTGCGCTTCGCTGGCGGCACGGTCCGCGCCATGGTTCCCGGGTCATGTCCCTGCAAGAACACCGCCAGGCTATCGACGCCCTCGATGCGCAGATCGTGAAGCTCCTCAACGATCGGACGCGTCATGTGCTGGAGATCGGCGCGATCAAGGTCCGCGCCGGCCAGGAAATCTACGCCCCTCATCGCGAACGCGCGGTGTTTCAAAAGGTCACCAAACTCAATCAGGGACCGATCACTTCCGAGAGCCTCCGGGCGATCTACCGCGAGATCATGTCCAGCGCCCTGTCGCTGGAGAAGACACTGACCATCGCCTATCTCGGACCCGGCGCGACTTACACCCACGAAGCCGCCATGCGCCGGTTTGGCGCCAGTCTTCAATACGCGCCGCAAAAGACGATCGCCGATGTCTTCAACGAAGTCTCCAAGCAACGCGCTGATTACGGCGTGGTGCCCGTGGAGAATTCCACCGAAGGCGTGGTGACTCACACGCTGGACATGTTCGTCGACAGCGATCTCAAAATCGTCTCGCAAGTTGTCCTGCCGATCCGCCATTGCCTCGTCTGTGCCGGACCGAAGGAAGGGATCAAAAAACTCTACGTCCATCCTCAGACGCTGGCCCAATGCCGCGGGTGGATTCAAAGGCATCTGCCGCAGGTGGAACTCGTCGAAACCAGTTCCAATGCCCGCAGCGCCGAACTGGCCGCCGCCGACAAGACCGCCGCGGCCATCTGCGGTGTGTTCGCCGCAGAGACCTATTCGCTGCCGGTGCTCGAACATGACATCCAGGACAACTCGGCCAATGCCACCCGCTTCCTCGTGCTCGGTCGTCAATGCCCGCCGCCGAGCGGCAAGTCCATCGACCGCACCAGCCTGATGTTCAGCATCCGCGACGAAGCCGGCGCGCTGCACCGCGCGCTCGCGCCGTTCCGCCGGTTTCGGATCAACATGACCAAGATCGAATCGCGTCCGAGCAAACGGAAGGCGTGGGAGTATTTCTTCTTCGTCGATTGCGATGGCCACTGCGAGGACTCCAAGGTCTCCAAGGCGATCGATCTGCTCGGCCAGCACTGCAGCTTCGTCAAGGTGCTGGGGTCGTATCCCAACTCCGACTGACGATTCATGCGCAGCCTTGGCATCACCCTCGGTGACGTGACCGGCATCGGGCCGGAGGTCGCCCTGAAGGCCGTTGCCCGCGAGTTGGGGGCCGACACCGTCACGCGCTTCGTCCTGATCGGCGACGCCGCCGTGGCGGATCACTACTGCGGCTTGCTGGGATTGGAAGGCGCGGTCCCCGCCTGGAAGGATCGCGACACCGCCGCGGGATCCGGAAGCCGGCTGTACGTCCATGATCCGGAAACCCAACCCCTGCCCGCCGACCTACCACCCGGTCATCCCGCCGCGTCGTTGGCGGCGCTGCGTTGGCTCGAAGCGGGCGCAAAGCTGTGTTTGGAAGGCCAACTTGACGGGTTGGTGACGGCACCGGTCAGCAAGCAGGCCATTCTGGAAACCGGCACGCCCTTCGTCGGTCAGACCGAATTCCTCGCCGCGATTGCCGGTGTTCCGCGACCCGCGATGATGCTGCTAGGCCACGATGATCGCGGCCGCTGGCTGCGGGTTGTGCTGGCGACCACGCATCTGCCGTTAGCGAAAGTGGCAGCCGCACTCGACTTCGATTCGGTGTTCTCCGCGATTCAACGCGCTGATGAAGCCTGTCGGTTGCTCCGACTCGACCGGCGACGCGTGGCGGTCTGCGGGCTCAATCCGCACGCTGGAGAAGGCGGCCGGCTCGGAACCGAGGAGGGAACGGTGATCGCACCCGCCGTCGAGAAAGCCCGCGCTCTGGGCATCGACTGCCACGGGCCGTTCTCCGCCGACACCTTGTTTCATCGGGTTTACGCCGGTGATTTCGATGTGGTGGTCGCGATGTACCATGATCAGGGACTCGTGCCCCTCAAGATGGTGGCCTTCGAAACCGGGGTGAATTGGACCCTTGGACTTCCCTTCGTCCGCACCTCGCCCGATCACGGAACCGCCTACGACATCGCCGGCCGCGGTGAAGCCGATCCTTCGAGCATGTCCGCCGCCATCCGCCTCGCCCGCGAACTGGGAACGCCGTCTTCCTGACGGCTCGGCGCCAGACCCATCGTCATTCTCGCCGGCGGGATGCCAGCGCTCCCGGACGCGCCAATTCCACCCCTCCCGCCCGCTCGTTTTCCCGTCATCCCGTTTTCCCGTTTTCCGCCTCCTGCGAGACCGCCCTCTTCCTGTCTCCTCTGCTCAAAACGCCCAGATAAGGAACTTGCGACCCGGCGTCAGGCGGTGGACAGTCACCGCGGTTCGGGACGTGGCTCAGCCTGGTAGAGCGCTTGGTTTGGGACCAAGATGTCGCAGGTTCAAATCCTGTCGTCCCGACCACTTCCCCTTTCTTCCCACTTCGGCAAAACGTTCGGTTTTGCGGGGGAATTCAATAGTTCCAGCGAGGATTGCCATGTGAATCTGTCCGTTCCAGGTTCCGAAAAGCCGCAAGCAATTGCTCAGACTCCAACCGCGAATGGCCTCTCCTCGAAACAAGGCCCAGCGGCTTGGCAGACCGCCGTACCACACATTGCAGCGGGTTTGTGCGTCAGCGGCTTTTTCGCTGCACTGACCCTCATTTTGTATTTTGCTTTGGTGCTACCATCAGCGGTCTCGGCTCACGATTTGGGCGGACCGCTGCTGTTGATGATCGTCCCAGTCATTGGTGGCAGCGCGGGAATTTGCGTCAGCACATTTGCGTTTTTTCCCCTCAGTCTACTGGCCATGAAACGCGGCTTCCGTGTCTGGCTCCTCATGAGCGGCTTGTTGGCTGCACCGCTTACGCCAATCGTCCTCACCACTTTGGTTTATCGGACGAATTCTACCGCAGAACCGTCGCGAGCCGATTCGGCCGCTCTTGCGAGTAGTATCTGCTTCTACGGGGTTGCCGGTTTCTTCATCTATCTTGGGTCTTTCACAGTTATTCGCCACGCAATTCAATAATTTCTGCGACTCGCAGACTCCGGCGCAAACGACCGCCCGGGTAGATTTTTATGAAGCCTGAACCTTGGATCGAGCCTACCACCGACATTCGAAAGCTGGTTCATGCGGTGCCGTTTGTTCCGTTTGTCATTCACCTGGCCGACGGAGGTCAGCTCCGTGTTCCGACGGTCGATCATATCGCCGTCCCACCGGCTGGAAGTCGGATTTTTGTGTTTGGCGACGACGAGCGATACGACGTCCTGTCCGGCCTTTTGATCAGCCGGGTTACCGTCGAACGAGAATCCCCAGCGTCAAACCCAGAGTGATCGATTCTTCATCCGGCTTCGGACAAAGAGGGGTTGCCTCCGTGTCGCTAGGTTGGCAGCGTCCATCGTCATGAGTCTCGTGGAAATAGAACAGCTCGTTGAGAGCCTGCCCGCAGACCAGTTTGCCGAGTTCTCCCGTTGGCTCGAGGACCTGGCCGCTCGACGGTGGGAACGTCAATTCGAGTCTGACGTCGCGGCAGGGAAACTCGATCGGCTCGGTGAAAAGGCCTTGGCTGAGTTTGGTGCGGGGCGTTGCACCGCGTTGTGAAGCACTACGCCTCACCAGAATTCTGGTGCCGCTACCAAAACCTTCCTGAGGCGATTCGGATCCTTGCCGACAAGAACTTCGTCTTATTGAAATCCGATCCCAGACACCCATCGCTGAGGCTGAAGAAGGTGGGGGAATTCTGGTCAGCCCGAGTTGGGATCAACTATCGGGCCGTTGGTCGAACTTTCGAAGGTGGGATCATTTGGTTTTGGATCGGTTCCCACGCCGAATACGATCGTTTGGTTTCGGGACGTTAGAATGGCCACACGGCCCTCCTACAAACGCTGACCGGACCACTCGCTTTCAAAACTTCCCGGCCGTCCAGCCGCCGTCGATGGCGAGGGCGGAGCCGGTCACGAAGGAGCTTTCGTCGCTGGCGAGATACAATGCTGCGGCGGCGATTTCCTTCGGTTGCCCCATCCGGCCGTTGGCCTGGGTCGCGCTCATTTCGCGGTAGGCGGCTTGGGGATCGGGGTATTCCGCCAGACGCGCCTTCACGAAAGGCGTTTCGACCCGGCCCGGACAGAGGCAATTGATGCGGACACCCGAGGTCGCGTGGTCCAGCGCCAGGCAGCGGGTGAATCCGGTGATGGCGTGCTTGGTCACGCCGTAGGCCAGCCGGTCCTTCAAACCTTCCAATCCCGCGGTGGAGGAGAGATTGATCACCGACCCGCGCCCGCGGGCGAGCATGGCGGGCAGGAAGGCCTTGGTGACGTTGAACGCGCCCCGGACATTGATCGCGTACAGGCGGTCAAAATCGGCGCCGCTGGTGGTCAACACCGTACCCACGTGGCCCACGCCGGCGTTGTTCACCAGGATGTCGAGCGGCCCGTGCTGGGCCTGCACCCGTTCGGCCAGCGACGCGCAGCCGGTTTCGTCGGTCACGTTCAACGCGGCAAACATCGCCTGGCCGCCGGACCGGATAATCTCCTCCACCGTGGCGTTTCCCCCGACCGCATTGACATCGGCGACGATGACGAACGCGCCGGCAGTGGCGAAGGTTTCGGCGATGGCGGCGCCAATGCCCGAACCCGCACCCGTCACCAGTGCCGTTTTTCCTGCGAGGGAGAACATGGGGAAAGAATAGCGATGGGTCCGACGATGGGAAGATTCGAGGTGGATTGCACAGGGCGGTGGAGGAGAAAATCGGAAACGGGGATGACCCGTTATTGAGGGGATCCGCGCCACCACTGGGAGCGCCATCATCCTGATGGCCCGGCTTTTTCGACGGATCGATTTTCAGTTTTGGATCCAACTCGCCGGCAAGATGCCGGCGCTCCGGTACACGCCAACCGCACTCACTCGTTTTCTCGTTTTCCCGTCCTCAACACCCACCGCTCCCCAAACCCTTATCCACTCACGCCTCGGCATCCGCTCCTCCCCTGGGAGCGCCGTCATCCTGACGGCCCGTATCGTCTCGGCGCCCCTGCGCCCAAAAAGAGCTCCAACTGGCCGGCAGGATGCCGGCGCTCCCGTTCGATCCCGGCGTTTGCAGGAGGGGCGGGTTCGGCCTAGCGTCGGCGCATGCCCGGCGTTTCTGATTTTCAGCACCTGCTTTCCACTCGTGAAGTGCTGTTGCGCCTCGGTGCGGCCACGGTATTCGGAGCCATTGTCGGGTTTGATCGCGAACTTCATTCCAAACCCGCCGGGCTTCGCACCCAGGCGCTGGTCGCTCTCGGCGCGGCAACGGTGACGCTGGTGGTCTCCGACCTGGCCCAAGTCGGATCCACCTACAGTCCCGATGCCGTGAGCCGGGCCATCCAGGGGGTGATCACCGGCATCGGATTTCTCGGTGCCGGTGCCATTGTCCGCGATCAATCCAGTCAGCAGGTTCACGGTTTGACCACGGCCGCTTCGGTCTGGGTTTCCTCGGCACTCGGATTGGCCTGTGGAGCGGGTTTGTGGCGTCTGGCGTTGATTCCGTTGGGATTGGCCCTCGCCGTTCTGTGGCTGCTCCACCCGGTCGAGGAACGGATCCGTCGCCGGAATCAGCCTGTCTCGGCGTCCCCGGTGGAGCCGTTGCCGCCGACGCGGTGAACAAGCTCCGATTGCCAACGCGGAGAAGACCAACCTACGCTGTATCCACACGGCCGGCATCTGCCCGCGCCCATCCATGAGCGAATACCGCGTCCAGTTTGAGGTTTTTGAAGGGCCTCTCGACCTGCTCCTGCATCTCGTCAAGAAGCAGGAGGTCGACATCTATCAGGTCAACCTCACCCGCATCGCCACCGAATTCGTGGCCTACATCGACCAGATGCGTGAACTGGACCTCGAGGTGGCGGGCGAGTTTCTCGTCATGGCCGCGTCGCTGCTCTACATCAAGAGCCGCGAACTCCTGCCGGTGGAATTGCAGGTGAAGCCAGAGAACGAGGACGAGGAGGGCGATGATCCCCGCTGGGAACTCATTCGCCGGCTGGTGGAGTACAAGAAATTCAAGGACGCCGCCGCCCAGCTCCAGTCCTGCGAGCTGGACACTGAGAACCGCTATTTCCGGCGTCCCGGTCGGATCGATTTCGCCGAGGAAGCTGCGCCCAAGCGGGGTGAAGTTTCGATGTTCGACCTCGTCGGCGCGGTCAGCCAGATCCTCAAGCGATTTCA
>CAIVQB010000133.1 GCA_903907925.1 uncultured Verrucomicrobiota bacterium
CAGCCCTTTGATCCGGCACATCGGATTCTCCCGCGGCTCTACTTTTCCGCCGACTGGGCATGGCTTCCCGGTGCGGCGTTGAAGCCCCGGCGGGAGGCCTGGGGCGGATTGTTGTTCGCTCTGATCGGTGCCTGGATCTGGACGGGTTGGATTCGCGGAGATGGACTGGCCCGCCGCTTGATGCTGTGGGGAAGCCTGGGAGGAGCACTCGGGTTTCCGGGTGGCCAATGTCTTCAGTCCTTTCACGCGTGGCATTCCGAACTGTTCAAGAGCGGGATCTGGATCCGGCTCGATCCGGCGATGAACTGGTGGAACTGGATGGAAACCACCTTTGGAACGGTCATGGGCGCGACGCTTGGGTTCGGATTGTGGTTCCATCGAAAGTGGATTCGTCCGGTGCCTGAGGAGGGCGAAGGTTCCGTTTCGCAGTCAGTCCGCTGGGAATGGGTTTGGATTTCGGTCCACGGCGCCTTGTTGATGATTGCGGAATTCGGATCGGTGCCGGGCATCAGTGGGATTTACAACCACGGATTGCTGCTGGGTCTGATTCCAATGGCCGGGGTGGTCGCTGGATCCCGGTGGCCGGTGTTCCTGCTGCTGCCGATCACGCTCGCGCCCATTGTGGGCAAGACGTTCGTTCAACTGGTGCTCCAGGAACGGTACACGCCTTTCGTCGTGGGTGTTGTTTTCTACCTGATGGTGCCATTGGTTCTCGCGTGCGCGATGGCGGGCTGGGCGAGTGGTTGCAGAACACTCCGCGACGTTGCGCAGCGGCCGGCTGCGCAGGTGCTTCTCACCGCTGGATGGACAATCTACGGATTGAACTTCGCGTTTTTCCATCGGCCGTGGCCCTGGACGACCTGGACCTATCGAACTCCGAACAACCTCTTTTTCACTCTGGCCGTGCTGGCGATGAGTGCGCTCGCGGTCTCACGGTGGAAAGAGGCAGGATCCCAAGATCCCGATCCGTCGTGAGATCTTGAGTTCCTCTTCCGATTCGCATCGCCTTCATCCGGGCTTGGAGTGATCGGTCGGAACGGGGCAGGGTTGGCGCATGTCCGGCAGAATCCTCGTGATCCGCGGCGGAGCCATAGGTGATTTCATTGTCACTCTTCCGGCCATTGCAGCCCTGCGTCGTCAGTTTCCCGGCATTCGATTGGAACTGGTCGGATATCCCGGCATCGCCACCCTGGCGTTGGAATATGGCTGGGTGGATGCCGTTCAACCGATCGAGGCCCGGCCGCTCGCTGGATTCTTCGCGAGGAATGGAGTGCTCGATCCGCAGTGGTCCACCTACTTCGAAGGATTCCACGTCATCCTCACCTACCTGTTCGACCCCGATGAAATCTTTCGCAACAACCTGGCACGGGTGACCAAGGCCCAATTGATCCAGGGACCCCACCGGCCGGACGAATCGAATCCGGCTCACGCCACCGATCAATTGCTGGTGCCGCTCCAGAAACTTGCGATCTTCGATGCGGATCCGGTTCCGTCACTGAATCTCAAACTCAACGCCGCCGCATCAGGTCTTACCGCGTTGCCGTGGATCGCGGTGCATCCCGGCGCGGGCGGTGCCCACAAGGTGTGGCCTCGGGAACGCTGGCTGGAGTTGCTCGGTCGTTTGCTGGAGACCCAACCGATCCGGCTGCTGTTGGTGGGTGGTGAAGCTGAGTTGGAAACGCTCAATGAATTGTCCCGTCACCTGCCTTCGGAACGGATTGAAACGGCCGTCAACTGGCCGCTTCCGCGGTTGTCCCGCCGTCTCGCTGAATGTTCCGGATTCCTGGGGCACGACTCCGGCATTGCTCATCTCGCGGCGGCGTGTGGACTGCCGGGAGTGGTCTTGTGGGGTCCAACCCAATCCAGCATCTGGCGTCCGCGAAGTTCCCGCGTGGACCTGGTGCTCGCCCCGGAGGGTCATCTTGAAGATCTGACGACCGCCGAGGCGGAGCGGCGGGTGGCGGTTGCCGTTTCCGGCTGGATCAGGGAGCGGCCGTCGGTTCCGCGCGATGCAGGGTAAAGGTGCCGGAATCGAAGATGCTTTCGTAGGTCGCGTTGAAATCAGCGGCCATGGCCCGGCCCTGGGTCTTGATCAGGAATCCGATGATGCGTTTTCGGCTGGTGAAGGAGGAGGATTCTGAGCCGGGGTCGACCTTGAGCCGCGTCGTGAAGCTTCCACTGTGACTGCCCCACACCGCAAAAAATCGGGCGGTTCGGGTGTCGGTGCCGGTGGGTTGAACGACCGCACGCAACGCACCGCTGTGGGTATTGTTGGTGTTCTGCCAGGTGCCGATCCAGCGTCCACTCAGTGGGTCGGCCGGGTTGAACGGCGTCGCGGCCGCGGCGGCCCAGTCTTTTTCGAAACTCCGGCAGCCGGAGCCGAACCCGGACACGAGCACGAGGGCCAACAGTGAGAGAAGATGTTTTTTCATGATGCGACTCCTGAAAACCGAACCGTCATGGCCGATGGGAAATTGGGTATCTCCGCGATGCAGACGCCGCCTTCGTCATCGAACGACCCTTGAATGGGCTTGCCGTTCAAGGTGATGGATCCCGCCGATCGGGCTCCCCAGAAGATCAGACGCCAAGTTTTCACGGTACTGGACCACGATCCCGACTCGGGTTCGAATTGCAATTCCAGGGTCCGGCCCTGCGTTCGCGAATGGATCGTCCTGCGACAGGAAACGCCCTCCTGATAGGCTTCGCTGACGCCGTCGTCCTCGTACCAAGTGAGGGTTCCCCGGCCCCGGGGCCAGCATTGGAGCGAGACGATTTCCGGCGCGGTGTTGGCGGTGAATGGCGTGACCTCGCCCATCGGCAGGATCGCTCCTGCCCGGACGAACAGGGGGATCATCTCCACCGGTGCCTGAGCCACGATATGGCGCCCGCCCGGATGAACCTCGCCCGTCCAGAAATCGTACCACAGATCGTTGGGCAGATAGACGCTGCGGGCCACCGCACCCTGGCGGACCACCGGTGCCACCAACAAATCGGGGCCAAGCAGGAATTGGTCACCGCAAGCAACCGCGATGGGATCGTTGGCGAAGTGCCATAGCATGGGCCTCATCAACGGCGCGCCGGTTTCGCGGGCCCCGGCGGTGAGTGCGTACAGATAGGGCAGCAATTGATAGCGAAGATGCAGGTAGTGGCGGCAGATCTCTTCCACTGGTTTGCCGAGCGCCCACGGCTCCTGATCGAGGGTTCCGATGTTGGAATGATTCCTGAAGAAGGGAGTGAAGGCCGCGAATTGAAACCAGCGGACGAACAATTCCGGCGTTGTGTTTCCCAGGAATCCGCCGACATCGCCGCCACACACGGGAACACCACTCAGCGACAGGTTGAGCAGCATCTGGATCGCGTCATTGAGGTGGTCCCAGTGCGACGATGTATCGCCGGTCCAGACGATGGCCTGCCGTTGAATGCCCGCCGAACCGGCCCGGGTGACCACAAACGGCCGCGGAACCCCCGCCGCGCCGCGCCGGTTTCGTCCACGCTTTGGCGGAAGTCGCAACAGGCCTTCACGGGACGCGCGGGCCATTTCCTGTCCGTACAGGTTGTGAACTTCGACATGCGGACGCGGACCTTGATCGGTTCGATGCATCGAATCCGGCGGGAGGGTCTTGTCCGGACGGGCGAAGTTCGCCGGTTCGTTCATGTCGTTCCAGACGCCGGCAATGCCGAGATCCGACAACACGCGCTGTTCGTCGCCCCACCAGGTCCGCGTTTCAGTGTTGAGAAAATCGGGAAACCGCGCCGCGCCCGGCCAGACTTCTCCGATATAATCTGTTTTTCCGTCGGCGCACTTCACGAACGCGTCGGCCTCACGTCCCCGTTTCAATACGCCGAACTTCGGGTCGTCCTTCACACCCGGATCAACGATGGCCACGACCTTGAACCCCTTCCGGGCCAGCCGGGTCAGCATCTCGGCCGGTTTTGGGAAACCTTTCCCGAAGGTGAACACCCGGTGCCCGTCGAGGTGATGGATGTCGAGATAGAGCGCGTCGCACGGGAGCTTCCGGCGGCGAAACTCACGGGCCACTTCTTCCAGCCGTTCGCTGGTTTCATAGCTGTAGCGCGATTGCTGGTATCCCAAGGCCCAACGCGGCGGCATGGGGATTCGACCGGTCCATTCTAAGAAGCGTCCGGTGACTTCGGCAACCGTCGGTCCGAGGAACAAATACAGGTCGAGTTCACCCGAGGCCGCGGTGAGGCTCCACTGATCGAGTCGGGATTGACCGATGTCCCAAACCTGACGGGCCGGATTATCCCAAAACAGTCCGGCAGCCCGTCCGTTGCGCAGCGAGATTGCGAACGGAATGGAGACGTAGAGCGATTGCAGCGCGGGATGAATCGCCGGCGCATGTCCGAGAACGTCGATGTTCCAGAAATCCCGCACGGTGCCACGCCGGTTGAACGTCCCGGTCGATTCACCGAGGCCGAACACCGATTCGCCCGACGCGAGGTCCAGGTTCAACTCGGTTTTTGCACCGGCAAATTGGATCGGCTGTCCGGTCGAAAACAGGAGATTGCCCCCGTGATCGGCGACCTGCCACGCGCCGGTTTCCAGATGGATCCGGAACTGTCCGACCGCGGTGGTGAGTGAGGCTGTTTGGGCGTCGGATTGAACGTCCGCCTCAACGTGAACCTGGCGAACCGGATCGATTGCGGGGGAGGGAAGGGTGGAAAATGAGACCGTCGAGGTGGCCCGAATCCGAAACACGTCGGGAGCCACTGCCAAGACTTGAAGTTGAGCCTTCCGGTTGCCGAGATGAAGCAATCGCGGGGCGGATTCCAAGGTCTTCAGCCCTGACAATGGATGGGATTTGGGCGGACGACGATTCGGCATGTGGCGGCGTCAGGCTACGAACGGTTGCCAGTTCCGGAAAGCAGGAAGCCCGTGATTTCCGGGGTCTTTGAGCGGCCGGCCGGTTTCCGCCATTGCCCACCGGGTCGCCGACGCGGTACAAACCCGCGATGCCAACTGCCGGTGACCTGCTGCGCACGGAACGTGAGCGACGTAAGCTCACGGTCAGGCAGGTTGCGGACGCGACCAACATCAAGACCGACCACATCCGTGCGCTGGAGGCGAGCGAATGGAGCGCCTTTGCGGCACCAGTCTACATCCGGGGCTTCACCCGCACCTACGCGCGGCATCTGCGGCTCGATGAAAAGGCCCTGGTGGAAACGCTCGACGGGGAACTCGAATTGACCGCGGACTACGCGGCTCCACCAAGCCTGCCGGGTCCGGCCAAAGGACCCCTCGACAGCATTACCCTCGCGTTATCGCGTCTGCGCTGGCAGTGGTTGTTCCCGCTGATCCTGGGCGGCCTGGTGATTCTCCTTGGCGTATGGGGATATCAAATGTGGCAGCGGAATCCGGCTGCGGCCCGGAAGGAAACGCCGCTGGGATCGGGCCTGCGCCCTGCTCCCCGGACAGCTCCGGCGACCCTGCCGCTCCCGACCAACGTCCCGGCCGGTCGACACTGAGCCGGATTGGATTTCGGAGACGGATGAGGCTTGGGAACAAAGCGATTGCCCCCTCGCCAGCGCCCGACTAATTTCCCGCCCTTCCGTTCGTGCACGGGTAGCTCAATTGGATAGAGCGTCGGCCTCCGAAGCCGAAGGTTGTGGGTTCAATTCCCGCCCCGTGCACCACGTTTTCACTCCAACTTCGTAGTTCTCCAAATTCCGTGCCTTATGGAATCGGATTAGCAGGGACGTTGCCTTCGGAGTCGCTCCGTGGCGCGAGCGGGGGCGGAAAGCCCGGAGGGCCGGTTCGAAACCGCAGGATCGATCCTCCCGGGTCCCAGGAAGACTCCTGGCGTCTGGACCCGCCCTCAACTCACGGTTTTCCAGAATCCGCGACCGTGCGAATGCGGTGATTCTCACTGTCACCGATCAGCAGGGTTCCGTCGGTCTCGACAAAAATCCCGTGCGGCCGGGAGAGCTTTGCCGTCAACGGATCGCCGGTCGGGCCGTCGCCCCGCACTCCCGTTCCTACGACCGTTTCAATCGTGCCATTCTTGGTGTTGTAGCGGCGGATCACATGGTTCTCGGTGTCGGCCAGATAGACGTCACCGTTGGGTGCGAGGGCGATTCCCTTGGGTCCGTTGAGCGTGGCTTCCCGTGCCGGTCCACCATCGCCAGAGAAACCTGCGCGACCGGTTCCGGCGAGGTGATGGATGATCCCGGCCTTGAGATCGAAGCGCAGCAATTGATTCCCCTCGCGGGTGATGAGGAACAGATTCCCAGCGGCATCAAAATCGAGCGAGCGCGGCCCGTTCAACGGCGTGCCCTGAATCGGTGAACCGTCCGGCGTGGGTCCCGACTTGCCAGTGCCGGCGAAGGTGGTGATGACTCCGGATTTCGAATCCACGCGGCGCAAGACGCGGTTGCCAATGTCGGCGATGTAGAGGTCACCCGCGGGACCGAATTGGAGACTGATCGGCTCATTCAATTGCGCCCGATCGGCGGGTCCCCCGTCGCCCGCGTAACCCTTTTGGCCGGTCCCGGCGAAGGTGGTGAGAACGTGGGTCCCAGCGTCGTAACGGCGGATGGCGTGGTTGCTGGCATCGCTGATGAACAGGTTGCCACCCGCATCGAAACGGAGTTCGTGAGGATTGTGCAGCGCGGCGTTCCGGGCGGGTCCGCCATCCCCTGAATAGCCGGCGGTGCCGTTGCCGACGACAGTGGTGATGGTGCGATCGGGCGCGATGCGGCGGATCACGTTTGCTTCGTAGTCGGCGAACCACAGACCGTGATCCGGTCCGCGAACCAGTCCGAACGGATTGTTCAACCGGGCCGCCGTCGCCGGTCCGGCATCGCCGTCGGATCCCGTGGAGCCGGTGCCGGCAATGTTCACCAACGGGGCCGCAGAGCCGGTTCCATCAACCAGGAAAAGGACGCACAGCAGGGCGATCTGGAGTTTCATGGGGTGAATGAAAGACGGATGTTGGGTCGGAGACGGAGTGGGAGGGAGCGTTGTCCTTTCACGGGATGTTGTCCATTCCCGCGGCGATCTCTGAATCGCTCCAACGGGTCGACCGCGATCGGCTTTGTTGTTGTTCGCGGAGAATCTTGGAGAGACCTTTGGTGCGTTCCACGTCGCGGTTTCCCATCCCTCCCATGAATCCCATTTCCAGGCGGCTCGGCCTCCTTTTGTTCCTCGTTTCGGCGCAAAGTTCGGTGTCCCTTCGCGCCGCCGATCCCGAGCCTCCGGCGAAACCGGCCTTTCCCGCGGTGCTGCCGGGCAGGGGATTGGCTCAGCATGACTTTCTCTATGCGGGCGAAGCGAAGACCCGGGACATCTTTCTGGTGAAGGGCGGCAAGGTGGTTTGGGCCTACAACGACGCGGCCGGGAAGGGGGAGATCAGTGACGCGGTCCGACTGTCGAACGGCAACATCCTGTTCGCCCATCAGTTTGGCGTGACGTTGATCAACCCGGACAAAAAAGTGTTGTGGCACTACGACGCACCGCCGCAGTGCGAGACCCACACGGCGCAGCCGATCGGGACTCATCATGTCATCTTCATCCAGAATGGACCTGAACCCCGGCTGTTCGTGGTGAACCTGGACAGCGGGAAGACGGTTCGCGAATTGCCGCTTCCGGTGGGAAATCCCAAGAGCACTCATGGGCAATTTCGCCATGCCCGCCTCACCGAAGCGGGCACCTATCTGGTGGCTCACATGGATCTCCGCAAGGTGGCGGAATACGATGACACCGGAAAACAGGTGTGGTCGGCGGACGTGCCCGGTGCCTGGTCCGCGGTTCGGTTGAAGAACGGCAACACGCTCGTTTGCGGCAAGGTGGTTCGGGAGATCAACGCCCGCGGCGAGACCGTGTGGGAGTTCACTTCGGCCGACGTGCCGGACTACAAGTTCAACAGCATGCAGATCGCCACACGCCTGCCAAATGGCAACACACTGATCAACCACTGGGTCAACTCGTGGTCGGGTCCGATTGATTCCGCTACCGCACCGGTGCAGGCATTGGAAGTCACCCGCGATAAGAAGGTGGTCTGGGCGTTGCGATCCTGGACGAATCCGAATCTCGGTCCCTCGACGACGATTCAACTGATGGATTCCAAGACGGCTCCCGAAAAGGTTCACTTTGGAAGCATTCATTGAAGGCAGCTGCTGGATCCACGGGTTGAAACCGATCGGAGGAAGCGGCTTGCCTTGGTGGATTGAATCGACAGGTTTGAAACCAATGGAAGGTGACACAACGCGGGTGCGAGAGACTCTGAGTCAGGGTATGGTGTATTCCATCAGCGGATACCTGCGGCGCTTGGCTCAATCCAGCGTCTGCTGGCTGCTTCTGGTCGGGTCGAGTTGGGTGACTCGTGTGCCGGGGATGTTGCGCGTTGCAACAGTCATGCCTCCACCAGCGCGGCTACGGCGCTGGGCGGTCGCCTCTCTGGCGGTGGCCGGAACCTTCCATGCGTTCTCCGGTGCCACGACACCCGCCGTTTCGAGCGCGCTCGACGTGCAGGTCCAGGTCGGCACGCCGTTCACCTACCGCATCACCATCAATCAGGCGTGGATCATCAACAGTTTCGACGCCTACCCGTTGCCACCGGGTCTCACGCTCAACAAGAAGCTCGGGTTCATCGCCGGCAAACCGACCGTGGTTGGAACCAACGACGTCACCCTTGTCGCCTCGCAGGACAACCTTCCCGACCGGACCCTGACGGATTCCATGACCCTCAGGGTAACGGCGGCACCGGCACCGCCGCTGTTCAGCCTGAATCCCGTCGATACAATCGCCGTAGCGGGAGACGACGTGATCCTGACCTCGGCGGCGATCGGCACCGGAACGATCCGGTTCCAGTGGTATCGGGGAGAATCCTTTCGCGGTAACGTCTTCCTTGGTCCAATCATCGTCGGAGCGACGAACGCGGCATTGGTGCTGCCGCATGTGACGGTGGACGATGGCGGTTATTACTTTTCATCGGCAATCAACGCGGCGGGCACGAATTACAGTCAGCCGGCCCAGGTGTCCCTGATCCTGCCGCCGCAGATTTATTCCCAACCGGACAATGTCACCATTCATGAGGGAGCGCCGTTCGGGATTTACATCTATGCCGACGGGGGCGTCGTTCTGAACTACCAGTGGCGCAAGGCGGGGAATTCGATTCCCGGTGCGACCAATGATTTCTGGTACGTCGACGCCGCGGTTCCGGGAGACGCTGGATCGTACGATGTGGTTCTCGACAACGCGGCGGGTCAACTCACCAGCAATCCGGCGCGGGTCACTGTGGCGGATCCTCTGCGGGTTCAAATGATCCGCACCTCGCCGAAGAGTGCGGTTCTGAAATTCAATTCGATCCCCGGGGCCTCGTATTCGATCAACTACGCCGACCGGTTGACCAACACTTGGGACAACTGGAACTACCTGACTGATTTCACCGCCACTGGATCCAACTCGGTGAAGAACGTCCTCTCCACCAGTCCGGTGCGATTTTTCCGGGTGACTCCGGATTGAACCGTGCTCCGGAGTGCCGATTTCATCCCGGGCTTGCGTCCATGGGCCTGGCTGCCAAGAGTCGCCCGATGAGGCACGCGCCTACCTCAAGGCCCCTCCGAGCCGCCAGTGCGGCCTGGTTTCTGGCCGCTGCGCTGCGGGCTCTGGGCGACGATGCCAGTTCGGGAATTGCGGAGCAGTTGCGATTGCTTCAGCAGCAAAACGCCGCCCTGCAGCAGCAGTTGCATCAACAACAGCAGGTCATTGAAGAACTCGGCCGCAAGGTCGACAAGCTCCAGGCGGCGGACTTGGGGCAGCGCGAAGCCGATACCCACGCGGCTGCTGAACCCACGGCTGAGTCCCTGATTCCTGCCCGATCGGCGTTCAACCGGATTCATCTCCGCGGCGAGGGTGCGGTGGCGTTTTCGGATTCCCAGGCCAACGGGCAATTTCCCAATCACGAGTTTCGCGTCGATGAAGCGCGCCTGTATCTGGAGGCCCCGATCTGGGGCGAGGTGTATTTCTTCGGGGAACTGAACCTCTATCAACGCGAGGAGCATGAGATCGACCTGCGTGCGGGAGAGGTTTTTATCGACGCGGAGAATCTGTCGAAACTGTGGGGCGAAGACCGGCAACTGAATCTGCGCGCCGGCCGTTTCAACATTCCGTTCGGTGAGGAATACCTGCTGCGGCACGCGATCGACAATCCGCTCATTTCCCATTCCGTGACCGACTTGTGGGGCGTCAATGAAGGCCTCGAGGTCTACGGCGCGCTGGGCCCTTTTCGGTACGTCGCCGCCGTTCAGAACGGTCCCTACAACGTGGTCCGCGATTTCAACGGCGACAAGACCTTCACTGGTCGACTGGCCTATGAACCGTTCAAATGGCTTCACCTGAGCGGAAGTGCCCTGCGCACCGGACAGTTGGACATCAAACAGGACAAGCTTTCCGCCCTCTGGATCGGCTCCGGCTTTGTGCGGCCCATCGGGTCGGCGGCCGCCACGGTGTTCCAGGCGGACCTGCTCGAGGGCGACCTGCAGTTGCGGTTCGCCCACACCACTTTGAAGGCGGCGGGTGGGTTGATCCGCTACGAAGACAATGACCAGCCCGTTCACAATCGAAGGCGGGTCACCTATTACTATGCAGAGGCGGTGCAGGACATTTATGGCGGTCTCTATGCCGCCGCCCGGTGGAGCCAGGTGTTCGCTCCCGGTGGATATCCGATCGCCGGGATTGGCAACGTGGGGGAATACGCCTTCGGACCGGACCTCACCAGCGGCCTGCACCTGTTGAGCCTAGGGATTGGCTATCGATGGAGTCCGCAATTGGTCCTCAAGGTCGAATACTCCATCGAAGGCGGCAGCGAAGCCGGAGGCACGCCGCGTCGGCTCGAAAACATGCTGAGTGCCACGGCGGCATTCGCGTTCTGACATGCGCCGTCCGCTCACAGTCGCCGCCCTTGTTGCCATCGCCAGCCTGCCCGGTCTTCCCGGCGAAGCCGGAACGCTGGTCGGCACCGTCCGGGCCCGCGGCACGGAGGGCGCTGACGAGCCGTCCGCTGCGGGCGGGGCGTACGAGAGCCGGAAGTATAAATTCGTCGAGCGGGTGGACTATTCGCAGTTGCGGGATTTTGTCGTCTACATCGACGGCGCGGTGGCCACCAACACCGCCTCACCCGCCGTCGCGCAGGTGGTCACGACTCGCAAGATCAATCAGCAGGGAGCCACTTTCTCGCCCCACGTGCTGCCGGTCGCGGTCGGCACCACCGTCGAATGGCCGAACAACGACGACATCTTTCACAACGTCTTTTCATATTCCGAGACCAAGCCGTTCGATCTGGGGCTCTACAAACATCCCGAAGTCAAACGCATCGTCTTCGACAAACCCGGACGGGTGGATGTGTTCTGCTCCATCCACAAGGCGATGAACTGCATCGTGCTGGTCCTGGGTAATCCGTATTTTGCCGCGGCCGACGACCGGGGGCGCTATGTGATTCCGAACGTCCCGGCCGGGCGGTACACGCTCAAGGCCTGGCACGAGCGCATGCCTGCCCAGGCGCGCGAGATCACGGTGCCGGAAACCGGCGAAGTCCGTGTCGACTTCACGCTCGGCATCGCGAATCTCCCCCACTACTGAGCCTTCATGCGGCCGTCCTTCCGCCGTCTCCGCTCCAGTTTTCAGGTCAAGATCCTGGTGCCGGTGCTGATCGTCATGACGGTTCTGGTCGTCGCGCCCCTGTGGTTTGCGAGCCGCCACATGGCGGACCAGTTGGCGGCCGGGGCTGCTGACACCGTGTCGACGGCCGATGGTGTGTTTCAAAGCCAGCAGGCAATTCGAGTCAAAAACCTGCTGCTGCGTTACGGCGAAGCCGCCGGCGAACCCCGCTTTCGAGCCGTCGCCCAACAAAACGATCCCGCCACGGTGGCTTTCGCGCTCAAGGAATTGCTCGCGGATTTCGGCGCGGAATTCGCCCTCTTCACCGGTCCGACCGCGATGATCGTGACGAATGCGACAACCCTGGCGGCCGATCCCGCTCGTTGCGCCGCGATCGGAAAAGCTTCCGCCGGGGAGGCTTTGATCGGACATCCGAACGCAACCGCCGCCGCCATCGACGGGCGGATTTATGAGTTCGTCTCGGTGCCTGTCGTTGTGGGGCCTTCGATCATCGGTGCGCTGACGACCGCCCGGGAGATGGGGCGTGATGTCCTTACGGAATTCGGGCAACTCACCCGGAGTGAAATTGTGCTTCTCGCGGGAGGACGCATCACCGCCGCCACTCTCGACGTCGCGGATCTCGTGGGGCAGTTGGCACCCGTCCTTGAACGGCGTGACCCCTCCGGTCGGTCGAGAAACAATCCTGCCGAGGCGGTCACCGTGACGATCAATGGCCAGCACTACATGGGCCTCTCGGGAGGACTCGCGGGTGCGACGGCCGACGCCGGCCTGCGCTATGTGTTGCTGTCTTCGTTTGAACGGCCGCTGGCGTCGCTTCAGGCCGCGCAACGTGCGCTGCTGTGGACGCAGGCGGCCGTGATCCTGGCCGGCGTGGTGATCGTGGCTCTGGTCGTCCGCCGGGTGTCGAGGCCGCTCCGTGACCTGCGGGACACGGCCGAGGCGGTGGGTCGAGGTGATTTTTCGCGGTGGGTGGAGGTGCAATCCGAGGACGAATGCGGCGAGTTGGCGGTGGTGTTCAATCAGATGACGGCCAATCTCCAGGCCTCGCGGCAACAATTGGAGGAGACCTTCGAGACGTTGAAATCGGCGCAGGAGCAATTGTTGCAGAGCGAGAAGCTGCGCGCGATTGGGACGCTGGCCGGCGGCATCGCCCACGATTTCAACAACATCCTCGGTGCCATCCTCGGTTTTGGGGAACTCGCGCTGCGCGACGTCGCGAAGGACAGCCGGATTGAACGAAACCTCCGGCAGGTGATGATCGCCGGCCAGCGCGCGCGTCTCCTGGTCCGCCAAATCCTGACCTTCAGCCGGCAGAACGCGCCCCGACGGGTGATGGTGCGCCTGGGAGGCGTGGTGGACGAGGTCGTCACACTGCTGCGCGCGACCCTTCCGCCCGCCATTCAAATCGAGGTCCGGATCGCCACAACGGCCGACACGGTGATGGGTGATCCGACCCAACTCCATCAGGTGTTGATGAATCTCGGCACCAATTCCGGTCATGCCATGCGTGAGCGGGGTGGCGTCCTGACTGTGACTCTGGATTGCACCGAAGTCGGGCTTGAATCCAGCAAGCCGGCGGGTCTCAAGGCGGATGAGTATCTGACGCTGACGGTTTCGGACACCGGTCACGGGATTGACCCCTCGGTGTTGGGGCGGATCTTTGATCCCTTTTTCACCACGAAACCCGTTGGCGAGGGGGCGGGGTTGGGGCTTTCCGTGGTGCACGGGATTGTCGAAAACCATGGTGGCGAAATCGTCGTGAACACCCGGCTGGGGCAGGGAACGACGTTCACCCTCTGGCTGCCCTATGTCTCCCCTCCACCCTTGGAGGTCGCGGCGGTCGCCCCGTCAGTGGTGCCGGGTTCCGGTCGGATCCTGGTGGTCGACGACGAGGAACCGATCGCCGACATGATGCATCAGCATCTCACCCGTCTGGGATACGATGTCGTGGCGCACCACGACAGCGAGGCAGCTCTGCGGGAGTTTCGCGCCGCGACACCGCCGTTCGCGTTGGTGATCACGGATCTTGCCATGCCGAAGCTGTCCGGCGCCGAGCTTGCGGCTGAGATTCTGCGGTTGCGGGCGGACACACCGATCATCGTCTGCACCGGATCGGCCGATCTCACCGGCCACAGCCGAACGCTGAACCCGGGGATTCGTGAATTCGTCTCCAAGCCGGTGAATTTCGTTGAGTTGAGCCAGGTAATCCGAAAATTTCTTCCCGCCCCCGGCGGACTCCCATGAAACAAATCCTGGTAATTGACGATGACCCGCAGGTGCGTGCGCTGCTGGTTGAAATCCTGACCCACGAGGGCTACGAGGTTGTCGCGGCCTCCAATGGCGTGGAGGGATTGAACCGGTTTCGCGAGTGCCCATCCGACGTGGTGATCACCGATCTGATCATGCCTGAAAAGGAGGGATTCGAGACCATCTTCGCCCTCCGGCGGGAATTCCCGGGCGTGGGTGTCATCGCCATTTCGGGAGGGGGACGAGTTGAGGCTTCGGATTACCTGCCGATCGCCAAAATGCTGGGAGCGCGGTTCACCATCGCCAAACCCTTCACCTCCGGCGAAATCCTCGACGCGGTTCGTGCCGTTCTTTCGGGGCCGGAGTAGCCGACCCATGCGGCGCCAGGGATGCCGCCCTCTCCAATTCCGCATCAGGGCTTGGTGTTCACATTGAGATCTGGACGTTGCGTGCCCAACTACGCAAACGCTCGTGAGCCATTGGAAAGTCCGAACGAGGCGATCTCGAACCGTTTGGCGACGGAATTTCGAACACCATCGCGGATCATCAGCATGAGAGCCAACGGCAGGGCGAGAAGCGCGAGAAGGAAGAAGATGCCGATTGAATTGACTGCCGCTATGAGGATTGCGGTTTGCATCAAGCGTTTGTGCATGTTGCGAATGGTTGCCGATGCAGCCTCCACTTTGGCGCTCATTTCCTCAACTTTCCGGGACTCTTCCGCGGAGACTTTGGCGGCGAAGACCAGCGAAATGCTGATGTGATCGACCTGCTCTTCGAGTTGATTCACCCGAAACGCGATTATGGAGGCAGCCTCCTTCTCCGCAGTCGACGACTCCAAAAGTGCGCCCGCCTCCTCGGATAGACACCTGAGACTGACTCGAAACTTGCTCAAGACAACGGGGCGGACCACCAGCCAAAGAAAGGCGTTGGACACCACCAGGAAGAACAATACTGGAATTAAGACGGTCACATGATTGGCTGGGAGGACTATCCTTCCGAAAACTGTTTGTCACCTCCGCTGCTGTCAAGATCGAGCCGCCCTTGGGTTGCCAACGGGCCTCTTCGTTCAAAGCGCTCAATCTCGGCCCGATGGTTGCGGTCCATCCAGCCGATCAATTTCCATGAACCCATGGAGATTCCCCCCGAAAGTATCCAGCCACCGACCGCGAACCATCGCGCGTTGAGAATGTCGTGGGCGATTGCCCGCAGACCTTCTGGTTTCAGCGCGTATGTCCAACCGCAAACCACCAGGGCAATTGCGGCGAGGTAGGGAAACCCGCAATCCACAAGCTTGCAGAACACCGTCGTGGCTGCTGAGGGCCAGTCGCCGTGCCTTTCAATCCGTCCAGACGGATGGTGGTGGAAGCGGTTGAAAGTGGCATTTTCGAGGAAAAACGCCCAAACCATTGATTTCAAGGCATTGGTGCGCACGGCAGGACTTGAACCTGCACGCCTTACGGCACTACCACCTCAAAGTAGCGCGTCTGCCAATTCCGCCACGTGCGCAATTGCCGGATGATTCAGGTTCGATTCTATCCGAAGCGATCCGAAATCATCCCAAAGCTTAAATGGTCGGGGCGGTGAGAATTGAACTCACGACCTCCTGGACCCGAACCAGGCGCGCTACCAGGCTACGCTACGCCCCGAACCAAAAAGCGGGGCGCACGATGGGAAACCAGCGGTTCGAATGCAAAGACATTCTTTGGCATCCGACCGATTTCACGCGGCAACCGCCACCGCGGGTTCCGGTTCCACCCATTTTCCGTGGTCCTTGATCAGGTCCACGAGCCGGTCGACCGCTTCATCCTCAGGGATGTTGAACTTCACCGCCTTCTTGCCGACGTAGAGGTTGATCTTGTTCGGAGCGCCGCCGACATAACCGAAATCCGCGTCCGCCATTTCGCCCGGGCCGTTCACGATGCATCCCATGATAGCGATCTTGACGCCCTTCAGGTGAACGGTTCGCGCCTTGATGCGGGCGGTGACGGTCTGGAGATTGAACAGCGTCCTCCCGCAGCTCGGGCAGGCGACGTAATCGGTCTTGAACGACCGGCAACCGGCGGCTTGAAGGATGTTGTACGCCAGTCGCAATCCCTGGCCGGCACCCGGTTCGCCGCGGATCAGGATGGCGTCGCCGACGCCATCGGCCAGCAATGAGCCGAGGTTCACCGCGGCCCGCAGCAGCGCGATCTCCGGTCGCAGCGGCGTTGGATCGGTTCCGAGGCAGTCCTTGAGCAGAATCGGGTTCTGGCGTCCCAGACGGTGCAGTCCGGCCGCGAGCAGACGGAACGCGGTGATCGGAGCCAACGGAATGCCATCGCGAACAGTGACCCATTGGGTTTCGCAATGGACCTGTTCCAGCGTCAGGGGCTCGCGTGGATCGAGTTCGAGCACCTGGAGGTCTTCGTAGATGCCTTCCGGTTTCACGTCGGCCTTGGGCAGGATGCGCGGGGCGACGGTGTCGAAGGCGGCTTGGGTGACGATCACCCGGACGGTTTGCTCGCCACCGGCGCGGACATCACCGAGGTCGACTTCGGGTGTTTCGCGCCGCTTGAAGGTGAATGGATCCCAGGGCAGGGGTTGATCGGAAATCGGGGTTCCCGTGTTCGTCAGTCGGGTGATTTCCGTGAGCAAGTCGTTGCAGACGGCGATTTCGCGGGGGCTGTCCTCGGTCAGACTAACGCGGATGGTGTCGCCGATGCCGTCGCACAACAGAGATCCAATGCCGATGGCGGACTTGATCCGGCCGTCCTCGCCTTCGCCGGCCTCGGTGACGCCGAGGTGCAGGGGATAGTTCCAATCGGGTCCTTCCTGCTCCAACCGGGCGGCGAGGAGCCGGTAGCATTCGATCATCACCTTCGGATTCGATGACTTCATCGAGAAGACGAAGTTGTGAAAGTCGTACTTCCGGCAGATCCGGGCGAATTCGAGCGCGCTCTCCACCATTCCGAGCGGTGTGTCGCCGTACCGGTTCATGATGCGGTCGCTCAACGAACCGTGATTGGTGCCGATGCGCAGGGCTCGGTGCAGGCGGCGTGCTTCGAGAACGAGCGGGGTGAAGGCGTCCTCCACCCGGGCCAGTTCCGCGGCATAGCCGTCGTCGTCGTATTCCTTGACTGCAAATTTCTTCTTGTCCGCGTAGTTGCCCGGATTGACCCGGACCTTTTCCACCCACTTGACCGCTTCGAGGGCGGCGTCGGGTTTGAAATGGATGTCGGCGACGATCGGGACGAGGCAGCCCACCGCGCGAAGTTCTCGCACGATGCATTCGAGGTTGGCGGCGTCTTTGACCGTCGGTGCGGTGATGCGGACCAACTGGCAGCCGACGGCGACGAGATCGAGCGTCTGCTGGACGCAGGCCGCGGTGTCCATGGTGTCGCAGGTCAACATGGATTGACGGACCACCGGGTGTCGTCCGCCGATGATGACGCCGCCGTGGGCGGGATCGCCGACGGTGACCTCACGCGTCGGGCGCCGGGTGAAATTCCAGGGAGACGAGCAATACTTCATGAGAAAGGAGGGAACCCGCGATCGCGGTCCCGAAACCGAGACTACGGGGACGACGGTTTCGAGTCCACCGCGGGCGGCGCAAAACGGATGTCTTCGGCCCCGGAATGATCCGCGGCGACTCTTGATCCATGAAGGTCGACCAGGTCGAAGGTCGTGACGTAGAGGATGAAACCAATGACGAGCATGGCACCCGCCGTCTGGACCCAGCGTACCACGGGTTCGCTGAGAGGCCGACGGCGGACCCATTCCGCCAGGCTGAGCACGATGTGACCGCCGTCGAGCATGGGCACGGGGAGAAGATTCAGCAGTCCCAGGTTCACGTTGAGCAGCACGCTGAACCAGATCGCCTGTCGCCAGGCAAGCTTGTTTTCGAAAACGAGGTAGTAGATCCGCATGATCCCCACCGGGCCACTCAGGTGTTGGGGTTTGATCTCAGATTTGGGCGAGATCAAGGCGGTCAGGGTGCTGACCATGTTGCCCACCACGCCGGTCACCTGCTCCCAAGGATTCGGATAGGCCATGGTGAGGACGCCGGTGTCGTCGAAAACAATACCGATGATGGGCTGCCGGTTGGTGGGTCCACTGATCGGAAGCTCAGGGGTGACCATGGCTTGGAGATGGTCGGTGCCGCGACGGATATCGAGTCGAACCGGGCGCGCTCCGTGGGCGTGGATATAGTCGCTGAATCCATTCCGGTGATACATGTACTGACCGTCGGCGGATTCGATGATGTCGCTGGGTCGGAGTCCGGCGCGTTCGGCCGGACTGTTGCGTTCGACCTTACCGACCATCGGGGCTTCGGCAGGGTAGACCTTGATCTGGCGGAGGTTTTCCCGTTGCCAGCCCTTGACCGGGTCCTTGGTGGGTTCCGGTTCCACCACGGATCGGACACCATCGCGTTCGTATTCGATCCGCACCGTGCGTCCCTCGCTGGCGGCGACCTGCCAGACGATCGAATCGCCCATGCCAACAAAACGCTGCACCGGATGATTGTCGATCGAGAGGATGCGGTCGCCGGGTTTGAGACCGGCCCGTTCCGCCGGCGAGCCCTTGACCACATAGCCGATGACCGTGGTCACCTCGGCCTCGGAGACCGGGCGGCCGATCAGCCAGACGAGGGCGGCAAATCCAAAGGCCAGCGACAGGCTGAAAACGGGGCCGGCGGCGGCGACGATGATCTTGTCGAGCGGGCGGGCGGGAAGGAGAGGTTGGCCATTTTCAAGCGCACGACCTTCGATCCATTCCATCGGCGCCATCTGCGGCAGCGAAACGAATCCGCCGGCGGGAATCGACCCCAGCGAATACACCACCGAGCCGATTTTCTTCTGCCACAACGGGCGGCCGAACCAGATGCTGAATCGGTCGATGACCAAACCGCGCCAGCGGGCCGCCAGAAAGTGCCCGAGCTCGTGCACGAGAATGATGAAGTTGAAGAGAACAACAACTTCGAGACAAATGAGGATGACTTTCAATACGGCCATGCCAGACAGGTTGGCCGGAAGGTAGAGGGGGAGTGTGGAGATGGCAACTTGGGGGATCGTCCGGTGGGTGACTTTTTGTGGCAAAGGCCCGGCACTGGAATCTGCCGGAAAACCTTCCCAATTCTTCGGAAACGGTTGCTTTGGACCGCTCTGCGGGCGGAGTCGCGAATCTCTTGAGTGGCCCGCCTCTTGACCTTCTCGTTCATCCGGGTTTCATCTCGGGGGTCTTCCCCATGCCCAACCTTGCCGCAGCCTTTGCCGTCGCCGCCGAGCGTCATGCCGACCGTCCGGCACTGTTTTGGGGCGACACCCAGTACCGGTATTCCGATCTGATGCGATCCTCAGCGTGGTTGGCGGGTGAATTGGTCCGCACCTATTCGGTTCAACCGGGGGATCGGGTGGGCATCTGGCTTCGAAACCGGCCGGAGTTTGTCACCGCCCTCTTCGGAATTCTGGGTGCCGGTGGGGTCGTCGTTCCAATCAACAACTTCCTGAAGGCGGACGAGGTCTCGTATCTCCTCGAAGACGCCGGGGTGAACGTCCTGATCACCGAAGCCGCCGTTTCGGTGAGTCTGGACGAACTGCGCGCCCGCCGGCCCGCGCTTCGCATGATCTGGGTCGACGACTTTCCCGCCGGTCCGCCCGTGGGATCGTTTCCATCCGACCGCCTCGGAGCCCGCCGGGACGATCTCGCGGTGTTGATCTACACCAGTGGCACCACCGGCCGACCGAAGGGCGCGATGCTCACCCATGGCAACCTGCTGCACAATGTGGAGTCCTGCCGACAGGTCTTGCAGGTGGTGGATTTCGACCGGTTCGTCCTTCTCCTGCCGATGTTTCACAGCTTCATGCTCACCGTCTGTGTCCTGCTGCCTCTCCTGGTCGGGGGATCGATGGTGCTCATCCGGTCGCTGCATCCTCCCAAGTTGATGTTGCAGGAAATGCTGCAAAACCAGGGAACGGTCCTGCCGGCCGTGGCGGCCTTGTTTCGGGTCCTGGCCATGCTGCCGCCGGGCGTGGAGTTGCCGCTTCGACTCGGGCTCAGCGGTGCGGGTCCGCTTCCGCTGGAAATTTTGCGCGCGTTCAATGAGCGCCACCCCAATGTTCCGCTGATCGAAGGCTATGGATTGAGCGAGGCCAGCCCGGTGGTATCGGTCAATCCCATCGCCGGACCCTGGGTCGCCGGAACGATCGGCCCGCCGATTCCGGACGTTGAGATGTCGGTGCAGGACGATCAGGGAGGCCTCCTGAGCGACGACGTCGACGGTGAAATCTGCGTGCGCGGAGGCAACGTGATGCTGGGGTATTGGAACGCCCCCGAAAAAACGGCGGAAACGCTGGTCAACGGCTGGTTGCGAACCGGTGACATCGGCCACCGCCGTCCCGATGGCTACTACGTCATCACCGATCGGAAGAAGGACATGCTCAAGCCGAATGGGATCAATGTGTATCCGCGGGAAATTGAAGAGATTCTTTATCAGTTCCCCGGGATTCGTGAAGCCGCGGTGGTGGGCGAGCCCTGCGATCGGCGCGGTGAACGTCCGGTGGCCTTCGTGAGTCTGGATGAGGGAATGGCCTTCGACGAAAAGGCGCTGCTGGGGTTCCTCCGCGAACGCCTGGCGGATTTCAAACTCCCGCGGCGGGCAATTGTCCTCCCCTCGCTGCCCCGGAACGCGACCGGGAAAATTCTGAAAACGGCATTGCGGGAACGGTTGAATCCATCTGAATAAGCTCACAAACTTCGTCTCCAAGACAGCGGCCGGGAAATCGCTGCGGCCGGAAAACATTGAGACCATGCCAACAAATCGCCCCAAGAATATCGTCAGCATTCATCCGTATTTCACGGCTCATCCCGGACAGATGCCGGCCTGCCGGGCACTGCTCCAGGAGTTTGTTCGTCAGACGAGCGACGAGCCCGGATGCCTGTACTATGAATTCACGATCCGCGAGGACGTGATCTTCTGTCGCGAGGCCTATCGCGGTGCTGACGGAACTCTCGCGCATCTCGCCAATGTCGATGCTCTGATCACGCGGATGCTCGCGGTTTCATCGCTGTCCCGCCTGGAACTCCATGGGCCCGCCGCGGAATTGGATCGCCTGCGTGGACCGCTGGCGGCGATGAATCCGGAATGGTACGTGCTCGAGTGCGGGGTGAAGTGATTTGGGGCGAAGGCCGTGGTTGGAGCGGGCCTTCAGCCCTCAAATCAAGAGTCGGATTTTGACGTGGGGCGATGCCCCACGCTGGTATGTTGCGGGCCTTTGGCCCTGATCGCCCCGCCTTCGTTCACCCGCCGGCGGTGATGCGTACGATTTCCAACCGGTCCCCGTGGCGGACCGGTCGCGTTTCGAATTCCGACGGGGCTACGGCGTCGCCGTTGTGCTCGACTACCACCGAGCGCGGTGGCAATCCCAGATCCAACAGCAGCGATGTCAGCGTCGCCGGCGGCTGAAACGTTACGGCGCGGCCATTGGCGATGACCTGCGCCGTTTCGATCGAATTTTGCGGAGCGGCGTTCTCAGCCGGCGAGCTCATAGGCGAAGCCCTTGAGGTATTCCGTTTCAGGAATCGAAGGAATCACCGGATGATCGGGGGCCTGACCGTAGTGCGCGACCCGTTTGAGCGTCTTGTGGGCGTCGGCCGCCGCGGAGACGATGACCTCCTCGAACAGGCGAGCGTCGACGTGGTGGGAGCAGCAGAAGGTCGCCAGAATGCCTCCGGGCTTGAGCAGTTTGAGCGCACGGAGATGGATCTCCTTGTAGCCGCGCAGGGCGTCATCCACCGAGGCGCGATTGCGGGTGAAGGACGGCGGATCCAGGACGATGAGGCCGTACCGTGGAATCAGGCGTTCGCCGGGACCATGGGTCGTGTTGGCCTTGAGCCAGTCGAAGACGTTGATGGTTTCGAACGCGATCTTTTCCGACAATTGATTGATCTCGGCGTTCCGACGCGCGGCAGCGATGGCATCCGCACTTTGATCCAGGGCGAGCACGCGACGGGCACCCGCGCGTGCGGCGTGCAGGGCGAATCCGCCGAGGAAGGAAAAGCAATCGAGCACCTCGACGCCCTTGGCGAATTCAGCGACCGCGGCGTAGTTGGCCTGCTGATCGAGATAGAGGCCGGTCTTGTGGCCTTCAACCAAATCAGCATCGAACTGGAGCCCATTCAAACGGACGGCCACCGACGCGGGCGCTTCGCCGGCGAGCACGGAGTTCACGCTCGGCAGTCCGTCGAACTTTCGGGACGGCATGTCATTGCGCTCGATCACCGCGCGCGGTTCCAGGAGTTCCTGGAGCACGTCGACGATCAGATGCTTCCGCTTGTCCATGCCCAATGAACTGGTCTGGAGCACCAGGACGTCTTCGTACTTGTCGACGATCAGGCCGCTGAGGAAATCGCTCTCAGCATTCACCAATCGGAACGAGGTGGCCTGCGGATACCAACGCTGACGGTGGGCGAGCGCGGCACCGATGCGGGCCTTGAAGAAGGCCTTGTTCAGTTCCACGCGGTCGTGATCCAGCATCCGAACGATGATCTTGGAACGCGAATTGTAGAGACCGGTGCCGAGGAGGCGTTGGCGGTGGTCCTTGACCTGCACGGCATCGCCATCATTGGCGGCGGCGGTGAGGCGGAGGACGGAGTTGGTGTAGATCCAGGGGTGGCCGAGCAGGACGCGATCGGCTTCGCCTGGCTTGAGAATGACAGTGGCGAGGGACATGGCTTTGGCTTGTAAACAGTGACCGCCCAGTGAAGGCGGAACCCGATACTACGCCATACCGGGCGACAATCTGGAAGCGATTTGTTGAGGCGGTTCCTTCGAAGCTGCGAACTCCTTCGAGGCCTATCCGCCAACGGGGAGTGCCTTCGGCAGGACAAACGCAGTCGGGATGCCGGTGTCGAGGGTCGCGAGTCGGGCTCCGTGGGTGGTTGCCAACTGCAGCAGATGAGCGTCCGTTGTGCTCGAGGCCGAGGCGCACCATTTGGGCCATCGAATCGAGGCCTGATCGTCGGGAAGGAATTCGTGGCGATTCCCAAGGGTCGACAGCATTCCGCCCAGAACCTCTCCGGCCTCAATCACCGTGATCAACCCGTCTGTTCGTTGGACGGAAACTCTCACGAACCCGAGTTGCGGGATGGCGGAGGTGAGGAGCCGGTCCTTGGATCCAACGGAGGCAATCCACGATACGACGCGGCGGTGGTCGGTGTGGTCCGACCACCCCCAGGCCACCAGCACATTCACATCGAGCAGGTACTTCACGGGAAATCACTCATGAGCAGTTTCACCGTTTCCGTTGTGAGTGGCGGGTGTTCGGCCAGCGGGGCGAAGACGAGGGCGCCGGTCAACGGGCACCGGATCCGTTCGGGCTTGACCCGGTTGTTGGTGCGTCCACTGGCCCGCCGCCGCAGATATTCCGACAGCGACAATTTTTCATGCTGCGCCAGACTGCGGATGCGGCGTGCTTCCGTCGCACTGACTTTGAAGCTCATGCTTGTCACGGGTATTACGGTAATACCACCGTCCCGACGCGTCAAGAAACCTGGCTGGTCCTGATCTCTTCGGACCGCAGAGCAGAGATCGTTTTTCAAACAATTCCAACCGTTGACGAATGGGACGTTGAGTTGATGGGAAGGTGCGAATTCTTCGCGCTTTCCTTCACTCAATCGAATGCTATCATTGATAGCAAATGAGGGAACAGCCATGGCGCAATTGATTGTCAGGAGGATCGAGGAAAAGGTCGTCAAGAAGCTGAAACAGCAGGCGGGCGCGCATGGCGTTTCGATGGAAGAGGAGCACCGGCGCATTCTCCGGCAATCACTTCTGGGGAAGGCGTCCGTCCGGCTGTCGTTGAAGGACTATCTCCTGCAATTTCCGGATGTCGGGTCGGACCATTTGTTTGAGCGTCAGCGCGACCTCGGCCGGGAGGTGAACCTGTGAAGGGCTATCTGCTCGATACCAACGTGGTGAGCGAACTTCGCAAGGGGCGTCGAATCGATGCCGGCGTGTCAGGATGGCTGGATGCCGTCGACGACGAAACCTTGTTCCTGAGCGTCCTCGTCATCGGAGAGATTCGCAAAGGCATCGAACGGGTGCGTCCCACGGATTCGGCCAAGGCGCGAACCCTCGAGAACTGGCTCACCCGATTGGAACTGGGATACGGAGATCGTGTTTTTCCCGTCACTTCTGCGGTGGCCGATCAGTGGGGACGCCTCAGCGCCATCCGTCCCCTATCGGTCGTCGACGGCCTTTTGGCGGCCACCGCCATGGTCCATGACCTGACCCTTGTGACCCGCAATGGATCCGACGTTGCGCATACCGGGGTCGATTTACTCAATCCCTTTTCGGTGCACTGAAAAGAAAACTTCACGCCAAGTGGCGATAGTCGGGTGGTTATAAAGGTCGACGGAGTGACGCTTTCGATTGAGGAGAAAGAGGCGATTTTTGACGGCTGTCAGTATGTCGGACGCATCGTTTTCCGGGTGTGGCTAATATCACGGATGCGGCGCGCTTTGGTGGCACCGACCCCAAAGCTCAACGTGTTCGTGGGTCGTCCGGCAATACCGCCGGGCGGATGCGTCAGCGAGGACGGAATCCATCCACCAAATCGGTGAAGTCGAATCCGCATCTCCCGTCGCGGACTGGGAGCGCCGCCCTCCTGGCGGCTTGGCGGTTCGAGTCGGTTTTGAAGGCTGGATGGATACACACAGGCCGGCATGAAGCCGGCGCTCCCGGTCCGGGAGGACTTGGCGGTTGCCATTCGGGCGGGTGGATGGTGTCCTACGCGTACGTATGAGTTCGCCTGCTGTGTCGTCCCGGCTATCACTGACCGCCTGGCTGGTCATTGTCATCGCGGTGATCGGGTTTGCCTTCGATACCTACGAATTGTTGATGTTTCCGCTGATCGGCGGACCCGCGGTCGCCGAACTCCTGCAGGTGCCGGTCAACAATCCGGTGGTCACCGAGTGGCTGGGAAAGATGCTGTGGATCACCGCGCTCTGCGGCGGGATCTTCGGGTTGCTGGGGGGATGGCTCACCGATCGGTTTGGCCGCCGGACCGTGCTCGCCGGCAGCATCGCGCTCTATTCGCTATCCCCGGCCTTTGCGGCTCTCAGCACCTCGGTGTTGCAATTTACAATCTTCCGTTCGGCCACGTTTGTCGGAGTCTGCGTGGAGTTCGTCGCGGCCATCACCTGGCTGTCGGAACTGTTTCCCGACCGTAAACAGAAGGAAAAGGTGCTCGGTTGGACGCAGGCTTTTGCGTCCATCGGCGGATTGATGGTGACCGGTGTGAATGCCTGGGTGCTGGCGCATGCCAACGGACTTCCCGGTCTGCCGATCACCGAACCGTTCAACGCCCATGCGACTTGGCGGTACACGCTGCTGACCGGACTGATTCCCGCGCTTCCCATCGCATTGTTGCTGCCGTTTGTTCCCGAATCCCAGGCCTGGCTCGCCCGCCGCAAGGCCGGGACCCTGCGTCGGCCCAGCTTTGGTGAACTGTTCTCTCCCAGTCTCCGCCGGACCACGTTGATCACGGCCGGACTCTCCGCCTGCGCCTACGCCGCGGCGTTTGGCGCGCTCCAGGTCACTCCCACTCGCGTGGTTCCCGGACTGGCCGAACTGGCCCCGCAGCGGGCGTTGCTGAAACCGCTTCAGGACGAGGCGCTGCAGTTCAATCGACTCCTGCTGACGAATCAGCTCCCGGCCTTCCGTCAGGCGTTGGGTGATGTTCCCGGATTGCAGGAATTGGCGGCCCGCCGGGTGCGGACCAAGCAGGCGATGGGACTGGCCCGGCGATCAATGGACAAACCCGGAACGACCGATCAGGCGAAAGATGCGTTCAAGACCCAGTTGACCGGCCTCACCAACACCCTCACCGGGCTCGATGCCAATCTCGCTGAAATCACCGCCAGTCATCCCGAGGCGCGCAAGGCGGTGCTGGATCGCGAAAAGACACTGGGTTTGCTGGCCGCCAACCGCGCCAAGCAGGAGCCGTCGGACGACATCATCAAGAAACGTGGCAACACGATTCAGCTCTGGCAGGAAATGGGCGGACTCATCGGCCGGATCGCCCTGGCGTTGCTGCTGGCTTTATCGATTCGCCGCGGAGTTCTGTTGCGGATGTTCCTGGTGCCGGGACTGGTGATGTTCGCGCTGACCTATCTGAACCTTTACCAGTCGGCTCCCGAATTCTTTGCCTGGGGCATTGCCGCCTGCGGCTTCTTCACCGTCGCTCAGTTCAGTTACATGGGTGAATTCCTGCCCAAAGTATTCCCGGTCCATCTTCGGGGAACGGGCGGCAGTTTCGCCACCAATGTCGGCGGACGAATGATCGGAACCTCTGCGGCGTTTCTGACCACTCAACTGGCAGCGAAGAATTTTTTCCCGGGGAACACGTTCGAACAGGTCGCGACCGCTGCGGGCATTGTCGGGACGGCGGTGTTCGCACTCGGATTGGTCCTCAGCTTCTTCCTGCCGGAACCGGTTGCGGCGGTGGAAGGCTGAGTTTGGGGCGTCTGAGGTGGAGAATCTGGAAGGCAGGAGAGCAGGAGGGACTGAAGACGGGAAAACGGGAAAACGAGCGAGGGGACAGTGATCCCTTGGGTGTGGAGTGGGGAACCGACGAGACCGGAGCGCTGGCATCCTGCCGGCGAGTTGGATCCAAACTGACGTAAAAGGCCGGCTGAAGGCGAGACTCCGGGCGGGGCGTCACACTCGGATTTTGCGCACCCACTGCTGATTGGCTTCCCAGTAGGTTGCTTTGTTTTTCATCGAAGGATCGTCAGCGGCCGGCTGGATGCGGCCGTCGGCGTCGGTCGCCCGGGAGACGATGGTGTGATCGCCGGGCGTCGGGTCAGCCCAGTCGAAATGCCAGAAGGACCAGTTGAATTTCGCCTGAACGCCATGCGCCGGCTTTTTCTCCAGAACGGCGGGCCGCCACGGACCGTCATCGATCCGCACTTCCACCGCGCTCAACGGAGTTCCATCGCTCCACGCGGCACCGCTGATGTGCAATCCACCGCCGGGTCGGCGCACGACGCGCGCGGTCACCGATTTGACGCAGAGGTTGCAGACACTGGTTTCGCGCCAGAGCGGCGCGGGATCGCCGACTTCTTCGCCGCGGAGGGTCACGTATTCGCGAGCCATCCACTTTCCCATGAACCGGCGGTCGAGGACTTCGACACGGCGCAGCCATTTGACCCAGGCGATGCCGAACCAGCCCGGGACCACCAACCGGAGCGGGAAGCCGTGGGCCGCGCCGAGGGGCTCGCCATTCATCGCCCAGGCAAGCAGCACTTCATCGCGCAGCGCGTGTTCGAGGGTGAGACTGCGGGCGAAGTGTTGGGGGAAATCCTTCTCGCGAATCTTCTCCACCTTTTCATCGGTGCCGTAAAACACCACCTCCTCGGAACGTTTCATCAGGCCGAGTTCTTTCAACAATGGTCCCAGCGGGGTGCCGGTCCAGCGGATGTTCCCACAGGCTCCGGCGAATCCGGGGTTGGAGCCGTTGCCGCCACATTCCAGAAGAGCGTTGATGGATCGGTTGGGGCGTTTCTGGAGATCGGCCAAGGTCAGCGTGACCGGTTTTCGAAGGTAGCCGGCAAATTCCACCTTCCAATCCGCGGGCTGGGTCGCGGGATCGATTTTCGGACGGGGATAATGGGTGACCTCGTAGAGATCGGCCGAGTCGGTGATCCAGTTCTGGAGTTTGGCCCAGCGCAGCATCGGGCGCTTGGCGTCGTAGGGCTGGGGATCGAGAAACGGAATCAGCTCCTCCTGCGTGCCCGGTTCGAGCCCGAACGCGGCCAGCGGACGGCTCGCCAGGGTGTACGCGGCGAGGGCGACGGATCCGCGCAGCAGGTCGCGTCGGGAAAGGGCGGGAGACGACATGAACGAAGAGTGAGGGCGGAACCCGGGGATTCAATCCGGGAATTGTCCCGCGCGGTTGCGGATGAATGGCGAATTCTTCCCGAGGTTGGTCCTCTGGTCGCTTGCCACGGCCGTCCGGTGTGTCAACTTCCGACCGCCATGTCCGAGACCGTCACCCCCCCGAAGATCGTCGCCTACCTCAAGCCCTCGTGTGGATGGAGCGGTGGCGTCCGCGCTGTGTTCAAGAAGTACAACCTCGCCTACGAGGATCGCGACATCATCAATGTCCCGGAGAATTTTCAGGAGATGGTTGAGAAAACCGGCCAGACCCGGCAGCCGACCATCGAAATCAACGGCCGCATGCTGGCCGATGTGAGCGGTGAGGAAGTGGAAGCCTGGATGCTGGAGAACGGCATCGTGAGTCCGAACGCGACGGTTCCCGAGGTTCCTATCAATCAGCCCTGCGCCAACGAAATGCCTGGCGCATCCGCCGAGCCCGCGCCGATGTCATTCCGACGTTAACATCACCGGACCGGCCTTTTGAGTTCGCAGCCGCCATCCACCGGTCGGCCTGCCGGACTTGTTCTGCGGTCGGCGTGCGTCGATGATGTCCCGGTGATTCTGGGCTTCATCCGGGCACTGGCGGAGTACGAGAAACTGCTACACGAGGTGGTGGCCACCGAGGAAACGTTGCGCACGCAGCTCTTCGGACCGTCACCCCGGGCGGAGGTGCTTCTGGCGGAGATCGACGACCAACCCGCCGGGTTCGCCCTGTTTTTCCACAACTTCTCCACCTTCCTTTCGCGGCCGGGCATTTATCTGGAGGACCTGTTTGTCCTTCCGGAATTCCGGGCGAGGGGAATTGGAAAAAGCCTCCTGCAGGAATTGGCGCGGCTGGCGAAGGTTCGCGGATGCGGCCGGTTTGAGTGGACGGTACTCGATTGGAACACTCCGAGCATCCGGTTCTATGAATCATTGGGAGCACAACCGATGAACCAGTGGCGTTTGATGCGAGTGACCGGTGACGCTCTGGACCGATTGGCCGAGCAGGCGAACCCACCGCCGGCGCGCCCTTGAACACCGACTGAATCTCATGACTCCGGAAGCCCACGCCCATTTGTCACAGGTTGATCCTGTGTTCCGCCGGTTGATCGAAAGTGTTGGGCTCTGTCCGCTCAAACCCGACCGGCGACGCTCGCCGTTTGAGGCGCTGGTCCGGGCGGTGGCGCATCAACAACTCAATGGCACCGCGGCGGAAACCATCCTCGGCCGTTTTCTGGCCCTGTTTCCGGCCGGCCGTTTTCCCGAACCCGACGAGGTCCTGGCGGTGCCCGATGAGGCGATCCGCGCGGCGGGATTCTCGCGGGCGAAACTGGCGGCCATCCGTGACATCGCCACCAAGGCTGCGGCTGGGATCGTCCCGCACCGTCGCGATCTGGCGAAGTTGCCCGATGAAGAGATTGTGGTCCGATTGACCGAATGCCGTGGGGTGGGTCGCTGGACGGTCGAGATGTTCCTGATGTTCACACTGGGGCGACAAGACGTCCTTCCGGTCGATGACTTCGGCGTACGGAACGGGTTTCGACTGGCCTACGGGTTGGCAGAAATGCCGAGCGCGAAGGAATTAATGGCGGCCGGTGAATCGTGGCGACCGCATCGGACCACTGCCAGTTGGTATCTATGGCGCGCCGTTGATCTCGCGAAGGAAGCGGCGCAGAAGGCAAAGCCGGAGAAGGTGCGAAAATCCGCACCCAAAGAACCGTTGGCAAAGAAAACGGGAGTGAAGAAGACACCGCCCAAGAAACCGGCTCCACTCAAACGCGCGAAGGCGGGTTCGAAGCGGCCAGGTGGCGCGTCAAAGTAACGAAACGGTCGAGGCCGATTTCCTCGGCACGCGCGGTCGGGGCGATTCCAGCGACGGCAAAGCCCGCCAGCAACGACTCTTCCGACCAGGCGGTCCGCAGTTGCTTGAGCATCATCTTGCGACGCTGCGAGAAACCCAGTTTGACCAAACGAACGAACAAGGTGCGGCCCGCTGCATCCAATGCCTCGGGAGCGCGCCGCTTGAGCGTGACGCAGGCGGATTCGACATCCGGCGCCGGGAAAAAACATCCGGCCGGAATGGAAAACGATCCGGCGGGATCGTAGCGCATTTGCAGCAGGAGGCTGAGCAATCCGTAGTGCTCCGTGCCGGGTCCGGCGGTGATCCGTTGCACGACCTCGCGCTGAAGGGTTGCCACGAGGCGGTCAGGCGCGTGTTCGGTCAGGGCCAGTTCGACGAGGATGGGTGAGCCGACCGAATAGGGCAGGTTGGAGACCAGCTTCCAGCCGGTCCAATCGCGCGGTGCGCCGTCCTTCAACCACTCCAGCGCATCGGCATGGAGGAGTTCAAAATGAGGTTCGCCGGCGAATCGTTCGCGCAAGACCTCGACTAGGCGCAGGTCTTTTTCCACCGCCAAAACCGAGCCGCTGTTCTTGAGCAGCAACTCCGTCAACGGCCCGAGTCCGGGGCCGATTTCGAGAACGCGATCGCCGGACTGGAGGTCCGCAGCGGCGACGATGCGACGCAACTGGTTTCCATCGTGGAGGAAATTCTGGCCGAGCGAACGGGTTAATTGGATGCCGCGGCCGTCCAGCCATTGCCGCATTTCGGTGAGCGTCATGGCGCAATCCGCTTCAGCGCGGAATCGAGTTCGCCGAGGGTCCGTTTCAATTGCGCCACGGTCAGGGTGAGTGGCGGGGTGAAGCTGACCACGTTGGAATGTTCGCCCTCGGGCAGGACGATGAAGCCGCGGTGCAGCAGCGCCTTCATCACGGAGATGCTTTCGTGCGTGGCCGGTTTGCCATCGGGATGCTGCAACTCGAGTCCCGCCATCAGTCCGATACCGCGGGGTGAACGGCGAATGCGCCCTGCGCGGCCGGCGATAGTTTCGAGTCCCGTGAGCAACACCGCCCCAAGTGTCGCCGCCGTTTCGACCAGTCCGCGGTCGGCGATTTCGCGGAGTTGCGCCAGGGCCATCGCGCATCCGACGGGATGCCCGAGATAGGTGCTGGTGTGGATGGCCTCACCCGTCGAGGCCGGCCAGGCGCGATCCATGACATCGGCTCGGCCCACGCAGGCGCTGAGCGGGAATCCGCCGGTCAACGCCTTGCCCAGACAGATCACATCGGGACTCACGCCCGAATGTTCGCAGGCGAACCAACGACCCGTTCGGCCAAACCCGGTGTAGATCTCGTCGACGATCAATAGCGCGCCGAACTCATCGGCCAATCGCCGGAGGAGCGGCAGGAATCCTAGGGGCGGGATGTGGATGCCGTTACGGGCCTGGACGGGTTCGACGAGGATGGCTCCGACCTTGTGTTTGCCGAACAGCCGGCGGATCTCGGCTTCGGATTTGGTGAGATCCTGCGGGGCGTTTGCTGATGGACCGGGATAGCTGGCGAAGCGCCCGAACTGCCGGAGCTGATCCAGAAACGCGCCGCGGAAATGGTCGCGGTGGGTGGCATTCAACGCGCCGTAGCCGAGTCCATGATAGCCGCCGGTGAAGGCGATGATGTCCGGTTTTCCGGTGGCGAGGCGGGCCGTCTTGAGTGCCATTTCAACCGCCTCCGAACCCGAGGTGCCGAAAATGGTTTTTCCGGTGAACGATTGTTTTCGGGATGTACGGCGGGAACCCGTGGCCCCGGTCCAGCGTTCAAATGTTATTGCGGACAGCGCCCGGGCGAGAAGGGCCTTGAGCGGATGGGGATGAACATCACCCATGGCGTGGAGCAGGGTGGACATCTGCCGGGCACCGGCCCGCACCACGCGCGGATTCGAATGGCCGGCCGCGGCCACACCGAATGCGGCCGTGAGATCGAGGTAGCGGCGTCCTTCGGCGTCCCAGACGTGGTTGCCCTGCGCGCGGGTCCACACGATGGGCCACGAACCGTCGGCTTCCATGAAGGTGACGTTGCGCGATTCGAAGCGGCGCAGGAGATCCAGGGTCTCGGCAGAATTCATGCGGCGGGCGGTGAGATCAGACGCCACGAAGATCAGGTGACCACACGAATTTGTGCATCTGGAGCTGGAATCGGACCGGAAGTGCGTCGGCGATGATGGCTTCCACCAATTCCTGGCGGGACATCGGCGTGCTGGGTGAGGGGACGGCCTTCAACGAGGCATCCCGTTGATGAGGCAGCAGCGGGGCCACCCAGGAAAGGAGCACCGGGCAGATCGCGGCGAGTTGATGATCGCGAAGAATCTGTTTGGCCCACTCGTAGTCTTCCCGGCTGCCGAGGACGAGTTTGATCTCATCGGTCGGACGCAGGGCGGCGAGGTTGTCCCAACGATTTCGGTGTAATTCACCGCTGCCCGGTGCCTTGAGATCCATGATCCGTCGGATGCGTGGATCAAGACGGGAAATGTCGTGCGCGCCCGAGGTCTCGACCAGCACGGTGAATCCGAGGTCACATAATTGCCGCATGAGCTCCGCTGAGTTGGGTTGAAGCAGCGGTTCGCCGCCGGTCAATTCCACCAGCGGCAGACGAAGGCCGGCAGGCGCGGCGGCGGCGAGCGGTGACGATGCCGGTGAAAAAGGCGGGGCAACGGGAAAGGCCGCCGCGAGCCGGTTGACCTCGGCCAGGATGTCGGACAGTTCCATGGGCCGGCCCTCCTTGAAGGCGTAGGCGGTGTCGCAATAGGAGCAGCGCAGGTTGCAGCCGGTCAGGCGGACAAAAATGCACGGCAGTCCGGCAAAGGTGCTTTCGCCCTGCAGGCTGAGGTAGACCTCGTTGACAACGAGTGAATTCGACACCGGCCGATTTTAGAGCGGGCTTGGGAATTCCGCGAGGCCCGGTTTTTCAGACAGGCTCCATGGAAAAAAGCCGGCGAGTGGGACCGGATGCCGCGGCGTTCCGATCAATGAGAGCCTGGCGGCTCCGTCTTGGGAGACTTGCCGTCGGGCGTTGGACGATGTTCGTCGTGGGGCGGACCACCGGGTCCTCGGGGGCCGCCCGGTCCGCCGCGGCCGAACGCATTTTCGCGGTTGCGTTCGGACTCCCGGAACTTGGTTTTTTGCGTTTCGGTCAGGATGGTTTCGATGCGTTCCCGCGATTGCTTGACCAGGGCCTGCACCTGCTTCATGCGGTCATGGTGGGATTGTTCCCATTCGTCCATGTTCTGCTGGAGGAGCGGTTCCAACTGCTTCTGCTGTTCCGCGGTGAGCTCGAGTTCCCGGCTGTAGCGCTCCTTCTGATGCTGGAGCATGGAGACGGGATTGGGGGGACGAAAGATCGGCTGCCGGCCATACCGATAGCCCACGGCACCTCCGGCGATCCCTCCCAAAAAGAAGGTGGCCGCCAGATACACCAACATCGCCGTTTTCGTCTGCGAAATCATCGGAGCAGCGCCAAATTGTCGGTCGCGTTTGAAATCGCGTACACGTCGTCGACTTCCGGTTGAGTGGTGCGCCAGGAAATACTGACGGCAACCAGGGCGACCGCGCAGGCGATGCCCAGGCCGAGGCGGAGGAGTCGAAACGCGGCGGCGAGGTCGGGACTACTGTTTCCTCGAAAGCGCCAAGCTGCCAGGACGCGGGCCTCCACGGAGTACGGGAGCACGACCTCAGGGGTCGAAGAGCGCGCCGCGGCGGCACTGCGCAGAAGGCGTTCCAATTGTCCGTTCAAATCGTTCATAGGCTTCATCTCTTTTCCTCCTTCAGCAACTGTTCGAGATGCTTCTTCATTTTTCGCCGGGCTCGAAACGCCCGGACTTTCACCAGCGGAACACTCCACCCGGTGATCTTGCGAACTTCATCCACACTTCGGCCTTCCAAATGGAGCAGGGTGATCACCAGCCGGTCGGGTGGCGTCAAATGTTCCAGCATCTTCGTGACCAACTCGCGCGATGCGACATTTTGTTCCGCCGGCAAATCACTGGTCGTGGCCGCCAGATTTTGCACCACGGCCTCTTCCTCTTCGCTCAGGTCCGCGTGCCGCAGTTCGGGTCGGATCTTTTCGTGCGACAGTTGGTTCAGGCAGGTGTTGACGGCGATGCGTGAGACCCAGTGTTCCAACGGAACGGATCCGCTGAACTGGTCCAGCTTCGTAAACACTTTGACGAAAACGGTCTGCACAAGATCTTCTTCCGCGGTTCGACGGGGCAGGTGGGATCGGACTATCTTAAGGACCAGCGGCGTCAGGTGCTGATAGAGTGCCAGCGCCGCCGCTTCGTCCCCGCGCCGGGTGTTCGCAACACACGCCTGCACGTCCAATCCGGGTTCATCCATGCCAGTATCGGCCACATTTCCTGTTGGGATGACCGGGGGCACCGGTGAAGGTTACGGGGTTCCTCGGTGGAACGCCAAGTTTCTCCGCCGGGCCGGTCGGGGAATTGGGGAAGGGCCCCCTCCGAATTCTCCGAATGGCTGTCAGTTCCGGTTTGCTCCGGGCAACCCGACCCGACTACAACCAGCGCAGCAACACCGCCATGGATCCTTTTCGCCCGTTCCGCCTCCTCTCCGTGCTCCGGTATTGCTTCCCTAGGATGGGCTGGATCGTTCTGCTCGGGGTGTTCTCGGTCCAGGCGAAGATCCAGTTCGATGTCTTTCCCGGATATGGGGATCTGGCGAGCGGTGTGGTCCGGGCCGGGGCCTGGTATCCGGTCGGCATCGAGGTGCTGAACGACGGGCCGGCGTTTGACGCGGTGGTCGAGCTGTCGGCCGGCCAGTTTGGCGGTGCCACCCAGCGGGTGCCGATCGAACTGCCCAGCAACACCCGGAAGCGGTTTGTGGTCCCCTTCTTCTGCGCCTCGTCGGGGATGCTGGTGATCGATGCCCGCCTGTATGAACGCGGCGGAAAGTTGCGCGATGAGCGTCCCGGCACTCGGCTTGCCGTGGTGCAGTGGGAGACCCCGCTCCTCGGGGCATTGCCGGGAAGCTTTGGCGGCGTGCCAACCTTTCCGACCCTGAAGAACCGTCAACAGGGGCCGGAATGGCTTCCGACGGTGGCCCGGCTCCAACCGGATTTCATCCCCGACAACCCCATCGCCCTGGAAGGGTTGAACGCCATTTATCTCAACACCTCGGAAGTCTTGAAGTTGAAGGAACCGCAGGCCAACGCGCTCCTCGCCTGGCTGAACCTGGGCGGTCATCTCATCGTGGCGGTGGATCAAGCGGCCGACCTGAATGCCGCGACGTGGTTGAATGACGTTCTCCCCGCGACGGTGGGAGCGGGCGATTCGAAGACCGTCGGCAAGGAGCTCAACGCCTGGGTCCGCAGCAGCCGCACGATGCTCCACAATGGCTTGACCAGTCCGATGGGCCGCAATCGATCCCTCGGGAACCGGATGCCGGCGGGAGTTTCAGATCCGGAAGATCCCTTTGGCGCGCTGACCGCAGATTTCGATTTCAATGTGGCACCCCAGGTCGTTCAGATGCTGGCGCCGAAGCCGGGGTCCGTAGTCTCGCTGCGAGCGGGGACCCTGCCGCTGGTGGTGACACGGCCCCTTGGCCGCGGACAGGTGACCCTGCTGGCGGTCAACACCGAACGGGAACCGTTCCGGTCGTGGACACTCCGCGGCTGGTTCTGGGCCCGCCTGTGCGACGTGCCGCAGGACCTCCTCCGCTCGACCGGGTTCAATGCCTATGGTGGACGGAGCTTGGACGGGATTTTTGGGTCCATGATCGAGACACGCCAGATACGGAAACTGCCCATTGGATTCCTGCTGCTACTGCTCGTGGTGTATTTGGTGGTGATCGGTCCGCTTGACCAATGGTGGTTGCGCAAGATCAACCGTCCGATGCTGACCTGGATCACCTTTCCCGTGTACGTGGTCCTGTTTTCGCTCCTGATCTATTTTATCGGATTCAAACTTCGCGCCGGGTTGACCGAATGGAACGAGCTGCATGTGGTTGACCTGGTGCCCCAGGGCGACGGTTCCCGCGCGATTCTCCGCGGACATTCCTTCGCCAGCATTTACTCGCCCCGGAACGAGACGTATCGGGTTTCCACCGACACCGAACACGGATCGTTGCGCGCGGAATTCCAGGGGCTATGGGGCAATGGTTCCGACAACGGCCGCATCAGTCTCCGTCCCAAGCCGGCGGGTTTTGAGGCGGAGATCTTCGTGCCGGTGTGGACCAGTCAGTTGACCGTCTCGGAATGGATGGAGACCACCGACGCACCGCTGTCGGCGGAACTCGCTGCACCGACTGGACGGACGATCACCGTCTCCAACCGGACCGGCAACCGCATGGGTCCGGTCTGGGTGGTGGCGGGTGGACAGGTACGGAGTGTTCCCACCTTGGACGCTCACGCGACGGTGGACATTGCCCTGAACGGATCCGATGGCTCGCCGCTCACCGCGTTGATTGGCCGTCACAAAGCTGAATTCCAGAACGTCGTCACCCGGCGTCAGGAAGTTTTCGGCAGCAGTGAGAAGAGCCACATCGACGAATGGCCCGAGGCGTCGCTGGCCGCCTCGTTCGGATCTCAATTGATCCTGGAAAACGGGGATGCCCGCGACTTCGTGTGGCCGCCTGGTTTCGACCTCACCCCGTTGGCGCAGCGACAGGATGTCCTGGTGCTGGCCTGGATGCCGGACACCTCGTTGATCCAACCGCTCAGCCAGTTCCAGCCGAAGCTCGGCCGGCGAGCCACCTTGCTGCGTCTTTCCGTTCCCGCCCGACCCTGATCGTCCATCCCATGTCTGTCCCCACACCTGAACCTCCAGCCGTGCAGACCTTCGACCTCGGTCGATCCTACGGCAGCATGCAGGCGCTCAGTGGCCTCAACCTCACGGTGAATCGCGGCGATCTCTTTGGATTCATCGGATCGAACGGTGCCGGCAAGACGACGACGCTCCGTATCCTGGCGACGTTCCTGACGCCCTCCAGCGGTCATGCCGAGGTCCTCGGTCATGACGTCGTTCGCAACGCCGACCGGGTCCGTCATCTCATCGGCTACATGCCCGATTTCTTCGGCGTTTATAAGGACATGGAGGTGACCGAGTACCTCGATTTCTTCGGTGCCTGCTACAAGATTCCCTCCGCTCAACGGGAGAAGACGGTCGCCGACGTGCTCGAACTGGTCGGGCTGACCGAGAAGTCCGGTGCCCTGATCGGAGCGCTCAGCCGCGGCATGCAGCAGCGGTTGGGATTGGCCCGGGTTCTGATTCATGACCCCCAATTGTTGCTCCTCGACGAGCCGGCCAGCGGGTTGGATCCACGCGCTCGGATTGAGATGATGGCCATTCTCCAGGAACTCCAGCGCCTCGGAAAAACCATCATCATTTCGTCCCATATTCTTTCCGAGCTTCAGACCCTCTGCAATCGCTGCGCCATCATTGAAAAGGGCCGACTGATCTACAGCGGACCGATCCGGGGCGCGCAAATGCAGTTGGCCGATACCCGGGCGTTCTGGGTGCGCGTGGCTGGATCGGCAACGGCGGCGCGGGAACTTCTCGCGGCCCGTCCGGAGGCTGCCCGGATTGAACTTCAGGACGAACGGCTCAAGGTGGTGCTGGCGGATCCCGCGAACGACGGCGCGTTCATCGCCGAGACGCTGGTGTCGGGCGGACAGCGCCTGCTCGAATTGCGCGAGGACGAAATCGGACTCGAGGAAGTCTTCCTGCGGGTGACGAAGGGCGAAACTCAATAGACAACGATCGGAGCGGAAGGCATTCCCGTTCCAACGCCGTTGCCCCAACGCTGTTTTCAATGTGGCCGCTGTTGTTACGGGAGCTCCGGTTGGAAGCCCGTCGGCCGTTCAACAGGAATCTCCGGCTGGGCGCGGCGGTTCTCTTCTTCATCCTGCTGGCCGGTTCGCTCAACGAGGTGTCGGGAGTTGACGCGATTTGCCGCCGGCTGTTTCCCATCCTTCACACGTTGCTGGTGGTTCTGCCGTGGTGTGTTGCTCCGACACTGACGGCCGAGGTGATCGCGCGCGAACGCCGGACCGGCATGCTGGAAATCCTCCAGCTTACCCGGGTGTCGCTGGGTGCAATCGTGCAGGGCATCACCGCGGTGGTGACGGCCCGGACACTGACCGTCCTGATGGCGGCTTTTCCGGTGATCACCTTCACGGTTTTGTTTGGCGGCGTGGGTGCCGATGAGTTGTTCCTGTCGGTCCTGCTGCAGGCGGTGTCCATGTCGCTCGCCCTCTCGGTCGCCATCCTGGCCGGTTCGCTGGGTCGGACCTGGCCCGTCGCCATGGCTTGGGCGGCCCTGTTCGGAGCCCTTCTCGGTGGAGGTGTCGCCTGTGGTTTGTATTTTATTTTTCAACAGGATATTGGCGGACCTTACGCCGCGGGAATGTGGCCGGCGCCGGGTTCGATCCGGGCCTGGATGGAGGGCGTCGTGCGATTCATCGGGGATCGCGATTCCGTCTGGAGTCTCACACTGGGAACGTTGCCTCCGGCGCAATGGATCCACTGGCGTCATCTGTTGTGGGTCGCGCTGGGAGGCGCGGCGGTGATCAGTTTGCCGCTGCGATTCCTTGCGGTCTGGCTGTTGCGGCGAAGTCTTCGCGCTCGAGCGCAGTCTCACGGAACCGGGAGCAGGACCTGGTCGGCGCGTCTGTGGCCGGGTCGGGTGAATCCCGCGACCCGAAGGGCTTGGTTGCGCGGCAATCCGGTCCGGTGGTTGATGCGCTATCCCGCGGAAAGCCGCTGGGTGCGGGTGGTGGCGGGTGTGGCGGCGTTGGGAGTCGAGGTGGTTCTGGCCCTGGTCCCCATGCCGTTCGATGTCTGGTTCGGAATCCAAATTGGCGTCCTGCTCCTGCTTTCTGCCGGGCTCGCCCTGGCCGCCGCGGGAAGTTTTCGGACTGAGCGAGACAACGGGGCGCTCGAGTTGCTCATGGTGACACCCATGCGACCACGCGATCTGAGCCGTGGTCGGATCGGTGGCCTGTGGTGGATTCTCGGTCCGGCGTTTGGCGTTTGGGCGGCTGGCGTATGGTTGACCGTGCCGATGCTCCGCAACCGTGACGACCACGTGGCGTTGTTTGGATGGGGATTGGCACTCCTGGCCGCGATTCCGGCGGTGGGATTGGAGGCCGCGTTCCAATTCCGCGGCTATTGGCGATCGGCATGCGCCACGCTGGGACTGACGCTCGGGATCAGTGGCGTCGTGTTCTGGCTCGGTGAAGCGGATGAAGCGGTGTTCTGGGTTTCCGGACTCAACTTCATCATACTTGCCGTCGTTGCCGGCCTCAGCGCGCCCGGCTTCGAGCAACGTTTTACCCGGCGTCGCAACGGGGAGAAGCCGGGTTCCTTTCACGCCGGCCCTCCGCAGGCGGAATTCCCGCGATCACCCTACGAATCGGTCCTCGGGCAACGCATGGGACGGCCTGGTACCGCTCCCCGTGAGGGTTCAGGCCGGCGATGATTTTCGAATTCCTGAGAGTCCACTCACGCCCTGCGGTCTTGCAAGTTGAAGCCGATGTCTTGGAATGGGCTCGTGTGGTCCATCCTTCACCGAGAGTTGCTGGAGCAGTCGCGGCAACGGGCCGGGGCCTGGCTGAGATCGGGTGGTGCCGCGATCCTGATGTTGGCGTTGTTGATCGGCTGGAGCCTGCCGGTGATGAAGGGCCAGACCGATGGACGTGGACTCTTCACCGGCCTGAACCATGTGGTGATCGCCGTGATCTGGCTGGTGGCGCCGGTGTTGACCGCCGATTGCATCAGCCGCGAACGCCGCGAAGGAACGCTCGGCCTGCTGTTCCTGACGCCCTTGCGCCCAATGGATGTGGTGATCGGCAAAGCCTTCGCCCACGCGCTCCGGGCCTTCACCGTGGTGCTGGTGTCCACGCCGGTGCTGGTGGTCCCGATGATGATGGGCGGTGTGAACGGATGGGATGTGGGCCGCATGCTGCTGTTGCATCTGTCGATCCTGGGCCTGTCGCTGGCGGCGGGACTTCTGGCATCGTCACTGGCTGAGAACTGGGTGCGGGCCCGGCTTCTCGGATTGGTGCTGGCGGTGGCGGCCGGCGTTGGATTCGCGGGAATTTATAGCGCGTTCACCTCCGTCTATCACTGGCGATTGATCCAGCGCTTCGAACCCAACATCGGTCTCGCGGAGGTGTGGATGGGACAGATGTGGGGCTGGGCGTACCGACTGGGTGTGGGTCCGAACGGTACCGCATCAATTTCTGGATCCTTTTGGGACCCGGTGGCTGGTTCGGGAAGCGGGCCGGACTCGCTGGCTCTCGCCGCGAAAGTGCTGGCCGTGTCCGCGGTCGCCGTAGTCGGGGCGGTCTGGGTGGCGACATTTTCGGTGCGACGTGCGTGGTCTTCGGCGGGAGGTGGAAAATTGCGGCTGCTCGGTGCCGGTCTGACGCGGGTTCGGATTCCAACGGGGTGGTGGCGCTGGCTGCGCCGGCGTGGACTCGATCGAAACCCAATCGGCTGGCGGCAGACCGCGACCTGGAGCGGACGATTGACTGGTTGGGGCTGGTTCGCGTTTGCGATCGTGTGGTTGTCTCGCGGCGTCGAACGGGCTGGCCAGGGCATCGGGCTGGAGTCGATCCTGTTGGCGGGATTGGGTGCGGCCGCGGGCGCCAGTTTTCGCTCGGAGCGGGAGGAGGGAACCCTTGAACTGCTCTTGGTGACTCCGACCACGCCGGCCCGGATTATTGTGGGGCGTGCGATCGGACTGGTCCGGCAGTTTGTCCCCGCGATTGGACTGGCGGTGCTGTTCCTTGGTTTTGGGCCATTGGCGACTCCGCAGGATCGACTGGATTTGTTCCGGTGGCTGATGTTGCTCCCGGGTGTGGCGGCTTTTGGGCAGTTTCTTTCGACCCGCCCGTTGTCGACGGTGACGACATTGCTGCTGTCGGTGGCCGTCCCGATTGCGGCTTGGCTCGGCGTTGAAACTCTGTTTTGGAGGGTGGACCGGCTGCTGGTGAACGAGGTTCCCTTCGATATCGATAAAACGGTTTGGCAATGGGTATTGGTCAGCGTGTCGGCATTGGTTTCTGTTTTGTGGGCGGTGTTCTGGACGAAAGGTGCGATTCGAAACCTGGCGCAACGCCGGTTCCTGCCCGGTCAGTTGCGGCTTGAACGGGCTCCGACGAGTCCTCACCGTCCGACCAGGTCATGACCTTTTTCCCCGTTGTTGAACGCGAACTGCGGGTGGCTTCCCGACAGCGTTGGACCTATTGGGGGCGGGTGACAGCGGGCCTGTTGTCCTTGTTGTTGACCGCCTGGGTCTTGCTGATTCAATCCGCCAACTTCTCGCGATCCGATGGCAGAATGTTGTTCTACACCGTCGCGGGATTGGCGATGTTATTCGTCTCGTTCTCCGGGGTGAGATACAGCTCCGACAGCGTGAGTTCGGAGAAGCGTGATGGAACACTCGGGCTGCTATTTTTGACCGATTTGAAGGGCTATGACGTGGCTCTCGGCAAACTCGCCGCCACGTCGCTGGGAGCGTTCTACGGCTTGCTGGCGATGCTCCCCGTGCTGGCCATGGGCATTCTTCTCGGGGGCGTCACGGGAGGTGAATACACCCGGATGGTGTTGGTGTTGTTGAGCACCCTGTTTCTTTCCCTGACCGCCGGACTGGCCTTTTCCGTGATGTGTCGCGACTCGCTGCGCGCGTCGTTGGGCACGTTTGTCTTCATGGGATCGGTGTTCGCACTGTTGCCCGCGCTGGCGGCGCTCGTGGATGACCTGCTGGAATGGCAGGGGCATCCGGGGACGGCGTTTGGAAAAGCGCTTTGGCGGTGGATCGGTTGGATGTCACCGGTGACCGCTTATTCCCGGGTTGAAGACGCGGTCTTCCGGCGGGAGTCACGGATGTTTTGGCGAACCGAGGTGTGGATGGGGTTGGTCACGCTCGGCTTGGGGGTGCTGGCCTGCCTGCGATTGCCGCATAGTTGGCAGGACAAGGGTTCCCGAACCGGTGCGGGCGGATTCGCCGGCCGGTTGGACCGGCTCCGGTTTCGAACTCCGGCCGCGCGTCGTTCCTTCCGGACCGCCTGGCTTGAATCGAATCCCATCGCCTGGCTTTCCGGCCGTTTCTGGCTTCGATCGGCGTCGGTGTGGTGTGTCCTCGCCGTCGCCGCGTTGGGTTTCATCTACGGCGGATGGCGGGTCGGGCAATCGTGGTGGAACAGTGGGGTCTACCTGACGCTGTCCGTGATCCTTCACCTGGTGTTCAAGATCTGGATCGCCAACGAAGTGCCGCGGCAGTTTGTCGAAGATCGTCGCAGTGGCGCATTGGAGTTGATCCTCACCACACCGCTGAGTGTTGATGAGATCATCGCCGGGCGCCGGATGGCCCTGGTGCGGCAATTTGGCGCACCCATGGCGGTGCTGCTGGCGGTCGATGCCATTTTTCTGACCACGGGGATCCATTCCGATGTGTCGGGTGGTGACGAACAGCAGGCGTGGATTCTCCTTTGGATATTCCGGATGGTTTCATTGCCGGCGGATGCCTTCACGCTGTTCTGGCTGGGACTCTGGCGCGGGATGGCGAGCAGCGGGACCCGGACGAGTTCCGGCATCCTGTGGCGGGCGTTGGTCCTGCCGCCGGTCGTTGCCGGAATGCTGTTCACGGTGGTGGGACTCGCGTCGATCGGAAGCCAGTCGAATTCACTGACGCCCCTTTCAATCCTCGCCGCCTGGGTGTTGATCTGTGCCGGCAACTCCACGGTCTGGATCGTCCGGGCGCATGCGCGAGTGGTGTCGGGATTTCGGACGCTGGCACAACAGGGAACCGTTCCGGCGCGTGGCGGCTTTTTTCGGCGGCGCGCCAAGGATCAGCACCCCGTCCCGGGTGCCTGAGATGGACGGACCCGGGCGTCGCACGTCCGGGTGTCTGAATCCCAAATGAACTCCATCGGCATCATCATCGGTCGGGAATTGCGGGTGGCGAGTCGGCGTCCGGCAACGTGGCGACTGCGGCTCGTCGTGGCGTCACTGGCCGTCGCTGGGTCTCTTTTTTTGCTGGTGACGTCGGATGTCACCCGGACCGGTCCCGGCGGAATCGGGATGCAATTGTTTGCCGAGCTGACGGCCGCGTCGGGGATTTCCGCCCTGGCACTCGGCGTGTTTCTGACCGCGGATTCCATCAGCCGCGAGCGCCGGGAAGGGACGCTGGGTTTGTTGTTCCTGACCGATCTGTCTGGATGGGATGTGGTGTTGGGGAAGGCCGGTGCCGCGGTCTTCAATGCAGCGTACGCGCTGATGTCGATCGTCCCGGTGCTGGCGATTGGATTGCTGCTCGGCGGTGTGACGTTGGGCCAGGTGGCGATGCTGGCGATCGCCTTGTTGAACGCCCTGTTTCTCTCCCTCGCCGTGGCCATCTGGATTTCAACCTGGTGCACGGCAGCCCGGCAATCGGCGGGTTTGGCGACCAGTCTGGTGTTTGGGCTCACCGCTCTACCTTGGGGGGCGATGATCTGGATAGCAGATCGATCGCAAAGCGGTCCGGGATTTTTGGGGATCGCGGCCGTAACGTCGAGTCCCGGACTGCCGCTTTCGTTAATCGCTTCCAACGGGAATTTTCCAAACCCGGGGTTGCCGGGTCCAGCACTTTTCATCAACGCAGTGGGGTTGTTCACGATAGCCATCCTTGTCCAACAGGCGCTGGCGTGGGGATTCCTGTGGCGGGCGGCGCGGCGCACCCGGACGATCTGGCAGGAAGGCCCGTCGCGACGCATCACGCAGCGGATCCGGGCGGTCTCGGCGTTGGTGCGTCTGGGAGGATCGGAACGCCGGTTGCGGTTGCGAAACCTGCTCCTCGATCGTCACCCGTTTCTGTGGCTGTCGCAGCGTGAGATTTGGAAGCCGCTTCATCCCTGGATTCTGCTGACGGCATTCGCCGGGCTGTTCGCCTGGCAATGGTTCACGGTGAACCTGCCCTGGCGAATGGAGGAACTGGCGACTCCCCTGATCATTGTCACCCAGATCCTGGTCGGAATCTGGTTTGCCACCGAGGCGGCGACACGGTTGGTGGAGGAACGGCAGGGAGGCTCATTCGAGCTATTGTTGTGCACCCCGCTGGACGGAACGGCGATTCTGTCGGGCCAGCGGCAGGCGCTGAACCGGATGTTTGTGGGACCGCTGGCGGTGCTGATCGCGCTGGACCTGTGGGCGGTTGTTGGAACCAACGGAGCGGGTCTGGCGTCGATCACGTCGACCTCGGTCGGAGCCCTGCCCACCTTTGTCATCGGCTTTCTGTTCGCGCTGCCGGCGACGCGGTGGGTGGCGACCCTGCAGGCGCTTCAAGGGCATTCGATCAATGCGGTTGGGGTCCGGACATTGGCCCTCGTCTGGGGTGTTCCCGCGGCCCTGGCTCATCTCCTGCGGATCGGGTGCCAGATTGTTCGCGGGGTTTTCGCGATCCCGGGTCTGCTTCCGCTCGAGGAATGGGGCAGTCTCCTCGTGTTTTTGGCCGCCGTCTGGATGGTGGGATATCGTGCCCGCCGGACCGTGTTCGCCAACTTCCGCGAACTGGCAACGGAGACCCAGTCGAAGCGGCGTCGGAAGAGTTTTTGGAATCGAAACGGGTGAAACGAGGTCGGATGGGGCGAAGCATCGACCCGAGATTCAAAACTACGGTCACGGGATCAGCAGCTCACAGACCACCGGCCGATGATCCGAAGCGAGTCCCCAGTCGGGTCCGCTCCCGACGTAGCCGGACTCAGGTTTCCACCAGGCCACCATGCCCGGCGCGAGGAGGATGTAGTCGATCCGCGAATAGGTGTCCTCCTTGGCGAAGAAATGGGTCCAGGTGACGCTGCGTCGTGCGGTCGCATCGGTCGGTGGGGCCAGCGGCGCGGTTTCGCCGGGGGTGAAATCCAGAGACTGCTCGGCGGGTCGGGTGTCGATCAATCGTCCGCGTCCCCGCCCGAGGATCAGGTGGAGGGATTTGCTGGCGGGACTGTCATTCAAATCACCGCAAACCAGCAGGGTGCCCCGCGGTGAGTTCAGCAAGGACTCGTCGATATGGTGTCGCAGAATCCGCGCCTCCTGTTCCCGCAGATCGGATTCATCCGCCGCGCCGACCGGACGGCGGGACTTGAGATGTGCGGTCATCAAGGTGAACCGCGAGGTCGGCGTCACCGCGATATCGACCTCGGCGATTCCCCGACTGGTGTGGAAGCGGCGGCCGGCGAGGAGGTAGCCGTCGTTGGTGTGTGACGCGCGGCGGACGATGGGAAAGCGGCTGAGGACGGCGACGAAGATGTTGGTATCCCAGCCGGTGACGTGTTCGCGATGGGGCAGGGAAACGCCCGCAGCGGCGAGGGCCGACTGCAATTGTTCGAGGGCGGCTGGTTCACCGATTTCCTGGAGCGCGACGACATCGGGATGAATGGCGGCCAGCACGCGGACGACGGCGTCACGTGAGGCGGCGGGTTTTTCCGACCGATTGCCCCAATCGCGGATGTGGTAGTTCTCCAGATTGTAGGTGGCCACCACGCAGCGCGTCTCACTGCGGACGGCGAAGGACCGCAGCAGGGCCAAGCCCAGACACGCTCGCAAAAGAAACCGGCGGAAACCTCCCCAATTCACGCCCGGGAAACTAGGCGCCTTCGGCCGGGCGTCGAGCGGCAAAACCCGATCTGCCGGCCCCGGAGTCCCGCGTCCACGCGGGCCGGGAGCCACATCCCTCGATCCACCGAGAGATTCGCCACAGGACGTACCAAATTTAATCAGCTCTTCAGGAATTCGTGTGAATCCGTGAAATCAGTGTCCTAAGTGTCTTTTCTGAATCGCTCCGCCTCTCAGGCGTTTTCCTGAATCAATTCGCGGCGGGCACCACTGAGCAATCGTTCAACGAAGGTCGTGGTGTAGGTGCCGCGGCGGAAATCAGGATCCTGGAGGATGGCCTGGGAGAACGGGATGGTGGTCTTCACCCCGGTAATCATGTATTCGCCGAGCGCCCGGCTCATCTTGTCCATGGCATCGGCGCGATCCTTCCCATAGGTAATCAACTTGCCGATCATGGAGTCGTAGTAGGGCGGAATGGTGTAGCCGGCGTAGGCATGGGAATCCACCCGCACGCCGCGTCCACCCGGGGCATAGTACATCTCGATCCGGCCGGGGCTGGGCCGGAAATCGTCGAGCGGATTCTCGGCGTTGATGCGGGCCTCGATGGCGTGCCCCTTGAAGACCACGTCGCCTTGGGAAATGGACAGCTTCTCGCCGGCGGCGATCAGGATCTGCTGTTTGACGAGGTCGATGCCGGTCACTTCCTCGGTGATGGGATGTTCCACCTGGATGCGCTTGTTGACCTCGAGAAAGTAGAACGCGCCGGAGTCGTCGACGATGAACTCGACCGTGCCGGCGTTGGTGTAACCGGCCTCTTCTGCGATGCGGAGCGCGGCCTTGCCCATCTTTTTGCGCAGATCCTTGTATTCCTTCCGTTCGAACATCGGAGAGGGCGTTTCTTCGATCAGCTTTTGGTTCCGGCGCTGGATGGAGCAGTCGCGTTCGCCGAGATGGATGATGTTGCCGCGGGTGTCCCCCAGGATCTGGAATTCAATGTGGTGGGGATTCTCGATGAATTTCTCGATGTAGACCCCACTGTTGCCGAAGGCCTTTTCGGCCTCGGTCCGGGCGGTGTGATAGCCCTTCACCAGCGAAACATCGTTGTGGGCGGCCCGCATGCCACGACCTCCGCCGCCGGCGACCGCCTTGATCATGACCGGATAGCCGATGCGCTTCGCCACGGCGAGGGCGTCGCCTTCCGTCTCGACCAGGCCATCGGATCCGGGAGGGGTTGGTACGCTGGCTTTTTTCGCCAGGTTTCGGCTGCTGGCCTTGTCATGGAGGGCGTTCATGGCCGCCGAACGCGGTCCGATGAAACGGATGTTGCAGCTCTCGCAGACGTCGGCGAAGTGGGCGTTCTCGCTGAGGAAGCCGTACCCGGGGTGGATGGCATCGACATCGGCGATCTCGGCCGCCGAGATGATGCGGTCGATGCGGAGATAGCTGTCGGCGCTGGCCCCTTCGCCGATGCAGATCGCCTCGTCGGCAATCTGGACGTGCATGGAATTCGCGTCGGCCTTCGAATACACGGCGACCGTCTTGATGTTGAGTTCGCGGCAGGCCCGGATGACCCGCATCGCGATTTCGCCACGGTTGGCGACCAGAATTTTTTCAAACATGCGGAAAAGCGAAAGGAGCCGGAATGGAAGCCTCCTGCACGCCGGCGGCTTCCGGGTGGATGTCTTGGCTGCGGGCGGGAGGCATCGCGATGAACGGAGGGCTCATTGAAGTGGGACGGCCGTGGAATCCGGCCGACTCGGATTACAACGGCCGGATCTTGAACAACGGCTGGCCGAACTCGACCGGCTTGGCGTTCTCACCCAGAATTTGGGTGATGACGCCACGCGCCTCCGCCTTGATCTCGTTCATCACCTTCATGGCTTCGATGATGCAGACCACGGTGTCCGGACCGACCTCGCTGCCGACTTCGACATACGGCGCGGCATCGGGAGACGGGGTGCAGTAGAACGTGCCGATCATCGGCGATTTGATCTCGGCGTCGGTCGCGGTCGAAGGAGCGGCTGGGGCACCGGAAGTGACCGGGGCCGCCGAACGAGGAGCTCCGGCGTAGCCGTTATTGTCTGTATCTTCCTGCTGTCCTGAAGGTTGCGCTGTGGATGCGACACCGGAAATCGGTCGCTTCAATTTGATTTTGAAGTCTTTCTCTTCCAACTCGAACTCCGAGAGGGAGTTCTTCTTCATCAGATCAATGATTGCCTTGATTTCTTTCAGGTCCACGTCGGATCCCAGGGTTGACCGCCGCGATGCAGGTGCGGAGGCCGGTTAGGTCGGTTTTCGCTCAAAATCGAGCAGTGGGAAGCGGACTCACACGAGGGGATGTGTTCCGATTCCCGGTTCAAGATGCGGCGGACAGTAGGGAGTAACTGCCACTCCGGTCAAGCCGCTTGTCATCTGTTGAAATGGCGTCAAACTGCGACTAAATCGTGGTTTACGAGACGCCTTTAACGCTAATGGCGGCATCGAGTGCCAGCAGATAGGAAGTGGCACCGAACCCGGCGATTTGTCCGCGGCAAACGGCGGCGATCATCGAGTGATGGCGAAACGTCTCGCGGGCATGGATGTTGGAAAGGTGGACTTCCACCGTCGGGACTTCGCAGGCGGAAATCGCGTCACGCAGCGCGATGCTGGTGTGGGTGTAGGCCGCCGCGTTCAGAACGATCGCGGTGAACACGCCCCGGGCCTGCTGGATCCACTCGACCAACTCGCCTTCGTGGTTGCTCTGCCGGAAATCGATCGCGACTCCCATCAGACCCGCCTTGGTCCGGACGGCCACTTCGATGTCGGCCAGCGTGGTCCGGCCGTAGATTTCCGGCTGGCGGGTGCCCAGCAGGTTCAGGTTCGGGCCATTGAGATACAGGATCGTCACAGCGGCGGTCCTTGTGCCGGAAAACGCTTCAATTGTCGAACCCCAATGCCGATAGGCCGTGGGGGGCTTGCCGTTGGCCCCGATTTTTGTGCAACGTTTTTGTGAACGTGCGGTTGACATTGGAAGACGGCGGTCAAAATTGGTGTCCGTTGTCAGGATGTGTTTCCCGGAAGTTCGGCCGATGGCGTCGTTCACGGGTGGTGAGCGGAGGCTGGCGGGCAAACCGGGTGTTAGTCCACTGAGTCATTTCCCATGACCAAAAACAACGCTGCCTTCACGGAGCTTCTCCGTGATCCCAAACATCCGTTTCGTGCCGCGGCGGACCGGCCAAACAAACCCCTCAAACATCGTTACGAACGCCGAAAAGCGCGGGAGTGCCTGAAGCGGCTGGATTGGTCGGACGACGCTCTTGCCGCCTGACCGGCGGCCTGATCGCCGCGCAAAGCTTGCGTCCCCGCCGCCCGGTGCGGCAAACAGTGGAATGCTGTTTCGCACCGGATGCCTTTTTCTCCTCTTTTCCGCCGGCGCATGGGCCGCCGATTGGGCTCGATTCCTGGGCCCGAACGGTGACGGAACCTCGCCCGAAACCGGCCTGATCGATCGGTTGCCGGCCGGTGGTCCGCCGGTGCTTCTGGATTTGCCGGTGGGCACCGGTTACGCCGCGCCAGCGGTCCAGGCGGGCAAACTCGTTCTCTTTCATCGGCTCGGCGATTCCGAGGTGATCCAGGTGCTGGATGCCGTCACCGGGAAACCGGTCTGGCGTCACGCCTATCCAACGACGTATCGCGATCCCTATGGCTACAACAATGGACCGCGGGCGGCGCCGGTCCTCTCCACCAATCGGGTTTATACCTTCGGGGCTGATGGCAAGCTGACTTGTCTTGATCTGCAGACCGGTGCCGAGGTCTGGCAGCGCGATACCGCCAAGGAGTTCGAGATTCCCGAGGCGTTTTTCGGAGTCGGCACGACACCGCTGCTGGAGGGTGGACGGCTCCTCGTAATGGTGGGCGGCCAGCCGAATTCCGGCGTGGTGGCCTTCGATCCCGGGACCGGAAAGACGCTGTGGCAATCGGTCGGCGAAACGAACTGGCAGGGGCAACCCATGTGGGGCCGGGCCGGTGATCTCAAGGTCGACTGGCGTCGTTGGGAAAAACAGGCGAGCTACAGTTCCCCGGTCGCCGCCACCCTCGGCGGACAACGCTGGGTGTTTTGCCTCATGCGACAGGGCCTCGTTGGATTGAATCCGACCAACGGCGCAGTGCGTTTCTCCCGCTGGTTCCGGGCCCGTGTCGATGAATCGGTCAATGCCGCCAACCCGGTGGTGTCAGGCGACGACGTCTTCTTTTCGGCCGCCTATTACCGATCCGGCTCGGTCCTGCTGCATCCCGGTTCAGGAACTCCCGGATTCGCCGAACGCTGGCAGGGGCTCGGTTTGGAAATGCATTGGAGCACGCCCATTCTGGTGGACGGGCATTTGTACGGCTTTAGCGGACGGAACGAGCCCGACGCGATGCTACGGTGCATTGAGTTCTCGACCGGCAAGGTCAAATGGGAACGTGACGAACGGTGGACGCCCCATTCCGCGGAGCAACCGCCGGTCTTTGGGCGAGGTTCCTTCATTCTCGCTGACGGCAAACTGATCGCGATCGGCGAGGGGGGATTGCTGGGTTTGTTTCGGCCGAATGCGGATCATTGCGAAGAGATCGACCGCTGGCAGGTGCCGTCACTCCATCATCCCTGCTGGGCCGGACCCGTATTGTCCGAGCGACGCCTGTATCTGCGCTGCGAGGACCGCCTCGTCTGCCTGGACTTGGCCCGCCACTGACCGGCCTCCCTCTTCAACCCTTCAACTCCATCGCTTTTCCTCCCGCCCGCTCGAGACAGGATGGACAGAACAAACCGAATTTGATCGGACTCCCGGAATTCGTGTGAATCCGTGAAATCAGTGTCGACCTTTGCGGCCACCGAATCGTCCCCACTCAATGACTGAGCCCGCGATCTTCCTCGGGCAGCGGCTGGCCGCGCGTCTCGGGCGCGAAGGGCAGGGCCAACAAGCCGATGCCAAAGACGGAACACATGGTGATCGCGGCGTAGCGGAACGGTTCCGCCTTTTCCCGGTAAACGACCGCGGTAAGAAGTCCGAGTGTCGCAGGTCCTGAAGCCGCCACGAACCGGCCCACGTTATAGCAAAAGCTGGTTCCCGTGCTGCGCAAACGGGTGGGGAACAACTCCGGAAAGTAGATCGCGTACCCGCCGAACAACGCCAGTTGGCAAAAGCCCATCAGCGGAATCAGGTAGAAGATTTGGGAGAATTCGCGCAGCAGACCGAACACCGCCGCCGTGCTGCACGCGGCCGCGATCAATGCGCCGGCGAATGCAGGACGCCGTCCGATCCGCTCGGCGACCAGGCCGAAGGTGTAGATCCCAAAGAACGACCCGAGATTCTGCATCATCGAGGTGATGCCCACCCAGACCGTGACTTTTCCGGCGACCAATTCCGGCTTCATGTCGGTGAATCCCAGCCAGGCGGCGACGGTGTGTTGGAACCCGGGCTCGACCACCATCGGGTGGATTACGAATTCCTTGAGCTTGCCGGTGACCACCGGTCGGATGAGATCGAAACTGAAGAACCCGATGCCCCACACGCCGATCACGCCGGAGAGCGCGAGGAGCAGACCCACCACGGCGTTGCGGCGATAGGTGGTGTCGCCGCCGCCGCCGAAGACCACCCGCAATCCTGCCGCGAGTGCTGCCACCGAGAACCCAAAGACGATGGGGCGCTTGGGCCAGTCGGCGGGTCCAAGAAAGGCGATGAGAATGCCGGTGAGCAGCAGGACGGCCGCGACCGTCGCCGGAGTCCGCCACCGCGGATTCCCGAACAGTTCGCCGTAGTCGCCCATTCGCTTGCGCAATTCCGGATCGCGCCGGGCCGCCTGCCAGCGCTCGGGTTCCTTCAAACCGCGCCGTACGAACACCACCAGGATCGCCGGCACGGCTCCAACCACGAACATCCAGCGCCAGGCCGCCCAACCCGCGAGTTTTCCGCCCACACCAGATTGCTCCAATTGACCGAGGGTGATGCTGGTGAAGGCAGCGGCGATGTTGCCGACCGTCGACAACGCCTGCAGAAGGCTCAACGCATAGGTGCGGGCCGCCCCGGGCATGACCTCCGCCACCAGCGCCACGCCGACGGCGAATTCGCCGCCGACGCCGAGGCCGGTCAGGAAGCGGTACAGGGCGAAATCCCAGAATTCGCGGGCGAAGGCGCTCAGGCCGGTGCAGCCCGAATACATGAGAATGGTGACGAGCATGGTCTTGGCCCGTCCCCAGCGATCGCCCAGAACGCCGAAAATCAGACCGCCGGAAGCCCAACCGAGAAGGAAGATCGCCGTGGCATAGGGGCCATATTCGCCAATCTCCGCCGGGGTTGGCGGCCGTTTCAAGGTGACCGTCAGCAATTCCTTCATGGCTGGCTGCCGCGCCAGGTTGAAGAGTTGCTGGTCCATGCAATCGAGCAGCCAGCCCAACGAGGCGACGACCAGGACGAACCATTGGTAGCGGTTGAGCAGCCGCCACCAGGCGAAGCCGGATTCTCGCGGGGGATTCATGAGTGGATGGACCGCGAAACGGTGCCGGGCGGCGGACGCCGGCGGAAGGCTCAAATTCAGGAAATGCAGTTCACCGCCGTTTCCGCCGTGCTCGTTGTGGCTTGGGTTTGCCGGCGGGATGGGTATCGTTTTCCCAATGTCTGAGCCGAAGGAAGAATCGCCGCTGGACCGCCTGTGGAAGGAGTACGGAGTCGCATTTCGCGATGTGGATGATCTAACCCTGGCCCGCTGGTGCGCCCAGACGCTGGGCCAGCTTCACGGGCGCGCCTGGCGATTGTCGCATCCGCTCGTCGGTGCCTACCGGCTCGCGGCCCAACTCGCCCACGAGCGACAGGTGTGGCTGAAGCGCCTGGTCAACATTCCCGCCGGCTACACCGCCGCGGCCTGTTGTCGCGCGCCGCTCCTGCCGCTGTTCACCCGCGACGTGACGGAGAGTGGGCTCATCTGTCAGCACTGCGGCGAAACCTCGGTGCCGTTCGAAGAATTACCCACCGATGTTCGCGACCGGCTCAGCCGTTGGGCGGACCAGTACCGGCCGGTTCACGAGGTGGCGCACTGGGATGACAAGCGCCGGAAAAAGACGCGTGACTACGACGCGGCGTTTGAGGATGCCGCGCAGCAGGTGGAACGCCTGCTTGCCGACGCCGCGCACGACTGCGTTCCGCTCCTGCTCGAACACTATCCCGCCGTCATCTGGGAGGATCAGGACGAATGCCTGGAAGTCCGTCCCGAGGACATCGTCCTCTGAAGCCGGGCTCCAACCCCGCCCGGAAGGTCATGCGTCGATTCCTCCGGTATTCCGCGGTGGCGCTGGCCCTGCTCCTGTTGGTGCTGGTGGGCGTCGCGCTTTCTCTGGATTGGTGGGTGAAGACGGCGCTGGTGGCTGTCATTCGGCATCGCACCGGCTGGGAAACATCAATTGAACGGGTGGATGTTGGGATCCGGGATGCCTCGTTTCGGATCCAGAATCTGGTGATCGAGAATCCCCCGGCGTATGGCGGCGGCCGGTTTCTCCACCTGCCTGAATTGTATGTGGCCTACGACCGCGCCGCCGCCGCGACCAACGCCCTGCATTTGTTGGAAGTGCGATTCGATCTGGCCGAGGTGAACGTCGTGGTCGACGCGCGGGGTCGCACCAACATCACCGAGCTTCAGGCGGCGGTGGCCGGACTCGATTCACCGGCGCAACGCGAGCGCGTGGCCTCCACGCGGTTCACCGGAATCGATACGCTGGTCGTGACTCTGGGAACCGTGGCCTTTAAGGATCTCCGTCCACCCGGATCGTCGAAGGTCTTCGTCGCGGGTCTCCGCGGGGAAACGCTGCACAACGTCCATCAATGGGTCGACCTGCTCCCGATCGGCTTCAAGACCTTCATGAACGGCCGCACCACGACCGGCCCGCTTCCGCCGCCGAAGACCCAGACGAAGGCCAAACCGTGAGACGGAACACTTCAGAAGAGGGCACTGATTTCACGAATTTACATGGATTGATCCAGGATGAACGGAAGGAATTGGATCCATTTGGTTCTTCTGAAATCCGTGCGAATCCGTGAAATCGGTATCCTGTTTTTGGTGGAACGATTCTGGTAATGAGTCGATGGGACGTGCCCCCTGAACCGCGTGAACGCGGAACTCCGGCCCGGTAGGACGAATCTCCTGATGAGCCGGGTGAACGGACGGATTCAACGCCCCCTATGGCCTTCCACGTCGTACCACGCTCCCGGTTTCGGCGGGAGCCTCACCCTACCGTGGAGCGCGTCCTTCCACGCGGTCGCACCGCCACAACTAGGTTATCGCCGGAACCCCGCACTCACCGCCTGGATCAGCGTTGTTTCCCGCTCGTGAATGGCAATGTAGTTCGGTCCGGGGAGATCTTCCCAGCGCAGGCTGTAGTCGAAGAACTCGACATAGCGCGAGAAGAGCTTGCCGACCTTGTAGCCGCGCTCCGCCAGGAATTGGTGGTGCGCCCGGAGGCTGGTGCCGAAGCCGGTGTATTCGAATTGGAGAGCGCGGACCGCGCCGCGTCGGAGGGTCGCTTCAAACCCGTTCAACACTTCGAAATCGCTGCCCTCGGCGTCGATCTTGAGAAAATCGATGCGATCGATTCCGTGTTCGCGAACGTAGTCATCCCCGGTGCGAACCTCGACCGACAGGGGCTCAAAATCACCGGCGGTCCCGATGATCGGCTGCCGGAGGGTGCTGAGTTCGTCGAAGGTGGCACCGTAGTAATTGAGGGTGCGCTGGCCGGCGGTGTCGGACAGCCCAAAGGTGTTGATGTGAACCCGGGCGACACCGCGGTGCAGGTCGATGGCGTGTTGGGCCGTGGGTGGCGCGATTTCAAACAGATGGAATTCCGCGGTGGGAAAGACCGGAAGGGCGTCGCGGGTCCAATGGCCGTGATTGGCACCGACGTCGAAGATCACCTCCCACGGGCCGCCGGCGCCGGCGAGGCAGCGCAGAAGGCGCAGTTCCCCGCCGGAAGCGCCGTAGCTGGGGCGTTCGTGGGCCTCGTGGAATTCGCGGGCGAGGGAGGCGACGGTCCGCACCACGGGATTCCGGCGATGATTCTGGATCCACTGACGGAGAATGGCGCGAAGTGGCGGCAAGGAAGCCATCGAATGGCGGCAACGCTTCCACAGGCCGGAAGTTCCCGCAACGTTTTCGCCCCGAATGCCGGGGAAGAAGCCGCCACCCGGGATTCCTGGTTCCAGAGTTTTGAGTGTTTTCGCCGCTCTGATCGGGCGATCGGCCTCGAAGATTCTTGTTTTTCCGGGCCTTCCGGCTAATGGGTTGCGGCAACACTTCTGTATCCCAACATGAGCCTTTCCCAAATCACCCGCGGAGATGAATCTGAGTTTTTCGTGAAGGGCCGCGTGGACGGTCCGGTGGCCAATCAGTTGGAGGTCGAGGTGCTCGCGGCCATTCGGACCCCGGTCCGCCGCATCTACATCAATCTGGCCGAGGCCAATTTCCTGTGTTCGGCCGGCATCCGCGTCCTGCTGCAGTATCATCGCAAGATGAAAGCCGAAGGACGGGAACTGCTGGTGTCGCGGACCTCCCCGGAGATCGATCAAATCCTCGAACTCACCGGATTCCGGGACACCCTGGTCGAAAAGATCTGAACGAGGTGACCGACGGTGGAATTCACTCTTCCCAACGACGCGCAGTTGCCGCCGGCCTCAGCCGAACGCCTGGCTGAGTTTGGTCGGGATCATGCGTTGGATCCCCGGGTGATGTTCGCCCTCGACCACGCGTTGAACGAGCACCTTCAGAATGTCGTCGACCATTCGACGGCGCGGACGGCGTTCCTCGAGTTGCAGGTCCGCGACGGGGCGGTGCATGTGACAGTGACCGACGATGGCGACACCTTCGATCCGCTGGCGGCTCCCCCGGCAGATGTCGCGGCGGATCCTGACAGCCGGCCAGTGGGGGGACTCGGGGTCCACATGATGCGCAAGTTGACCGACCAGCTTCTCTATCGCCGGACCGCGGCGGGCAATCAGTTGCGGATGGTGAAAAAATTGGGGTGATCCCGGTGATCCCTCGCCGGACGCCGTGGCTCCGAGCGGAAGCCCGACCTACGCCAGCCCGAGATGACGGACCACCGCCACGGTGGAATGCGCCCGGTTCAGCGTGTAGAAATGGATTCCCGGGACACCCTCGCGGATCAGTTCCTCGCACTGGCGGGCACAGTACTCGATTCCGAACTGGGTCACCGCGGCATCGTCGTCGCCGAGTTCATCCAGTCGAGCGACGAACGGTGCCGGCAGTGCGGCACCGCAGAGGGCGGTGAATTTCTTGGTCTGTCCGCGGGCAAGGACGGGCAGCAGTCCGGGGATCAGCGGCACGTCGACCCCGAGTTTGCCGACGAGAAAATCACGCATGCGGAGAAAATCCGCGGTGTCGAAAAAGAGCTGGGTCACCACGAAGTCAGCACCCGCCCGGATTTTGTCCGCGAGATGGCCCCAGTCGACTTCGCGTCCGCCCTTTTGCGCGATGTGACCTTCGGGGAACCCCGCCGTACCAATGTTGAAACCGCCCAGCGCGCGCAGGTGAGCCACCAACTCCGCCGAGTACCGGAATCCACCCTCGGTGGCGGTCCACTCGCTGGCGCCAACCGGAGGATCGCCGCGCAGGGCGAGAATGTTGCGAACTCCGCGTTTCCGGGCGTCAGCAATCACCGAATCCAGCTCCGCCCGCGTGGCGTTCACGCAGGTGAGATGCATCATCGTGGTCAGATCGAACTCGTTCTGGATCCGCTCGACGATGCTCAAGGTCTTGTCCCGGGTCGTCCCGCCGGCACCGTAGGTCACCGAACAATAGGCCGGCCGAATGGCCATCAGGGCGGGCAGCGTCTTCTCGAACAGGTTGCGGTCGCCCTCGTCGGTCTTGGGCGGAAAGAATTCGATGGAAATGGCGGGTTTCCCCTTCGCCCGGGCGGCCACATGAAGATCGTGGATCAACGAAATCACTCGCATACTCTGATGAGGTCTCGGTAGGTTTTCAAGATAGAAATCAACATATCCGGATGGATTGATTTCAAATTGAACCATCGAACGACCCGAAGGGAAGGGATCCGTTGAATCTCAAGGGGCGGCTTGCGTCAGTGGCCGGGTCGCAAATAACGTCTGCTGATTCCTATGCGTTCGAACGCCCTTGTTCAGATCCGTCGTCTTGCCGCCGCCGCCGTCGCGTCGGCCCTGCTCGTCCCGGCCTCCGCCCAACATCAATTGTCGTCGACCGGCTACCCGGCCAAGATCGCCGGAGCTTCCGATGAAGCCGAGAAGGCCATCAAACGGTTCCAGTTGCCACCAGGATTCAAGTGCGAGGTCTGGGCGGCCGAACCGGATCTGGCCCAGCCGGTTGCCTTCTACATGGACGACACCGGCAAGGTCTACGTCTGCGAAACCTTCCGCCATAGCCAGGGCGTCGATGACATCCGTGGGCATCCGGACTGGCTCGATGAGGAACTCGCCTCCAAGACCGTCGAGGACCGCGTCGCCCTCCTGAAACGCCATTTCAACAACGACCTGCGGTCCTACACCGCCCACACGGAGCGGGTTCGTTTGCTCACCGACACTCACGGTCTGGGGCGCGCCGATCACTCAACGGTGTTTGCCGAGGGCTTCACCAACATCCTCGACGGCATCGCCGCCGGCGTCATCGCCCGGGGCAATGATGTCTATCTCGCCAACATTCCGAACGTCTGGCTGTTGCGGGACACCGACGGCGACGGTATCGCGGATCAGCGCAAGAGCCTCAGCTACGGCTATGGCGTTCGCGGCGGATTCCTCGGCCATGACCTGCACGGATTTGCCTGGGGTCCGGACGGCAAGCTCTACTACAGCATCGGTGATCGTGCGGGCAACATCCTGGTCAATGGCCGCTATGTCGGATTCCCGGATGGCGGCTCGGTGTTTCGTTGTAACGCCGACGGATCCGAACTTGAACAGTTCACCTACGGCCTCCGCAATCCGCAGGAGCTGGTCTTTGATGATTTCGGCAACCTGTTCACTGGAGACAACAATTCCGACGGTGGAGATCAGGCGCGCTGGACCTACCTGGTGGAAGGCGCCGACAACGGATGGCGCATCGGGTATCAATTCCTGGAGAACCGGAATTCCTACACGCCACGGGGTCCGTGGAACGCCGAGAAAATGTGGTATCCGCAGAACCCGGATCAGCCCGCCTACATCGTCCCGCCGATCAAGAACATCGCCGCCGGTCCGAGCGGCGTGAGCTACTATCCCGGTACTGGTGCGACCCCGGAATGGCGCGGCATGTTCACCTTGGTGGATTTTCGCGGCAGCAGCAGCGGTTCGGGAATCCATCGCTTCAAGCTGAAACCCCACGGGGCCAATTTTGAACTGGTCGAGGCCGACAAGATGATCTGGTCCATCCTCGCCACCGATGGCGACTGGGGGCCGGACGGTGCCTATTACGTTCTCGATTGGGTGGAAGGCTGGAACCAGAACGGCAAGGGCCGGATTTACAAGATGACGCACGAGCAGGGAATTCGCGCACCCATCGTGGCGGAAACCAAGAAACTCCTCGCGGCCGGGTTTGATCAGCGGTCGCCGAAGGAACTTCTTGGACTGCTGGCCCATCCGAATCAACGGGTCCGTCAGGGCGCTCAATTTGCCCTCGCTGCACGGGGTGAACCTTCTCTCACCGCACTTGTGAAGCTGGCCCGGAACCCCGGCGATCTCCACGCGCGGGTCCACGCCATCTGGGCGATCGGGCAGATCGAAGCGAAGGTCCGCAAGGTCGGCGTGGCCGCGCCCACGGAAAGTCTCGATGCCCTCGTCGCCTTGATGTCAGACGCCGAGATGGAGGTTCGGGCCAATGCCGCCCGTGTTCTTGGAGACGCCGTCTATCCGCGTGCTTACGAAGCCTTGGTACGAGCAGCCTCCGATTCTAACGCCCGGGTCCAATCCCTGGCGGTCATCGCCCTGTCCAAACTGGGTCGCTCCGAGGCCGTTCCCGCCGTCCTGGCGATGTTGAAATCGAACGCCGACGCGGATCCCACGCTGCGTCATGCCGGCGTCGTGGCCCTGGTGCGTTGTGCGTCGCCTGACCAGATCATCGCCCTGGCGTCGAATCCGTCGGAATCCCTGCGCCTCGCGGCGGTCATCGCCCTGCGACGGTTGCAACGCTCTGAAATAGCGCTGTTCCTGCAGGATTCATCGGCGCGAATTGTTGTGGAAGCCGCCAGGGCCATCAACGACGAGCCCATTTCCGGTGCGGTGCCCGATCTCGCCCTGTTGATCGACAAGGGCCCGTGGAATGACCTACCGAACTCCGGCGCGGATCTGGTGCGCCGGATCATCAACGCCAACTACCGCACCGGCACCCGGCAGTCCGCCGCCGCCCTTGCCCAATATGCGGCCGCGGACCGACCGGAATGGGCGCGAATCGACGCACTCGCGGCACTCGGCGATTGGCCGGCCAATGGCGGACGCGATCGCATCACCGGCCTGTGGCGCCCGACCGCCTTTACCCGTGATGCCAAGATTCCGGGTGATGCTTTGAAGCCGGTGCTGGCGTCGATGGTCCGATCCGCGCCGAACAAGATCCGCGCTCGTGCCGCCCGGGCTGCTGGTTCCTTGGGCCTGATCGAGACCGCTCCGCTCCTCGCCGAACTGGCGGTGAACCAACAGGTCAGCGGTGACGCGCGATCGGAGGCATTGAAGGCCCTCGCCGCACTGCACGCGCCCCAACTCGCCGAGGTGTTGTCGAAGGCCGCCGATGATCCGGACGAAACGGTCCGCAAGACCGCCCTCAGTCTCAGCGCGCAGGTTTCTTCCAACCCGACGCCGATCGTGCCCCTGCCGGCCGCCGCAAACGCTTCCACCACCGCCGCCCCCGCGACCGCCCCCAATCCGTTGGCCCGGTTCATTTCCGTTCTCGCCAAAGGCTCCATTTCGGAACGCCAGAACGCGCTCACCACGGTTGCCGGCATCGAAGGCAAGGCCGCCGACGGTCTTCTCTCGCATTGGATGGTCGATCTTCAGGCCGGAAAAGTCGCACCCGAACTCCAGCTCGACGTGCTCGATGCGGCCGCCCGGCGTCCCGCTTTGAAATCAATGGTGACGAAATGGGAGGAGGGCCTTCCCAAGCTGGCCGAGAATGACATCAATCCGTGGAAGGTGTGTCTGGTCGGCGGCAATGCCGATGAAGGTCGCAAGGTCTTCCTCGAAAAAGCCGAGGTCAGTTGCGTTCGCTGCCACAAGATCAAGGGCGAGGGCGGTGAGGTGGGTCCGGAGCTGACCGGCATCGTTGCGAAACGCGGTCGCGAATACGTGCTGCGCTCCATTCTTTATCCCAACGCGGAAATCGCCCAGGGCTTCGAGAGCGTGCTCGTCAACATGAAGAACGGCACCACCTACGCCGGTGTCATCAAATCGGAGACTGCCACGGAACTGGAGGTCAACTCACCCGAGGACGGAATGCTCAAGCTCAAGAAAGCCGACATCACCAGCCGTGAAAAAGGCCTGAGCGGAATGCCGGAGGGATTCTCAGGCGTCCTCACCAAGCAGGAGATCCGCAACCTGGTGGAGTTCCTGGCGAGCAATCCGTGAGTCGAACCGGTCGGGCCGATTCGAAGCGGAAAAATCGAGAGGCGCGGCGGTCGATTGGAATCGTTGGCAACTGCCGGGTGCGTGGTTGCGCATTGTGAAACCGCGGGAATCCGAGGGCGCGTCACCCGTGTCGGATTTTCAGCGATCCGTACCATTCGTGAATTAGGTAGTCCGCAGTCCTGCAGTCCCCGGGGGGGCCAACCTCCCGGGGAGCAGAGCGGATGGACGGATTTGACCCCGTCGGGTGGCGTACCACGCACCCGGTTCGTCGGGCGCCCACCCCAGCGGAACGGCTGCTCCTGTTCAACTCTTCAACTCTTCAACTCTTCAACCCGTCCGTGCCAATTCGTGAAATCAGTGTCATCCGATTGCCTCGAATCAAAAGTCCGGCAGCACCTCATCAATCGAATCACGCAATGCACCGACCATCTTTTCCATCTGACGGCGTGTGGTGCAATAGGGCGGCATCAGCACGATCACGTTGCCGATCGGGCGGGTCAGGACACCGCGGCGTTTCATCGCTTCACAAACCCTGATTCCGGCCTGCCTGGCGAGTGGGAAGGCTTCGCGGGTGCGCCAGTTCCGAACCAGTTCGATCCCGGCCATCAAACCGACACGCCGAATATCGCCGACCGCCGGAAGGTCCCAAAGTTCCCGCAGCAGCGCATCGAACTCAGCTTCGAGGCCGAGTCGGCGGTGCTGGGATTCCTTCGAATGCAGGAGGCGCAGACTGGCCAGTCCGGCCGCCGCCCCCAGCGCGTTGCCGGTGTAGCTGTGGCCGTGAAAGAAGGTTTTGAACTCGTCGTAGCGGCCCAGGAACAGGGAATAAATGGCGTCGGTGACCAGCGTGGCGGCCATCGGGAGGTAGCCGCCGGTGAGTCCCTTGGCGAGGGTGACGAGATCGGGTTGCACCGATTCCTGATGACAGGCCAGCAGGGGCATCTTTCGGACGCCGCGTCGCGCCGGCCCGGCTCCCGCCCGCCCGAAACCGGTCATCACCTCGTCAGCGATCAGCAAGGCCCCGTGGTGTCGGGCGATCTCCGCCGTTTTTCCCAGCCATCCCGGCGGCTGCGGAATCATTCCCGCCGCGCCCTGGATCAACGGTTCAACCACGAATGCGGTGATCGGTCGTTTTGATTTCGCGGCCTTCTCAAACTGTTGCTCGACCTTGGAAACACACTCCCATCCGCACTTTCGATAGGTCCGGGCATCGGCCCGTTCCGGTAGCGCCCGATTGTACGGACAACGATAACAATACGGTGCCATCACCTTTTCGGTGTGGAACAATAATCCTGAGTAGGCCTTGTGGAACAAATCCACATGTCCCAGCGAAACCGCGCCGACGGTGTCGCCATGATAGGCGCCCTCCAGCGACAAAAAACGGGCGGTCTTCAAGCCCCGGGCGCGGCGGGCGTGCCCGTGGGCGAGCTTCAGCGCGACCTCCATTGCCGTCGAACCGTCGTCGGAAAAGAAGACCCGCTGCAGTTCTGCGGGACCCTTTGCGGGCTTCGCCACCTTCACCAACTCGGCCGCCAGTCGGCTGGCCGGCTCATTGGCGAATCCGAGAAGCGAGGTGTGGGCGACGCGATCCAACTGCGCACGAATGGCCCGGTTGAGGGCGGGATGCGCGTGTCCGTGCAGGTTGGTCCAGATGGATGAATTCGCATCGAGATACGAGCGGCCTCGAATGTCCTCCAGGACCGCACCGCGACCGCGGACCAAAATCACCGGCTCCGTTCGGCTCCAATCCCCCATCTGTGTGAACGGATGCCAGACATGGCGTCGATCCAGGCCGGCGATGGGATGCAGCGGCGGTTTCATTGTGGCGAAACCTTCTGGGGACGAGTCTCCACAACCGCCCGAGTGAAGTCGCGGATGTCGGCTTCCGGATGGTCCGCGGTGAGCGTCACGCGCAGCCGGGCGGCTCCGCGTGCGACCGTGGGAAACCGGATGGCCGGAACCAGGAAGCCGCGGACGCGAAGACGTGCCGACCAGCCCGTCGCTTCATCCTCCGCACCCGCGACGAGAGGGAACAAGGCGCCCGGATGCGCCGGCAGATCGAATCCCGACGAGCGTAGTTCCGACTGGAAAAGATCCTCCCGGGACCCCAGCCGTTGAACCCGTTCCGCTCCCTCGGGTCCCGCCACCAATCGAACGCCGGCAAGAGCGGCTGCCGCGGCTGCAGGAACCGGCGCGGTGGAAAAGACAAAGCTGCGGGCGAAGTTGAGGAGGTGATCCCGGAGTCGGTTGCTCCCGATGATGTAGCCGCCGGAGGCACCGAGCGCCTTTCCAAGAGTTCCCATCTGAACGTCGACGTGATCCGAGAGATTCAATGCCTCGACCAGACCGGTCCGGCGGGTACCCAGGAGGCCTGCCGCGTGCGCTTCGTCCACCATCAACCAGGCTCCGTATCGTTCCTTGAGTTCCACCAATTCGCGCAGTGGGGCGTGATCTCCGTCCATGCTGAACACCGATTCGGTGATGATCAGGATGTGGGCCGGTGGTGCAGCATCGCCCGCCGGCCGTCTCGCCCAGATCAGGATGCGTTCGAGATCGTCGAGATCGTTGTGACGAAACACCCGCAGCCGGGCACCCGACAACCGGGCAGCGTCCACACAACAGGCATGGACCCGCTTGTCGAGGATCACCACGTCGCCGGCTCCCACCAGTGCTGGAACCGCACCCAACGCGGTGGCGTATCCGGTGGAGAAGACCAGCGCGGCCTCGGCCTGCTTCCAAGCGGCCAGCGTTTCCTCCAATTCGTGGAAAATCCCCAGCGAACCACACACCAGTCGGGAAGCGGTGCTGCCGGCACCCCAGTCACGGGCGGCCCGGCTTGCGGCCTCGATGAGCACCGGGTGCCGCGCCAGTCCGAGGTAATCGTTCGATGCGAAATTGATGAGCGGAACCCCGTCGAACTCGATTCGCGTGCCGAGTGGATTCTCCATTCGACGCAACGACCGGCGCAATCCCGCCGCCTCGGTCTCGGCCATGCGGCGGGTCAGGTGGGTGTCGAGGGATTCCATGATGCGCTCCGGCTTCCTATCAGCGGTGCCCCGCGGGCACAAACCGCATTGCATCCGCGGCGGCAGCACACCCGCGGTTCATGACCAGGATCCGATGCGGCTGTCCAACTGAAACATCTGACCGGACACGTTCTTCATTGCAGCGAGAACCGTGGCGAAGCGGGCCACTTCCCCGGGAGAATTCAGCCGGTTCAAGGTGTTGCTGGCGGCGTGGGCTGCGAGTTGGGATTCCGTGAGATCGCCGGCCAGTCGGGTCGGAAGGAATCCGGGCAGAATGGCGTTGACCCGAATGTTGTCGGCACCGTGCTCCCGTGCCAGCGCGACGGTCAGGCCGACGAGACCGGCTTTCGAGGCGGCGTAGTTGGACTGACCGGCGCGTCCGACCCGCCCGCCGAAACTGGCGATGTTGAGAATGTGACCGTCGCGCCGATGAATCATTCCCGGGAGAACGGCGCGGGAACACAGGAACGCGCCGCTCAGGTTCACATCCATCACCCGTTGCCATGCGGCTTCACTGAGGCGCGGCAACACCTCGTCGTCGGCCACGCCGGCGTTGTTGATCAGGACATCAATCCGATTCCATCGGCGGGCCACCTCGGCGCAGACGGATTTGATTTCGTCGGGCTTCGTTACGTCCATCGCCACCGGCCAGATCGATGGCGACGGAGAGCTGAACGGGTTCGTCCGGCACGCCGCCACCACCTGCCAGCCGCTGTCGGCGAAGGCCTGCACCAAAGCCCCGCCAAGGCCACCGGCGGCGCCGGTGATCAGAACGACCGGACGGATCGAGTTGTCGACGCTCATGAGATGGCATCGGCTGGGCTGGAATCTGGGATCGAACCACGCCCGCTGACCCATTCGCCGCCGATCATCGTGCCGGTGACGAGTCCCTCATGATGAAGGATGGCCTCCACAGCGGCGTCCGGAGAGCCCGCAAATGGAAAGCTGGTCAGATCCGCCCAAGCCCCCGGCACCAGTTCGCCCAATTGTCCCGCCTGTCCGAGCGCGCGGGCTCCATTGACGGTGGCCATCTCGAGGATGCGCTGCGGTTCCAGGAGCGCGTCGGTTTGTGCCAGAGCTCGGATCTCGTCGAACATCGACAGGCGCGGCCGTGGATCGCGGGGGCGATGAGTGGACGCCAGACTGTCGGTACCGAGGCAGAGCAGGGTGCCGGTGGCTTCCAGTTCTGGACGCGGGAATCGCGGATGATGGAAATAGGCGTGGCTTTGCGGGCAGTGGACGACCGACGCGCCGCGTTCTCCGAGCAACCGGGCGTCGTCGTGCCACAGGCGGTTCACGTGCACCGCGAGCAACGATCGGTTCAGAAGTCCGGATCGTTCCAAAGCGCGCACCGGTGAACCGAGACCGCAGTCATCCATCGGTCGTTGCGATGACAACCAGTCGTACATCGGACCGCGACGATACATGAACATCTCGAACTCCGCCTCGGACTCGGCGACGTGAACCGTGACCGGCCAGCGGTGTTCGATCGCGGCTCGACCGGTGGCAGTGAGAAGATCCGGAGTGGTGGAATAGGGGGCATGCGGGGAAAGTCCCAGCCCGCCCCGTCCGGGTTCCGACGACTGGAGCAATTGCGCCGCCGCCTCCACCAGGTGCATCGGCGATACCTTTGGTCGCAGCGCGGTCAGTTCGAAAAAGGACCAGACCCGCAGGGGTGTGGCGGCGCGGCAGACGCCCAACAATTCGGGGACGGATTCGATGTTGGCGACCGTGGTCGTTCCGCTTTCCAGCAGTTGTCGCGCACCGGTGAGCCATGAGGCCGCATATTCGCTGAAACCCCAGGCGGATTTTGCCGCATGGATTGATTTCAGCCATTCGGTGAAATTCCGCGACGGAGCCAGCTGGCCGGCCAGGTCGGTGTAGTCGAGATGACAATGCGCGTTGACGAATCCGGGCATCAACAGGCTGTCGCCGAGATCGGTCACCGGCCCGCTCGCGTGCGGGCGCACGTCCGCCCAACGCCCGGCGGCGACGATTCTTCCGTCCAAAATCAGAACCGCGCCGTCCTCCAGGGGCGGCGCGGTGACGGGGACGAGTGTTCGGGCCCGAAGGATCACGACTCAGGCGGACTTTTGGCGCGCCTCTTTCAGGCGGGCGGCGACTTTGTGTTTCTTCGCCTTCGATTTGCTGTGCTTGTGCCGGATCTGCTGTTCGAGCTTCCGGGTCACGGTGTCGATGGCGGTGTAAAGATCGGCTTCCTTGTCTTCGGCAAACAGATCGTTGCCCCGAATGCCGAGGCGGATCGAACACTTGAAGGTCTTGCTGGGCGTGCGGGGAGTGTGGTCCTTCTCCAGACAAACCCGGGCGTCGAGAAGCCAGCGATCGATGTGCTCCAGCTTCTCCAGCTTGGAGAGCACGTGCTGCTCGATCGCGTCGGTCAAAGTCACGTTGTGCGTGGTGAGGATGAATTTCATTCCGGGACAAAGGTGCGGACGAAGCGGCTCTTTTTCAACCGGCGAGTCGCGCGGGGCCGCTTTCCCACCCTTTCGCACCCGGGCCGCCGCTTGCCTCAACGGTTCCCGCACGTTAGAACCCCGGTTCGGCTGTCGCGGAAAACCAGCCGAAATCCGGAAACCTATCGGATTCAATCGACCCAAAACCGCAATGAACACGCCATTTAACGCCTATATCGGACATCTTTCGTCGTGGATGAACCGATGGCTCGCCCCGTCGGGAGCTCGCAGCGGCGCCGCCGGACTTGAATCCGAATTCAATCGGCTGGCGCTCGAATTGTTCAACCTCCAGTGCGTTCACAATCCGGTCTATCGCGATTTATGCCGCGCCCGTGGTGTCTCGCCGGGCAGCCTTGACTCCTGGCGAGACCTCCCCGCCGTGCCCGCCGCCGCCTTCAAGGAATTGCCGGTCACCTGCCTGGCGGCGAACGAGGTGACCACCACCTTCTGTTCCAGCGGCACCACCGGCCAATCACCGAGCCGTCATTTCCATTCCCCATTTTCGTTGATGGCTTACGAAGCCTCGTTCCTGCCGTGGTTCCGCCGCCAGGCACTTGAGAACTGGAATAACTCCACGGAATCGATCATTTCAGACGCCTCGAAACCCCTTCAGTGGATCTCCCTGATTCCCGCTCGCGCGGCGGCTCCTTCATCGTCGTTGGCGTACATGATCTCCACCCTTTTGGAGCGGTTCGGGGGGGAGTCATCTTCGACCTGCGGATCGATAGGTGGAGGTGGGGAATGGGAGGTGGATGCCCGACGTCTGATCGACGCGTTGGATCAGGCGATGGTCTCCGACCGGCCCGTGATGATTCTGGGAACCGCTTTCAATCTGGTTCACCTGTTCGATCGGCTGACGGAAGCCGGACGCCGGTTTCAGTTGCCGGCCGGTTCCCGGGTGATGGAGACCGGAGGATACAAGGGCCGGTCCCGGACGCTGATCCCGGCGGAATTGGCGGACGGAATCCGGTCGCTGCTCGGGATTCCTTTCGACGGCATCCTGACCGAGTACGGCATGAGCGAATTGAGTTCGCAGGCGTACGCGCGATGGCCCCACCCGGCCGGCCCCGGGGAACTGGCGTTTCCGGGCTGGGCTCGTCCGCTGGTGATTTCACCGGAAACGGGCGTCGAGGCGGCGGAGGGCGAAACCGGGCTGCTCCGCATCGTGGATCTGGCGAATGTCGCCTCGGTCTTATGCCTGCAGACCGAGGACCTGGTTGTCAGGCGAAAGAGTGGGTTCCAACTTTTGGGTCGCCGACCTGCGGCCGAGGCCCGAGGCTGCTCGCTGACGTCCGCTTGAAACCGGCACCGCACAATGTTCGAACCCTGTGGTTGGTGGGCATTCTCCATGCCTTCACCCATGTGTATCATGTCGCTCTGCTGCCGCTGTATCTGCAGATCCGCGCCGACTTCCAACTCGCCTCCACCGAGAAGGCCACGGGGCTGCTGACGGTGATGATGATGGCCTACTACCTGCCGAGCTACCCGGTGGGAATGTTGGCGGATCGCCTGAGCCGAAAGGCGCTTCTGGGGTGGGGATTGTTTTTGAACGCGGCGGGATTCGTGGGACTGGGACTGTCGCCGAGCTACGGGTGGGCGGTGGCGTCGCTCGTGATCGCCGGGTTGGGAGGGAGTTGTTTTCATCCTGCCGCCACGGCGTTGGTGGCCCGGATGAATCCGACCGGAACCGGCCGTGCGCTGGGATTGGTCGCCATTGGGGCCAGCATCGGATTCTTGTTCGGCCCATTTTTCTCCGGTGCCGTTGCGGAAATCTCGGGAAGCTGGCGGACTCCGATTCTGATTCTGGGCGCGGCGGGTGTCGTGGTCAGCGGCGTGTTCGCCCTTCTCGCGCGTGAGACTGCTTCGGTCACCACTTCGATCCAGCGGGCCATGCCCTTGTTTCCGCGGCGATCGTTCGCCTGGGTGTTTGCCGCGATGGCCTTTTTTTTCTGCTGTCGCGATTTCGCCGGCAACAGTCTCGGAACCCTGGGTGCGCTCTTTCTTCAGAACGCCCATGGAATGTCGCCGCGTCAGGCGGGACTGGCCCTGAGCTGTATCTTCGTCGCGTCGGCGATCAGTAATCCGTTGTTTGGGCACTGGAGCGACGGTCGACGGTTGCCGTGGCTGATCGGTCTGGTCTCGGTGTCGGCGTGCCTCTTCGGCCTGCTTCCGTGGTTGCCGGCCGGCGGGATTCCGTGGGCATTTCTACTCTACGGCGGATTCTTTGTGGCGTCCTACCCAGTTGTCGAAGCCGAGCTGATGCAGTGCGTTCCGGATGCGGTGCGCGGGCGCTTTTTTGGACTTTTCATCACCGTCGGCGGCATTGGGGGCAACCTGTCCCATTGGGTCGCCGGCGCATGGGTCGATCACCTGGGCGCGCGTTCCCACACGGTCACCGCCTATCGTCCGTTGTTCGGCGCGCTGGGAGCGTTGATGGCGTTCTCCCTACTGGGGCTGCCGGCGCTGGCGTGGTTCAGACGACATCGGGGTGAGTACCCTAAGACTACCGGAGAATCTCGCGTCGAACCGCGGGCAATGGCCGCCGAATCACCGGCCTGAGTCCCGCTTCACCCATGCATTTTCCCGAACTCTTCCTTGCCGACCGGCCACCCGGTGCGCCGACCACGCCAGCGTTCATCCGGGAGGCCTGCATTGCCATCAAACGCAATCGGGTTCACTGGCTGGCGCATCGGAAGACGCAGGAATTGATCGAGCTAATCGCGTTCGCCGCGGAACGTTGGCGCGAACCTGGCAACCGATACCGGCATCGCGCGCTGGATTTGGGCCCGACGGAAACCGGTTTCGGCCGAACCACTCTGGAAGCGGGATTGGATGCCTTTTTCGCCGGCCTCACAGTGGAGGCGCTGACCAGTTGGGTGACGCAGGATCTCGGAGAAATCCGTCGCCTCGATGAATTCTGCGCGCCGATGGGGGAAATGCGCCACGGCCGTCTGGCGCTGGCCCGGGGGCCGGAACTGGTGGTTCATATTGCCGCCGGCACGCTTCCCAATCCGACGCTTCTTTCGATGGTTGCGTCGCTGCTGGTGAAATCAGCGCAACTGGTGAAATGCAGCAGCAGAAGCTCGTTGCTCCCTCGGTTGTTCGCCCATTCGCTGGCCGAGTTGGAGCCCAAGGTCGGCGGTTGCCTGGAAGTGGCGGACTGGCCGGGCGGTTCGAATGACTTGGAAGCGGCTGCGTTCGCCGAGGCCGAATGCGTGACCGTTCATGGCTCGGATGAAACGGTGAAATCGGTTCGGTCGCGTCTGCCGGGATCGGTTCGGCTCCTGGCCTACGGTCATCAACTGAGTTTTGGTGTCGTCGGCGCGGAGATGTTGTCGTCGTACAGCGCGCGAAAGGCTGCGGAAAAAGCGGCGCACGATGTCACGGCGTGGAATCAATTGGGCTGCCTGTCGCCCCATGTGTTTTACGTGGAGGATTCGGGCGCGGTGTCGCCAGAGGCCTTCGGAGAACTGCTGGCGGAGGCGCTCGCCGCCGGCGAGGCGAAGGATCCGCGCGGTCCGTTGCCGCCGGAGTCGGCGGCCCAGATTGCCGGTTCCCGGTCCCTTTATGAAGTGCGTGAGGCGCGTTCGCGGGTGGCTCATGAAGAGGCGGTGACGGCACCGCGCGGCGTCTTCTTTCCCGCGCCCGATCACGTGACCCGGGTGTGGAGCAGTCCCGGGTCCACCGCCTGGACGGTGGTCTATGAAGCGGATCCCCATTTTCGAATCTCGTGTCTGAACCGGTTTGTCTACGTCAAGTCCTGCCGCAATCTGAAGGACGCGCTGCATCACGCGGATTCCGTGCGCGGGCGGGTCAGCACGGTGGGATTGGCCATGACCGAAGGCCGGTCAGCGGAGGCGGCACCCCATCTCGCCGCCTGGGGCGTGACCCGGATTTGTCCGATCGGCCGGATGCAGACGCCGCCACCGGCCTGGCGGCATGATGGACGTCCCGCCTTGGGCGATCTCGTTCGGTGGACTGATTTGGAAACCTGATATTTCCCATGGAACTGAGAAAAACGTTTCACATCGAAGCCGCCCACAGCCTTCCGAAGGTGCCGGCGGGACACAAATGCGCCCGCCTTCACGGCCACAGCTTTCAAGTGGAGGTGGTGCTCGAGGGGCCAGTGGATGCCGAGTTGGGCTGGGTGATGGACTACGCGGACATTAAGGCGGCGTTCCGGCCCATTTACGACGTCCTCGATCACAATCATCTCAATGTGATCCCGGGCTTGGAGAATCCCACCAGTGAGAATCTCGCCCGTTGGATCTGGGATCGTCTGCAGCCGTCCCTGCCGCTGCTCCGGGAAATCCACGTCGCGGAAACCTGCACCTCCCGGTGTATTTACCGTGGTCCGGGCGGTGAATTGTAGTTGAGCCTCCGGTCCGCCTTGCCACCGGCGGGTGGGCGGTCACCCTTCCGCCATGAAGTCCATGCCACGACGTCGATTCCTGTCCGGTGCGGCCACGGCCCTGGTCGGCGGTCGGCTGATTCAGCGGGCCTCCGGTGCTCCGATGTTGCCGCTGGCCGAATTGTCCGCCGCGGCTCCGTTGATCGTCTCCACCTGGCCCTTCGGAAAACCGGCGAATGAAAAGGCACTCGCGACGCTTCAGGCGAAGGGTTCCGGGTTGGATGCCATTGAGTCGGGTATCCGGGTGACCGAATCGGATCCGTCGAACGCCAGCGTCGGTCTGGCCGGAATTCCCAACGCCGCGGGCGTGGTTCAACTCGACTCCTGCATCATGAGCGGTCCGGGGCACCGCGCCGGGAGCGTGGGTGCGATCAGCGGGTTTCGTCATCCGATCTCGATCGCCCGGGCGGTGATGGAAAAGACCAAACACGTGATGCTGGTCGGCGAAGGTGCGGCTGAGTTCGCGGCGAAGAACGGATTCGAGACTGGTCCCAAGGTGTCGGAGGGTCAGCGGGTGGCGTGGGAGAAGTGGAAGGAGGAGCAGCGTCGCACGGAAAAGAATCACGACACCATTGCCATGATTCTGCTGAACGAATCGGGCGACCTCTTCGGCGGATGCTCGACCAGTGGCTGGGGCTACAAGCTGCCGGGACGGCTGGGCGATTCTCCCATCATCGGTGGCGGGTTGTATGTCGACAACGAGATTGGCGCGGCCGGAGCCACCGGACTGGGGGAAAATGTGATGCGCTATTGCGGGACCTTCCTGGTGGTGGAGTTCATGCGCCAGGGGCTTCATCCGCAGGACGCCTGCCTGGAAACGATCCGCCGGATCGCACGTCTCGATCCGAAGGGATTCGACCTCTCGATCAACTTCATCGCCATCGACCGCCGCGGCCGGTTCGGTGGTGCCGGGACCGGGAGCGGGTTCGAGTATTCGGTGACCTGTCCCGCCTTCAGCCGGGTGATCCAGAGTCCGGGCCTGACGAGCAAGGACATCGGCCCGGTCGGTGGGAATCGGAAGTAAGCGGCACGTTTTGGTGTCCTCGCGGTTCGGTGCCACCTTCCGCCGAACATGCAGACCGTCATCCACTGGTTTCGTCGGGATCTTCGGATTTCCGACAACGCGGCTCTGCACGAGGCGGAATCGCGCGGGCAGCGGTTAGTGCCGGTGTTCATCTGGGATGACGCCGTTATCGACGCGCCCGACCAGGGCGCCGCACGGCTCGCATTGGGGCTGAAGGCGCTCGAATCGCTCCGGGATAATCTGGCGGTCTTGGGACACACGCTGATCGTCCGGCACGGTGCTCCGCACGAAGTCTTGCCGCGCCTGGCTCGAGAGGTGGATGCCGCCGCCGTTTTTGCGAATCGCGAGTACGAGCCTGCCTGGGTGGCGTGCGATCGCAAGGTGGCGACGGCGTTGTATTCCGCCGGGATCCATTTCGAATTGATCAAGGACCGGGTGATTTGGGAATCGCGTGAGCTGCTCAATCAACAAGGACAGCCTTATACGGTCTTCACGCCGTATGCCAAAGCCTGGCGGTCGCGCCCGATTTCAGCGCCATTCCCCCGATTGGGCCATGCGACGGTGGCCGCCCCGGAAAGGATCCATAGCCTTCCTCTGCCCAAAGATTCCCGGGATCTCGGGCATCCCTGTTCGCACGGGTTGCCGCCGTTTGGGGAACACGCCGCGCATGAGACCTTGAAACGTTTCCTGCGCGGGCCGGTGTATAGCTACGACCGGTCGCGCGACTTCCCCGCCGAGGAAATGGGAACCTCGCACCTGTCGCCGCACCTCGTCTGGGGTACGGTGGGAATCCGCACCGTGTTCTCCAAGCTCTCCACCGCCCGTGAGGAGGCCCCGCCGGGTGGTGATCGCGGCTGTTCGGTGTGGGAGACGGAGTTGATCTGGCGCGAGTTCTACACCCAGATTCTTTCCAATTTTCCGCATGTCGCCGCGGGGAGCTTTCGTCCGGAGTACGATGCCCTCGCGTGGGAGGGAACCGACGCGCAGTTTCAGACATGGCGCGACGGGCGGACGGGATTTCCGATCGTGGATGCCGCGATGCGGTGCCTGAACGCCACCGGCCGGATGCACAACCGGCTTCGGATGATCGTTGCGATGTTCCTGACCAAGGATCTGCTGATATCCTGGCAGCGCGGAGAGCGCTATTTCATGCAACGCCTGTTGGATGGCGATCTCGCCGCGAACAACGGAGGTTGGCAATGGAGCGCCGGTTGCGGTACCGACGCCGCACCGTATTTTCGGATCTTCAATCCCACCACCCAGGGGATGAAGTTTGATCCCGAAGGACGATTTGTTCGTGAGTGGATTCTTGAGCTAAAGGAACTGCCCGGTGCCGAAATACATCGGCCGTGGGACGATCCGATCCTGGCGATGCGGTCCGGTTATCCCCGGCCGGTCGTGGACCATGGCACCCAGAGGAATCGCTGCCTCGCGATGTTCCAGGCGGTGAAAAGGCCCGGTGCGAAATCCGAAGATACCGTGGAGGAATGAGGTAGATGTCTTCCGCGGCTGACCCGGTTACCCTCACCCCGGCCGTCTCCTCCATTGTGAATTGTGGGGAGGGAGGTCGCGGGGCGCGGGTTGTAGTACGGGGTGATCGCTGCGCCCGGTTCGCGATGGATTGGGGCGCGGGTGGAACCACGCCCTCTAGGGTTTGGTTTCCGTGGTTATTTCCCGGCGAGGTCGACGCAGACGAGTTCGCGGTCGTTGCGGACGAACACCTGGCGATGGGCGAAGGCAGGGTGGGTCCAGACCACGCCGCGACCGGGATCAGTGTTGACCGGGTCAACCAGATGGGTGCGGCTGACCTCGTCGTAGCCTTTGGGTGACAGGTGCGCGATGATCAGGTCGCCGGTTTCGCTGAAGAGGAAGAAGCGGTTTCCGTTCTTCACAGTGAAACAATTGCCCCAGCGCTCGGATTTGCCGCTGGTGGGTGCGTAGGTCTCCCAAAGGCGTTCGCCGGTGTCGGCATTGAGGCACCGGTACTGACCGTAACTGCACGATCCGTAGATGTATCCGGCTTCGATGAACGGCGTACTCATCGTGCAATTGAGGTGGGTGGTGTTGCGTTCACTCATCTTTTCGGTGCGCCAGGCAACGGTCGGTGCCTCTTTGCCCTTCTCGAACCGCAACATCATCGAACCGTTGTAGAAGCAGGTTAGGAAGAGTTGTTCGCCCATCTTCCGGGGTGTGGCAATGGCCATGCCGTAGTTGAGCTTCCACGGTTCGGTCCAGAGCACCTTGCCGGTTTCTGGGTCCAATCCGTTCACGGCCTCCGCGTGCCAGAGGATCAACTGCCGGCGCCCGCCGAATTCGTAGATCGAGGGCGGACAATACCCGGGTTCCCGCGCGGAGAGGGCGCGCCAGAGTTCCTTGCCGGTATCCTTGTCGAAAGCCACCGCGACACTGCCTTCACCGCCCACCACGCAGATCAATTTCTTCCCATCGAGCAGCGGATTGGCCGAGACACCCCAGGTCGGGATTTTCAGGCCGTACTCGGTTTTGAAATCGTGTGTCCAAAGGACCCGACCGGTCTTGGCGTCGAGGCAGGCTAGGTTGCCCATGGTTCCGACCGAATACACCTTTCCGCCGGCAACCAGCGGTGTGGCGCGCGGGCCGGCGGCATAGCTGACCGTATAGGGACAATCATACTCGTGCTTCCACAACAGGTGTCCGTCGGCCGCGTTGAAGCAGAGGGTGCGCTCGGTTCCGGGAATCTGGGACAGATCGAACGCGCTCTTGGCCTTGGGCGCGTTGGTGGGAACCAGACGGTCCATGACGTAGATCCGGCCGCCGACCACGGATGGCCCGGAATAGCCGGCACCGATCTCGACCCGCCACTTGGGTTTCAGTCCGCCGGCGGGAAAGCTCTGCACGATGCCGGTCTCACGCCAGACTCCATCGCGCTGAGGTCCGAGCCATTGCGGCCAATCGTCGGCGCGGGACGGGAGTCCGAGGAATAGAAAAGCCGCGGCGAGAAATGTGAGGCGTCCGCTGACGGTGAATGTTGAACGGAACAGTTGCATGCTGGCTGGCATCACAGCCGATCCGGGGCGTTCGCCACAAGCACCAAGCCGGGCGTCTCATCAGGACAGGGCCCGTCAGACTGGGTTGCCCGGTGCCTGGGACGCCGTATAGGCCCGCCAGCCACCGTGCTGGGTGATTTCCCGTTGTCCTTCGCACAGGACGGCTTCACCGAGCACGCCGAGGACCTCGGTGCCGTCCGAAAGCTGGACCTTGCCGATGGCGAGTCCCGCGGGCTCGCGCAGGAGAACCGTTGCCAGGCCGGCAGGCGGGACGGACCACAGTTCGAGGGCGACCTCCGCGCCGCCGGTCTTGAAGCGCATCATGGCGGGATGCCGGTCGTTGATCGACCACAGGCGATAAGAGGCGACGGTCCGATCTTCGCGCACGAACGTGGCACCGACGGCGAGCAGATTGGGATTGAGTTCCAATCCGCGCATCAGGGTGCCGTTGACCGCGAGCAGAATGTTATCCATGGACGGCGTTCACCGGAGTTTCGTCCGGGGCGAGGAAGCGGACCGGTTTCTCGTAGATGGCGAGCACGATGCAGCCGGCTTCGCTGAGGATGCTGTGATGGGTGCCGGGTGGATTGATGATCAACATGCCGGTTTCCGAGCGGCTGTTCTCGTCGACCTGCGATCCGCTCAGGATGAAAATGTGTTCGTATCCTTGATGCTCATGCAACGGCACCCTGGACCCGGCGCGGAATCGCAACAGCGCCGCCGTCGGACCGGTCTGCCCGTCGCCGTACAATCGGAAGATGTCGACTCCTTCCTGAAAGGGCTGCCAAGCCAGTTTGTGTTGCCAGTCGGAAACATGAAACAGGTCCGTCAGCTTGAGCACCCGCGCGGGGTCGTTATCCATGAGGCCCGGAGCGTAGGCCAGGTCGGGTTCGGCGTGCAACGGCGGGCCGGCGATCATGCGGTGATCGCACCGATGAACGCCGTGGAATCAGCGACCGCGCCAAAGACACCGCCCTGCATCTTGATCATCTTGAGTGCGGCCAGGTAGTTGCCGTAATCTGTCGCGCCGGTGCAATCGGAGAGCATCAGGCATTCATAGCCGCGATCGTTCGCCTCCCGCATCGTTGTGTGGACACAGACATCGGTGGTGATCCCCGCGAGGGCGATGTTCTGAATTCCCTTTCGACGCAGGAGCATGTCGAGGTCGGTGGCGTAGAACGATCCCTTGCCGGGCTTGTCGATCACCGCTTCACCGGGCAGCGGGGCCAGTTCTGGAATGATATCCCAGGTGGCCTCGCCGCGGATCAGGATTCGTCCGCACGGACCAGGATCTCCAATGCCGGCACCGATGCGTTGACTGCGCCAGCGCTTGTTTTCGGGCAGATCCGCGAGATCCGGCCGGTGGCCTTCGCGGGTATGCATGATGTGGAATCCCTTCGCGCGGGCGGCGGCGAGGACCCGCTGGATCGGTTCGATCGGCGCCCGGGTCAGGGAGAGGTCGTAACCCATCCGATCCACGTAGCCTCCCGGCCCGCAGAAGTCCGTCTGCATATCGATCACGATGATCACCGTGTTTTCGGGACGGAGATCCCCGTTGTAGGGCCAGGGATACGGGTCGGCGTCGACGTGGCGGTTCATTCGTTGGAGAATCCTTGGTGTTGATCCAGAAGACCAGTCGTGGTTGGCGCGATTCCTCTTAAGCGGTCACGGAATGGGCCATGGATTCTTCGCTGTGATCCGGATGTTCGGCGGGCTTGGGTGCCACCACGACGAGTTTGGAGCAGGCCGCGAGGATGACTCCGACGGCCAGGTAACCGGAAGCCACGGTGAGCGTCTGACCGATGCCGATCTTTTCACCGTGCATCAGTCCGAAGAAGGTGAGGACCGCTCCAGCAGCGGCGAACCCGCCGGCTTTCATGAATTTCCGGTCGATGATCAGGGCAGCGATGGCTCCCAACATCAATCCACCTAGAATCGAGCCACCGCCGAGGACCTGCAATCCGCGGTACAGGACGCCTTGATTCCTCATTTCGCCGACCAGTTTGTCGTCGACCGCGAAGATGCCGGCGGCCGCGAGGGCACCGTTGATGATGGTCAGACCCCAATTGGCGAGATGCGGTGCCAGCGAGAGGATGATGGCCGGCGCGTGGCTCTTCGGCGTTTCCTGGAAGGCCTGGGAGCCGATCAACATCGCGATGTAGAGCAGGATCGGAAGAATGGCGACGCTGGGAATGAGCGCGAGCATCACGGAGATCGTGCCGAACCAGCAGAGCAGGATGACCAGGAGACCGGTGCCGGCGGAGTAACCGATGCGGCCGCCCATCGCCTTCCAGCCAGGGTGACCAATGTAGACCGCGTTGATGAACGGGTTGCCCATCAGGCAGCCGATCAAACTCACCACGCCGTCCGCGGTGAGGACCCGCGTGGTCGGGAAGCTGTCGCCGGCGACCGCTGCGCTTTCAACGTTGTCGATGGCTTCCACGAGATCGTAGATACCGAACGGAATGGCGGTGACCAGGATGACCCCGAGGAATTCAAAGCCGGAGAACACATGACCAAAGGCGGGCAGCGGCACGTGGAATCCGAAACTAGAAACCGAGTCGGACAATCCCTTGACCGTCATTCCGCCGAAATTGAGGCCAAAGGCGTTCGAACCCCAGGCGATCAACGTGCCCACCGCGATGGCGACCAGGCCGGCCGGGATACCGCGGAAGTAGCGCACGCCGCCGAACCAGCTCAACAGGATGATCGCGAAGCAGACCAGGCCGATGACCGGGGTCATGAACATCTGCAGCGCGGGGCTCATGGCGATGAAGGTCACCGACACACCGGCCAGCGTGCCGAGGAGCGCAGCGCGCGGGGTGATCTTGCGAACGATCGGCGCGACAAATCCGCCGACCATCAGGACGAAACTCTGGATGAACACCCAGGTCAGGCCCGCCTCCCAGCCCTTGATCGGGTCACCGGTCTTGAGCTTGATTGGGAGCATGATCACAAAAACGACCACGAACATGTGGGGCACGCTGATTCCGGACGGCAGCGCGCAGATGTCGGTTCGCCCGGTTTTCTTGGCGAGCTGAAACGCCAGGAACGCATAATAGGCGGTCGACAGGAACATCATCAACCCGGTGGCGGGCAGGATCCGTCCGAAGACGAGGTCATCCGGCAGCTTGAGGACGAAGCGCAACAGCGCCGTGAGGGTCAGGAGGTTGACCAGGATGTTGGTGCCGAAGCCAAAGAAGGCATTCCAGTCTCCGGGCACCCAGAGTTTGGGTTTGATAGCGCTCATGGGGATGTCGTTGGGTTTTGACCGAGGTTGGGGACGTTCTGAAAGGGGTGGGACGGACTATTTGAGGGCGGCAAGGATGGCTTCCGACCGGCAGACCCAGCCGAAGATTCCACCCTGAGCTTTGATCATGTTCAGACCCATTTCCTGGAAAACCGGGAAATAGGATCCGACGCAATCTTCCGGCACGAGACAGTCGTAGCCGCGATCGTTGGCTTCCCGGACGGTGGTATTAACACAGACCTCGGTGGTGACGCCGGTGACGACCAATTGAGTGATTCCGAGGTTTTGCAGGATGGCGTGGAGATCGGTGGCGAAGAAGGCGCCTTTGCCTGGCTTGTCGATCACCGGCTCCGAGGGCAGGGGATAGAGTTCGGGAATGATATCATGTCCCGCCTCGCCGCGGACGAGGATGCGGCCCATCGGCCCGGCATCCCCGATGCAGGTCTTGCTGCGTCCGCGGATCTTCTTCGCCGGCGGCAGGTCGGCGAGGTCGGGTCGATGGCCCTCCCGGGTGTGAAGGACCGTCAATCCCGCCCCGCGCCACGTCGCGAGGAGCTTCTGGTTCGGCTCAATGGTTCGCCGCAACTGCGACACGTCGTTCCCCAGCATCTCGCCGAACCCGCCCGGCTCGAGGAAATCACGCTGCATGTCGATGATCAGCAGCGCGCACCGCGACGGCAACAATTCGAACGGGTAGGGCTCGGCGTCGAGAGTCACGGTTAGGTGGATTTTAACGGGCTTGGAGTTGTGATCGAACGGCGTCGCGGCTTCCCGGAATTCGTCCCTGGTTCAGAAGAACGAGGAGATGCCGAGATAAACCTGAACCGTGTCGCGGGTGGGTTTTCCGGGCGCGTTGAAGAGGTTCAGGTTGTAGAGATTGTCATCCATGAAGTTGATGTACTTGAAGCCGATATGCCCGCTCCAGTGCCCCATGCCCGACGGCATGAAGGTGAGGGGCATGCTGGCCTTGATGCCGGTTTCGAAGATCGCGACGGTCGAACTCTTCGCATAGAAATCGCCGTAGAATCGCTCGTCGGGCAGAAGGATCCGGGTCGGGAATTCGATTTTCAGCCCGTGGAAATCCTTGAAGGCGTATCCGGGGTCGATGTCGAGGTCGATATAGTAGCTGGAATTCGGCGCCGGGTGATTGGCGGCCTTGTTCACCGGCGGGAGTTTGATCACTCCACCGGGCAGCGCGGCATCGGTGGCCTTGCCGTCGAGCTCCTGCCAGTAGCTGACCGACGGATGCAGGGCGAAGGCACCGAGATAACTGGTGTCGTCGAAGCTCAACTTGGTTTCGAGGTGATGCGAGGTGCCGATGTCGAGGATCTGTTCGGCGAACGCGGTGTAGGTGATGTCGAGTTTGAAGTTCTTGCCGAGTCCGAACGAAAAGCCGCCGATGGGATCGATTTCGGTCCAGGGCGTCTTGGGGGAGCTGCCGTAGGGGCCATGGACGGAGACACCGCTGGTGCCGAGATCGTTCCAGACGCCGCCGACCAGAGTCACGTCGTTGATGAACGAGTCACCCTTGTACAAGCTGGTGAAGGTGAGGAAGAGCGGTTGAACGGTCAGGCCCTTGTCGCGCACCAGCATGCCGCGCGGGGTGACGTATTCATTGGCGAATTCGAAACTGACCAGAGCGTGAACCCGGGAGGGCACGTCTTCCGCCTGCACGGGCGCCAGGGCGGTGGTCAACAGCGCCGCTCCGAGCAGACGCCGGCCAATGTGAAGAGGTTCGGGTGTCCGAAGAGAGCGGGCATTCGATGTCGTCATGGGTGCTTTGGTTTTTGGGGTGTGGAGCGGGAGGTTGCTTCCCGCGCAGCCCGTCCGCAGCCCGCGTGCCAGCCGTTGGTGCTGGCGGTTTCGCCCGTGTTTGCGGGTTTTCATGAAACCCAGGGGTGACGACCGGTTGTTCGATCCTGTGTTTCAACTGTCGCGGGTGAAACACTTGAAACAGTCGTGGGCCTGTCTACTGCGCCAGCTTCCGGTAAATCCGCGTCCGGTGCACCCCGAGCAGTCGTGCGGCGTCGGCGATGTTGCCACCGGTCTCGTGGAGCGCGCGTTGAATCAACAATTCCTCAGCCTCGGCCAGGTTCAACGGCAGGGAAGACGCGGCCTCCTTCCGATCGGTCGGCGGGCGTTGGGCCGGGGGCGGAACGGACGCAGCCGGCAGCCCGAGGTGATCGATCTGGATGGCCCCACCGTCGCTCTCGATGAGGGCTCGCTCGATGATGTTCTTCAGTTCGCGCACGTTTCCCGGGTAATCGTGTTCCTGCAGCGCTTCCATCGCCGCCGGGGTGATGGCCGGCGCCTTCATTCCCATCTCGGCGGCAAACAACCGGACGAAATGGGTCGCCAGTATCGGCACGTCCTCGGGGCGTTCCCGCAACGGCGGAGTGGCCACCACATAGCGCGCCAGTCGGAAGTAGAGATCCTGCCGGAAGGTACCGGCAGCAATGCGGGCGGTGACGTCGGCATTGGTCGCGGCGATGATGCGGACATCCACTTTTGAAGGCCGCGACGCACCCACGGGCGTCACGCAGCCATCCTCGAGCACACGCAGCAGCTTCACCTGCAGCGACGCCGGCATGTCGCCAATCTCATCGAGGAACAGCGTCCCGCCGTGGGCGAGTTCGAAATAGCCCTTGCGATCGGAGGTGGCTCCGGTAAAGGCCCCTTTCACATGGCCGAACAGCATCGATTCCGCGAGCTCCGCCGGGATGGCGACGCAATTGACCGGAACAAACGGTCCTTTGGCCCGGACGCTGTCGAAATGGATGGCCCGTGCGACCAATTCCTTGCCGGTGCCGCTCTCGCCGAGGATCAGGACACTGGTGTGGGTGAATTGCTTCAGCCGCCGGATGTCGCCGGTGATCTTGCGAATCAACCGGCTGCTGCCCACGAGGCCGGCGAGATTCCAACGCTCGGCTTCCAGTCCGGAAATGACCGCGAGGGTTTCATCCGCCTGTTGCAGGGCTGACTCGGCCTGTCGCCGGCGCTCGGCTTCCTCGGTCAATTCCTGGGTCCGCAATTCCAGCACCCGGTTCTTCTCCCGCAGTTCACGGGTAAGCCGGCTCAGGTGCAGGTGGGTCGCCACCCGGCTCAGGACGACATCCGTTTGAAACGGCTTCACCACATAGTCCACGCCGCCGGCGCGAAACCCCTCCACCAGGCTTTCCAGCTCACTGCGGGCGGTGATGAAAATGACCGGGATGTCGAGCGTGGCCTCGTCCTGCTTCAACCGGCGGCAGGTTTCGAGTCCATCCATTTCCGGCATCAGGATGTCGAGGAGGATGATGTCGGGTCGCGCGCGCAACGCCACCTTCAGTGCCGCGGCTCCGGTCGGTGCGGCGAGGATTTCGTAGCCGGCGGGTTCCAACGCAGCGGTCAACACGGCCAGATTCGCCGGCTGGTCGTCCACCAGGAGGATCCGTTCGCGGCCGGGCGCAGACCCGGGATGCGGCGTGAGGCTCACAGACTCATCCCCGCGGTCCGGGGTGCGGTGACCCGTGTCATCAGGCGGAGGATTCCATCCATGTCATAGCTGCGCATCCGATGACGGATGTGTTCGGCGAGGGTTTGCGCTTCGGGGCCCAGTTGGCGGAGTTCGTGGAGGCAGGCCTTGAGAGCGGTGGTGCTGTGCAATTCCGCCGCCAGGTTCAACCGCGCGCAGAGTTCGTCGGACAGCGTGACGTGCAGGGTTTCCGCCGGTGCGAGCTCTTCGGTTCGGGGAGGGGATGGAGCCATTTCGAACACCGCACCGAGATGAATACGGAGGCATTCGTACAACCGTTCGCACCGGATCGGTTTGGCGAGAAAATCCACGCAACCCGCGGCCAGAGCTTCTTCGCGGTGCCGCGCCAGGGCGGAGGCGGTGTGGGCCACCATCCTGGGTGCCCCGGCGGCCGGCGTCGCGAGGATGCGCCGGATGGCATCTTCGCCACTGGCACCGGGCAGGAGCAGATCCATGAACACCACATCCACCCGGTGTTCCACCGTCTGCCGGAGAGCTTCGTCGGCGTTCGATGCGTAGTGCACCTGGCATCCGATCGACAGCAGCAGCCCGCCCAGAACCTCCCTGTTTTCCGGCCGATCATCGACCACCAGGGTCCGGATATTGCAGCCCGGAACCAATCGAACCACTTGCAATGCCGGTTCCTCCGCAATCGCGGCGGCGCCCGCCAGCGGAATGGTAAAATGAAAGCGGGACCCGACCCCGCGGGACGACTGCAACTCCAACCGTCCGCCGAGGAGTTCGACCTGCCGTTGCGCAATCGCCAGGCCGAGTCCGGTTCCACCGTGATCGCGGGAGCCGCTGCCCTGATGGAACGGTTTGAAGATGTCCACCTGTTCGAGTTCCGGAATGCCCAGGCCGGTGTCGATCACCTCAAATCGCCACGAGTCTCCGGCTTCCTGCCGGATGCCGAGATAGACTTCGCCGCGACGGGTGAACTTGACCGCATTGCCCACCAGATTGATCAGAACCTGACGCAATTTGCCTTCGTCGCCGCGGACCGGAATGCGTCCCGGGGCATTCAATTCGATCCGGAGCTCGATGCCCTTCTGCGTGCACAACGGCTGGAAGGTGGCGGATAGATCGCGGCCGAGCGCCGTCAGATCGAAATCCACCTGACTCAATTCCATCCGGCCCGCTTCGATCTTCGACAGGTCGAGGATCTCGTTGAGCAATCCGAGCAGATGATGGCCGCTGGCGCTGATGCCGCGGATGGCGTCGCGTTGCTCCGGGAGAAGTCGTGCGTCGCGCTGGATGAGCTGGCTGTAGCCGAGAATGGCATTCAGCGGAGTGCGGATCTCATGGCTCATGCTGGCCAGAAAATCCGATTTGGCGGCGTTGGCGGCGGCGGCGGCGTCCTCGGCCTGTTGCCGGACCCGGACTTCCTCTTGAAGCGCACCGTTGGCCACGGCGACCTCGCGGGTCCGTCGCCCGCTTCCGACCAGGTAGACGGTGGTCAGCAGTGTGAAGGCGAGGCCACCCGACAGCGCCAGCCAGGATTGGAGGTGGGATTGGGAGGTGTTAAATTCCGGAGTTGGCGCGAACAAAACCGCCCAACGGCGGCCCGAGAATTCCAGAGAGGTCTCCGCCCGAAGCGGGCCCGCAGCCGATCGGTTGACCCACCCGGGCGCGTCATCGTAGATTAGTTCACCGGCCGGCGATTGATCGAAAAGCCGTGCTTCAATGCCCTTGGCCCGCAGTTCTCGGAATGCTTGGCCGACCAGGTCTGCGACCCTGAAAACGGCCACGGCAAATCCGGCAATCCGTTCGCGGCGGGACGCGACGCCGGTGGGAACGAGACCGCGGTACACGGGAAGCAGCACGAGCAGACCGGCTTGATTCCCGCGTTCCTGCGCCAGGACGAGTGGGGCGGTGGCGACAGGTTGACCGGTGTCGCGCGCCTGTTCGAGGGATTCGCGGCGGTGCGGATCGGATTCCAGATCATATCCCAGTGCCAGGGCGTTGCGATCGAGGGGTTCGATGAAATAGACCGGGACGTACTCGTTCCGAAGTTGCGCGGGTCTGAATTGTCCGTTGGTTCCCCGCTCGCGGAGTTGGAATCCGGCGAAACCCGCCGCGACGGCCTCGGCTTCCACTGCTGTTCGTCGAGAGGCCGGAACCAGAGGATTCCACGAAAGCGCCTGGATTTCCGGCTGCCGCGCCAGTGCCTGGCGGACGAATTCGGCGAAATGCGTCCGGGTGAGTTCGCCGTCGGCCGCGTGCAGTGCGGCGATGGAATGCAGGACTTCCAGAGAACGGAGCATGCTGACCTGGAGCTTCTCGACCTGCTCGCGGGTCACATCCTCCGCCCGCTTCGCAAGTTCGCGCCTCTCCCAGCCCCGGATGGCGAAGCACAACAGGCACGACAAAAGGATTCCGGTTCCGAGGACGAAGAAAACCCAAGGAAGAGGCGAACGCGGAGGCGAGATAGCAGGTGCCCGGGTCAACGCCTCCGGAGTCGAGCACAATGCATGCCGCCACGGGGTTTACGCCCGCGGGCCTGCATGCCGTTGGGAGCGCGGCGTTGAAGCTGGCGAACTCTGGTCAGGGTGAGCAAAGCCCGGCAGGCGGGTCGGTGATTGGCCCGGCCTCACTCCGAGTTTGCCATTGAATCCCGCGAGTTCTGGGTGCGTCGGGATACCGGGCCGGTTCGCAGATTTTCCATCGCCAATCGGCCGTGTTCCAACCAGTTTTAGCCAATGGTCCCCCGTCCCGCCGCCGCTACTACCGCCTTTCGGTGGTGGGCCACGGTTGTTGTCGGATGGCTTCAACTGGTCTGCTTGACGGGAAAGGATGTCGAAGTCGCGGGCACCAACGGCATCGCCGGACCCGGGGCTGTTCGGTCCACCGTTCCTTCCTTTCGTCAGGAGGTGGAGCCCGTCCTGACCCGTCTCGGGTGCAATCAGGGGGCCTGTCACGGCAAACTCGCCGGACAAAATGGATTCAAGCTGTCGCTCCGCGGGTACGCGCCGGAACTGGACTACGCGTGGATCACCCGCGACGTGCTGGGGCGTCGGATCAACCCGGCGGATCCAGCAGCCTCGCTGTTGGTGACCAAGGCGGTCGGTGCCACGCCTCACGAGGGTGGCGTTCGGATGACTCCCGGAGATCGATATCACCAGTTGCTCGTCGATTGGATCGCCGCCCGCGCGCCCGGACCCAAACCCGCGACGGAGGAGGCCGATCCGTCGATCTTGGAAATCTCGCCGGAGGAACGGCGTCTGACCCCGGGCGAAACCCAGCAACTTGTCGCCCGCGCGCACTGGCCGGACGGAACGGTTCGTGACGTCACCTGGCTGACGCAGTTTTTCTCCAACGACGATACCACCGCTACGGTGACGCCCGACGGTCGGGTCACCGCGGTCCGGTCGGGAGCAACCAGCGTGCGTGCGCATTTCAACGGGCTGGTTTCAGTGGCCCGTCTGGTGATTCCCGCCACCAACGTGGTGGAGGAATGGAAGTACGCCCGGCGACAAAACGCGCTCGACGATGCGGTGTTTGCCCAATTGGCCTCGCTTCGAATTCCACCCTCACCGCGCTGCGACGATGCGACCTTCCTGCGTCGGGCGATGCTCGACACGATCGGCACGCTTCCGACTCCGGCCGAGGTGACAGCGTTCCTGTCGGATCCGCATTCCGATCGACGAGCGCGTCTGGTGGAATCGCTGTTTCAACGGCCGGAATTCGTCGACTACTGGACCCTGCAAATGGCGGATCTGCTGCAGAACCGGAAGGAACGCGATCACGACGTGCGCGGAACGAAGGGAGTTCGCGCTTTCCATTCCTGGCTGCGGAACCAGGTGGCGGCGAACCGGCCGTGGGACGCGTTGGTTCGCGAGATTCTGACCGCCAAGGGCGATGTGGTCACCACTCCGGCCGTTGGTTATTTCGTCACTCTTTATGGCGAAAAGACGCCGGCGGAATCGGAGATCACCGACGCCGTGGCGCAGGCGTTTCTGGGGACGAGGATCGGCTGCGCCCGGTGTCACAATCATCCGCTGGAGAAATACACTCAGGATGACTTCTACCATTTCGCGGCCTTTTTCGGGAGATCGATGTTGGACCGGATTGATCCGGCGACCGGACTGACCTCGCTCACGCTGCAGAGCAAGGACTGTCGTGATCGCGAGAAGCGAATGGCCGAGGCGAAGACCAAGCTCGACGAGGCGCAGACGCAGTTGTTGAAAGCCGGGCAGGGTGGGGCGAAGGAGGATGAAGCCACTCGTCGTGCCTTTGCCGACCGGCAGCGGGAGTTCGCCGATCGCAAACGCGAGTGGTTGTCCGAGCGGGACAAAGATCCCGTCGCCCAACAACCGCGGACCCACCGTGAGATGGTGGCCCGAGCCCTGGATCGACGGCCGATGGTGTTCGGCCCCGAAGTGGACGCGCGAGCCGTTCTCGCCGACTGGATCACATCGCCCACCAACACCGCGTTCTCCGGGGCGTTGGTGAACCGCCTGTGGAAGCATTTCTTCAGTGTCGGATTGGTCGAGCCGGTGGATGATTTGCGCGCCAGCAATCCGCCGTCGAATCCGGAAGCCTGGGCTTTGATGAGTCGCGAATTCGTGGCCGGCGGTTACGACCTGCGCCATGTCATGCGGTTGATCCTGAATTCGAGGACCTATCAACTAAGTTCCAGCACCGTGCCGGGCAACAGCACGGAGCATCAGTTCTTCAGCCATTACTACGCGCGGCGTCTGCCCGCCGAGGTGATGCAGGACGCGCTCGCCTCGGCGACGGGCGTGCCGGACCGGTTCGAAGGGCATCCGGTCGGGCTCCGGGCGATCCAATTGCCGGAGCCGAACGTGGGCAGTTATTTTCTCAGTTTGTTCGGACGGAGCGATCGCGTGACCGCCTGCGCCTGCGAACGAAGCGGCGATGTGACGCTCCCGCAATTGCTGCACCTCCAGAATGGCGAAGAGACTTCAAAAAAACTGCGCGATGATCGGGGACGGTTGCAGGTCCTGCTGAAATCCGAACCGGATCGTCGGCGTCGGGTGGAACAATTGTATCTGGCCACAGTCGCGCGGCGTCCGACCTCGATGGAATTAAACCGGGTCGATGCTGTTTTGAATCAGGCCGGCGCGGAGGAAGCGTTTCCCGACCTGTTTTGGGCGTTGCTCAACACCAAGGAATTCGCCTTCAATCACTAAACCCCATGCTCGATTTCTCACTCAACCCGCTCCTGCGCCGTCGCTGTGACGGGGTGTCGCGGCGTGATTTCATCCGGGTCGGGGCCCTGGGACCGCTCGGGATATCCCTCGCCGGCGCCCTTTCCTGGCCAAAACTTCTCGCGGCGAATCCCGCCGCCGCCACCGGTCTGGCCGGCGCGTCGGCGCGGGCCAAACAGGTGTTGCTGGTCTATCTCGGGGGCGGACTTTCCCATCACGATTCCTTCGATCCCAAGCCGGATGCGGTTTCGGAGATCCGCGGGAAATATAAGACGATCGCCACCGCGGTTCCCGGTCTCCGCATCGGCGAACTGTTGCCCAAGATGGCGGGGTGCATGGACAAGATCTGCCTTGTCCGGTCGGGCACCCATGAAAACGATCACCACGAAACGGCCACCAACTGGGTGTTGAGCGGCCGGTTCGGCTCACCGTTTGGCGATCATCCGTCGATGGGTTCCATCGTCGCCCATGAAACCGGGTTCACCGGAAAGGTTCCGCCCTATGTCGCGGTTCCCAAGAATCCGTCGTTCACCTGGGAATTGGGCAAGTCGGCGTGGCTCGGCGGCCGCTATGAATCGTTCAAGGCCGGGAATCCCAACGACAAGAGTTTCAAAGTCCGCGATCTGAGCTGCGCGACGCCGATGGCACCGCAGACTCTCGAGCGACGCCGGACGTTGCTGGAGGCGGTCGACACACTGTCGCGGCACATCCAGGGCAACGACCAGCTCGCGACCTACGATGAATTTTCCGTGAAAGCCGCCGAGATGGTGCTGTCACCGGAGGCGCAACGGGCCTTCGACATCGAGAAGGAGGACGTCAAGAAACGGGATGCGTACGGCCGGACCGAGTTTGGCCAGAGCTGCCTGTTGGCGCGGCGATTGATCGAGGGAGGTGTGAAGTTCGTCACCGTCAACTACGGCGGTTGGGATCATCACGCCAAGATTTTCGACAGTCTCGACAAGAAACTGCCTGAGTTCGACAACGGGTTGAGTGCGCTGATCAACGATCTGCATGAACGCGGGTTGATGAAGGATACCCTGCTCTTGGTGATGGGGGAATTCGGCCGCACGCCGAAGGTGAACAAGGATGCCGGACGCGATCATTGGGGCAGGGCGGGTTCGTTGCTGTTTGCCGGTGCCGGCGTGCAACCGGGCAAGGTGATCGGTGCGACGGATCGCAACGGGGCTTTTGTGACTGAACGTCCGGTGCGACCCGCGGATGTCTGCTACACAGTGTATGACGCGCTGGGGATTGATCCCCGCAAGGTGCTCCGGACGCCCGAGGGCCGGCCGGTCGAAGTCCTCGATCAGGGCAGCGCGATCACCGAGTTGTTCGGATAATCGGATGCGCGGCCGGACACTGCCCCGGCGATCCGTCCACCTTTCTTCGTGGCTTCACCATGTTCTTCCACCGACTCAAGCAGGCTCTGACCCGCGTCGCGCTCGCCGCAGTGGTGTCGGGAGGAATGCTGAGCGTCCGGGCCGAAGACAAAAAGGCACCCGCGCCGATCGAACCTCCGAAGGTCATTGTTACCGTCCCGCTGGGACTGATCGCGGGCCGGACCAACGCGTTGATTCTGCGCGGACTGCGATTGAAGGAGTCCACCAACGTTGTCCTTCTGGGACTGCCGCAGCCCTCCGCCGCGATCGTGCGCAAGCGGGAGGATGCGAAACCTCCCGACGGCCAGACCGCAACGAGTGCGGGGGATCAGCAGTTGGCCGTGGAGCTGTGGGTGCCGACGGAAGCTGCAGGGCGGACGAATCTCGTGTGGCAGGTCCTGGGACCCGGCGGGGCGGGTGAATCCGTTCCGGTGTCGGTGTTCCTGCCGGGCGCCTTGATCGAATCGCACGAGCCGAACAACGGATTTCTGGAAGCGCAGGGTTTGAAGTTCGGGCAAACGGTCCGTGGAACGTTGGAGAAATCCGGAGAGGTCGATGTCTTCCGTGTGGAAGCCATCGCGGGAGAGATGCTCCACGCCGAGATTCGTGCGAATCGCATCGGTTCCACCCTCGATGCCATCCTGACCCTCTACGACGCCCGTGGTGCGATTCTGGCGTCGAACGACGACGCCTTTGGCCGGGATCCAGCGTTGAGTCAAACCGTCGCCGTGACTGGTCCGGTTTTTGTGGTGGTCACTTATGCCAATGAGAAGGCGGCCTCGACGCATAGCTACCTGCTCGCAGTGACGGTGGAGGCGGGGAAGTGATGGGTGTGCTGCTCCGGGTCGGTCGTTGGAATCGATGCTCCGGCGTTGCAGGCGTGGCGTTGTGGATGCTGTTGGTACGATCCGACGCAGCACCGGTTTCCTATACCCGGGAGGTGGCTCCGATTCTCGACCGTTCCTGCGCCGCCTGTCATCAGCCGGTGAAGCTCAAGGGCGGTCTGGATCTCACTACCTTCGCTGCGCTGTCCAACGGCGGGAAACACGGGCCGGCCCTGGTCGCGCGGGCACCGGCGACGAGCAAAGTCATCACGCAGGTCAAGGGCTTGAAGCCTGAGATGCCGCCGGAAGGGAAGCCGCTGACGGTACCCGAAGTCGCGACGCTGGAACGCTGGATTGCAGAAGGCGCCGTGGACGATACGCCTGCCACGTCGGCCCGTGCTGCGGGACCCGTTCGCTACGATTCCCGACCGGTGATCACGTCGTTGGCGTGGTCGCCTGATGGCGCAACGCTGGCGGTCCCGGGCAATGGAGAAGTGTTCCTGGTTTCGGTCGATGGCTATGAGCGGCGATTTCGGCTTCGCGGTGCGGCGGCTCGCGTTGAATCCGTTCAATTCTCGCCCGATGGCCGGATTCTTGCCGTGGCGGGTGGAACACCGAGCCGGTTTGGCGAACTTCAATTCTGGAAAATCGCGACCGGTGAACTCGAACGTTCCATTCGAGTGGGTGGCGATTCTGTCTTTGGCGTCAACTGGTCACCGGACGGTACCCGCGTGGCCGTGGGTGGAGCCGATCGGACGGTGCGGGTGTTTGAAGTATCCAGCGGACTCGAACTCGTGCGGTTTGATCAGCACACCGACTGGGTGTTTGGCGCCTGCTTCACGCTCGACGGGACCCGGGTGATTTCGGCGAGTCGCGACAAGACGATGAAACTGATCGACGCCGCCAGCGGGCAGTTGATCGACGAGATTTGCCGGCCGAACGAACCGTTGCTGGGGATTCTGCGGGTGCCCCACGAGGATGTGGTGGCAGGGCTTGGGGGTGAGTATCGGATCCGGGTGTACAAGGCCTTGGCGAAGCCCGACAACAATGATCCGAACGCCGATCCGAATTCAGTCCGTGAGTATGACGGGTTTGAAGGAGGGATGACGGCGGCGGCGTACAGTCCGGACGGCAAATGGATCGCCACCGCCGGAGCGACCGCAGGTGAAGTGCGGGTGCACGACGCGAAATCCGGAGGGCGAAAGGCGACGTTGCGCGACCATGAAGGCGTGGTTTACGGGATTGCCTTCAGTCCCGACGGCATGCGGTTGGCGACGGCTGGATTTGAAGGTTTGGTGCGGGTGTTTCAATGGGAGAAGGAACATTTGACCGCAGTGTTTGCGCCGGCCGGCGAGATTGTTGATGCCGCGCGGTGACCCGCGCATGGCTTCAATCCCCGCAAGGTGGCGTCAACGGGGTGGAGTGTTCCGCTCCCAAATCTGCCAGCGCTGTCCTCCCGGAAGCGCATGCCACGAGGCCAGTCCGGCCACCGGTGTTTTTCGGTCACGGAGAACTGCGATGTATTGCACCTGGTAGTGGTCCAGTGATTTCTCCAGATGTTGGAGGAGATCACGAGCGGTGGTCTGTCTCAGGGCAAACTCGGCATCCATTTCAGTCTGGCTTCGGCGTCGTGAAGTCCAAAAGCATCCGTAGTAACTGTCGGCCTGACTGGAGGCATCGTCGACCGATTGGCCGGCGACCAACTGGTCGAGCAGGCGCCGCCGTCGCCAATCCGTGTCATTGACGCTGTGGGAGAGCGCCAAACTTCCCGCGAGCGCACGCTGGCCGTCCAAGATCACGGCGAAATCGGTGAAGCCGATGTCGCCTGCAATCACCGCATTGGATGCGAAGACGGCGTGTTCCCGGCGATCGTTGCGAAACGTTTGGAGGTCGGTCCGGGTTCTGACGATCTCCAGGTTGTTGTTGGATTCCTTGATTCGGAAGCAGATCACGCTGGCGGAATAGAAGGCCAGCGCGACGACGGCGGCGGCAGGCAATCCGCCCCGGCCGGTGAAGCGTGACTGAAGTGCACGGACGACCAGAATACTGACCAGGAGGAAGATCGAAATTCCCCAGATGAAAATGTAGTGATCGTTCTGAATCTGGAGGCCAGTGACCAGTTGATGATTCGCGAGGACCAATCCGGACACGCCCAGGCACCACAGCGGCAGGAGGTCGCGATGCCGGTGCCAGATCCATGCCCCTGCGGCGAGGCAATACAGCCACGCTACTTTGGGAATGAGGATGCCATCAAAATGATGGACCGGCAGGAAGAGGTCGAGGCGTTGCAGCCATCCTTCGCCCTGGGTGTGTTTGGCGCTGGAGTTCGCCAGCAGAGCCGGCAGCCCGAGGAGTGCGCCTCCGAGACCGACCGCCACGTATCGTCGCCACCGGGGCCGATCGAACAGGCAGAGCAACACCAGCGTGGCTCCCGCGGCGGTCCAGTAATAGAAGTAGACGTAGAACAGCAGTCCGAAGGCGCCAGCCGTCCAGGCGGTGCTGCTCCGCGTCTCCAGCCGCCGGGCGCGCAACAGCAGGAGGACGAAAAGGCCCATGAAAAACCAACTGTTGCCCGGCGTGATCAACCGGTACTGCCGGAGATAGGGCACCCATTCCTCCGACAGCAGCCCGGAGGCAGGACGCGTCAGTTCGATTAACTTGACGACGGTGCGATCCATCGGCCTTCCATCCGTGACACCGTCATCCATCAGGAACATCAGCGCGACAAAGAGGGCCGGCAGCGCCCTGCCGAGCAATTCGCGTCCGAGAAGGTAGGATATCAGGCCGAGACTGGCACCGGCCCAGATCCTCAACAGAAAGAGGATTCCCAGCGGACCGATGTGGATGGCCTTACCCAGGAGGATGGCGGGAACGAACTGCATCCATGGATAGATGGAAACGCCACCGGTCGGGAGGGCTGGATCACCCAGTTTCCAGGGGTGCACCGCGTAGCTATGGCTGATGGCCGGCAGGTAGCAGAGGCGTTCATCGGGATCGACGATGTAGCTCCAGGTGCCGTGGTGTAGGTGTTCGATCAGATGGGGGAGAATCGCGATCAGGATTCCGCCGAGCATTGCGGCGACGGCCGATGCGACCCCGTTGATTCGACGGGGTGTCGGGGACTCGTGAGACAACTGCACCGCTTTCCATTAACCCGGCGTCGATGACGAATCAATCCGACATGCGTTTTGAACAAGTCCCGCGGTCGAACGGAAACGGATCCTTCTCTTGGAACGGTCGACGTGGTTGGATCAACTCCGACGGGAATTATGGCCGAAAACGCACAGGAACTCAGCCGGATCTACCAGCGGCGCTTCTCTCGAACCTCTGCCTACCGCAATCGCGTATGGCAGTTGTTGACCCGCGATTTTTTCCAACCCTGGGTGGCTCCCGACGCCGCGGTGCTGGATCTCGGATGCGGCTACGGCGAGTTCATCAACAACATCCGGGCGTCGAAGAAATGGGCGATGGATCTGAATCCGGATGCGCCCCAATACCTGGCGGAGGGCGTCACATTTGTGGAGCAGGATTGTTCGGCCGACTGGGCCGTCGCCCCGGCATCCCTGGACGTGGTGTTCACCAGCAATTTCTTCGAACACCTTCCCGACAAGCAATGCCTGCGGCGTACGCTGCGGCAGGCCCGTGCCGGGTTGAAACCCGGTGGACGCCTGATCGCCCTCGGGCCGAACATCAAGTACCTGTCCGGACAGTATTGGGATTTCTTTGACCACCACACGATGCTGACGGAGATGTCGCTGGCGGAGGTGCTGGAAACCGAGGGGTTTGTCCTCGAGCGGGTGGTTCCCCGGTTCCTGCCGTACACTTTGGTGAACGCGCCGGAGTATCCGCTGTGGTTCATCAAGGTCTACCTGGCGCTGCCGTGGTTGTGGTGGATCAAGGGGCGTCAGTTCCTGGTCGTGGCCCAAAAACCCGCCGATGGATCGATCCGCACCGGATAACCCGTGATGGTGAAAGAAATTCTGTCGTGGGTGGGAACGCTGCCGCTGCCGGCTCTTTTGGCCGCGCAGGTGCTGTTGCCGTTGGCGGGTTTTCCGATCAGCCCGCTGTGGATCGCGACTGGGGTCCGGGCGGGAACGGTTCTCGGGGGCTCCCTGTCACTGCTGGCATTGGCGTTGAACCAGACGCTGGGGTACTGGCTGGCGAGGAAGTGGCTGCGCCGTCCGATTGAGGCGTGGCTCCAGGCGCGGCGCCGTTCCGTTCCGTCGATTCCACCGGGCGAGGAGACGCTGTGGATTCTCCTGATCCGGGTGACGCCCGGGGTGCCGCTCTTCGTCCAGAACTACCTGCTGGGCCTCGCGCGGGTGGGCTTCACCCGGTATCTCTGCATCTCGCTTCCCGCCCAGATGGCCTACGCGGTGGCCTTCGTTTCCCTCGGACAGGCGTTCAAGGACAGCAACGTGTGGCGTGGCATGCTGGCGGTGAGTGGGGTCATTGCGGTGTTGATCGTCGTGGTCCTGATCAGGAAGGTTGTCTCACGCAGGATCCCGCCCGAAACCCGAACGTGAATTCCCCGAATCCAGCCCAGCCGCCGCTCACCCTGCTGAGTGTGATCATTCCGGCCCGCAACGAGGAGGACGCCCTCCCCGCGACGGTCGAACACCTGCACGTCGAACTGCGGTTGAACGGGATTCCCCATGAAATCGTGGTGGTCGACGATGGTTCGACCGACAACACCTGGCGCGTGCTGCAGGACCTCCGCGAGCGGGTTCCTGCACTGCGACCGATCCAGAATTCCGGTGAGCATGGATTTGGCCGGGCGGTGGCCCTGGGGTTGCGCGAAGCCGCCGGTGATGCCGCCATCGTGATGATGGCCGACGAATCCGATGACGTGCGGGACGCGGTGAAATACTGGCGCACGCTCAATGAAGGATGGGATTGCGTGTTTGGCAGCCGCTTTATGAAGGGCGGCGGCGTGATCGACTATCCGTGGTTCAAGCTCCGCATCAACCGGCTCGCCAATCTGTTCATCCGAACGTTGTTCCACGTTTCCCTCAATGACACCACGAACGCCTTCAAGGCCTACCGGATGACGGTGATCCGGGGCTGTGAACCGCTGATTGCACCCCACTTCAACCTGACGGTGGAATTGCCCCTGAAGGCGATGGTCCGCGGATTCTCGTGGACGGTGGTGCCCATCACCTGGCGCAACCGCCGGTTTGGCACGCCGAAACTCAAGCTGAACGAAATGGGCAGCCGCTATTTCTTCATCGTGGCGTACGTCTGGCTCGAAAAATATTTCAGCCGGGGCGACTACCGGAAACCCGTCTCCTCAGTCCCATGAAGATCCTGCTGACCGGAGCCTGCGGGTTTGTCGGCAGCGTGCTCGCGGAGGCCATCGCCGCCGCCGGTCTCGGCTGGCAGATCCTCGGCATCGACAATCTTTGCCGGCCGGGCAGCGAGTTGAATCGCGCCCGGCTCCTGAAACTCGGCGTCCGCGTGATGCACGGCGATCTGCGGTGCCAGAGCGATCTCGACGGTCTGCCCGGGGTGGACTGGGTCGTGGATTGCGCCGCCAATCCAAGTGTGTTGGCCGGGGCTGATGGGCAGGCCAGCAGCCGCCAGCTCGTGGAGCACAATCTCATTGGGACGATTCAACTGCTGGAGAAATGCAAACGGGACAAGGCCGGCTTCGTTCTGCTGAGTACCAGCCGGGTCTATTCCATCGAACCGCTGGCTCAACTGGCCGTGGAGGTGCGGGATGGGGCGTTTCGGTTGTGCGACGATGCGGCGTTTCCGCCCGGGGTGTCCCGGCGCGGTGTGGATGAAACGTTCAGCACCGCCTCGCCGGTTTCCCTCTACGGCGCCACCAAACTCGCCAGCGAAACCCTGGCGCTGGAATACGGCGCGACCTTCGGATTTCCGGTCTGGATCAATCGTTGTGGCGTTCTGGCGGGAGCCGGACAGTTTGGCCGTGTCGATCAGGGTATTTTCAGCTACTGGATCAACGCCCATTTGCGTCGTCGTCCCTTGCGGTACATCGGTTTTGACGGCGGGGGACATCAGGTGCGCGACTGCCTTCATCCGCGGGACCTGCTTCTCCTGCTGCAACGTCAACTGACGGCGGGGACGAGTTCCGCAATTCCACGGTTGTTGAACGTGGCCGGCGGGATGGCCTCCGCGTGCTCGCTGCGTCAATTGACCGACTGGTGCGATGCGCGATTCGGACCGCATCCGGTGGCCCGGGATCCGGTGCCGCGCCCCTTCGACCTGCCCTGGGTGGTTCTCGACGCGGGGCGGGCCGGGGAAGTCTGGGATTGGCGGCCGCAGATTCCGCTGGCGGCGATCCTGGATGAAATCGCGGTTCACGCCTCAGCCCATCCCGACTGGCTGGAGCAATCGGGATCGGTGGGTTCGAACGGTTGAGCGGGGACCCGACCCGCAGACACAATCCACTTGCCACCTGTGAATTCAGCCGCGAACGTATCGGCAGTTACCGATGCGTCATACGGGATTGAAACCACTGTTGAGGGTCGCGGGTGCGCTGACGGATCCGACCCGGGTCCGGGTGTTGATGGTGCTCCGCGAGGGCGAACTCTGCGTCTGCGAGTTGTGTGACATCCTCCGGGTTACCCAGTCGACCCTGTCCACCCATCTCCGCGTCCTGCGTGACGCTGGAATGGTGGATTCGCGCCGTGAAGGGAAGTGGGCCTACTACCGCTTGTCGGCATCGACGCCGGAAGTGTTGGAATTTCTTCAGGCCCGGTTTCGTGACTCGTTGGAGGGGTTTGCGCCGCTCCGGGCCGACCGGACGCGCTGGCAAAAACGCCTCGCCCTGCGTGACGCGGGCGGTTGTTGCGTGGGTTCGCTTCCCGGGAACGTCTGCTCCAAACCTTCAAAACGATGAACCTCTCCGTCTCCGAACTGAAACGCCGTCTTGCGGTGGATCCGACCGCTTCCGTCCGATTTGTTCTGCCCGATGGCACGGCCGTTCCGGCGCATGCCCACGTGACCGAAGTGGCGCGAATTGAAAAACGGTTCATCGATTGCGGTGGCACCTTTCGGGTCGAGGTGGCGTGCCGCCTCCAGACATGGGTGGCTGATGATGTTGATCATCGGCTCAACGCCGGGGTTCTGTTGAGGATCCTCGGAAAGGCGGAACCCATTCTCGGGGATGATTCCCTTTCCGTGGATGTGGAGCACGAGACGACATTGATCAGTCAGTATCCGATTGCCTCCGTCGATACGGCTCCTGGCGAACTACGAATCCGCCTGTCGCTGCGTCACACCGAATGCCTCGCGCCCGATCTTTGTCGTCCTCCGGCCGGACCGCGATCGATTTCCTTCACTGCCAGGCCTCCGACCCGATCGATTCCGCTGACTTCCTCATGAATCCTCCACCGTCTCTTCCGTTGATCCTGGTGTTGTGCACCGGGAATTCCTGTCGCAGCCACATGGCTGAGGGAATCCTTCGCGCCGTTTCCAAGGGCCGCTTCGCCGTCGCCAGCGCCGGCAGTCGTCCGTCGGGTTACGTCCATCCGCTCGCCCTCCGCGTACTGGGCGAAATCGGCATCGACCTATCGACCCACACGTCGAAACACATGGACACCTTCCTCGCGACACCGGTGGAGACGGTGATCACGGTCTGCGGGAATGCTGATCAGGTCTGCCCGGTCTTTCCCGGTCAGGTGAACCGTCATCACTGGCCCTTCGATGATCCCGCCCATGCGGTCGGTTCGGAGGACGAAAAACTCGCGGTGTTTCGCCGGGTTCGCGATGAGATTCGGCGCGTCTTTGAGGCCTATGCGGCGGGGCGGATCGATGCGACGTCGAACGGCAGTTCCCGCTAGGGCGTCCGCCGTGTCCGGTTCAAGTTTCGTTCCTCAATATTTCCAACGGCGAAGAACGGGCGATCCCGCGGCTGGTCATAAGGCCAACGATGACCGTCAACGAGGTGACGGCCAGCCAGGTGACGACGAGCGGTGTGAGCGGGATCACCGGCGTGGATTTGAAGGTGAACACCGCGAGGGCGGAACTCGCGGCCACGGCGAGTCCGATGCCGGTCGCCGAGGCGAGCGATCCCAGTGTTACGTATTCTGCGAGCAGAATGCGGCGGAGCTGGCTGCGGCTCGCGCCGAGTGTCCGCAGCAGCACCGCTTCCTGGAGGCGTTGCCAGCGTCCGGTGGCGATCGTGCCGGCTAGCACGATCAGTCCGGTCGCCACGGTGAACAACGCCATGAAGCGGATGACGAATCCGACTTTGGACAGGATTCCGTCCAACGTCTGGAGGATCAGCGTCAAGTCGACGGTGCTGACGTTGGGAAAATCCTTCAGCAAATCGCGCTGAAAGGCGGCCGAAGCCGCGGGGCTGTCGATGCGGGTGGCCACGATGTATTGGGCGGGAGCGGCCTCGAGGGCGCCGGCGGGAAAGACGAAGAAGAAATTTGGGCGGACCTGGCGCCAGTCGACCTTGCGCAAACTGGCGATCCGGCAGGGGACTGGAACGCCCTGAACATCAAACACCAGGTCGTCGCCGAGGCTGAGTTGAAGTTCGTGGGCAATGCCGTCCTCGATGGATACCGGCACCGGATGGCCGGGAGACGCATCCTCGTTTATCCGCACGACGAATGCGCCGGTGGTGACAGTTTCGGTGTCGATCAGATGGTCCCGCCAGGTCGAACGGTATTCGCGCCGGAGCGCCCAATCGGGAATCGACGCGCGGGCGGTTCCGGGCGGGTTCAATCGATCGGTCGGCACCCCTTTGAGCGATTGGAGGCGCATGGTGACGATCGGTGCCTCTTCCAGCGCCGGGAGGCGATGCGTCGAAAGGACGGCCAGGACTCCCGTTCGCTGATCGGGTTGGATGTCGAAGAGGATGGAGTTGGGCTTTCCCGAGGCTGCCGGCGGGAAGAGCTGGTGCAGGAGGCTGGTCCGAACGAGGTGCAGGGTGAGGATCAGGAAGGTTCCGAGTCCGAGCGACAGCAGCAGCAGGGTCGTTCGATTCTGCGGACGATGCAGGCTCGCGATTCCCTGACGCCAGACAAAGGGGAGCCGGCGGATCGGAAGATGCCGGCTGATGAAAATGAGTCCACGGGCAGTTCCGGCGAGGAGCAGAAAGGCGGCGGCGAGACCGCCCGCGATGGCCAATCCCTCCAGCATGCGTCGCGACTGAAGGACGGTGAAGAGGGTGATGCCACTGGCGATCAACGCGATCACCCAGCCACGGATCGGGTCGAATCGGCGGACTGAGAAAGCCGAGATGCGGAATGCGGCCAGCGGTGGGATTCCCCGCAGTTCCAGCAACGGCAGCAGGGCGAAAAGAAGACACAGTATGAACCCGGCGGAGGCGGAGATCCCTGCGGCACCCCAGGCGAACCGTGATTCGAACTGGAAGGGAACGACGGCTCCGATCAGGGATGGAAGTTGTCGGGCCACGACGGCTCCCAATCCCGTTCCCAACAGACTTCCGAAAAGGCCCAGGGCAATTCCCTGAGCCAGGTAGATGGCAAAGACGCGCGGAGTGGATCCTCCGAGGCACCGAAGCAGGGCCGCGTTCGGCAGTTTTTGGCGGACGTGAACCTGGATGGCACTGGCAATGCCGATCGCACCCAGAATCAGCGCGATCAGCCCGGCCAGATTTAGAAACCGGTACAGATTGGCCAGCGATTCACCGAGATCCTGTTGTCGTTTCTTCACCGTGTCGTATTCGATGTGCCGGTGTTGCAGCGCGGCTTCCATTGGGGCGAGCAGGGCCGTGGCATCGGCCGAATCGGGAAGACGGATCTGAATTCGATACCGGGCCAGGGAGCCGGACTGGATCAGTCCCGTCTTCGCGAGATCGGATCCCGCTAGGTACACCCGCGGTGCCAGCGTCGCGAATGCCACGGTATCTCCGGGCACCCGGCGCAAAGCACCCAGGATCCGTAATTGCGACTGTCCCAGCCGCACGACGTCACCGACACGGGAGCCAAACTGGAGCAGGATTCCCTCGTCCACGAGGATGCCGCCCCCCTTGCGAAATTCCGCCGCCGCGGATGGAGGATCCGTTTCCAACGTTCCATAAAAAGGGAAGTCGCCGGTGATGGCGCGGGCATTGACCAAGCGGGTTCCCTGCGGGAGGGACAGCATCGTCGAAAAACTCGTCTCCTCCGCCCGCTGTCCTCCAAGGCGTTCCAGAAGGACGCGATCCTCGGCGGCGAAGGGTTCGCGCCGGGTCAAGACCAGGTCGGCACCCAAAAGCGATTTGGATTGAATCTCGATTGCCTCGCGCAGGTTCTGGCCGAGCGAACCGATGGCGACCAGCGCGCCGATTCCGAGAGAGATCGAACTGGAGAAAACCAGGAGGCGTCGGCGGGAAGTCCGCGAATCGCGCCAGGCCATCCGCCAGGCCCAAGTCGAACACAAAGCGAGGATCCAACGCACGATGGTGAGAGTACTGGTCCCGGCCAGCCGATCAACGGCAAGGGGTCGGATTTGCTCAGTCTCCCCGCCTTCTTCTTAATCCTAATCGTACTCTTGCTCTTTCTCCCACTGCCGTCGGCCGAGTCGGCACGCGGGAGAGATCAAGATTAGGATTAAGATTGAGAGTAAGACGAAGACGAACCGGCGGGTGGCGCCGGTTTACTTCCCTTCGGTCATCGACGCTGGCAGCCCGTTTTCCCAGGTCTTCGGAGTGTTCCACGGGCGGGCTGACAACTCGTCGTCGGTCTTGCAACCGGCGACGAGGAGGGAGGTTATGCCCAATCCTGCCAAGAGAAGGGAACGAACGAAACGCCGGGCTTTCATGGAGACAGCGGTTGGAGGTTCGCCAGGGGGCGGGGAAGGAGGAATCAGTACAGAACCTTGTCGCCCTCGGCGATGGCCACGTCACCCTGCTTCCACTCGGGAAGGAGGTTGGCGACGCTGCGATTTGGGTCGACGGAGACGATGCGGGCCTTGCCAAGGAGCTTGTCGCCGCGGCGAACCATGACGATTCCGTTGGCTTTGGCTCCCTGGTTTTCACCGACGTCGAGCAGGACGAAGCTCCACTTTGGATCCACGGCGAGAACATTGCCCTTGAGGCCGGGCATCTCGACCGGCCGGTCATTCGGGTTCTCAAACCGGTCCAGGCGGGTCTGCAGGTGCTCGATGTTGCGGAGGAAAATTTTCCGTTCGTCCGCCAGTGCGGTGCGGGCCTCGCTGGCTTCGCGGAGATCGGTCTTCAACTGGGCGATTTGATCCGGCTGGACTCCCAGGGCCTGCCAGCGGGAGAGCTCCTGTTGGGACTCATTGCGCTCCTTGGTGGTCTTGCTCAGGTCGTTGGCGAGTTTGTCGGCCCGGCTTTTCTGGGTGGCAGCGTCGCTCGATGCCGTGTCGAGTTCGGTCCGAGTCTGGGCCAGATCCTTCAGGGCCTTGTCCGCGTTGGCCTTGCTGGTCCGGGCTTCACCCTCGGCCTTGCTCTGGGCGGTTTTCGCGGTACCGAGGTCCTGCTCGGTCTTGGCGAGCTTGGCGGTCTGCTCTTCAATCGCCGGCTTGGTGACGACGAAATTGACGACCAAAGCCGCGATACCGGCGGCCAGGGAGAGAACGAGGGCAAGGCGAAGCATGGCGTGTACGCGTGTGAAATTTGTTACGGACCGACGCTACGGACGGGGAAGGGACGTGTCAACGTTCGCTTGCGTGAACGCGGGGCGGCCGGTGCGGCAGGCCTCGTGGTGAATCGCGAAACGATCGGCCCGCTTCCGTCCGGAGAGTGAGAAAGCGTCTGAAAATGAGGAGGACTTTTTCGAAAATTTCAGACCCGCTCTCAGCCGGAACAATTCAGTAGAAAACTCGGACGGTTCACCGGTAGGGCAAGGCTCCTGCCGAGCCGGGTGCGTGGTAGGACGGGGACGCCGCGCTGCGAAGCGGAATCCGTCCGTCCACCGCGGCTCGCCGGGAGGTTCGCCCTACCGTGGGGAAGGGAGAATCTCGCACCGAATCCGCAAGGATCTGCGTCCATCATACGGATCTGTGGTGAATGCTCAGTTTTATTGGATCGATCCGGCCAGGGAAAGCTGGTCCATGCAGGTTCTTTGCACTTGTCATGTGTTAATTTCGGGTTTTGATAGGAAAAACTCCGGCCACCCAACCCAACTCAACCCCGGCCGGGCAACCCTGCACTCCTCCATGAACTATACCCTAGTCCAGAATGGTCGCGTTGAGTTGTTTCGACGCGTCCTTGTGGTCGGCCTTGGTGCCCAGCTCATTGCGGCACCGGCGGTCTTCGCTCAAAGCGCTTCCACGACGTCCCCGACGGACGCGCCGAAGATGGAAAAACGGGTCATCGTTGGTTCCAACATCCCGACGGCCGAGGCCGAAACCGCACAGCCGGTGGAAATCTACACGCGCGAACGGATTGACCAGATGGGCGTCACCACGGTGACTGATCTTCTCCTCCGCGTGCCCCAATCGAATGCCGGCGCGTTGAATGGCAACAACGGTGGCACCGGGTTCGCCAGCGGCGGTACGGGAGTACCGCTGCGTGGTCTCGGGCTCAATGCGACGCTTATCCTCCTCAATGGTCGTCGCGTCTCGCCCTATGGATTTTCCGATGGCGGCACGGACTCCTTCGTCGATCTCAATTCGCTGCCGCTGGAGGCCATCGAACAGGTGGAAATCCTGACCGCAGGTGCTTCCGCCATCTACGGCGCCGATGCCGTCGCCGGCGTGATCAACATCAAGACCAAGCACGATTATCGCGGCGGCGAACTGCGGTTCTACTATGGCAACACCGTTCACGAGGATTTTGGAACGGTGAAGGGGTCGATCACCTTCGGCACCGGCAACGACAAGACCGACATGCTGATCGTTGCGGATTATTACCATCAGAACGACCTGTTCAACCGCGACCGCTCGTTCTCTTCGGCCGTCGATCTCCGCCCACTGGGCGGCATTAACAACGGCAGTTCGTACACCTATCCGGGACGGTTTACGATCCCGAAGACCGCCCCAGGACTGGTGGGCACGCCGTTTGCCGGTGCGAGCGGCAGTGTCACGCTGGTGCCCCCCATCGACACCAATGGGAACGCCCTCGCGAGCGCGTATCACCCGTTCTCCGACTCCGATCGCTTCAACTTCCTGCAGCTCTCGCAGGCAATTCCCCGATCCCAGCGCGAGGGCGTCTTCGGAACATTCTCGCACAAGATCTTTGATGAAAAGGTCGAGGCGTTCGGTGAATTCATGTTCCGGCACCTTGAGGAGCACATTGAGCTCGCGCCGTCGCCGATCGATCTCTCCGGCAGTGGCAGCGGCATCGGCATCCCGGTTGGCACCACGGTGGTGACGAAGGGTGTGGCCAACGTCGGCAACCAGGTCACCATACCGGCCTCGAACCCCTTCAATCCGTTTGGCGTGGACATCACCAGCGGCCGGATTCGCCTCTACGAGACCGGCAATCGCATCACCGATGCCAACACCGATGCCTTCCGCCTGTTGGGCGGCCTGCGCGGCGAGATCAGCGAGAAATTTAGCTACGAAACCGCGGTGATGTTCAACCGCGCGCAGACGATCCACAACAACCTCGGCGTCGGCGTTCAGCAGTTTCAGAACGCGCTCAATGATCCGAATCCAGCCACGGCCTTCAACCCGTTCAGTGGACCGAGCGCTCCCAACAATCCGGCGACCATCGCGGGCCTGTTGGTGGGCTCGAAGGAGACGGGAACGACGGAGCTTCTCACTTGGGATGCGAAGGGCTTTGGGTCCCTGTTTGACCTCCCGGGCGGGACGGTGGGGTATGCCGTTGGCTTGGAATACCGCACCGAGAAGTTCACCGATGATCCCGACCAGATTCAAAAGGCGGGCGGCATCGTGGGACAGACCCCGATCCTCGGCAATCAAGGCAGCCGCAACCTGACGGCTGCCTACATCGAGACTCGCATCCCGATTACTGGCAAGGACTGGAACATCCTCGGATTCTACCGGGTGGATCTTACCGCTGCCGGCCGTGTCGACAGCTACAGCGACTTCGGCGATTCCGAAGTGCCGCAGATTGGCATCGAGTGGCGCCCGTTCAGCGAGGATTTCCTCATGCGTGCCAGCTACGGCGAGAGCTTCCGGCCCGCCTCGCTGCAACAGCTCTACAACACGCCGTCCGATGCGCTCACCAGCACCTTTCAGGATCCGCTGCGTGGCACGATTGAACGCGAAATTCCCATCAGCCGCGGCGGCAACGTCAATCTGAAGCCGGAAACCGCGACCGAATGGACCGCCGGGTTCGTCTTCACTCCGGCCGCCGCAAAGGGCCTGCGCGCTTCGGTGCAATGGGTCCAGATTAAGCGCCAGAACGAGATCGGCAGTTACGCCGATTTCTTTGGCAACGGTGCTCTCTCGGCCCGCCCGGGCAGCTACACCCGTCTTCCGTATGAAGGCGATGCCGCCTTCCTCGCTGCAAATCCGAACCTCCCGATTCCGCAGATTGATCCGGCCACGGGTCTGCCGGCCGGACAGGTGTTCACATTGAACGACCGGTTCCAGAACCTGGGCAGTACCATCATGGACGCCCTGGACTTTGGGATCAGTTACGAGATCAAGACCGACACCGCCGGAACCTGGCGGTTCGACCTCTTGTCCTCCTACCTCCTGAGCTACCGCACTTCTGCCGGTCCGGGCGAGGACTATTCGCAAAACGACGGCTTTACCACGGGATCCGATGCGTTCCCGAAGTGGCGCTCCACAGCCAGCGTGTTCTGGAACTACCGTAAGCTTGAGACGGGCGTGACAGCCAACTACGTCGGCGAGGTGAGCTACAGCAACCCGGCCACCGGCGACGACTCCACCGTCAGCTCGTTCCTGACCTTCGACTTGCAGGCTTCCTATAAGCTGCCTTGGGACGTCAAACTCACCGCGGGCATCAACAATGTTCTGGATTCCAACCCGCCGTTGTATCTCGGTCTGAGCAACAACTCGTTCGCCTACCTTAGTACGGTTCACAATCCGCTGGGGCGCTCCTATTATTTCATGGTCAGTAAGAAATTCTGACCCGCCGATCCTTCCATCAACCGCCCCCGGCGACGCCGGGGGCGTTTTTTTGTCCGGATGGATTGGCACCTTGCGGGCCAAGGGTTTACCTCCTGGATCCATAGTTTCCTTATGTTTTCCCTGAAAATCGGTCCAAATCTTATGGATAAGAAAAATGGCCTCAATATGACTTTGTGTGGGTAGTTGGTAGCGGGTCTGGGAGGTTGAACTTCAGATGAGAGGCTACGAGGTAGATCATGGCGGTGAAGTACTCGACGGTACGAAAGCCACGGGCCTTGCGTTTGACGGTTTGGATG
>CAIVQB010000134.1 GCA_903907925.1 uncultured Verrucomicrobiota bacterium
CCATCGACGGCGAAGGATCGTAACGTCCTGATGTGCCAGGTCGTGCGCGGCGGTTATTCGATCACCAATGACTACTGGCGTTATATTCATTACGCGGACGGTTCCGAAGAGTTCTACGACGAGGTCAAGGATCCGAACGAATGGACAAATCTCGCCTTCGATCCTGCGAGCTACGAAAAATATCGGCCAATGATGGAGGAAATGCGGAAGAGCGCTCCGAAAAGCTTCGCGCCGATCGGGCCGGAGGCGAACCAAATGAATCTTGTTCCAGAGGGTGAGAGCTTTCATTGGGACATGAAGGCGAATCCGCCGAAATCCAAAAAACGACAGGGTTCCGATGTCTCCTTGGATAACTGACGCCGCTGAAGGCGGCGCCAAACGTGTCTGTGCCGAATCGGCGATATAACCCTGCGGTTGCACGACACTCTCGGGCATGGCCTCTTTGAATACATCCATTCTGGTCCTTGATGGACGCCTTGTCGTCGCCAAGAATGCCGGATTGAACTATTCGCGCCATTCGCCTCGGTCGGTGCATGGGATCAGCGGCCCAAGCGCGTTTCCGCTGCACTTTTGTTGACTCTAGAACGGTCCTGAGTTACTCCTGCAGTGATGCCGGTGTGCCGTCAATTATCTCGCCTAGCGTCGCTCGCGTGTCTGGCGGCGACGGGCCACCTCTGCTCCGCCCAGACTCAGGAGGCTACTCGTGCTCCCGCGGAGATTCCCGATATCATCATTCAGGCCGTGACTGCGGGCGTAACTGAACACACACTACATTGGGAGAGCAATGCAGACGGCGGGAGCCTATCCCGCACCAAGCCGGGCGTATTGAAATACGCTCCCCTTGAATTCCCCCTTTCGGCACAGCCGCTCATCTTTCAAATTCAATCTGGCCGGCAGGGGCAACCAGACCCCGTTCGCATCCAATACCGGCTCGACGGGTGGGACGAGGGATGGGTCGATCCCGAGAGTTTCATGTTTCTTCAGCTGCGGTTCTCGAATGAGGATGGTCGGCGGATCGAAAGCTTAAGAGTCCCGCGCGCAGGATCGAGCAAAGGATGGACCGGTGATCCGAAAACCGCCCCCTTTATCGCTACTTCCGAGAAATTCGTTGTGCCGGCCGGCGCGCGCCACATGCAGCTTACGTTTTACTCCGGCGGCTCGCCACGGACGACCGGCGTCTGGCTGGTGAAGCACGTCCGCATTGCGGTTGGCGATACAACCGGACGATCTCAGAGCATCCTCCTCGACGAGGCCTTCAACAGTGGCACAGGTCTTGGTGAACCCGAGGACACGCCTGCAGGCTGGATGCGAGAGGGTCCAAACCCGAAAACTCCACAGGTGTTCACTCTCGACCCAGCCACTCACGAGTACGCACTGGCACTGCTCGACACGAATGACCGCACGACCGACAGTTGGGCGGCAACGGGTGATCATGTTGTCGAGGTCAACCCGGGAACGACGCTCCTGATGCAGATCGAGGAGGCGTTCTCGATCGGCCGTGGCGGCTCATACGAGTGTTCGTATCGCCGGCTCACGGCGGGCCACTACAAGTTCAAAGTGATCCCGGTCGACGCGTTCGGTAATCAATCGGGTGTAGGCGTCGAATTGCCAATCGAACTCGTGCCGCCATTCTATCAACGCTGGTGGTTCTGGATAGGAATCGCGGTTGCCGGATTGATCGCAGTCATTTATGCCGTCAGATTCATCGCCGGCAAACGCTTGCGGCAGCAACTTGAGCAAGCTGAGCGTCGACAC
>CAIVQB010000135.1 GCA_903907925.1 uncultured Verrucomicrobiota bacterium
CGACTAGTCGAGCCCGCCGGCGTGCTGAGAGCAGAAAGCTCGCGCCGACGGGCGGGTGGACTCCCCATTCCTCGAATCACCCACACAAACTCATCAGGAGCCCGACATTGCGATGATGAATGTGGTGGTGGGGAGAATTGATATTTTCATAAACTCGATTGGTTTTTGTGACTAAATCAGACTGATTGTGAACTCCTAGACTGATCAAGAATTGCATTCAACGAATCGATTCGCGACTGTGCTTTACGAGCACGACGAAGATTTTGATTCCCGGCTGTTTGCTGTCGGAGTTGGCGACAGAAAACAGTTCGGCCTCGTAGCCGACTTTTTCTCCAGCAAAAGTGACTTGCTCGCTCGACCCTATGCATGACTTCAGGTTCGCACGCTGCGTGTTTGTGAAAAATCTCGCGCTCGCCTCCATTGCCTTGCTGGCGCTGACCGCGGCTGGGGCGGACAAGCCGGAGGTCATTGAGATTTGGCCGGGCAAGGTTCCGGATGAAGCGGGGAACATCGGGCCGGAACGCATCAGGATGTCACCTGCGCTCGACCGGAAACAGGTCGAGGTGACGGAGTCGACCCGGATGATCACAGATGTGACCCGGCCGACGATCACCATTCTTCGGCCGGCGAAGGAACGGGATACCGGGACGGCGGTGCTGATCTTTCCGGGCGGCGGTTATTGGGATCTCTATTGGCAACTGGAAGGTGAGGAGGTTGCGGCCTGGCTGAATTCGGTGGGGGCCACCGGCATTATTCTCAAGTACCGGGTGCCACGCCGCCCGGGTGAACCCGAGCGCGAGCCGGCGCGACGCCCCCTGCAGGATGCCCAGCGCGCCATCAGTCTGGTGCGTCATCGTGCCGGTGAGTGGGGGATCAATCCCCGGCGCATCGGCGTGATCGGATTCTCTGCGGGCGGCCATCTGGCCATCGCGACGGCGACCCGCTTCGACGAGCGAACCTATCCCCTGATGGATGAAGTGGATCAGGTCAGTTGCCGGCCCGAATTCGCGATTCTGGTTTACCCGGGTTATTTGAAGGCCCGGGACAAGGATGAACTCGCGCCGGGTCTGCATATTCCAGCGGGGACGCCTCCCGTCTTCCTCGCGCACGGCGGGGAGGATCTCATCAGTGGCCCGGAGCAGAGCGTGTTGATGTATCTCGCGCTCAAGAGGGCCGGCATTCCGGCGGAGTTGCACGTTTACGCTGGAACCGCGCACGACTTCGGAGTGCGTCCCAGCGATCGTCCTTATTCCACCTGGACCGCGTCGTGCGCCGATTGGATGCGGAGTCAGAAATTCCTCATCCAGATGCCATCTGGTCCCGTTCCTCGCCATTGACCGTTTTTGTACCGTTATGCGCCCGTGTCTGGAGGAGCCACCTGATGGTGAGGTGCGTTGCGAGGACCCCTGCTGCGCCAAAGATTGCAGTTGAGGATTCGGGTACGCTCCCAGCATATGCGGCCCCGACATCGGCTGGAGTCAGAACTCCGTCGAAGAGAGCCAAGTGGTCAATCGCTCCGTTAAAAGACGCGACGTTCTGAAGGGAATCACCCAAGTTTCCACCGACTCGAATCGGCAATGAGATCGAGCCATTGAGCCCACCGAAGCCACCGAGGTCTTCGACGTCCGTCGCAACGGCCTCCCCATTGATGTAGAGTGCGAAGGAATCCGAAGTGGATCCGCCCCAGGTGGCTGCGATGTGGTACCAGTTCCCGGCGGCAATGGGGGTGCCGGACGCGGTTGCGATTGCACGATGATCGGAGGTATCGCGAACGGCCAATTCGACCGTCGAATCCACGACCAAGGCGAACCCGAGCGAATTCAGGGAGAAGCTGCTGCTGTCGAGTGCGAGGACACTGCCGATTGGATCGCTGATTGAATAGGGCTTGACCCAGCCCATGATCGAGAACCCGCCATTGAATGAGGCACTCGTTCGCGTGATTGTGGTGTCGAGTCGGTCAAGGTTGACGTTGGAATAGGTTGCAGCGTCCGTAATCGGGTAGGTTCCGCCATGGAACTCGGCCGCCGTTCCCCAGGGTGATGGAACCAGGGCGACGGCCCCACCCGGTGTGAGATCGTAGGCGAAATTGCCGTTGGACGCGGCGTAGCTGCCGTCGAAATCCCACTGAGCAATCTGTGAAGCGGCGTGAACCGCAACCGGGGCGAGAAAGATGATGGTCGCCCGAATGCTGAAGCTCTTGGTTTTCAATGAAATATACCTCCGGTTTGGTCTAAACTTGAGTGCATGAGCGGCTTTCAAAGCTGAAAGACCTGGTGGATCCGCAGCACGACGCCCAATTCTCCATCGGCCTGTCCGGCTATTTGCAGGGTGCGGTGCAGCCACCCCGTTGAACACCGCGGGCCGTTCCTGATTTCAAGCGCGCGGGGTTCCGGCCTGGAACACGTCGTAGTTCGGACCGAACTGGGCGAGGAAATAGAGGGGCAGGGACCGCGTGAAGACGAAGACGGGAAGGAGGAGGACCGCTCCGATGTAGGGCAGCATCATCAGACAACCGGCGATGCAGCAGGTCGCGAAGATGGCGACGATCAACAGAATCCCGATCAGGATTCCCAGGCCGAGGCGCAGCAACAGGTAGACGATGAAGGCCCCGATCCGCGATCCGAGGATTCCCAGGAATTCCATCCAGGCCGCGACGCAGCCCTTCCCGCGCAACCACATCAACGGCAGGACAAAATCCTGCATCAGAACCACGGCGGCCACCGCCAACAGGAAAAAGGCGATACCGAGCGTTGCCGCGACAATGACCAGGGCGATTGCCACCCACTTCACATCCGAAGCATGGGCCAGGCCGGCAAAGCAAAGGAAGGCCACCAGAGCCAGTCCGACGAAGAGCAGGCCGGACGCCAGCGCGGTCAGGAGTCGGAATTGAAACAGACTCCAACTCGAACGGGCCTGGGTTTGCCAGGGCGCCACGACTTCCGCCCGATTGCGGATCACACAATCCAGAAACATGAACTGACCCCGACTGGTGATCCAAACCACGAACAACCAAACCGCCACCGCCAGCACCAGCACCGCGGCGACCACCGGGATCAGCCAGATCCAGTTGGATGCCATGAATGAACGCACCGGTTCCACCAGATCCGCCGGGCTTTTTCCCGGGAAGTTCATTCCGTTTCGTCCGCTGTGGTTTCCAGGAAAATTACCCCCGAAACCGGAGAATTGTCCCAGAGTTGCCAGCCAGGCGCAGAATCCCAGGACGAGCCATTTCTCAAATTGAAAGGGGTCGAACAGAACCCGGCGGACATGCGCGAGCGCCCGTTGAACAGGAGCGATGAATTCGATTTGAACCGGAGGAGTGTCCATGGCGGGGTAACGGGAAAATCAAAAGTGGAGACAGGCGTCCTTGGCGATGCGCGCAGTCGAGCAGAGGAACCGAAACGGCGCAAGTGAGCCGTGCCCGGGGTAGTGCCCTAATCTGGAAGAGAATCAACAATTGGCGTAAATGCGGAAAACCCTCCTCCGAACACGGCAGGAAACCTATCCGTGGCTTTTGCGACTCGTTCAGACGCTGGGCAAATCCACCCGATCAATTCATGCATGTCACGGTGCTTGGATTGCAAATCCGACCAATGCCAAATTGAGTGGTGATGCAGTGCGGCGTTACGCAGTTTACGAATCGCGTTCATCTTCGCCGACCTGTTTCCACGCGTCCGAACAGATCTTGGTGTATGCGGAAACACTCCCTTGATGATCTTCGGCCACATAGCGTCGTATCGGCTGTC
>CAIVQB010000136.1 GCA_903907925.1 uncultured Verrucomicrobiota bacterium
GGCTGTGTATCGGGGGGTGAAACTGCGGAGTAGGGCCAGTACACTGCCGGGCAACGAATTGCCCGCCGGGCAACGTGTATTGAGTGCTATTGTGGAAATGGCACGAAAGCTGCTTTGGATTCGTAGATCGTGGTGTTGAATCCCGCCTGTTTCAGCCGCCAGGCGCAGGTCAGGCCGCCGAGGCCGGCACCCACGATGGCGATGCGGGCATTGCGCCGACTGGTGGAGGCCAGGGCCATCCCTCCGAGTGACGACGCACCGGCGGCGACAATGGCCGCCTGGCCCATGGTTCCGAGGAAGGCGCGCCGGCTGGCGGCCCCTTCTTCACGGCGTTCGAGGAGTTCGTCCACCGGCATGTTCAGCAGGGCGGACCGGCGTGAATCGCGGAAGAGGGAACGGACCATCCGGGCAAGAGGCGTGCGTGGCATGGAAGAGACGGGGTTGGAGGTTGAAGACGAAGTGTTCTGTGCATATCGAATTCGCGCCGAAAGGGCAACCGAATGATCGCTAGGAGACACCCCTAGGTTTTGCCCCGTGGGCGCGCGCGAATTTTGTTCCCGCAGATTGGTTTTTCATTGGACGCCGCCGCGCGGATTCCCAGCCTTCGGTATGTCTTCCGTGTCTCCGGTCGGGCGCCTCCTGTTGGTCGATGGCCACGCCTACGCGTACCGCGCCTTCTATGCCATCCGATCCATGAACTCGCCGACCGGCCGGCCCACCAATGCCCTCTATGGATTCATCAAGATGTTGTTCAAGATGGAGGGAATACTGAAGCCCACCCATCGACTGGTGATTTGGGATGGAGGCCTGGCGGTGGAACGCACCCGCGAACTGCCCGGATACAAGGCGACCCGGCCCCCGACCCCCGAGGGTCTGGAGGAACAATTGCCGCAGCTCATGTCCTGGTTGGGCGCCGCTGGATGGGCCTCGCTTCAGGTCGACGGCACCGAGGCGGATGACTGGCTGGCCACCTATGTCCGCCGGGCCGCCGGGCAGATGGGTTCGGTGATCATCGCCAGTTCGGACAAGGATTTCATGCAATTGGTCGATGCGACCACCGGCCTGTTCAATCCCAATGACAAGTCGGAGAAGGTCTGGACTGCCGCCGATGTCGAAGCCAAGACCGGCGTGTCACCCGGCCAGATTGTCGACTGGTTGAGTCTCGTGGGTGACAGTGTGGATGACATTCCCGGCGTCCCTGGAGTCGGTCCGAAGACGGCGACCGACCTGTTGAAGCGGTTCGGCTCGGTGGAGCAACTGCTGGCGCGGGCCGGAGAATTGAAGTCCGAGAACCAGCGTCAGGCGGTTCAGTCCAGCGCCGAAATCCTGCGCCGCAATCAGCGGATGATCCGCCTCAAGGATGATTTGGTGGGCGGCCCTCCGCTGGAACAATTACTGCCGGGCACGCCGGATCTCGCCGCGCTCCGCGAGTGCTATGCGCGCTGGGGTTTTCGAAGCCTGCTGGCCGAGGTCACGCCGGAAGCAGAAACGGTTCCCTCGATGAATCCACCGACCGTGGCACCCCAAGCTTCAACGAAGGCGGGGGATGCGATTCAGGGCGATCTGTTTTGAACGTGGTTGACGTTGATTCAGCGCTGGTGCGCCGCCCATAGGGCAAGTCGTTCGAAGAGTTCGGCGTTCTGGTGATCGCGCAAAATCGTTCCGCCGATGCCGATCGAATCGAGGGCGTTATGGGAGATCCATCCGGCATCGGTCGCGACGACCAGCCGGCCCTTTGTCGGTTCCGCAACGGCCAGCAGAACACCCGCCTCGTTACGTCGACCGGTGGCCGTCGGAGTGGACACGTCGTTGGTCACCCACGCGTGCGGAAGGGCGGGATGCGTCGGATTCAACAGGATTTCGTTGCCGGTGTAGTAGGCCCAACGAAGTCCGCCAATGATCGGTGTCCCGACGGGAACCGCGATCTCCTTCGCGTCGTGATAGTGGTTGGTCCACGTCATGCCGAAACGCATCAGCAAAATGTTCACATTCGTGTACTCCAGATTGTGACCTTCCTGATTTCCCAGAAGGATGAGTCCGCCGCCTTCCTGGAGATACGTCGACCAGGCCAGGATGTCTCCACGAGTCAAATGCGCGGGTGGAGGCTGGGTTCCGACTGCTGACTCGTTCGGGTTGGCGATCAGGACCACAGCGACGTCCTGGAGAAGCTTCGGCGAAGGTGGATCGACGCTGACCCGCACCTCGAACGAGGAGCGGAGCCGGTCGAGAATTTGACGATAGCTGCCCTCCGCCGGATAGCGGTTCTCGCCCGGAGCCTGGTAGTGCAGGCAATAGAGGAACACCGGCTTGTGGGCCGTGCCGGATGCCGGGCTCGGCTCGGCGGCATCGGTGAGGAACAATCCTCCGGTGATCGCGGCGAAGACCGCGAGAATCCCCATCCGGAGTGGTGACTGGGAATTGAAAACCGATTGGAGAATCGTGGGCAGGGGATTCATGTCGGGAAGTGGACTCGAAGAACCGCGCCGAATCCAGTCGGGGTTTGCTCCAACCCCGGCTTGTTGTCCCGCCGGATTTCCTTCCTCCTGACCGGGTGCAAATCGATCCGGAAACGCTGAAGGCCCGAGACATGTATCAATGGATGGTGTCGACGGTGATTCCCCGGCCGATCGCCTGGGTCTCAACGGTCGACGTCAACGGGATTGGCAATCTCGCTCCCTTCAGTTTCTTCAACGGGGTCTGCGCGCAGCCTCCGACCCTAATGTTTTGTCCGGCCAACGACCGGTTTGGCCGACAGAAAGACACCTTGGTTAACATCGAGGCCACCGGAGAATTCGTCCTGCACCTCGTTCCCTTTCATCTGGCCGAGAAAATGAACGCGACCGCCGCCTCCCTTCCACGCGGCGTGAGCGAGTTCGAACACTGCGGAGTCGAGTCCGTTCCCGCGACGAAGGTGCGTCCGCGCCGAATCCCCGGTGTTCCGGTGGCGTTCGAATGTCGTTTGGATCGCGTCGTACGCATCAGCGAAGGACCGATCGGTGGCAACGTGGTCTTCGGCCGCATCGTTCAATTCCACATCGATGACGCCGTCCTCGGGCCGGACGGTCGGCCCGATCCGCTCAAGCTGGACCTGGTGGCCCGCGCCGGCGGCGATCAGTACATGCGGTTGGGCGAGTTGTTTTCCCTGGTCCGACCTGCCTGATCCGCCGCCACTCCGGCCGGCTTGCATCCGCCGATCTGCGGTGCATTCTCGGTGTATGAGAAAGAGAGGTTTTCCTCACTTGTGTCAATAGTAAGGACCGCTACCATCTTTTTGGTTCGATAACCGTTCCCCTACTTTTCTCGCCGGTGTAAGGATCTTTCTGTAAATTGCTTTCCTTGTGTATCCACCCAACCCCTGAGGGGGAGGTGGAGCGGAGGCGAGCGTAGCGAGCCGAGCGGAACCGAACCCTCAGGGGTTGGGAACTGTAAATCGGTTGTCGTA
>CAIVQB010000137.1 GCA_903907925.1 uncultured Verrucomicrobiota bacterium
CTGTAGCCGTCTTCCCCGACTCCGCAGAGCATCTGGAACCAGATCTCCACTTCGTGGATTTTTCCCTGGAGTAGGCGCTCGTCGGTCGGCCATCAGGCTCAGTATTCTCCTCTTTGAAAGCTGAGATTAGAGCATGAGCCTTGGCGTACTTCTCTAGGTCGTGCGGTGTGTTGTCCACTAGATGGCGCAGTTGGTGTATGGCTTTGATTAAGTGCATAGATTGAAGGTTAACGACTCCAAGGCCTAGCGCCCGCTGAATGCGGCACAGCACCTACATGGCGGGTGGAAAGGCGGCGCTGTGGTTCATCCTCTTGCGCCGAAGGAAGACGGAACCGGGTGGCAGAGCAAGGCGAAAACCGGTTCGGACTCGACGGATCCATGAGGCTCCGTCCCGCCCCGGGGACTGGGCGCCGCACGATCCGCGCTGGGTCTCGCCGCCCTCGGGGGTTGTGGCGGGCAGCGCCACCACGCCAGAGACCGGAGGGTCGGCGGTGTCGTCGATGACATGATGCCCGCCGGCCGGTTCGTCTTGGACCTGATGGCCCTGACGGCCGCGGTCGAGGCGGACGTGAGGATCGGGGACTTCTTCGGGGAGGTGATCCGGAGAACTGCGCGAATGGGTGAGCCGTCATATCGTGAGCCCAGCGGCCTCAGGCGCGACCGGAGGGCAGAGGTGTTCGAGGTGAACGCCAGCGTCCGCGGTGGCGGTACTGGTGTTGTGCCCCTTGTTGGGGACGGTGGCCGGAAGAAGTTCTCCGGGGAAAAGCCCAGAGAGTTGCGCGAGGGGGTATTCGTAAACAGTGGAGCCCTTCCATCAAACCCCGGCGTACCCCCCGGGGTGGGCGTCAGCCGTGGAGGGACCGGGAAAGCTCACGGGAGGGCCGCCAGCGTTGGCGAGAACTGCATTCTGGTATTTGGTTCCAATATACCACGATGGCGGAGGAGAGCCGTAAAATCCCGGCGAATCGGGTTGCAGGATGGACCCGATCAGTGTGATCCGGGCAAAAAAAACGAGTTCGTGGAGCCTAAACAAATCACCGGAGGCCCGTAAACATTAAGTCGAACCGCGTCCCTAGACTACGTTTGGAGGTGGTGGGGCGGCTTGGGCGGGTTGATCGGACCGGATTTCCGTCCCAGTCATCGGCTGCGCTGGACTGGTTGAAGTGGCCCAAAAGTGGCCCACACGCATTTTTCGAGACCGAGTTGGACAGCGACTAACCCCTTGGGAGAGAATGGTGCACCCGTGAAGAGTCGAACTTCAAACCTGCTGATCCGTAGTCAGCTGCTCTATCCAATTGAGCTACGGGTGCACTAAGAGGCGGGGAAAGTAGGAATCGACCGGCCGACGGGCAAGTGGATTTTTCCGGAACTGTCTGCGGCGCGGTTCCACCGGCGGTTCGCGAAGGCTAGGTCGGATCCGTCAGAACCACGTCCAGCGCGGTGGTCCGGTTCTCACGCGGGCAGGGCGCGCAAAGCGGCTTCGTAGACGGTTCGCAGCGGGACGCCGGCTTGGATGGCCTTCGCCCGGCAGGCCTCGAATTCCGGGGCGGCCTGCACGCGTTCGCCGTCGAGCATGCCGATTTTCACCGGGATCTCACCGAACTCCGTCGGCACGGCCACGAAGCTGCGCTGGAGCTTTCGACGCTCACAGAGACTGCGCCGAACGCCGAACGCGCTCGTATGCTTCAGGAGTCGCGCGGTAAAACGGTCGGCGTCCGCAGTGGCGCAAAGGACGGTCAGCAGCACGCCGGGACGGTTCTTTTTCATCTGGATCGGCGTGTGGAAAACGTCCAACGCGCCGGCGGCCAGGGTGGTTTCGACGAAATGACCCAACGTCTCGCCCGAAACATCGTCGAGATTGGTTTCCAATACTGCGATGGTGTCCGATTCCCAATCGTGCTCTCCATCCGTCGCTTCGGCCTCGGCTAGGACGGCGCGGAGAACGTTGGGCCGGGTCACGTTATCGCGGGTGCCGAGGCCGTAGCCGATCCGCCGGGCCACCAGATGGCGCATGGGCGCAAAGGATTCGGCGAATTCAGCGAGCAACGCCGCGCCGGTCGGGGTGACCAGTTCATGGGGTTCGTCGCATTGCTGAAGCGCGACGCCGCGGGCGCCGAGGATTTCGAGGGTGGCGGGTGCCGGAATCGGGAATCGGCCATGGGCGCAGCGGACGAATCCGGTGCCCTCGGTCACCGTGCTGGCGAGAACGCGCGGCCGGCCGAGCAGTTCGAGGGCGACCGCGGCACCGACAATGTCGACGATGGAATCCACCGCGCCGACCTCATGAAAATGGACTTTCTCCGGCGGCATACCGTGGATTTTCCCCTCGGCAACGGCCACCCGATGGAACACGGCGATGGATTTTCCCTTCACCCAATCGGACAAACGACTGGCTTGGATCAGTTCCCGGATTTGGCGGAAATTGCGATTGTTCGGACCGTGCTCATGAGTGGGTTCGGTGGCCGGTTCATGAGAATGGGAGTGGTCGTGTGAATGCGCATCCTTGGCATCGTGCGGGTGCGAATGTCCGTGGCCGCAGTCCTCTCCGTCGAGATGGACATCGAATTTGACCCCTTCGATTCCGGACTTGGAACGGCGCGCGACGTGGAGGTGGTAGCCGTCGAGGCCGAGTTTTTTCAGTTCGCGTTCCAGCGCGGTGGCATCGACGCCCAGGTCGATCAGCGCACCGATGAACATGTCACCACTGACGCCGCTGAACAGGTCGAGGTAAAGGGTCTGCACGGTGAAGTGGGTGAAAAATCAGGAGGCCTTGATCTCGCGGATCAATTGTTCGAGGCGTTGGCCGTACTCGACGAAATTGGCGCGCAGAGTGTCGTCCTGCGCTGCGGCTCCGGCATCGTGAAACACGGCGACCATGTGGGGTTCGATGCTGATGCCGCCGTCATAGCCACGGGCGAAGGCGTCCGAAAGTATCCGTCGGACGGCACCGTCTCCTTCACCGGGCCAGGTGTAGTCGGCGTCGTTTCGGGCCGGATTCCAGCGGGCGTCCTTGATGTGGATGTGGGTGACGTGGTCGCGGACCTGGGTCCAGAATTCCCACGGATCCTGGCGTTTCCAGGGCAGGGGACCGCGGCGATCGGTGTTGAAGACCGGGTTGGCAGTGTCGAACACCCATTGCAATCCGGGGACCGCTTCGAGGAGTTGCAGCGCGTGCTGCGAACTCATGCCGCCGTGATTCATGCAATTCTCGTGAACGGGCTGGAGTCCGGCATCGAGGAACCGTTGAGTAACATCACGGACCCGTTCGATCACGGCATCGGGGAGCCGGGCTTCGGTTTCCTCGGGCTTGAAGCTCATGATCCGGACATAGCGTGTTCCCAGTCGTTTCATCCGGGGAATGGCGCGACCGACCTCGGCGAGAGTGAGGTCGAACGGATCCGTGACCCGTTTCGCCCAGTTCATGATGGTGGAACCGAAGCAATACACCTGGATCCCGGCGGCGTGGCATTGTTCGACCGCCGCTTCGAAGGCCGGGTCGGGGATCTCGTGGAGATTGCCCTTGGGGAAGCCTGCGACCTGGACGTTGCGGGCTTCGATGGCCGTCCAGCCGAGCCGCCGGGTGGCCGCCAATTGCGATTCGAGGGCATTGCCGGCTTCGTCGCCGATACCGCAGAGTGTCATGGGAAGATGGAGCCGGGTTGACCGCCGGTGTGGCAAGCGGCGTGTTCGCAAAAAAAGAGCCACCCGGCGGGGTGGCTTGATTGTCGTCGTCGGAACGTGCCTATTTGCGCTTGGCGGTCGTCTTCACCCGGGCTTTTTTGCGCTTGAGGTACGAGGAGCGGCGGCGACGTTTCTGGATTTTATTGGATTGTTGACCCATAGCTGTTTTCGATTTCTACCAAATGTCTGCGATTTCGCCACTCAAAATGCGGGGTTGGACGGTCCGCATCAACACCTTTTTCCCGGCCTGCCTGCTGGTGGCCTCCCTGTGGATGGCCGGTTGCGCCTCCGATTCGGCCTCAAAAAAGGGTCCCAAACCGGACAAGGAGGTGGCCGCGATGCGCGTGCATGTCGAGCTGCGCGACGGCGCGGAGGGCGGCCGGACGATCTCGATCCTGCGGGCCAGTCCGGTGTCGCTTCTCATCGAAAAGGAACCCTTTCTCGACGAACGCGACATCAAATCCGCCAAGATCGTGGAGACGGTGACCGGTTTCGCGGTCTCGGTGACCTGCACGTTGCATGGTCGATTGGTCCTGGAAATGACCAGTGTTTCCCGCACTGGACGGCATCTGGCGGTGGTCAGCACCTGGGAAACCGACAAGGACAAATCGGAAACCCGCTGGCTGGCGGCACCGCTGCTCAAGGGGGCGTTGCGGGAAGGTGTCCTGACCTTCGTGCCCGATTGTACCCGTGAGGAAGCCGAACACCTCGTCCGCGGCCTGAACAATCTGGCGATCAAACTGAAGAACCAGGAGAAACCGGAAAAGCCGTCGAAGAAGGCGACGCCGGAGGACGGGTCCGACGACCTGGTCAAACCTTTCAAGGAGACGCGTTGAATCGGAATCGCAGGTATCGGACGGCCGTCGCGCTGTGGGCGGGTTGCCTGTTGACGACGGCACTGGCCGCCGCGCCGGTGTTGTTTCCGACCGCCAACCGGGCGCTCCTGGAACCCGGCGGCGGGGAACGTTTTTTTGTCGGGACCGCGGGAAAAACCTGGGAGAGCGGGCAGTTCGGCTGCGTGCGTTCCGGCGGCGGACAATTGCACGAAGGACTCGATATCCGCTGCCTCCAGCGCGATCGCCGTGGCGAACCGATCGATCCGGTGATGGCCACCGCCGACGGCACGGTGGCGTACATCAATGCGCATCCGAGCCTGTCGAATTACGGCAACTACATCGTGCTGCGACATGTTCTGGACGGCATCGAAGTCCATTCGTTGTACGCCCATCTCAGCGCGATTCGCCCCGGGCTGAAGGTTGGCGAGGTCGTGCGCGCCGGTGATCGGATAGCCACCATGGGCCGGACCTCCAACACCCATCAGCCGATTACCAAGGACCGCGCGCATTGCCATTTTGAATTTGATCTCCTGCTCAACGACCGCTTCGCGCGCTGGCATGAGGCGCGGAAATCGGGCGAGCAGAATGACCACGGCAATTTCAACGGTCATAACCTCGCGGGATTTGATGCGGCGCCCGTGTTGCGTGAATCGGTGCGAACCGGGGGCGCGTTTGATTTCGCGACCTTTCTTTCGACCCGTCCCGAGATGTTCCGGGTGGTGCTGCGATCGCGGTCCCTTTCGATTGCCCGACGCTGTCCCCGGTTGGTTCAACGGAATCCGATCGCGGAAAAGGAAGGCGTCGCCGGCTTCGAGGTGGCGCTGTCGTTCAACGGCGTTCCGCTTCGGATCATTCCGCGGGCCGCGTCGGAGATCAAATCACCGGCTAAAGTCAGCGTGCTGTCGGTCAACGAGGCGGAATGGCAGTCTCATCATTGCGCCAAGCTCCTCTTCAAACGCGGCCAATCCTGGGTCCTGCTGGCTCACGGACTCGATGTGGTCGATTTGCTGACCTACTGATTCCGCGGGGGGTCCGGCGTTGGACGAGAACCGAGAATCCGCGGCCGAGATGGTCCGGATGGGTCAATGTTTGAAACTGCCGGGTTCGTTCGGGGGTCCATGGAAATCCTGCGGGGTGCTCGGAGTGGCTAGTGTGGGCTTCGAGCGTTTCTTGAAGGATCCCGGTGAGCCACTGCCGCTGTCCCGTTCGTTGGATCGTGGTGAGTCCGGCCGCCTCACCGGCGTGTTGCAGGGCGGTGAAATTCACCTGCGCGGTCAGGTCCTGATCGCCGGGGTTTGCCAGAAGATCGGCAGAAATCCGATGCCTGTGGTACGCGCGGAGCGTGCCGTCGGAGCGTTGCGGTTGGAAGAAATCGAGACCGTCCAATCCATAGTCGAGCGTGACCAACCAGCCGTCGCGCAGGGTTGCCGCCGCCTGATGCCACCAGAGGGTCGCCGCGGTGTGAACTTCGGTGCAGAATCCATCGGGCAGAACGGCGGTGAGTTCCGGCGGAAGATCGGGCCATTCCGTCGCCTTCAACGCTGTCGCGTCGGCTGGCATCGGACGCCACTCGAAGCCCGTGTCCGACTCGCCGACGCCCCATTCAAACCAGCGACGATCGCGGGCGTTCCACGCGATGCGATGAACCGGAAATGCATCCAGGAGTTCGTTGCTAAAAACGACGCCATGGATTCCTTCCGCGGGGAGCGAATCGATCCAACGCACGCGGCCGGCCCACGCCTCCAGGTTGGCCTTTTGCCAGGCGCGGCGTTGTTCCGACGATTCGAGGATCACATACTCGATGTGTTGGCGTTCAGTCGGATACCGGTCGAGCGCGGTCAGGAGATCGCGGGCGAGCCGTCCGTCGTGCGCACCGCATTCGACCCAGCTCCAAGTGCGTTCCGCAAAGTGGGGCAACGACTTCAGCCAGCCGATGAAACGCTCGGCGAGCAGTTCGCCGAAGAGCGGGCCGGTGCTGACGCTGGTGTAGAAATCACCGGCTCGTCCGACCCGGCCGGCGGTGGATTCGTAATAACCGAGTCCGGGCTCGTACAGGGCGATCTCCATGAACCGGGCAAAGGAAAGGGTCCCGCCCACGTCGCGGATTTCTTCGCGGATCCTCCGGTCCACCCCGGCCTGTCGTGTGACTTCGTCCATCGCCCGGATAGTTTGCCGTCGAAGCGGCCGGAGGCGAGGTCGAACGGGGCGCGGAGCTTGGCAAGCGGGCGGTGGCTGGTTCAGGTTGTCGCGCGTTGAAACAGCGCATCGACCAAGCCCTTGTGGATCGCGGACTTTGTGAGTCGCGCACCCAGGCTCAGCGCGCGGTGATGGCCGGTCAGGTGCGGGTGAACGGTCATCCCGCATCGAAATCCAGCGAAACGGTCGGGGACGGCGACACCGTGGACTGGCTGCATTCCGACCGCTACGTCAGCCGGGGCGGCCACAAACTCGCCCATGCCCTGGGCCATTTCGGCGTCGATGTTTCGGGAATGATCGCGGTGGATCTCGGGGCGAGCACCGGTGGATTCACCGATTGTTTGCTGCAACACGGGGCCGCCCGGGTGGTGGCGGTCGATGTCGGCCACGGCCAACTTGCGTGGAAACTGCGTCAGGATCCCCGGGTCGAAGTGCGGGAGAAGGTCAACGCCCGTCATCTCACACCGGCGCAGTTTGGCCCGGAGTTCCGACCGTTTGATTTGGCGGTGGTGGATTGTTCGTTCATTTCCCTGCGCCTGATTCTGCCGCCGGCAGTGGGTTTGCTGCGAAACGGGGGCCGGATCATCGCGTTGATCAAGCCGCAGTTCGAAGCCGGGCGGGAAGAGGTCTCGCGCGGGGCGGGGGTGATTGCCGACCCGCTCGTACATGCGCGGGTAATGCGGGAAATGGAAGGGTTTGTCGGCGGAGGGCTTCCCGGGGTAGTGTGGCGGGGCGCCACCGAATCCCCCTTGCTCGGCCCTGCCGGCAACAAGGAGTTTTTGGCGTTGCTTGAGAAAACATGAGCCGCGAGTCCAGTCCGGACGCCTCCGTGAAACGCATCGCTGATTCCATCCGCCGGGTCGGACTGATTGCCAATCCGGAGAAGCCCAACGCCGCCCGGCTGGTCCGGCGCGCGGCGCGGATTCTCGTCGGCCTGCGGCGTGGCGTCGGGTGCGATCCGGCGACGGCTGCGGTTCTTGGCGGAGAGATTCCGGTGGCGGACAGCCTGGATCACCTGGCACGGAGTTCCGACTTGCTGCTCGTGTTCGGCGGCGATGGAACGATGTTGCGGGTGGCCCGCGAGGTGGCCGGATTGCCGGTTCCCTTGCTGGGCATCAATGCCGGCACGCTGGGCTTTCTCACCGCGGTGCCGTCTTCCCGCCTGGCTGATTCGTTGCGGAAACTGCCGCAGGGCCGGTTTTCCATGGAGGAACGGGCGCTGCTGGAGGCGACGGTGGTCGCCGGCGGAAAGACCACGACGTCCATCGCGCTTAATGATTTCGTTCTCAGTCGTGGCCAGACGTCGCGATTGATCGAGATCGAGGTGAGCGTCAATGGCGAGCTGCTGACCCGCTATCGATGCGACGGTTTCATCGCCAGTTCTCCGACGGGTTCAACCGCATACTCGCTCGCGGCGGGTGGTGCGATTGTGAGTCCGGATGCCGAGGTGTTGATCCTGACGCCGATCTGTCCGCATACCCTGAGCATTCGCCCGCTGGTGGTCGGATTGGATTCGGAGGTGCGGGTTCGAGTGACGAGTCCGCGATTGGTGGCGACGCTGGCGGCGGACGGTCAGCAACAGACGGACCTCGGAACCGGCGACACCGTCACGATCCGCCGCAGTGCGCGAACCGTCCGGATGCTGCGGCTGAATGGCACCAGTTTCTTCGGAACGCTGCGGCACAAGTTCGGCTGGTCGGGCGGCAACCTCTGATTCCCATGGTGCGACTCAAGGAAATCGCGGCGGCGACCGGTGTCTCGATGATGACGGTGAGCAAGGCGCTGCGGGACAAGTCGGATCTCTCGGCCGCCACCAAGGCGCGCATCCGCAAGATCGCCACCGAAATGGGGTACGTGCCGGACATCAGCGCGCAGGGATTCCGCAGCCGGAAGACCCGGCTCTTCGGTGTGGTGTTGTCGACGGCGACGAATCCGCTGAACGCCCGGGTTCTGTTTGCGCTGGAACAGCAGGCCCATGAACTGGGTTATGACCTGATTCTGGCGCATTCGCTGAACCGGGTGGAACGCGAGGAGGCGGCGATCCGGCGGATGATTTCGCGGCGAATTGACGGTCTGTTTCTGTCGCCGGTGTACCGGATGGAGAATGTGGCTCCGATCTACGCGGAGGTGGCCCGGCGGGGCATTCCCACGGTGCTTCTCGGTCAGTCGGCCCCGTTTTGTCGCCACGTTCCGGCGGTGGCGACCGACGATCTCTCGGCATCCGCTGCTGCCACGCGGTATCTCCTGGAACTCGGTCACCGGCGGATCGCGTTTTTCGCGGGACCGATGAACACGCCCTGGGCGGTGGAACGGCTCGAAGGGTATCGCCGCGCGCTTCGGGAAGCCGGGGTTCCGGTGGTGGATCAACTGGTGTTCGGCGGCGGGGCAACGGTCGAGGAGGGTTCGGCGGCGGCACTGCAATTCATCCAGGAAAATCCCGGAGCCACTGCGCTGCAGTGCGTCAATGATCTGGTGGCCATTGGTGCCGCCGACACGCTGCTCAATCAGGGCGTTCGAATTCCCGGCGACCTCAGCGTGATGGGTTTTGGCAACGTGATGGTCAGCGAATACTTCCGCGTTCCGTTGACCACGGTCCGCCAGCCCAAACTGCGGCTGGGATCGGTGGCAATGGAAATGATGACCGCACTCCTGCGCGGGGAAACGGTCACCAACCGCCGGCTCGCGGCGGAGTTGGTCGTCCGGGCCAGCACGGCCGTACCGCCTTCCGTTGAACCCGAACCCGCGATTCCTCCGTCAGTCGCGGGCTGAGATTTCCAGCATCCGCTCGATGGCGATGCGTGCGCGTGCGCTGAGTTCGGCCGGAAGATCAATCGCGGGGGCGAGGTTCAACATACAGTCATGAACCTTCTCCAGCGTGTTCATTTTCATGAATCGACATTCGTTGCAGGCGCAGCGATCGGTCGGAGCGGGGATGAAGTTCTTGCCCGGACACTCCTTCTTCAACCGGTGCAACATACCCGCCTCGGTGGCGATGATGATGTCGGTGGCCGCGGTCTGCTGGCACCAAGTCACCATTTTCTCGGTGGAACACACTTCATCCGCCAGCATCCGGACGGCTTTCGGACATTCCGGATGCGCGACCACGGGTGCCCACGGATGCCGCTCACGGATACGGGTGATGGCGGCGTGGGTCCATTCCACGTGCACGTAGCAGTCGCCCTTCCACAGGGTCATCGGCCGGCCGGTTTGTTCCATCACCCAGCCGCCGAGATTTTCATCGGGCACGAACAGGATGTCGCGGTCCTTCGGTGCTGCTTTGACGATCTTGACCGCGTTGCCGCTGGTGCAAATGCAATCGCTGAGGGCTTTGACCTCGGCCGAACAATTGATGTAGGCGATGGTCCAGAAGTTCGGGTTCGTGGCCTGGAGCGCCTTCAACTTCGGTCCGGGGCAGCTCTCCTCGAGCGAACAACCGGCATCCTTGTCCGGCAGAATGACGAGCTTGCCCGGATTGAGAATTTTGGCTGTCTCGGCCATGAAATGAACGCCGCAAAACACGATGACGTCGGCATTCGTTTGGGCGGCTTGCCGTGCGAGCCCGAGTGAATCGCCGACGTAATCCGCGACGTCCTGAATTTCCGGTCGCTGATAGTTATGGGCGAGAATGACCGCGTTCAGCGATTGCTTCAGCGCAAGGATTTCGCGGGACAGGAAATCGAGCGATTCCGGTCGGGGCGGAGTGACACGGCCGGCCGGGGTCACTTCGGGCGCATTGAACATGGGCTCATCATAAAACCTGAGGGGTGAAAGTCGAAATCTGAATCGAGTTCCCGCGTCTGCCAGCAGGCTCCCGGTTGGAACAATTCAGGAAAAGCACCGAGGACACTGATTTCACAGATTTGCACCGATTCCTGAAGAGCGGATGGGGTCTGGTTCAATCGACGACTTCCTCGGTGAGGATTTCCCCCTTTCGGTTCGCACGCGAGCGGCGGATTTCCGGGAGCAGGAGAAGCGTCGCCGCGACGATGAGGACCGCGCTGAATCCTCCGAGTGCGGCGAGGCTGTAGTGTTGAACCAGTTGGAAGGCCATCATCGGCGCGGCGATGCCCCGGACGCCGGTGAGGAAGGTATGCACCCCCATGTAGTCGGCGACGCGTCCGGGCGGGGCGAACTTGGTCACCCACAGGCCCCAGGCGACGTCTCCGCCGGCATTGGAGATGCCGTAGATGATGGCACCGACGATCAGACCGGTGGTGGTGTTGCTGGTGAAGAAGGCCAGGATTCCGAGCGCGAAACCAATGTTGAGCGTGGTGCGCAATGCGAAGAAGTTCATCCGGTCGAACAACCAACCCCAGACCGGGTTCATCACCAACCGCGCCAGATTCGGCACCACACCGGTGAGGAAGGCGATTTCCGCGGCGGATTTCGCCAGTCCGTGGGCGGGATTCCCCAGATACTCGACGCGCATCGGGAGCATCATCAGGTTGGCGAATCCCATGAACATCCAGACGATGAGGGTCTGGCGGAACACGCGGTCTTCGCGGACGAACCGCATGGCGTGGAGCGGATGGGCGGCACCGTTGTCGTGAAGCGGGCTCGACGGAATGCGGTGGGCGCAGAGCGCCGCCACCCCGAACGCGGCACCATATCCGAGGAGGAGCACGGGGAACTGTTGGGGGTGGGCGTCGAGGAAACGTCCACCCACCCAGGCCGCCAGCATGGCACCTCCGATGCGGAGCGTGAACGCACGGGCGTAGAGCTTGCCGCGTGCATCGCCGGGATAATTGTTGTGATACGTCTCGGTCATCAGCGGGATGATCGCCGAGTTGACCGCCATGGCCATGAGGCAGGCGGGAACGTACAGCCAGAGTTGCGGAACAACGGCCATCAACACGCAACACAGCGCGCCCACGCCGAGGAAACGGGCGACTCCGGTGGTGGCTTTCCATCGACGACGTTGGACGAACGCCACCGCCACCGGTGACATCAACAGACCGAAGCTGCCGGCACCGGCGACAAGGGCCTTGGCAACGGGGCCGGCCTTGAAGTGGGTGACCGCGATCAGCAACAGGAAGGTGTTGCCGGCGGATTCGAGAATTCCCGCGCAGAACATCCGTCCTGCATCGTTCAGGAAGGTGATCCGGGTCCGCTCACCGGGTGACATGCGCGGCGAGCATGGGGGGCGGAGCCGGGCGGGCAATGGATTTGTGGAACCGATCGATTCGACGGCCGGTGCTCTGATTAAATCCCGCTTGCCGCGCCGTCGGGTCCCGGCAGACTCACCGACGTTACTCAACACCTCGATTTCTCACGTCATCATTTTATGGGTCGCATTTACAACAACATCGTCGAAACCGTCGGCCGGACTCCGCTGGTGCGCCTGAACCGGGTCACCGCCGGTGTGGACGCCACCATCCTGTTGAAGTGTGAGTTCTTCAATCCGCTGGGATCGGTGAAGGACCGCATCGGCATGGCCATGATCGAAGACGCCGAACGCCGCGGCATCCTCACCCACGAGACCGTCATCGTCGAACCGACCTCGGGCAACACCGGCATCGCGCTGGCGTTCGTTGCCGCCGCCAAGGGATACCGGCTGATCCTCACCATGCCTGAAACCATGTCCCTGGAGCGCCGCACGCTGCTGGCGCTTCTCGGTGCCAAGTTGGTCCTGACCCCGGGCAGCGAAGGCATGAAGGGCGCAATCGCCCGAGCCGAACAAATCGCGAAGGAAACCCCGAATGCGTGGATTCCCCAGCAGTTCGAGAATCCGGCCAATCCGGAAATCCACCGCACTACCACCGCGGAGGAGATCTGGGCGGACACCGACGGCGGTGTTGATATTCTGGTCGCGGCGGTCGGCACCGGTGGAACGATCACCGGCTGTGTCGAGGCGATCAAACCCCGCAAACCCTCGTTCGCGGCAATTGCCGTCGAGCCCAAGGATTCGCCCGTGATCAGCCAGACCTTGCACGGTGACCCGGTGAAGCCCGGTCCGCACAAAATCCAGGGGACCGGCGCCGGGTTCGTCCCCAAGAATCTGCATCTCAAGGATTCGGCCGGAAACCCACAGATCGTCGAGACCGTCCAGGTGAGCAATGACGATGCCTTCGCAATGGCTCGGCGTTTGGCGAAGGAGGAGGGTTTGCTGGTGGGCATCTCGACCGGCGCCAACGTCTGGGCGGCGATCGAAGTGGCCCGACGCCCGGAAAACAAGGGCAAGATGATTGTCACCGTGGCCTGTTCCACCGGCGAACGCTATCTTTCGACCGCCCTGGCTGCCGAGGCCCGTGCCGAAGTGGGCGGCTGAAATCAGGCGGATCCACCGGTTCCTCCGAATGTGGGAAGAGCGTTCCGCCGTTCCCCGGAGGTTCCGGGGTTCCTCCCTTGGCATTGCCGATTCCTCGCCTACTGTCCCAGCAAATGACTTCCGTCCAAACCGTCGTTCTCAGCCGCGATACCGATGCCGTGCAGATCCCGGCGGGCAATGTCGTCACCCTTCCCGCCGGCTCCGAAGTGGACATTACCCAGACGCTGGGCGGGACGTACACGGTCATCGCGCAGGGCGGATTGTTCCGGATCGGAGCGAAAGACGCGGATGCCCTCGGATTGAAGGCCGATGAAAAGGTGGGCCGGACCTTCGGGGAAGGGGACCTGGTGAACGAATCCATGGTTTGGGAAACCCTGCGCAGCTGCTATGATCCCGAGATTCCGGTGAACATCGTGGATCTCGGCCTGGTGTATGACATGGGCATTGAACCGCTGCCCACGGGCAACCGGAAGGTGTTCGTGAAGATGACCCTGACGGCGCCCGGGTGTGGGATGGGTGCCACCATCGCCGGCGATGCGCAGCAAAAGGTGCTGATGTTACCCGGGGTGGAGGATGCGAGTGTTGAGATCGTGTGGGACCCGCCCTGGCATCAGAGCATGATCACCGCCGAGGGCCGGAAGCTGCTGGGAATTGAGTGAAGGGCGTCCGTCGGATCAGTGTCGAAGACTGGCCGGAATTGCACGCTTTGCCACGGATGCGCCCCGATTCTTAAAAGTCCAATTGCATCCTGTTCATTCTGTCCATTCCGTCTCAATCCCTGCTAACAGGTTTCATTCCTGTCAGGTCTTTATCATCACGGCCCAAGCCGCAATCGGTGTCGATTCCATCGGCGAATTTTCAGGATTGCCACAAAGAAACAGTTGCGAACGCCCTCGTTCATGGCTATTTCTTGCTTGTCCGAGGTCTGACTGCACTGGCGGGTTTGTAAGCCAGTGCTGCTTCCCCAAGTTCGAAATTCCTGCGGCACTTCTGTAAGTTCGCCGCCTTTCCTGGGTTCAGACGCTTCCGTGACGTCACAATACTATGAGCGAAAGCACCCCGCAGCCTGCGGCCCCATCCGGCCAGTCGAGTGACTGGTCACCCGGAACAAATTCTCCCGGATCCAACTCAGCGTCTGCATCGCCCTCTGCGCCTCCTTCAAATCCCGCCCCCGCTGTTGCGAGGGAACCTCAGGGAAACGGCGGCGCACCCGGTGGAGCTCCCAGTCCCCAATATCAGGACCGGGGTGATCGCGGTGACCGCGGTCCCAACATGGATCGTTCGCAGGGACAGGGACGCAATCAGGGCGGTGGCCCCCCGCGCGGTGGCGGTGGCGGCGGCGGACAGGGACGCAATCAGGGACGTCATCAGCACCAACAACATCATCACCACCAGAACCGCAATCAACCCCGTGGGGGCGGCGGCGGTGGAGGAGGAGGGGGCGGCGGTGGAGGAGGAAATCCGCAGCAACAGCAACAACGGCCGCAGGCGCCGCAAGGCCCGCAGTTGGGTGCTGACGGAACTCCGATCATCCACGACGGATATCTTGAAATCTCCGAGAAGGGCTTTGGTTTTCTGCGCTCGGCAAAGGGCAATTACGCGCCGAAGCCGATCGATGTCTTTTTGACCCCGGATTCGATCAAGCGCATGGGCCTGCGCGAGGGTTGCCAGATCGAATGCACCGTCAATCCGCCGCACAAGGGCAACAGTCCGCAGTTGCGCGAGGTGCTCAAGGTGAATGGCAAGTCGTATCAGGACTATCTCCATTCCCCCCGGTTCGAACTGCTCACCACCATCGATCCCATCGAGAAGTTCCGGCTGGAAACCACGCCGGATGTGCTGGAGACACGGATCATCGACCTGGTGACGCCGATCGGAAAAGGCACCCGCGGTCTCATCGTCGCCCCGCCGCGCACGGGAAAAACCACGATCCTCAAGCAGATATGCAACGCCATCAGCATCAATCATCCGGACGTGCACACGATGGTGCTGCTGATTGATGAGCGTCCCGAGGAGGTCACCGATTTCCAACGGAGCGTGAAGGGCGAAGTGGTCGCCTCCAGCAACGATCAGGATCTCGAGACCCACGTTCGACTCAGCCGGTTCATGATCGAGCGCTGCCGTCGGATGCTCGAAGCCGGCAAGGATGTTTTTGTCCTGTTGGATTCCATCACCCGCGTGGCCCGTGCCTACAACAGCGTTCATGGCGGTTCCGGCCGTACGATGACCGGTGGTGTGGATGCCCGTGCGCTGGAGATTCCCCGCAAAATGTTCGCCGCCGCGCGCAAGGTGGAAGAGGGCGGTTCCCTCACCATCCTGGCCACGGCCCTGGTGGACACCGGCAGCCGCATGGACGAACTCATTTTCCAGGAGTTCAAGGGCACCGGTAACATGGAACTCATCCTTGACCGGAAGCTCTCCGAACGCCGGCTGTTCCCGGCCATCGACATTCCGAAGTCCGGCACGCGCAAGGAGGAGAAACTCTTCGCCGCCCAGAACATCGACGCCATCCGCAAGCTGCGCCGGATGATGACCGATCTTCAGCCGGTGGAAGCGATGGAAACGCTCATCGCCGCGTTGAAGAAGCACAAGACCAACGACGAACTGCTCGCCAAGCTGGCCTGACGAAGGGCGACACGGATTTTCACGGAATGGGCATCGCGGACTGACCGCGGTGCCCATTTTCTTTTCACTGCTTCCGATGGATGTGGCAATAGGTGATCGCGAGACCTCGTCGAAGAAACCGACGGCAGGTGCAGATCTTGTCCAACTCTCCCTGTCGAAGCGCGTCCAGAAGGGCTTGGGCCTGGGGGTAGTCGCCGTCTTGGTTGGCTCTCTGAAGCAGGCGTTTGATTTCAGTCAACGCCACCGGACGAGGTCTTTTCAGCAAGAGCACCGCGAGCAGGTACATTGCTTCCTCCCGGTGGAAATCGGTGATCCATTGGCTCCGGACCGCTGCCCGGTAGGCGCGTTCCGCAGCAGCGGGGTTTCGACGGACTCCTGCGCCCTGCTGGTAGCAGTATCCCAGCTCGACGAGGTTGTCGCCGTCCTTCCGGGAAATCTTCTTCCACCAACGAAATGCCAATTGCGGCTTTCCCAGTATGCGATAGGACGCCGCAGTGTTGTGAATTGCCAGCGAATCACCGGAAATGGCCTTCTTGCGCCATCGCCTGAGATATGTCTCCTCGCGCTCGCGGTTTGTCATCTTAACCTCGCGTGATTCGATCGGTTGCACTCTCGATTGGTTCCCAGCGGTCGAAGGTCGCCGCCTGTCCGGCGGGATCTCCAGTGGCGTCGACCAGGTTCCAGACGATGGCCTGGGAAATTCGGAAGCGTTTTCCGGATTTTGAGATTCGGATGCCGGCGTAGTTGGCGATGAAACCGTCACGGGTGACGGTCGCCATCAAGCGGGCGCGTTCCTCACGTTCCGGGGCTTCTGCCGTCAGACGGGAGGGGGTCGAAGTGAAAGAATCCCAATCCATTTCCCAAAGCGTCAACGCCGCCTGGTTTCCGTAGTTGAGAATCGGATCGGCCTGAGTTCCGTGGGATACAATGACCCGCGGCGCATAGAACACTGCGAACGCGAGTTCTGCGTCAGTGCTTCGGGAAAGATCTTCTCCCAACAAATCGAGACCGGTCCAACGGCGATACGAATCGATCAGGATTCGTGCATGCGCCCGGAGTTTGGGAGTATCCCAAGGGTCCATCGGTCGCGATTGGAACAGGCACCCGATGGCGTCGTCCCTGCGGTGCAGCGGGCCGTCAGTGGCTCTGGCAGCCGTAGCGGATGAAGAGTCCCAGATAGCCCAGCACGCCAACCGCCAGCAGCCACAAGGCGCCCTTGTCGACGGCCATCCACACGCCGACCCCGAGGATCACAGTGGCAATGAAGTAAAACAGGAAGGCCAGGAACGGTTTCATCGGCGCTTGAAATACCTCAGCGAGCCGAAACAGGCAAGGGATCCGAACGGAATCGACGTTGCGGGCGTAGCTTCAACCTCCACCGGGAGTCCAGCGCCCACCGGCTTGAAGCACGGAAAAGCCCTGCCCAAGACCGCGACAGGCGGCCACGAATTCATCCGGGGTCGCCGTGTTGAATTCGAATTGATCGTAGTGGCAGGGAATCACCCAGCGCGCGCCGATGGCGTGGGCGAGCTCGGCTGCCTCGCGTCCCCACAGGTTTCCCGCCACGCGTCGTTCAGGCGAGCGTCCGTTGATCGGCAACAGCGCCAGATCAATGCCGCGTGTTCTCAAGAGTTCCTCCATTCCGGGATACAGCATCGTGTCGCCCGAATGATAGACGGTCCACCGACCAAACCGCACCAGCCAGCCCAGGGCGATCAGGTGGCCGTCGACATCGCGATCGAGGTGTTCGTGTGCGGCGGGAACGGCATGGATTTCGAAGGGGCCCACGCGTGTGGATTCCGGGACGGCCGATCCGGTCGAAGCCGCCGGTTTCGACGGATCGGTGACCGGGAAATCGAGTCCTAGGATTTGATCGTCCGGCAGACCGCTTCGAGTTCGCGCGCTTGCCCGGATGGACTCGGGACAAACGAGGCGCATCGCCGGATTGGCCCGACAGAGCGGTTGCAGGGTCTGTGGATCGAGATGATCGGTGTGGACGTGGGACGCGGTGACCGCGTCGATTCGAGTCAGCCGGGCGGGATCCACGACTCGTGCCGTCATCCGGACGTGGGGCTTGTCTGTGGCCGCGTATTTTTCGGTCAACGAATCCGAAAGATAAGGATCGAGGAGAATCCGATGACCCTCCCATTGAATCAGGAATCCACTCTGTCCGAGCCACCACAGGTTGAAGGCATCGGCAGCGGAATCCGCGGCCGCGACGTCGGCGAGAAACGCGTCATTCTGGAGTGCGGGCTGGATCATGCGGGGCGAGCGGAACAGGAGAGGTCGACGGGGTTCACGCGCAGCCGAGGGACTTTTTCACCCGCCGGACGCCTTCCACCATCGCCTTGAGTTTGCGTCGGGCGGCCCAGCGCGCGGTCTGACTGAGGCCGCAATCCGGGGCCAGCACCAGGCGTTCGGCGGGAACGAATTCCAGACAGCGACGCACCCGGCGTTCGATGTCGTCCGTGGTCTCAATGTAGTAGCTCTTCACATCCACCACACCGACCGCCACGTCACGACGTTTCGCGATGGCTCCGATCAATTCCAGTTCGGAAAACTCGCGGCTCGCCATTTCGACGTGGAGTTCGTCACAGGCGAAATCGAGGAAGGCAGGAAACAGCGGTGCCAGCTGCCGGGGTCCGACCGCCCGCGCGCGATAATTTCCAAAGCACAGATGGCTGCAGATGCGGGCGCGTCCCCGAACGCCCTCCACCGTGCGATTGAAAATATCGACGAACCGCTTTGGATCCTCGCGATGCGCGTAACAACTCATGCTCGGTTCATCGACGCTGATTTCCCGGCAACCGGCATCCACCAGCGCCATCAATTCAGCCCGCACCATCGGAAGCAGCGCCTCGGTGACCGCCCATCGATCCGGATAGCCGAGCTCGGCATTGGGAACAATGCGCCCCGACAGCGTGTAGGGTCCCGGAACGGAAGCCTTCAGCGTGACGGTGGGCGACACGCTGAGCGCGACGGCGATCCGGCGCAGGCGTTGGAATTCGTCGACCACACCCAGTCCGCGAGGAGCGGTGAGCGGTGCGGTGATGGGATGGCGTCCGCGCTGATCGTGGGCTGGTGGACCGAAGCGTCGCAGAGGCTGTGATTCCAGGGCGATGCCGTGAATGAAGCCGTAAAAGCTCAGGTTGAAGTCGAGACGGGTCTGTTCGCCATCGGTGATGACGTCGAGTCCGGCCGCGAGTTGGTCATGGACGGCGGCAATCACCGCATCCTCCTGGACTTCGGCGAGATCATCCGGTCCGAAGCGTTCGAGCTGGCTGGCGGCGAGTTCGAGCCACGACGGGAACGGATAACTGCCAATGATCGTGGTTCGCAGCGGCGATGGAGGATTCATGAAACGTTCGGGCGGGGTGCGGATGCGGGGAGGGCGGCGGCCCGGGGTGTCCCAAGGTTTTCGTAGAGCCGCGCGAGCCGGCGGGCATGTTCGTCGTAGGCCGCCTCAAACAGGGAAGTCGCGGTTTCGGCACCGACAAGCGCGCTGGCGGTGAGAACGGTGGGCGGCTGGCCGGCGGCAGTCAGGCGGACTGCGATTTCGGCCTTCAGCGAGTTGATGAGAAGGCAGCCGCCGACCGTGGAACCGGGGGCGACTGGAGTTTCCAGCCCGGGAATTCGGACCATGGCGTCACCGGCGGGCGCTCCGGTGTCGAGAATGATGTCGGCGAAGTCCTGCAGCTTCCGTCCGTCGGCACGGTGGCTTCGGCTTGCCTCACTGTGACGACGTGAAATGACCGCCACCACCGGCACCTTGCGGCGTTGGAATTCCTCGGCCATTTCAATCGGGACGCGATTGCATCCGCTCGATGAGATGACCAAGGCCGAATCGACAGGCGACAAGTCATAGTTTCTCAGAATCCGCTCGGCGAGGCCGGAGACATTCTCCAGGAACATGGCCTGCCGCTGGCCGTTGGCGCCCACCACGAGATTGTGGAAGCTGAGCGAGAGTTCGACGATGGATTGAATCCGGGAAACGAGCCGTAGCGGGGCCACATTTCCTCGACGAGAATCCGGCTGTGGCCTGATCCGAAGAGGTGAACCATGCGACCCGCGAGAATGGTGGCGGTGAAGAGGTCGGCGGCCTTTCGAATCTCCGGGGCTTGCGCGGCGACCCTGTCCAACAGGCCACGGCACTGTTCGAGATAGGTGTCGGTGGCGGAGAACGCTGCGGGAACGGATGGGGCGAGCGGGATCACGCGGGTGAGGAAGTGGAGACGATGATGTCGTCGTTGGAAAGTGCGTTGCGGGCGGCACCCCACGCGCCGGCGAATTCGCCCAATTGCGCGGGCACGAGACGGAGCGGGTGCCCGGTCGGCCGCCATTCGAAGCGATCGAGGAGAGACTGGATCGGGTCAAAGAGAAGGTTCCCTGCGGCGGCGATTCCACCGCCCAGGATCACCACTTCGGGATCGAGAATGTTGGCGAGCGAAACAATCGCTGCGGCGAGCGCCTGGATCGAGCGTTGCCAGACTTCAGCGGCCCGGGTGTCGCCCCACCGGACCGCGTCGATCAGGTCCAGGGTCGAAGCGAAACGGCCGTTGGATCGCCGGCCGATGTTGTGATTGCCGATGGCGTCCTCCAGCGAACCCGGGGTTCCGCAAATATCCAGTTCACCAAATGGATTCAGGGAAAGGTGACCGAAGTGCCCCGCCTTGCCGCAGAAACCGCGGAGGAGGTGTCCGTCCACGATCGCCGCACCACCCACGCCGGTTCCCAACGTGAGCAGCAGGGCGTTGCTGCAACCCCGCGCCGCGCCGGCCCAGGATTCACCGAGGAGCGCGGCCTGCCCGTCGTTGAGCACCGGGACGCGATCCGTTCGTCCAAGGAAGCCCGCCCACTCCAGGCCGACCAATCCGGCGAGCCGACCGGGCATGCTGGCGATCGAACGTCCGTCGACGGCGGCAAGTCCAGGAGCTGAAACTCCGATCCGACCCGGTTCGCCGAATTGTTTTCGATCCGCGCTGACCTGATGGGTGATGGTCGTCAGGAAATCTCCCACCCGGTCCGGATCGAACGGCGTGACGCACGCATTCAGGAGCACCCCATCCGGCGTGACCACCACCCGCTTCACGGAACTGCCTCCGAGATCGATTCCGAAAACCGTGCCACCCGGAGAAACTGCGGATGGGGGAGGGTTCACGGAAGTTGCCCTTCGGAAACTGTCCAGCCTCCATCCACGGCGATGACCTGGCCGGTGACGAATTCCGATCCCGACGACAACAGCCAGACGACGGCGGCATCGAGGTCGGTGGGGTTTCCGATGCGGCCTCCATCGAGCGGTTGTTTGGAGCGGATGAAGTCGAGGATCTCCGGGTTCTGCTGCGCCCGCGTGGACATGGGCGTGGCCACCAGACCCGGTGCCAGCGCATTGATGCGAATACGCTTCGGCGCGTAGGTGCTGGCGGCACTGCGGGTCAGTCCGATGATGGCTGACTTGGCGGCGGCGTAGGCATGGGTGCCAAAAAAATGTGGCGACGGGGAAAGGCCGAGGACCGAAGAGCAGTTCAGGATCGCTCCCGGACTGTCCTGTCGGAGGAACTGCTGGACGGCGGCACGGTTCGAGTAAAAAACCGAGGTGAGATTCAGGCGCAGCGTGAAGTCCCAGCCGGAATCCGTCAGCAAATCCAAGGGACCGTCGCCTTCGCTCCGACCGCTTCCGCCGGCGACGTGATACAATCCGTCAAAGCGTCCGAACGCTTCCAGCGCTTGCGCAATGGCGGTGGGAGCGGTTCCAGGATCGGTGGCGTCGGCGGACAACAACCGTGCCGAATCGCCCAACTGCGCGAGTGCGGCCTGCCCGTCAATGGTATCGCGGCCCACAATGACAACCCGGCCACCGGCGGCGATCACGGCGCGCGCGGCGGACAGACCGAGGCCGGCGGTGCCACCGATGATGACGAGTACCTTGTCAGCGAGAAGGCCGGGCATGCCGCCAGCATCGGAACCCGCGGCGTCGGGTTCCAGTCTCATCTTTTGAACGGACCGTTGCGGGGTCAGCGGGTAATCAGCCGGAAAAATCCAATCGTGCCCGTCACGGGAAAGGTGGTCGAGGTGCCGGTGACTCCGGGCACGTCGGTCCAAGCGCTGCTACCGGTGACGACGTCCTGCCGTTGCAACTTGTACGTGGAGTCCTGCCAACTGACCTGGATCTGATTGACCGCAGGGGAACTGATCACCAAACCCTGACCGTCGTTCACGGTGACGGTTGCCGTAAACATGGCGTGACCGGTGAGGACCTGCCGGATGTGCCACCCGCCAGTGCTGCGCAGCCACATGTCATCGTAAGCCTGGCCCTCGGTGGGGATGGTATCTGGGGTCAGGAGTCCGGCGGAGTTGGCTCCGCCGTCATTGCCCTGAAACTCGACCGTGTAGGTGAAGCTCTTGGGAATCGGTGTCGAATTGTAACTGATGGACACCTGATCATGCCCGAGTTTGATGTCCAGCGGGTTGCTTTGGTAGAGGAGCGTTCCCGGGGTGCCCTGGCCGCCGTCGTTCTGATAGAATCGAACGATCATCCCGGCGGTCATCGAGTAGTTCGACTCGTATTCGAACGTGAAACCGGTCAGCAGTTTCTGAGAGTCGTCGCCCCGGAGAAAGATCTGGTTGCCGAACTCACCGACCAGCGAGATTTCGCGGCTGGTCGGACTGCTCGGCACCTCATAGCCAATCCCCGCCTGGGCGGAGGGAAGCATCAATGCGGCTCCGAGTAGGGAGAGGGCGAAGTCGGTTCTGCTCATAAATTCTTCGTGCTGAATAGTGTGTGCGCCAAGTCGGATCGTGCCCGATTTGGGCGCGAGGGTTCAAGAACCGGTTGGAGTCAATCAAACCGCGGGCGCCGCGTCAAAATACAAGAATCGGCCCGAAGAGAGCACCGCCGGACCGAGGAGCCGGTGTTTGCCGAGGGTCCCGCCGACCCGTCACGTGGCGGCGTCAGTGGTGGAATGGCGTTCGACCTCTTCGCGGATCCGCCGCTTGAACTCGGCCACTCCCTGGTCAAATGCCGCCGAAATTGGCAGGACGGGGGTCTTGGTGATTTTCCGCTTGAACTTCTTCAGGTTCGCCTCGGCGGCGGGTTCGTCCATCTTGTTGGCGACGACGATCCGGGGCCGATCCAGCAGACCGGGATCGTAGAGTTCGAGTTCGCCGATGAGACTCTTGTAGTCGTCCCACGGAGCCCGGTTGTCAGTGCCAGCCATGTCGAGGAGGATGACGAGGATCTTGCAGCGCTCGATATGCCGAAGGAAGGCGTGACCCAGTCCGACGTTTTCGTGCGCGCCGGCGATCAAGCCGGGAACATCGCAGGCGGTGAGCCGGTAAAAATCGGGATATTCGACGATCCCCACCTGGGGCGTCAGCGTGGTGAACGGGTAGGGAGCGATCTTGGGGCGGGCATGGGAGATCGCTGTCAGCAGGGTAGATTTTCCGGCGTTCGGGTAGCCGACGATTCCAACCTCGGCCATCAGGCGGAGTTCGAGCAGGTAATCGCCCTCGGTGCCGACCTCGCCCGGTTGGGCGAAGCGCGGTGCCTGCCGGACGCTGGTGGCGAAGTTCCGGTTTCCCAGACCGCCGCGCCCGCCCTTGCAGAGGACAAACTGCTGGCCATCAGCGGTGAGATCGCACACGAGTTCACCCTTGGCCCGCGACCGGGCTGCGGCCGGTGCCGTTTCGTCGGCATCGCAAAGATTGATCTCCAGTGCCTTGGCCCCGCGGGCGGTGCGGATGACCGGCCGGTGGGAGGCGGTGGCCTTCAGGACCGAGGCGGGAGTTTCGTCTTCGGCCGCGTCCTCAGAGCCGTCCGCTCCTGGCGGTGGCAAAAGAGGGGAGGGAACCCGCCACACGAGGGTTCCGCAGGGAACACGGATCACAAGATCTTTGCCGGCCGGGCCATCCATGCCCTTTCCCATTCCGTTGAATCCATCCTCGGCCAGCAGGCGGGGCACGAAAAACTGGTTCAACAGATTGTTCAGATCGTGATCCGCCTGGAGGATCACGTTGCCGCCGCGTCCGCCGTTGCCGCCGCTGGGACCGCCCTTGGGACGGAACGTTTCCCGCAGGAACGCGACGCATCCTTTGCCGCCATGCCCGGCACGCGCGTACACTTTGACTTCATCGATGAACATGGGAGGGGGGAATAAAAAAGGGCGAGGCAGGCGCCTCGCCCCGAAATGAATCGGTCAACGCCTGTCAGTTCGTGGCAACCACGCTGGGCTCGAGAGCCGGTTTGGTATCGGCGATGATGTGAACCCGGCGGCGATGCTTGTCGAACTTCACGTGGCCGTCCGCGAGGGCATAGAGGGTCCAATCGCGACCAGTGCCGACGTTGACGCCGGCATGAAATTTGGTGCCGCGCTGGCGGATGATGATGGTGCCGGCGCTGACGGTTTCCCCGCCAAAACGTTTGACACCCAGGCGCTTGCTCTGGCTGTCGCGGCCGTTGCGGACACTTCCCTGACCTTTTTTATGTGCCATGGTATTACTCCCGGATTAAGCGGCGATTTCCTTGATTTTCACCAGGGTCAGCTTTTGACGGTGACCCTGCTTCTTGTGATAGCCTTTGCGGCGTTTCATCTTCCAGATGACCTTTTTGTCACCCTTGGTCTGCTCGACGACGTCGGCGATGACCCGGGCACCGGCGACGGTCGGAGATCCGACCGTGAGGATGCCATCGTTGTTGACCAGCAACACGCGATCGAAGGTGAAAATGGAACCGGGTTCGGCTTCCAGCTTTTCGATTTCGAGAGTGTCACCAGCGGTGACGCGGTATTGTTTACCGCCCGTTTCCATCACAGCGTACATAAAATTGGCCTTGTAAAAAAGGAGCGCGAAGTAACCAAACGGGGAGCAAAGTGTCAATGCAACTTTGAAGGAAACTTGGATTGATTAAATATCCAGTCCCGGTAGTCCATCCCGCTCATGAAGCTGTTTCCCCTCACTCTCGGCTGCGCCTTTGCCGTCGTGGCAGCGCTGGCCCAGACCACCCAAACTCCCACGACCGGCTCCGCGGGCAGCGGCCCGGATGTGTCCTCCTGGCTGCCGGCCGAGTCCGAATTCCGCAAGGTCGTGCTCGACGAGGATCAGATCGTTGATGGCAAACCCACCGACACCATCGTGGACCCGATGGAACTGGCCGTGGCCAAGGACGGCCGCGTCTTCTGGGCGGAGCGCAAGGGCGTCGTCAAGATGTGGACCCCCGCCACCAAGACGACCACCACCATCGCCACCATTCCGGTCTTCGACGGGTTGGAGGAAGGCATGCTGGGCATCACTCTGGATCCCAATTTCCTCAAGAACGGATGGATCTTCATCAACCATTCGTTGACCGAGACGTTCAACGATGGACAGGGAAAGGCCGGCAAGATCCGCGTGTCCCGCTACACGCTGAAGGGGGCTTCGCTCGATCTCGCCAGTGAGAAGACCATCATCGAAATGCAGGTGCAGCGGGAACAATGCTGCCATGTCGGCGGCTCGCTCGCCTTCGATGCCAAGGGCAATCTGTTCGTCTCCATCGGTGACAATTCCAACCCGTTCGATTCCGACGGGTATTCGCCGAATGACCCGCGTCCCGGCCGTTACCCTTGGGATGCTCAACGCTCGGCGGCGAATGCCAATTCCCTCGCCGGAAAAATCCTTCGCATCAAACCCCGCGCTGAAGGTGGCTACGACATTCCCGCCGGCAATCTGTTCAAGCCCGGCACCGCGGGAACCCGTCCCGAGGTCTATGTGATGGGCAATCGCAATCCGTTCCGCATCAATGTGGATCAGAAGACCGGTTACCTCTACTGGGGAGAAGTTGGACCGGACGCCGGATCCGGCGATCCGAAGCGTGGGCCGACGGGACACGACGAAATCAACCAGGCCCGCGGGCCGGGCTTCTTCGGCTGGCCTTATTTCGTGGGCGACAACAAGCCGTATGCACCGGTGGACTACGTCGCCCGGCAGAAGTTCAACGACGCGAACGCGGCGCGTGCCGAGGCCCGGAAGGCAGGGAAACCGGAATCCGAATGGCCTGCCAAACCCGAGCCCTGGATCGCTGCCGATTTCAAACCGGAGTTCTACGATCCCGCGCATCCGGTCAATCGGTCACCGAACAACACCGGCATCCAAAATCTGCCCCCAGCCCAGCCGGCCTTCATCTGGTATCCACCGTCACCCTCGAGCAAGTTCCCGGTCGTGGGCAGCGGCGGCCGCACCGCCATGGCCGGACCGGTGTATTACTTCGATCCGAAGCTGAAGTCGGAGCACAAGCTGCCCCGTCAGTTTGATCACACCTTGTTCATCTACGAATGGTCGCGAAACTGGATCATCGCGGTAAAACTGGATGACCACGACAACATCGCCAAGGACGCCAACGGCAAGTTGATGATGGCCCGCTTCATGCCGAAGACCGTCATCCTGCGTCCGATGGACATGGAAATGGGTCCGGACGGCTGCCTCTACGTGATCGAGTACGGCAAGGAATGGGGCAACAACAAGGATACCAAGATCCTGCGCCTCGAATACACCGGTGCCTTGCAGTAAGGCGGGGTGACAGAATGTGAACGAAAGCGGGCGGTCCGGGAGGGCCGTCCGTTTTTTTCTTTTGAAGGGAGTCCGCGACGGCAACGGCCGCAGCCGATCGGATCAATCGAACAATTTGGCGAGCTTTTGCACGCGGTCGTACACCGGTGAGCCGGCGGGAACGCGGGCGCGGACCACCTGATAAATCCGGCGTGCGCCCACAGGATCGCTGCGGACCAGCAATTGGGCGTAATCCAGTTCGATGGCCGCCTTCCGCGGATCGCGCAGAACCGCCTGGTGCTCTTCCAGCCAATCGCGCATTCCTGACGCGCCTGCCGCCTGGGCCTGCTGCAGCGAGGCTTCCAACGCTGGCGCGAGGGCGGGCAGCGGTTCGGGTGCGGGAGCCACCACCTGGTTGCGGGGAGGGCCCTCGGTGGCGAGCTTGGTCTTGTCGTAGAATCCGATCAGTTTGCTGACCCCCCAGACCACCGAAAGGATGATCAGAATGGTAAAGACGTTTTTCATGGGTTTATTCGCCGTCCACGCGGTCGATTCGTGCCCCCAGTTTCTTCAGTTTGGATTCCATGCGTTCGTAGCCGCGGTCGAGGTGGTAGATCCGGTTGACCTGGGTTGACCCGGTTGCCGACAAACCAGCGATCACCAATGCCGCCGAGGCTCGCAAGTCCGATGCCATGACCGGCGCCCCGCTGAGCGGCCGACCGCCCTTGACGATCGCACTGGGGCCTTCGATGGAAATCTCCGCACCCAGCCTCGCCATTTCCGAAACGTGCATGAACCGGGATTCGAAAATGCGCTCGGTGATGACGCTGATGCCTCGGGCCTGGCACATCAGGGCCATGAATTGCGCCTGAACATCGGTCGGAAACCCGGAATAGGGCAGGGTGGTGACATCCGTGGGCTTCAAGGTCCGGCAGGCCTTGACCAGCAGGGCACCGGCCTTTCGTTCCACCTTCACTCCAGCCTCGCGGAGCTTGTCGAGAACCGCCGCGAAATGTTCCGGCCGGGCCCCGTGCAACAGCACCTCGCCGTGAGTCGCCGCCGCCGCGCAGAGAAACGTGCAGGCCTCAATCCGATCCGGGATAACTTCGTGATCGGTCCCGTGGAGGGTTTTGACGCCGGTGATGGTCAGGGTGGGGCTGCCGATGCCCGTGATGCGCGCACCCATGCTGACCAGGAAATTCGCGAGATCGGTCACCTCGGGTTCGCAGGCGGCGCTTTCGATCACCGTGATCCCGTCGGCCAGGGTGGCGGCCATCATGATGTTGGCGGTGCCCAGAACGGTCGGACCGACCCGTCCACCCAGGAACAACGTGGTTCCCTTCAACCGCCGGGTCTTGGCGTTAATGTAGCCGCCCGAAATGTCGAGTTGCGCCCCCAGCGCCCGCAGGCCCTTCAAATGAAGATCGATCGGCCGGGTCCCGATCACGCATCCACCCGGGAGGGACACGCTGGCCTGGTTCAGGCGTGCAAGCAGTGGACCGAGGATGCAGATGCTGCCGCGCATTTTGCGGATCAGCTCGTAATCGCCAAAGCCCTTCACCTTCGCGGCGTGTACGGTCACGGTGTCGCCGTCAAATTTCACTTCAGCTCCCAGTGATTCCAAGATGCGCCCCATGAAGCGGACGTCGCTCAAGTCGGGCACGTGCCGGATCACGCAGGGATCCCCGGTGAGCAGAGTGGCCGCCATGATCGGCAGCACCGCGTTTTTCGAGCCGCTGATGCTGATTTCGCCGTGCAGCGGGACACCGCCTTTGATGAGAAAGCTATCCATTCGATGAGATTGCCCGGAGCGGATTGAACCTCGTCAAATCGAGGCGGTGCCAGAACCGGGACGCCGAACGATGAGAACACGTTCGCCGTCGCTCAAGTCTTTCTCGACGGATTCGATCTGCCACTGACGCTCGGCGAAGAGACGGGTTGCGTCCGCCGCCTGTCCGTCGCCCAACTCCACCAGCATCCAGCCGCTCGGTGGCAGCCACGCAGCACTTTCCGCGGCCAAACGGCGATAAAAGTCGAGTCCATCGGCCCCGCCATCCAAGGCCATCCGCGGATCGTGATCCTTCACCTCCGGGTCCAGCGTCTCCACTTCGGCGGTGGGGATGTACGGAGGATTCGAAACAATCAGATCGAATTGAAGCCCGGGCACGAGCGCCGAAAACCCGTCACCGAGGTGGAAATGAATAGCGGTAGGCTGCGGTTGGGCCGCGGCATTGCCCCGCGCCACGTCGAGCGCGGCGGGTGAACGGTCCAGCGCATGAAACTCAGCCTCCGGGCAGGCCGCCGCGAGGGCGATGATCAGGCATCCGGATCCCGTCCCAAAATCGAGGCACCGGACCGGACCGCTGCCCGGAGGCCGATCCCGGAGTATCGCCTTCAGGCGGCTTTGGGCCAATTGGGCCAAGGCTTCAGTCTCCGGTCGTGGCACCAACACGTCCTTGCTGACCCGGATTTCATGCCCGAGAAATGAGACCGAACCGGTGAGATGTTGAAGCGGTTCGCGTTGGCCGCGACGCCGGACCAGGTCGCGGAGGATGTCGATTTCGGCGACGGTCAGAACCCGGTCGAACTGGAGGTAGAGTTTGAGCCGCGGAAGCTTGAGGACGTGGGCGAGGAGTAGTTCCACCTGGAGCCGCGGCGATTCGACGCCTCTTTCCGCAAGGTAATCGGTCCCGCGACGGATGGTTTCCAGGATGGTCATGAACGGCCGGGTCACCTTCCGGCCAACCACCAACCGCCTGCAAGCCCTGTTGCTTGCCCTGGCCACCGGCTTCTGCGATGTCTCCGGCATGGATGCATTGGTTGCCCGTCTGGATCGTCACCTGCGCCGCCGCCCGGTTCTCGGAGGCGGCGTGTACATCGCTTCGACCGCGGTTGTGTTGGGCGACGTCACCCTCGGCGAGGCCAGCAGCGTGTGGTATGGCGCGGTGTTGCGCGGAGACATCAACCGGATCGAGGTGGGCCATCATTCCAACGTCCAGGACAATGCCGTGTTGCATCTCGCCGATGATTTTCCCTGCATCGTGGGCAACTGGGTGACGATCGGACATTCCGCGAACGTGCACGCCTGCACCATTGGTGACGAATGCCTCATCGGCATGGGGGCAACTGTCTTGGATGGTGCGGTGGTCGGAGAACAGAGCCTGATTGGTGCCAATGCATTGGTCACTCCGGGCACCCGGATTCCGCCAGGGTCACTTGTGGTCGGCTCGCCAGCGGTGGTGAAGCGTGCATTGACCGATGCGGAGCGGGCCGGACTGCGGCATTGGGCGGAGAAGTATGTGGTCAACGGTGCCTATTGCCTGCGACACGGCATCCAAGTGGGGCGACCGTTGGAAAGTTGATCTCAATGGGTTGAAGGGTAACGGAGTTGAAGGGTTGAAGAGGAGCCACATCTTGACAGTGGCCCCGAACGCCGCGCTCCAGGGCGGGGAGACAAAACTTCCGCTGCTCTCAGGGCCAATGGCCCGCCCCATACCAGACTTGGGCATCGCCCAAGGTGGAGGGCCCGGTTCCACCCGAGCCCCCTATTCGTTTGGGTACGCGGTGGATTGGCCGCCGTGGGTCGGATGCATGCCCAACGTTGTTCCGACGTGCTTCCATAGGGGCAGTGTCCCGATGCGCCCGTTGAAGAGGGGAAGCAGGTTCAAGCAGGATGAGGCTCCTGCCGAACCGGGTGCGTGGTGCAATGTGGTTCGCCACTGGGCACGGCAATGTTGAAGAGCCGATCTTGTTTCGTCTGACTACAGACCGCTGTCGCGTAGGAAGCGTCCGGTGTGACTGGCTTCGCACCGGGCCACCGTTTCCGGCGGACCTGCTACCACCACTTCACCGCCAGCATCCCCCGCCTCTGGACCGAGATCGATCACCCAATCCGCTGCCCGGATGACATCGAGATTGTGTTCGATCACCAGAACGGTGTTGCCCGCGTCGACCAATCGTTGGAACACCGCCAGCAACACCCGGACGTCGTCGAAGTGCAGACCGGTGGTGGGTTCGTCGAAGAGAAACAGCGTCCGCTGGATTCCTGCCGGCGCGTCGGCGAGATGGCGAACGAGTTTCAACCGCTGACTCTCTCCGCCACTCAGCGTGTTGACCGGCTGACCCAGATGCAGATAGCCGAGCCCGACCTCGCACAACAGACGGAGTCGTTCGACCGCGCGGCGGGCGGGTTTGGATTCGGGAAAGCCTTCCAGAAAGGCCATCGCCGTTTCGACCGGCGCTTCGAGAACGTCCGCGATGCTCCATCCTGTTGCGTTCGCCTTGGGGTTCGACCGCGCTTCGATGCGCACGTCGAGGATGGGTCCGCGATACCGGCGTCCGTGGCACTCCGGGCACTTGATGAAGATATCGCTCAGGAACTGCATCTCGATCTTCTCGAAACCCGCGCCGCGGCAGTGCTGGCATTGACCCACGCCCGAATTGAAGCTGAAGGCGCTCGCATTGAATCCCGCGCTCTTCGCAGCCGGCGTGGCGGCGAAGAAATCGCGGATCTCTTCGAACGCTCCAGTGTAGACGGCCGGATTCGAACGCGGGGTTCGGCCGACGGGGGATTGATCGACCACCACCACGGCACTGAGGCCGCCCAATCCCGAAAGCGTGGCTGCCTTCAACGCCGATCGGGCCTCGTCCATCGACTCCCCTTCGACTTCGTCCTCCAGCGCGGTGGCCTTCGAATTCCCGGACAGGTGCGTTTGCAGCAATGGCAGCAGGACTTCCCGGATCAACGTTGATTTTCCCGAACCGCTGACACCGGACACACAGACGAGCCGATTCAACGGAATCCGAACCGAGACATCGCGGAGATTGTGGGCCGAGGCGTGTTGCAGTTCGAGAAAAGTGGGGGCTCCACCATTCGCGGTTGGCAAAACGGACCGCCGCCGGGGCAGGGGAATCACGGCGCGACCGGTGAGGTAATCCGCCGTCAACGAACCGCTCGCCCGGGCCAAGTCGGTGGGGGTCCCTTCGAATACCACCGATCCGCCACTGTCACCGTGTCCGGGCCCGAGATCGACGATGCGGTTCGCGGCGAGCATGACGCTGGGTTCGTGCTCGACCACCACCACGGTGTTGCCGCTGTCGCGCAGCCGCCGCAGGATTCCAATCAGGCGTCCGGTGTCGCGCGGATGAAGACCCACACTCGGTTCATCCAGGACGAACAGCGCATTGACCAGCCTGGTTCCGATGCAGGTGGTTAGATTAACGCGTTCGGTTTCGCCGCCGCTCAGGGTTCGCGTGGTCCGATCCAACGTCAGGTAGCCGAGCCCCACTTCGACGAGGTATCCCAATCGCGCCTCAATCTCTCCCAACACCACGGCCAACGGATGGGTGGACGGCCAGTCCAACGCCTTCGTCCACTGTTGCAATTGTTCCAGCGCGTCACGAATGGGAAGCCCATAGAATCCGGCGAGCGTCAGGGCATCGCCGGATTCCGCGCTGCCCGCGTAGGAACGCGCGGGGGCATCTTGCAGGACCAGCGACTCGGCTTCCGCAGTGCGGTTGCGTTCCGCCGTTGTCCCGCGCGCCGGTCGGGCGTTGCGGCGGGAGGCCGCCAGCGGCACACGAAAGGAGAGACTTTCGGAATTGAACCGCTGGCCTTTGCATTCCGGGCACAAGGAATAGCTGCGATACCGCGACAACAGGACGCGGACATGCATCTTGTACGCCTTGCTTTCCAACCAGCGGAAATAGCCGCGGACGCCGTACCACAGCTTCGGCCACGACTTTGCAGGATCCGCCGAATCGTAGCCTGGATCGCCTTCCATGACCCAGCGTTGGTGCGCCTCGGACAGTTGATCGAACGGCACCTGCATCGGCACGCTGGCACGCCGCGCGGCCTTGGTCATGTCCCGCTGGGATTCCAGTCCGGTGGCGGTTTGCCACGGCTTGACCACGCCTTCCGCCAGCGTCTTGCTCCGATCCGGAAGCGCGAGAGTCGGATCGATGGTGATGATCCGACCGAATCCCTTGCAATGCGGACAGGCACCAATCGGGTTGTTGAACGAGAACAGTGACGGCACCGGTTCCTTGAACGAACGATCGCAGGCGGCGCAGTGGAATCCGGCGGAGAACCAGCGCGGCGGTCCGCTGCCGCCCCGGCCGCCATCGCTGGAGATCGCACGAACAGCGAGACGTCCGCTCCCGAAGCGATAGGCCTGTTCGCAGGCTTCGATGAATCGGCTGCGATTTTCCGGCGCCAGACGAATGCGATCGGCCACCACGGTCAATTGGGTCACCGGCGTTGCCAGCGTTGGAAATTCATCCCAGCGAACCACACGGCTTTCCGCGAGCACACGTTGGAATCCCTGCTGACTCAGAAGGGTGAGCTGTTCGGACAGCGGAATCCTTGGGGACAGCGGAAGTTCGAACGTGACCAGCGCCTCGCCGACCGCCGTATCCCGGGTGCAGGCTTCCCACACGGATTGCGGGGGTTCCTTGCGGACCTCGGTGCCGCAGGAGGGGCAGCGCAGGCGGGCCAGGTGCGGCCACAACACCTTCATGTGATCGCAGACCTCGGTCATGGTGCCGATCGTGCTGCGCGTGGTCCGGACCGTGTTGCGCTGTTCGATGGCGATGGCCGGGGGGATGTTCTCGATCCGGTCGGCGGCCGGCTTGTCCATCCGGTCGAAGAATTGCCGGGCGTAGGGCGTGAAGGTCTCAATGTACCGCCGCTGCCCCTCGGCATAGAGCGTCTCGAAGGCTAGCGAACTTTTGCCTGACCCGCTGAGGCCAGTAATGACGATCAATTCCCGCAGCGGCAGGTCGAGATCAATGCCCTTGAGGTTGTTTTGGCGCACGCCGCGCAGGCGGATGTGGTCGGGCGACGCAACGGGTTCCGACGCCTTCCCAGGAACAGGTTCTGAAGTGGTGATGCTCTGCTTCCGGGCCATGTCGGCGCGCACAGTAGGAGCGATCGGGGGAGAGTCAACGAAGCGGCCCAGGGGAGGTGCAAATGGACCCTTCCCAATTTTCAAACGCACTCTGAATCCGATAGACCCTTCTGAAATCCGTGTAAATTCGTGAAATCTGTGTCCAAACTCAGCCGCTTCTGAATCGCTCAGGGCAACCGCGGTTCGAAGTCCATCTGCTTCCACCAGGCTTCGAGTTCATCCGCACCGAAGTCGGCGAGGATGTGGCCGTCCACATCGATCGAAGGCGCCTTGGTTTGTTCGGTGAGCTCCAGCATCTCGGCCCGAGCCTCCGCGGATTTGCTGACGTTCAACGTTTCATAGGTGATGCCATGATCATCCAACCACCCGGTGGCCTCGTGGCACCAGGGACAGAACGATTTGACGAACAGGCGGATGGAAACGGGTTTCATTCGGAGCGGATGTCAGGACTCGGTCAGGATGGTGTCACCGTGTTCGTACGCCGGGGAGCAGCAGCAAAGCAGGCGCAACGGTTCCTGTCCGGTGTTCCACAATTTGTGCCGTTTTCCCGGCAGGATGGCGATGGCGTCACCGGTGCGGACCTCGCGGAGTTCGGATTCGATCCGCATGCGACCGATCCCGTGCGTGATGTAGTAAATCTCTTCGGAACGCGGGTGATAATGTTCGTCGGTGGCCTTGCCAACAGGAAGCCGGGCCTCCGCAAGGCTCTGATTCCGGATCGCCGAATTGCGATGCGACAACAGCTCGCGGATCTCGGAACTGTCCTTGGTGATGTAGGCGGGTTGCTCGTCGAGTTGAAACACGTCCATGCCGCGAGAAGGTTGATCGGGTCGGTTGGGTTGCCAACCTCGAAATCCGATCCAACGCGACGGCTTCGAAAGGAGGAACGACACTGATTTCACGGATTCACACGAATTCCCGAAATGCCGATCGGATTCGGTTCATTCTGTCCATTCCGTCTCACTCCTCGGGCATCCAGAAGCGGGCGAAGGTGCGTTCCCAGTTCAATTGTCCGACGACGACTCCGGCGATGATGAAGGCCATCGCGAGGCCGAAGGTTGGACTCGGATGCTCGAAACCCAGCGCCGCCGCCCAGGCCATCGTCGATCCGGGAATGAGATTTCCAAACAAGGCCACCCGGCTCACCGGCCAGCGGGCGAGGCATTGGTTCCAGAGTGTGAACGGGATGACGCCGCCGAGCACGATGCAGTAGAGTTGGAGTCCGATGAGGTTCGGGGTGATCGATGGCAGTTTCCCGGCGACAACCAGCTCAATGAGGGCAATCGGGAGCAGCAGGATTCCGGCGCGCCACATGGAATGCGCGGCGACGGCGGTTCCCGACCAGCCTTCGGCGAGTGCCTTTCCTTGCCGGCTGTGCAATGTCCAAAACCATCCGGACGCCAAACCCAGAAGTTCACCGAACCAGTGGGAGTCCGCGTTTCTCCGAAGCGACGGCCATAGCAGAATGGCCACTCCGCTGAACGCCAATGCCGCCGCGGTCCAACGTCGGAGCCGGTCCCGGGTGGAGAGGACGCCGCCTTCCAGCAGGAGCGCCCAGATCGGCGACAACGCCAGTTCGAGCGCGAAATGGGAGGCCGGGATGAACCGCAGCGCGGCGTTGCACAGCACGATGTAGGTGGCCATCAGCAGACCACCGCGCCACCACAACGCCCGGCGCAGGGCGGGTGACGGGGGTGGAATCGGGCCAAACCAGTTCGTCCAACGGATCAGTCCCAGCAGCAGCAGTCCGGCGACGAGGAAACGGGTCGAGCCGGTCCATGCCGGCGTCCACACGTTCATCATCTGTTTCAAAGCCACATTGTTTCCGCCCCACAGAAAGACCGCGAGGGTCAGGCTGAGGACGATAGGTGCGGCCGGAGGGCGAGCGGACACTTGAAGAGCTTCCCGGCTGCCACCGCTGTCTCAAAGTCCAAAGTTCAGGATTGAGCGGTTGCGGCAGCCGCCTAGCGTTGCCGCATGCAACACAGCCCGGGTTTTCTAAAGATCGTTGAGGAGGCCAAGTCGCGCGTTCATGAAGTAACGCTGGAAGACCTTCGTGCCCGCCTGACTGCGAATCCGTCGCTGGTGTTGGTCGACGTCCGCGAAGACAACGAATGGGCGGCCGGACACGCTGTCGAAGCGGTGCATCTCGGAAAAGGAATTCTCGAGCGCGACCTCGAATCCCGCGTTCCGGATCCGGAAACAGAAATCGTTCTCTACTGCGGCGGCGGATTCCGCAGTGCGTTGAGCGCGGAAGCCGCGGGTCGGATGGGCTATCGCAACGTGGCGTCGCTGATCGGCGGCTACAAGGCGATGGTGACGGCGGGCTGGCCGATGGTCCGGTAAGCTTCCCAAGCGGCCGCGTGGTCGGTAAAAACCTTTGACACGCCCGTCCCTCCTGACGCATTGATTCGGGCGTCCCGGGTTTCCGGGACACTCATCCAGAGTGGCGGAGGGTACGGCCCGACGATGCCACGGCAACCGGTCGAACCGGCAGTTCGATGTCCAGGTGCCAATTCCGGTTTGGGAATCCGATTTTGGATTTCCGACAAAGATGAGAAGAGCCGGTTTGCGTTTTCGCCCTCTTCTCATCCGCGTGTGAAGCGGGCTTTTTGTTGCCCGCGACCCGCGCTGAAACGGCGAAAACGCAGAGTGGCTGTACCATGAGCGAGAAGAACGGTTTCATGAAGGCGCTGAAGTGCCGCGAGTGCGGACGGGAATACCCGCTCACCGCGACCCACGTCTGCGAGTTTGATTTCGGTCCGTTGGAAGTCGCCTACGACTACGAGCGGATCCGCGCGACGCTAACCCGCGAGACCATCACCGCCCGCCCGCAATCGATGTGGCGGTATCGCGAGCTCCTCCCGGTCGCCGGTGAGCCGACCGTCGGCCGCCAGGTGGGCTACACGCCGCTGGTGCGTGCCGATCGTCTCGCGAAACGTCTCGGGATCCGCGAACTCTGGATCAAGAACGACGCGGTCAACTACCCGACCCTTTCGTTCAAGGACCGCGTGGTGAGCGTGGCGCTCAGCCGCTCGGTCGAACTCGGATTCAAAACCGTCGCCTGCGCCTCCACCGGCAATCTCGCGAATTCGGTCGCCGCCAACGCCGCCGCCGCCGGACTCGACGCCTACGTCTTCATCCCGTCCGATCTCGAACAGGGCAAGGTGATCAACTCGCTCGTCTATGGCGCGCATGTGATCGGCATCAAGGGCCACTACGACGAGGTCAACCGCCTCTGCGCGGAGATCGCCGGCAAGTACGGCTGGGCCTTTGTGAACGTCAACATGCGGCC
>CAIVQB010000138.1 GCA_903907925.1 uncultured Verrucomicrobiota bacterium
AAGGATCTCGGAGGCGGCGCGATGATCGGTCGTTTCGGTGGCTCGGCGGGCATGATGAAGTGGAAAGCCTACATGAGCCTCGGCAAACTGGAGGCCAAGCCCAACGACCTCTATTGCGGACCGGCCTACCGGAAGAACTGAGCTTGGGTCTGATTTGGCAGACGCATTTCGATTCGAAGTCCGGCTGTCACTACGGGCGTCGGAAGCCGTTTCGAACGGTCGGCTCACTCGCGCAGGCGCATTGCTTTTGAATCGCGCCGGCTGAGGCGACGGGTGAATTCCGCGTCCATCGTCGCCGGTTCGTCCACCAACAGCCGGCTTGCTGTTTCGTCGGGCGTGCGAGGTGTCACAGATGTTGCCAGCGCCTCCCGCCACCGTTTCCAAACGGCGTCGCGTGCGGGCGGACGGGCCTCGGGCGCGAGAGTGTATTCGTATCCGGCCGGAACCGGCATTCCTGCCTGCCGCAGGGAGCGCTCCGCCAGGCAACGAATCGCCGCATAGGGATCGTCCAACAATTGCCCCAACACCGGCTCGGTCCAACCGCGTGGACGGTTGGCACCGGAGGCGTTTCGCGCCGGTTCCCAGCCATAGTGCCAGGCCACCAACGCGCGCTGACCTGCATCGCCGGAAACTGCCAGACGAACCGACTCCGCCACGGTGCTGGTGTCGGGATCCAAATCGGGAACCGGCTGGCGATACCACGACGTGAGCTTTGCGGCGACCCAGCCGAGGGATTGATCCAAGTGGCAGAGATTACAGGCCGTGGGACGGCCGGTGGCCAGGGTTTCCGCGACCCGCGGGCTGCTGATTTCATGACTGCGAATCGCCGAGAGGACCCCGTAGGTCGTGTGGGGCATGTGACAGTTGTAGCATTCGCTCCCGCTCGATTCCGCCCGGTGATGGCTGTGGGCGGCCACCGCGGCGGGTTCTCGAAACGCCGGATGACACTGGATGCAGGCCCGATTGTCGGTGCGGTTGCGGGCCAGTTGATCGTCGGGATCGCTGGCGTGCAGTGAATGGCACGACAGACACGAGAACTTGCCGCCCTTGTAGCACGGCGATTCGATCAGACCGTTGTACTCGCGTCCACTCACCCGAATCATGCCATCGGACCAGAAGTAATCATGGAGCAGGTCGGGATTGGCGGCGAGGACGCGCGTCAACCACGGCTGCTGGTCGAGGTGCCTCGGGCGGATCACCGGTGTGGTGGACTCCAGGTCGTCGCCGGGCCGGTAACGGAATCCCGAGTTCGACCAGCCTTCATTGCGGTCGTACCACTTCATGGAATGGCAGAAGGCGCAGATTTGTGAGGCGCGCGCCGGGTCGATTTTTTCCGGATGAACGATGGCGTGATCGATCGCGGGATCCTTGGCGGGCAGTCCGCGGGTGCGCCGGTCGGTTTCGAGCGCGACATGGCGTTCGGCAGGCCCGTGGCAGGCTTCACAGGAGATTCCGAATTCGGCCACACGGGTGGAAAATGTGCGGGCCTCCCGGTTCATGTGGGGTTCCGGCGCGGTGGTGTGACAGCGGCTGCAGACGATGTTCCAGGTCTCCGAGCGATGGATCGCGTCGGGCGGACGCAGGAAGGTGGAGTTGCGGGGGACCCAGCGCTGCTCCGGGATCAACCAGGTGAAAGGGAATCCGATCTGGCAATTGCCCATTCCATTGGGCAGCCAGAACACCTGCATGTGGTGGGAACCGGTGACCAGACTGACCCGGGCGTCGACCGCCTCGGGCTGGACCCGGTCCGAATTCGGCGCGGCGGCCCGTTCGATGTGGACCCACAGATCGTTGCTACGCGAAGTGAGCGTGAAGCGATTGCCGTCGTTGGTGAGGACCACGTGATCGAATCGCGCCTGGACGGTCCGCGGATCGGCCAGTTGGGTCATCGTGCGATGATAGCTCTTGTGCCAGCTCTCGTGCTGATCGGGATGGCACTCGCGGCAGGAGGCGGAGCCCACATAGCCGTTGGTGGCGGTGGCCTGCGGAAGCAACGCCGGATCGGCCGCGGTCAACGCGGCGTTCACCTGCTGAGGGGCGGCAGGCGGCGTAGTTGTGGGCGCTGCCGTTTCCGGTGCCGTGCGGGTCGGAGGTGAACAGGCCGACAGCAAACAGGCGATGGCTCCCAGGAGGAGCACGGTCAGCCTCGAAGCCAGTCGTCGGTGCACCGCCCGACGGTGGCGTCGAACCAGCAGAATTGCAACGCGAGCAGACGCGAGTGACACACGTGGGTCGTTTTCCCACTCACTCACTTGCCAACTCGCTCACTCGCCCACTTCCCCAACTCGCCGCCGGGTCACGACGCAAAAATCGTATCCATCTCCGTACTGAGCTTGCGCAGTCCTTCCGGACTCCCGCCACCACCCTGTTCGGCGATGCCCCAGCCGTTGAATCCGATGTCGTCCAAAGCGCGCATCACCGCCGGCCAGTTGTTGTCGCCCTTGAGAAATTCGGCGTCGAATCCCGCCCACTTCCCCTGCTTGTCCGACTTTGCACGGCTGTATTCCTTGATGTGGAGCGTCTGGATGCGGTGACCGAGGATGCGGATCCATTGCTCGGGCCAGCCGTAGTGGATGATGTTGCCGACATCGAAATGCCATCGGACCGCCGGTGATTCCAATTCATCAATGTAGCGGGCGGCCTCGACCGGGCTGAGGAGGAAATTGTTCCAGACGTTTTCGATGCTGATCTTCACCCCCAATTGTTCCGCCAGCGGGATAGCTTTGCGAATCTCGGCCTGGGACCGGGTGTAGGCGTCGGCGTAGGAGACCTTGTCGTTCACCACCGCGGCCACCAGAAGCACCGAGGGGGCGCCGTAGCGATGGGCATCGCGGAGCGAGAGCTTGAGACCTTCGAGTCCGGTTTCGCGCACGGCGGGATTTGGATCGGACAGCGGTTTGGCCCAATGCGTGTGGCAACAGACACTGCCTGCCTTGAGCCCGGTGGCCTCGAGGGCGCGCACCATTTCGTCCTGATCCATGCCGCCCATTGGTTCGACGCCTTCGAACCCGGCCGCCTTGACCGCCTGGGCGCGTTCGAGCACTGAACCGCGGACCCCGATCGTTCCCCACATGATGCCCTTGCGAATCTGGCGGTGGCCGGCGTGCGCGGTGGAGACCGGGATCGGGGATTTCGGAGCGGCGGTGGTGCATCCCGTTTCGAGGGCGACCAAGCCCCCGGCGATGGAGGCGGTTTGGAGAAAGGAACGGCGATTCATGGCGGGGATGGGCAGGTGTGGGGACAAAAAAGGCCGCATCGTGTGACGGATGCGGCCTTGGAGTTCGTGGATCAGGCGGGCTTGTAACGGCCCGGAACCGGGATCGGCATGAAGGGCACTTTCATGTCCCAGGAAATCTCGCCGTCCGGATGCAGATTCTCGCCGGAGTTCAGGGCTTCGTCCCAGGTGATTTCCTTGCCGGTGTAGGCGGCGAGGCGGCCCATGATGCCCTGAAGACAACTGGAGGCGAGCCAGTCGCCGTCGAAGCGGTATTTGCCGGTGCCGCGGATGCTGGCGAACAATTCCTGGTGTTCGACCACGTACATGTCGATCGGCTTGCCTTCCTGCTTGTAACGCCAGTTGGTCTCGCCGCGGATGGCCGGGATGCCCCAACCGCTGGTGGCATGGCCCTTGGAGCCGAGGATGTAGTCGGAATTGTCGCTGTAGCAGCCAGGGATCTGGCGCTGGGCGATCACACCGCGAACGCCGTTGGCGTACTCATAGACCACCGTCATGTGGTCATAAATGTTCCCCTCGTTGTTGGGAACCATCCGGCCGCCGGTCGCGGTGCACTTGATGGGAGGCTGGTCGTTCATGCACCACGCCAGCTTGTCGACGGTGTGAATGCATTGCTCGACGAACCCGTCGCCCGACAGCCAGGAGAAGTTCATCCAGTTGCGGAGCTGCCATTCCAGGTCGCCGATGCCGGGCTTGCGGGTGGAGGCGGCGGGCATGGGCTTCACCGGGCCGGTCAGGTAGGTGCCGTAGACCGAACGGACATCGCCCATGGTGCCGGCGTGGATTTGCTCATAGATCGCACGGCGGGGCAGGTCACTGCGCCAGCAGAAACCGCAGACGAAGTTGAGCTTCTTTTCCTTGGCCATCCGCACCGATTCCATGACGTGCCGGATGCCGGCGGGATCGGTGGCGACGGGTTTCTCGCAGAAGATGTGTTTGCCCTTCTCGACCGCGTACCGGAGGTGGGTGGGGCGGAATCCCGGCGGCGTGGCGAGCAGGACCACGTCGACCATGTCGATCACCTTCTTGTAGGCGTCCAGGCCGGTGAAGGTGGTGTCGTCAGTGACGGCCACCCGGTTGCCAAATTGTTCCTTCAGGCCGCGTACTGCGGTTTGGACGGGTTCGGGAAAGGCGTCGCCGACCGCGGTCAGGACGCAGTTCGAATCGGCAGTCATGGCGTTGTCAGCGGCACCGGTTCCACGACCACCACAGCCGATCAGGCCGATTTTCAAGGTGTCGGTGTTGGCGGCGAACGCTGATTCGGGCAGAAGAATTCCAGGGGCCGCGATGGCGAAGGCGGCGGCCGTGGATGAGGTCCGGAGGAATTCGCGCCGGGAGGCAATGACGGGCTGCGGGGGATTCATAAGGAAGGATGTGACGCCGCAGAGCGTCCGGGATTCACGCGGATCCGGTCAAGCGGCGAACACTCCCGCATCCGGGGGAGTTGGGGCGGTGCTTGGCGCGCCCCGGTTCACGCGGCTTCTTCGACGATGAAGGAGGCGAATTCGGCCCGAAGGTGGGGCGGGATCCGGACGCGGAAGCGGGCGCGTTCGCCGCTGTAATCCCGTTCCACCACCTGGCCCACCGCATGAAGTCGGGCAATGACCTGGGGGGCATCGTGGGGAACCTCGAGTGCGAGATAGTCCCGGATCGGCCGCAACATCAGGCCCAGATCGGACCGCAGTTCGTCAAACCCCGCCCCGGTTTTTGCCGACAGGGCGACCGATTTGGCAAACTGCGGCATCAGCCGGGCCGCGCCGGATGCACCGGCCTCGTGATCGGTCTTGTTGAAGACCATCAGGGTCGGCTTTTCGTCCGCGCCGATTTCCCGCAGGACTTCGTTCACCGCGTCGATCTGTTCCGCGGCGTGGGGATGCCCGGCATCCACGACGTGGATCAAGAGTTCCGCCTCAACCACTTCTTCCAAAGTGGCCTTGAACGCCTCGACCAAGCCGTGCGGCAGCTTCCGGATGAAGCCGACGGTGTCGCTGAGGAGCACGTTCTGATTGGTCGGCAGGCGCAGGCGTCGGGTGGTCGGATCCAGCGTGGCGAACAGTTTGTCTTCGGCCAGCGTTTCGGCGCCGGTGAGCGCATTGAGCAAGGTGGATTTGCCGGCGTTGGTGTAACCGACGATCGATGCCAGGGGCCATTGATGACGCTGGCGTCCGGCCCGCTGGGTGGAGCGTTGCCTGCGGACGGTGTCCAGCTCCTCCTTGATCTTGAGGATCCGTTCTGAGGTTTTGCGACGATCGGATTCGAGCTGCGATTCGCCTTCGCCGCCGATGGAACCAGTGGAACCCCGCTGGCGGGACAAGTGGGTCCAGAACCGGGTCAGCCGCGGCATCAGGTATTCCAACTGAGCCAGCTCCACCTGCAGCTTGCCCTCGCGGGTGCGGGCGCGTTGCGCGAAAATCTCCAGGATCAGCGCGGTTCGATCCAGGAGCTTGCACTCAAAAATCTTCTCCAGATTCCTGATCTGGGCACCCGACAACTCATCATCGAAGATGACGGTGTCGACCTCAAGTTCACGGCATTGCGTGCCGAATTCAGCCGCCTTGCCGGCTCCGATGTAGGTTGCCGGATGGGGCGAATCGAGTTTCTGAAATCCGTCCCCGACCACCTCCGCGCCAGCGGTGGTGGCGAGCTCGGAGAGTTCATCCAGCGAGTCACGAACATCCCACGCCGAGCGGGATTTGAGTTCCACTCCGATGAGAAACGTCCGCCGCGTCGGGCGATCCGCAGTATCAAGTAGGGCCTTCAATGGACGAGGCCATAGTAACGGAATCCCGGGTGGAGGCAACGGGTGGGGTTTCGAGAGTGAGCGAGTGGGCGAGTGCGCGTCGACCGACTTTCTCACTCACTCGCCTACTTGCCCATTCGCCCACTGAATCGCGCTCCGGATCGTTGCTTGTACGCACCGCGCCGCTGGTGCTATTCATCATCAGCAGCGAACTCCATCCCCATGGCCTCATCCGTCTTCTCCCGCACCCGCCGTTCCGGTCCTGATTCCGGCTTCACCCTGATCGAGCTGCTGGTGGTGATCGCCATCATCGCGATCCTGGCCGGCATGCTTCTCCCCGCGCTGGCACGGGCCAAGTCCAAGGCCCAGTCGATCAAGTGCATCAGCAATGAGAAGCAGATGAGCATCGCCTTCAAATTGTACGTCGATGACAACCGCGACTCGTATCCCGTCCATTCGGGCTGGGGCGATTACGGTGGGAAGTACTGGACCAACGCCAACACCACAGGCAACGCGGGTTCGTACGGAGGCCGGACCCAGGAAACCAACCGGCCCTTGAACCGTTACATCGGCGCTGTTGAGTTATTCCATTGCCCGGCCGATGCCGGTGATTCGCTCAATCCCCAGGTCAAGACCTGCTTCACCGGATGGGGCAACAGTTACCTGACCGAGTGGGCGGGCGAAGCCTTCCGGGTTAAACATGTCACCGGCGATTCGACCGCCACCAAGGGTTCACCGGAAGCGACACCGATCCGGGATTCGGAGGTCGCGCAAAGCCCGGTCAACAAGATCATCCTCGGCGACTGGCCGTGGCACGCGAACCGGGATGTGAATGCCAAGCAGACCGTTTGGCACAATTACCGCGGAAAACGGTATGAAAACATGCTCTTCGGCGACGGACACTCCGAGAGCTACAAATTTCCGTCGCAAATGGATCAGTGGATCGGGCTCGCGCCGGACCCACACTTCCAGTGGTGGTGAATTTCCGGGCTCAGCGCCGAACCATCACTCCCACTCGATGGTCCCCGGCGGTTTGCTGGTCAGATCCAGCACCACCCGGTTCAGGCCGCGCACTTCATTGGTGATGCGGAGGGAAATCCGTTCCAGCAGGTCGTAGGGCACCCGGACCCAGTCGGCGGTCATGCCGTCCTGCGATTCCACCGCGCGGATGGCGATGGTGTAGTCGTAGGTCCGTTCGTCGCCCTGAACGCCAACACTGCGAACCGGCAGCAGCACCGCAAAGGTCTGCCAGGTCTTGTAGTACAGGTCGGCCGCCTTCATTTCCTCCACCACGATGGCGTCAGCGCGGCGCAGGATGCGCAGCTTGTCGGAGGTGATTTCACCGAGGCATCGCACAGCCAGGCCGGGGCCCGGGAACGGCTGGCGATAGACAATTTCCTTGGGGAGCCCGAGTTCGAGTCCCAACTGCCGGACCTCGTCCTTGAACAGGCACTTCAACGGTTCGACCAGCTTGAACTTCATGTTCTTGGGCAGGCCGCCGACGTTGTGGTGCGACTTGATCATCGCCGCCGGATTGCCGGCGATGGGCACCGATTCAATCACGTCGGGATACAGCGTTCCCTGGGCGAGAAACTTCGCCGCGCCCGCCCGCTTGGTCGCGGTCTGGAACACGTCGATGAAGGTCTTGCCGATGATCTTTCGTTTCCGCTCAGGATCGGTGATGCCCTTCAGCTTCTTGAGAAACAACCCCGTGGCATTCTCGTACTGAAGTCGGATCTTGAAGTGACGGCCGAACACCTCCTGGACGACATCCTCCTCGCGAGCGCGGAGCAGGCCGTTGTTGACGAAGATGCAGGTGAGCTGGTCGCCGACGGCCTTGTGCAGCAGCGCGGCGGCCACACTGGAATCGACGCCGCCGGAAAGGCCGAGGATGACGCGATCCTTGCCGACCTGCTTGCGGATTTCCTCGACCGCCTGGTCGACGTAATGACGCATGGTCCAGGACCGGCCGCAGCCGCAGATGCCCTGGATGAAGTTGTTCAACAGATCGCGGCCCCGCGGCGTGTGGACCACTTCCGGATGAAACTGGATGCCGTACAGATGCCGCTTCCGGTCTTCGATCGCCGCGAATTCCGAATTGTCGGTGGTGGCCACCGGTTTGAATCCGGTCGGGATCCGGGTCAGTTTGTCACCGTGGCTGTTCCAGACCTGGAGGGATTTCGGCAGCTTGCGGAACAGCGGGCACGAACCGTCCCGAACAGTCAGCGTGGCTTTTCCATATTCGCGGTGCTGGCCCTTCTCAACCCGCCCGCCCAGCGAATGGGCGAAAATCTGAACGCCGTAGCAGATCCCGAGAATGGGGATGCCCAGCTTGAAAATGGCCTTGTCGGGCAGCGGTGCATCGGCGGCGTACACCGAACTGGGACCGCCGGACAGGATGATGCCCTTCGGGGCCAGACGGCGGATTTCCTCGGCCGGCGTGTCGTAACGCAGGATGATGGAGTAGACGCTGGCTTCGCGGACACGGCGGGCGATGACCTGCGTGTACTGGCTTCCGAAGTCGAGGATGACGATCTGTTCGTTCATGATCGGAAATTCAAAGCACAGGTTATCGGGCCGCAGGGGGCCGGTTGGCGAGCGATTTTTCGTGGAAGCGGCGACGGCGATTCGGATTGGGACATGGATTCCGTCCGCGCTCCATGGGTTCATGAACCGGGCTCAGGCGCGCTCTTACGCCGAAATCCGTCCGAAGCGGTGGCTTTCGGCGCAAAAGCTCAGTGGGTCCGCGCATTACTTCAAACTTCCGCTGCGATTCAACGAGTTTGGCGTTGACGGTCTTTTTGGGAGCCGCGTTACCTTTCAGGCATGTCCTCGCCGGTGACGCGCCCATTCCGGGCGCAACGCCGGCCGGCCACTTCCACACCATCATGAGCCGCAAACTCAACGTCGCGATCGTCGGTCTTGGATTCGGATCCGAGTTCATCCCCATCTACCAGCGGCATCCGCAGGTGAACATGTATGCCGTCTGCCAGCGTTCGAAGGAGAAGCTGGACGCGGTGGGCAAGGCCTTTGGCGTCGAGAAGCGCTATCAGAGTTTCGAGGATCTGCTCCGCGACCCGCACGTCGATGCGGTGCACATCAATTCCCCGATCCATCTGCACGCCTCGCAGTCGATCGCCGCCCTGCGCGCCGGCAAGCACGTGGCCTGCACCGTCCCCGCCTGCACCACCGTCGAGGAGGCCCGCGAGATCGTGAAGGCCGCCAAGGAGAGCGGGAAGAAGTACATGATGATGGAGACGGTCGTCTGGAGCCGAGAATACCTCTACGTCCGCGAACTGCGCGATTCCGGCCGGCTGGGACGCATCCAATTCGTCCGCGGCAGCCATCTTCAGAACATGTATGGCTGGCCCGGTTATTGGGAAGGCTTGCCGCCGATGCATTACGCCACCCATTGCGTCAGCCCGTGCCTGGGCATCGTCAACGGCGAGGCGGAATTCGTCTCCTGCCTCGGATCGGGCCGCATCGCCGACAAGCTGATCGCCAAGTACGGCTCGCCCTTCAGCTTCGAGACCGCCCATTTCAAGGTCCGCAATCAGGACGTCGCCGGTGAGGTGACCCGCTACCTGTTCGATGCCGCCCGCCAGTATCGCGAGAGCTTCGACTGCTACGGCTCGCAGACCTCGTTCGAATGGCAGCTCACCGAACACGATGACCCGGTCCTGCACCTCGGCGGTGAATCGGTGGAGAAGGTCAAGATCCCCGATTACGCCCATCTTTTGCCCGAGGGCATCCGCGACTTCACCACGAAATGCGTCTACGACATGGCCGAGAACGCGCACCTGAGCTTCATCCAGGGCAGCGGCCACGGCGGCAGCCATCCGCATCTGGCGCATGAGTTTGTTTCTGCCGTGCTGGAAAATCGGCCGAGCTTCCCCGACGTGCACCAGTCCGTTAACTGGACGATGGTCGGAATCCTCGCCCACGAATCCGCGATGCGCGGCGGCGAGAAGATCGTGATCCCCAATTTCCGCGGGGCCTAGGCGAGGCGGCTCTTTTGTGGATTGCGGTGGCAGGGCGAAGCGTCGACACCGCTTTCGAGCCCGGGTTTCGCGAAACACCGCCAGTGCAACGCTCGCCCAGAATCCAGGCGGCCGTTCCCGCGCCTATTTGCCCTCCACGCCCGGACCAAAGCGGCGTGGCGCTCCGCTTCCCGCC
>CAIVQB010000139.1 GCA_903907925.1 uncultured Verrucomicrobiota bacterium
GAGCCCGCCGGCGTGCTGAGAGCAGAAAGCTCGCGCCGACGGGCGGGTGGACTCCCCATTCCTCGAATCACCCACACAAACTCATCAGGAGCCGAAAAATGCCTAAGAGCGATGGTGGGTGAACGTGATTTCTGCTTGTCATGTGACAAATTCGCGTCTTGATAAGAAAAACCACCGGCCATTTCCACCAACCCAGGCCGGACAACCTTGCACACCTCCATGAACTATCCCCTAGTCCAGAATGGTCGCGTTGAATTGTTTCGCCGAGCTCTCGTGATCGGCCTTGGTGCCCAACTCATTACGGTTCCAGCATTGCTGGCACAGAACTCCGCCAGTGCACCGGCGGAGATGAAGAAGCAGGTCGTCACCGGTTCTCTTATTCCCACGGCGGACACAGTGGGCGTGGCCCCTGTGGAGACCATCACTTCCGCCGACCTCCAGAAGGTGGGCGGGACCGATATTCTGACCGCCCTCAAGGCTCTCAGCCCGTCGTTTGTCGGGAGCGGGAACATTGGCCAAACGCTGAACAACGGTGGGTTTGGTGAATCCTTTATCGCGATTCGCAACCTTCCGACGCTGATCCTGCTCGATGGCAAGCGGGTCAACATCAGTGCCTTCAGCACCTACGTGGGCACCTACTCGGTGGACTTGAATACTATTCCGGTCGCCATGGTAGACCGGATTGAGGTGCTCAAGGACGGCGCTTCGACGCTCTACGGCTCTGACGCCATCGGCGGCGTGGTAAACATCATCACCAAGAAAGATTTCAATGGCGTGGAAGTCTCCGGCCGCTACGGATTCGGCCTGGGCAAGGGTGTTTACAACGAGGCGCGGGGCTCGGCCGTGCTCGGCTATTCCAAGGACAACACCCGTCTGACCGTGGGGGCCAACTATTACTACTCTGATCCGATCTACACCGGGAGCCGAGGCATTGGATCGCTGAGTGTCAATGATCTCGCTGCGGCGGGCTTGAATGCCCCCAGTTACATCAGTGGAAATTACCCGGGCCGGGCTGGAAGTTTCGTCTTGGCCGGCTCCCCGTTGGCGGTAGGGGCTTCTGGATATCGGGCGGGCCTGGTCACACCTCCACTCCTCACCGGCGGACCTTTCACATCGATTGCCGCCTACAATGCCGCTGCTCTCCAACAGGTGGGATACGCTCCGTACATCCCAATCAGTTCTACCCCACCGAGCCAGGCCCTCGGGGGCTCGGCTACCGTTTTTGACACAACCCAGCTCCATCCGGTGACAGTCCAACGCCAGGATCGGCGGAATATTGTCGCCAATCTGGAACAGGATTTGTTCCAGGACCACCTTACATTCTACGCCCAGTTGCTCTACTCCAAGAATGAGAGCCTTGGACAGCTTGCCCCGGCACCCGTGAGTTCCCTGGGGTTGTACAATTTGTTCGTGCCTGACACCAATCCCTACAATCCTTTCGGGGTCAGTACCGGTTTGGGAGCGCCCGTCAACCTGGGGATCCGCACTCGCTTGATCGAAACGGGAAATCGCCAGTTTAACACCGATTCGGATTCACTGCATGGCGTGGCCGGGATCAAAGGGGATGTTTTTGAAAAATACCACTATGACATCAGCGTGGATTACAGCCGCACGCAGCAGACTCAGTTCCAAAATAGTGCCAGCTCACCGGCGTTGAACCTCGCAATGACCCCCCTGGCGACCGGCAGCAGCCTGAGCCAGTTGAAGGATGCGAGCGGCAATAACGTTCCGCTCTATAACATTTTTGCACTCCCGGGTTTCAATAACCCGCAGACCATCAAGGCGATTTCCGCCTCGGGCTTCCAGACCGGGTTCTCAGACCTGATCGCTGTGGATGGCGCGTTCCGCGGGGAAATTTTTGATCTGCCTGCGGGACCGTTGCAGATGGCTGCCGGAGGCCAGTATATCGGGGAAAGTCTCAGTTTGACCGCCGATCCTCTGCTCTCATCAGGGAATCTCATCGGTCTGGGCAGCTATCCAGTCTTTCCGGGTGGCAATCGCGATCGCGTGGCTGGGTTTGTCGAGGCATCCATCCCTGTGTTCTCGCCTCAGCAAAACATTCCGGGATTGTATCGGTTTGATCTTTCGGCCTCCGGTCGCATCGAGCATGTCGATTCCTTGAACAATTCCAAGTCCTCGGCCGTTCCCAAGGCCGGGTTCAGGTGGCAGCCCTTCGACGATCAATTGACCATCGCCGGCACTTATTCGCAGGGCTTTGTGGTTCCCGGTCTTACCCAGCTTTACGGACCAGCCGTTTCGAGTGATCCCTACATCGTGCTTCCGGATGACACCAACGGATTTAAGCCGTCGGCGACACAGAACGGGCAGGTCAATTTCCTGAGCAACCCGGACCTTCCGCCTTCCATGTCGGAGACGTTTACCACCAGCATTACTTATTCTCCGAAACAGATCAAAAACCTGACCCTCGGGTTTAGTTATTACCACATTAACGAGACGGATGTTGCGTTCTACCCCACCGCGACCGGGGTCGCGGCTGATCTCAACAAAAACGGCGCGGCATCGACCTGGGTCAACAACCCGAATCTTCACGGTGCCCCCATCTACATTGATCAAAACAACAACCCATATGTGCCTACTGCTGGGGTGCAGTCCACGTATATCAATGCTAGCAATGTCGGAGTGTTCAATCTTCCCCTCATGCCAGGTGGTGCGGAACGGACCGATGGCTTTGACGTGACGGGCGACTACCTGCTGGATGCGGGTGCTGCCGGGACCGTCCGGTTCTTTGCTTCAGCCAACATCCTGTTGAGCTACGAAATCAAACTGCCTGGCGGTTCCCAGTACTATAACTACAAGGGGCAGTATACCGACACCCAGGCGGTGGCTGCGCCGCAAGGGTTGATCCCCGACTATAACATCTCCGCCGGCTTCACCTGGAGCTTTAAGAATTTGGATTACACTGTCATCGCGCACTACCTGCCCGGTGTGATTGATCTTGGCGATACCCATCCTTCGGTCGCGGCCCCGTCCAACGACTTTACCGCCAGTGGGGCGACTTGGAAGGTTCCATCTTACTACAAGATCGACATGCAACTGGCCTACACGTTCAAGAGCGCGGAGAAGAAGTGGTACGACAACACACGGGTGGCCGTCGGCATGAACAACGTGACGGACGAGAAGCCCCGTCTGATTGCCTCCTCGTCCGAGGACAACACCGACAAGTCGAGCTACGACATCCTCGGTCGCTTCGTTTACATCGAGGTCTCGAAGAAATTCTGACCGGGAATTCGTTCCGAACAACAGGGAGTCCGGTCCAAAACCGGGCTCCCTTTTTCATTCCGGCCGGAAATTGACTCGTCCCCGCGGTTTCCCTACGTTCCGTCCGTAAATACCGGCAGGTGCGCCCCGAGTTTACTTTCGGGGCTTTTTTCTGCCGGTTCACCGCGTACACGCATGGCCAATACAATTCTCGTCGGCGCCCAATGGGGCGATGAAGGCAAGGGCAAGATCATCGATGTTCTGACCGAACAGGCGGAAATCGTCGTTCGCACCCAGGGGGGGAACAACGCCGGTCACACCGTCTACATCGGTCCCGCCAAATACGTCCTCCACCTGATCCCCAGCGGCATCCTGCGGCCCGACAAGGTCTGCATCGTCGGCAACGGCGTGGTGCTGGATCCGGTCGGCCTCGTCGGTGAAATCGACGGACTCGACAAGCTCGGTGTGCCCGTCACTCCGGCCAATTTCCTCATTTCCGAGACCGCGCACGTCGTCTTTCCGTGGCATCGCGAACTGGACGGCCAGCGCGAGGTGCGCAAGGGCAACAACAAGATCGGCACGACTAAGCGGGGCATAGGCCCGACCTACGGCGACAAGGCCGCGCGGGTGGGACTCCGTGTGATCGACCTGGTCAACGCCGCCCGTTTTCCGCAACGACTCCGGGAACGGTTGGAAGAGAACAACGAAGTCCTGAAAGCGCTGGGCGCTCAACCTCTGGACTACGACAAGATTCTCGCTGACTACACCCGGGCCGCGGATCGTCTCCGGCCATTTGTCGCCAACACCGTCACCTACCTGCATGCCGCCACCCGGCGTCATGCCAACATCCTCTTCGAAGGCGCGCAGGGCACCTTTCTCGACATCGATCACGGCACCTATCCGTTCGTCACATCGTCGAACACCACCTCCGGCGGCGCCTGCACCGGTTCTGGCGTTCCTCCGAACCGCATGGACCGCGTGGTCGGCGTGATGAAGGCCTACACCACCCGGGTCGGCGAAGGACCGCTTCCCACCGAGGATGATTCCGTCTCCGACCTGCTTCACGGCATGGGCCGCGAATTCGGGGCGACCACCGGCCGCGCCCGGCGGTGCGGATGGTTCGATGCCGTGGCCACGCGGCACGCGGCAATGGTCAACGGCATTGATGAACTCGCCGTCACCAACGTGGACGGACTCGATTCATTGGCCCAAATCCGGGTCTGCACCGCGTACGAAGTGGACGGAAAACGGATTGACTACGTGCCATCGGATTGCGAAGTCCTGGCCCGCTGCAGGCCGGTCTACCAGGAATTCCCGGGCTGGCAAACTTCGACCGAAACGATCACCCAATGGGAGGATTTGCCGGTCAATTGCCGTCATTATCTCCTCACCCTGGCGCAATTGACCGAGGCCCGTCTGACCATCACCAGCGTCGGGCCGGCCCGCGAGCAGACCATGTTCCTGTAATCCGCCGATGAGCGCCGAGCCGAAGCTGTCGCCGGCTGCCGAAAGCAGTCTTCCCACCCACGTTGCGGTCATCATGGACGGCAACGGGCGGTGGGCGAAGCAGCGTCACCTGCCGCGGGTGGAGGGACATCGGAACGGGGTCGAATCGGTCCGGGCCATCGTTCGCGCCTCGGCCGAGGCGGGGATCAAGTATCTCACGCTGTACGCGTTTTCGGTCGAGAATTGGAACCGGCCCAAGGATGAGGTGGACACGCTGATGAAATACCTCGCCCGGTTCCTCAAGAACGAGATTGGCGAGTTGAACCGGAACAATGTCCGGCTGGAGGCCATCGGTCAGATTTGGCGTCTGCCGGAAGCTGTTCAGGAGCAATTGGCCAAAACCCGGGCCGTGCTGGCGCGGAACACCGGTTTGACCCTCATTCTCGCCTTGAGCTACGGCGCACGCACGGAGTTGGTAGAGGCGGCCCGCGCCATCGCCGAAAAGGTCAAGGCCGGCACCTTGGAAGCCGCGGAGATCAACGACCGCGTGATGAGCGAGCATCTCTACACGCGGCATTGGCCGGACCCGGACCTGCTGATTCGGACCAGCGGCGAGATGCGGATCAGCAACTTCCTGCTGTGGCAGATCAGCTACGCAGAATTCGTGATTACGCCGACCCTTTGGCCGGATTTCCGCAAAGCCCAATTGTTTGAGGCACTGGAAGAATACGCCCGTCGCCACCGCCGTTTCGGTGGGCTGTAGCGTGGTGGCGCCGGCATTTGTCCGGCCTGTACGGATAGGCTCAATTCAACATCAAGCCCTCGGAATTCTTACTCCTAATCTCAATCTCGATCCCTTTCTCACCTCTGCCTTCGCTTGGGCCGGGAAGGGCTCCCCGAACCTCGAAGTTGAACTCGTCTTCAACCTCACAGCTAGTTCGCGATTGATTGGGGCTTGGGTGGAACCGCGTCCTCCAGACATTTTCCTGTTTCGCAACCGACCGGCCCACCGGGTTGCCATCATTTCCGAACGGTCGTAGCGTCGGTGCATGACGTTGCGTCGCGGGCGCGGAGGATGGTTGCTGCACGGGCTGCACGGGCTGTTCGTGGCCTTGATGCTGCCGGCAGCGCTAGCGGCGGCCGGGTTGCCCGCCCGGATCCTCCTGCGCGAGGGCCGGCATCTGCGCTGGTTCGACGTGGCGGGTGATGAACGTTTCGTCCGGGACGCGGATCAAGGTTGGAGATTCGAGAGCGTGACACCCGGTGCTGCCACCGCTCGTGTCTTTCCAGTCACGACTCCCGGATCGCGCGTGGAGATTCTTCCGGTGATCTACCGCTCCGGTCAGGCGCATTCCGAGGCCACCCGTCGCGTGCTCACGCGTGAGATTCTTCTCAAGGTGGACGCCGGTGTCGATGCCCGGGTGGTGGTGGCGGCCATTCCCGGTGTCACGTTGAAGGAGATTCCCGCCTACGCACCCGGCCGCATCGTGGTGGAGGCGTCCGATGTTTCGGAGCTCGTCGAGCTCGCTTCCGCGTTGTCACAAATCGCCGGAGTGCGTTCAGCGGAACCTCAATGGGCCCGGCAGCACCAAACGGAGTTGATTCCGAACGACACCTTTTTTCCGACGCAATGGTATCTCTCGGCGAATGATGCCAACGGTGGCGTGACCGGCATCGATCTCAATATCCTCGGCGTCTGGGACCGGTACCGCGGGGCGGGCCAGATCATCGGCATCATCGATGACGGCGTGGAGTCGACCCACCCGGATCTGGCGGCCAACATGCGGGGTTCGCTCGGCTACGATTTTCTTTCCGGCGACGCGGATCCGAGTCCGGCAAAATGGAGCGATGCCCACGGAACGGCGGTGTCGAGCCTCGCCGCCGCGGTTGCCGGGAACGGTCAGGGGATCGCGGGCGTGGCCAATCAGGCGGGGATTGCTGCGATCCGGCTGATCGACGGCGGGCCGCTGGCCGATTCCAAAATTGGCGGTGCCTTCGCCCATCGGAACGACGTGATTCAGGTGAAGAACAATTCCTGGGGAACGAAGACGGCCTCGGACGTCGCGCAATATGGGGAATTGGTTTTTGACGGCATCAAAAGCGGCATCGCGCAGGGCAGGGGTGGTCGTGGTGTGATCTACATTTTCAGCGCCGGCAACAACGGCGACGAAGGCGACAACGTCAACTACAACGACCTCAAAAACAGTCCCTACATCATTCCGGTGGCGGCGTTGCGTCAGGATGGTTCCACCGCCACCTACAGCACTCCGGGTGCGGCGGTGGTGATCGGTGCGTTCGGCGGTGAGATTGACGCCAAACACCGCGGGTTGATCGCCGCCGACCGGGTGGGAACCAACGGCTATAACACCGCCGCCGCCACTCAGGACCTCTTCAACAAGGACTACACCGTTTACTTCGACGGCACCTCGGCGTCCGCGCCGCTGGTCTCCGGCGTCGTCGCGCTGATGTTGCAGGCAAATCCAGATCTGGGATGGCGCGACGTTCAGGAGATCCTTTTGCGCAGCGGGAAGAAGGTGGTTCCGACCGATGCCGACTGGAGTACCAATGGGGCTGGATTCGCCTTCAATCACGCCTTCGGGGTGGGGTTGGTGCAGGCGGCGACCGCCGTGGGTCTCGCCGAGCATTGGACCAACCTCCCACCGGCGATCCAGATTCATCAGGGCATCAAGGGACTCGAGTTGAACATCCCGGACGGTCGCACCAATGGGGTCAGTCAGGCGTTGGTGTTCGACGGTCCGGCCGTTCGGATCGAACATGCGCTGATCACCGTGGATGCGGTTCATACCAGTCGCGGACAGATGGGCATTTCGCTCATTTCGCCGAGTGGGATGGTCAGCCGGCTCGCGGAACGCCACACCGACACCAACGGAGGTTGGGCGCAGTGGACCTTCATGTCCCGACGTCACTGGGGCGAAAGTTCGGCGGGGACCTGGAAGGTTCTATTCACCGACACCGTGCCGGGTGAGACCGGCTATGTCCGCGAGGTTCGCATCGATTTCCTGGGAACTCCGATCGATCCCGTCGCCTACCTCACCCACCAGGTCGCCGAAGCCGCGGCCACTGGTGGCAATGGAAATGGAATCGCCGATCCGGGCGAAACAATCGAGGAACGGGTGTGGCTGGGCAATCAGGGCAGCCAGACCCTCACCGGACTGACCGGAACGCTGACCTCATCGACACCCGGCGTCACCGTGGTTCAGTCGGCGACCGCGTGGCCGGACATCCCGCGGCAGGGTTCGGCGCTTTCGAGCACGGCGTTCGTGGTGAAATTGGACCGCAATGTCCCGTGCGGTTCGACCGCCGACTTCAGTCTGACGGTCACCAACGGAACGAAGACGTCCGTGCATTCGTTTTCGGAATTGATCGGCCGGCGTGACTTTGCCGCGGTGGTCACCAACACTGTTTCGAGCAGCGGCGCTCCCGTCGCCATTCCGGATCTTGGGACCGGCATTTCCACAATGGACGTCGCGCTGGCCGGCAATCCATTGATCGACGATCTCACCGCCTCGGTCCGGATCGATCACACCACGATCGGAGATGTCCGGTTGTATCTACAGCATCCGGACGGCACGGAAATCCTGCTCTCGGACAATGAGGGCGGCGATTTCCCGGACATGGGGGTGGGTTTGTGCACGGGTGCCGGTGGCCAGCGGACGGTGTTTGATGACCGCGCCTCGGTGGCGTTGGTGGATGCCGCGGCACCGTTCCTCGGGGTGTTTCAACCGGACGAACCGCTCGCCACCTTCGGAGGAAAACCAGCGAATGGAACCTGGAAACTTCGCGCCACGGATGTCTATCGGAACGATTCCGGTACGATCCTGTGCTGGAGTCTGACCCTCCACACTCGGACCTTCACCTCGGTTTGCATGGTGGAGGACCGATCGCCAACAGCGGCGGATGCTGCCTTCACGATGCAGCAGGGCGGACGATTGGAACAGACGCTCGGGGCGTCGGTGGCGGATCCTGATGGCGATCCCCTGACGTTTTCCGTCGTGGAATTGCCAAGTCATGGCGTGCTTACGGGGCCGAACGCGCCGGTCGGGACGTTCGCCTACACACCCGATCCGGCGTTTTCCGGCGGCGATTCATTTCGATACTTGGTGAATGACGGATATCGCGACTCCAATCCGGCGACGGTGACGGTGACAGTTCAACCGGTGTCGGTGGTGCCCGCAATCTTCACCGGATTCAACGTGCAGCCCGGTGGAGTGTTCCATCTTCGCGCCAGTGTTTCGGCCAGTGTGGCCCGACTGGAATCCTCCACCAACCTCGTCGATTGGAACCCGGTGGCGACCAACGCGGTTTCCGGTGGGGTGGTCGAATTTCTGGATTCCAGCACCGCTCCATCGGCGCGGCGATTTTACCGGTTGCGATATTGATCCTCGTCGATTCAAGCCGGCTCCCAACCGAATCGACGCCGTCGAAAAAGAAGCGACACCGAATCACCTTTCTGCCGGCGGCGACCCCTGCCGTATCGTTCCGGATCAAACCGACCGCAGAATGGCTTCGAGCGGGTCGGGTTTTGTGTTCGGACCCACCAACGCCAGGGTTAAACGTTCCGGTCGGAAGAACTCCTGGGCGACCGCCCGGATCTCGGCGGCGGTCACGGCACCAAGCCGGTCGCTCGTGGCCGATGGGCTCATCAGGCGGCCATAGGCGAGCCATTGTTCACCGAGGGTCATCATCTGGTTTTCGGTGCTCTCCAGGCTTAATTCCATCTGGCCGATCACGAAATCGCGAGCCCGCCGGAGTTCACCCGCGCTCGGGGCGCGCTCGCGGATTCGGCCGAGTTCCCGCACCACTAGTTTGAGCGTGCGTTGCAGTTGACTGTGGTCCAGTCCCGCCGACACCACCCAATCGCCACAATCCTCCCAGAGGGTCAGTCCGCTTTGGATGTTGTAGGTCAATCCATGCTCCTCGCGGATGACCTGGAACAACCGCGAACTCATGTTCTCGCCAAGGATCGCGTTGAGCAGGCGCAGCGCGAATCGCCGGCTGTCATGCCGGGAACAGGTGCGAACGCCGAGGCACAACGCGGTTTGTTCCACCGTGCGACGCCGGTGAATCAGGACCGGCCGCGTGGCCGCGTGCGTCATCGGTTCAAATCCGACCCGTTTGCCGGGTCGGAATCCGCGGGAATGACGACGGACCTGCCGGACCAGATCGGCGTGATCGACCGCCCCCGCGGCGGCGATCACCGTGGCACCCGCGACATAGCGCCGGCGCAGGTACCGCTGAAAATGGGCCCGCTGCAAATGATCGAGCGAGGCCGGCGTGCCGATCACCGGCCGGCCGAGGGGATGATTTGGAAACTGGGCGGCGTTGAGAAGGTCGTGGACGTGTTCGGCGGGTTGATCGAGGTACATCGAGACCTCCTCCTTGATCACGTCACGTTCCTTGGCGATCTCGGCGGGTGCGAGGTCGGAATGCAGGAACATGTCGGTCAAAACGTCGAGCAGGCGGGGAAGGTGATGCGCCTGGGCGCGGGCATAGAAGCAGGTGTGTTCCTCATCGGTGAAGGCGTTGAGGTAGCCGCCCAGGCCTTCGATTGCCTGGGAAATGCCGGCGGCGGTGCGGCGCTGGGTTCCCTTGAACAGCAGGTGTTCGATGAAGTGGGAGATGCCATTCAACGGCGCGGGTTCGTGGCGTCCGCCGGTGCCGACCCAGATACCGAGCGCCACACTGGCCCGGTGGGGTTGGGTCGCGGTGACCACGGTGAGGCCGCCCGGCAGGACGGTGGATTGGAGCCGGGTGACCGGTGGACGACGGGGCATGAGGGGAAGGGTCAGCGAAAGGCCGCGGGAACCTGATCGGGGACACCGATCGTCCGGCGGTAGGTCCGGATCCACTCGATCACCTCTTCCGGATCGTCGGAAACGCGGAGCAGATTCAGATCGCCGGGGCTGATCATGCCGGCGGGTTCCAGCGTGGACGAAATCCAGTCGAACATTCCCCGCCAGTAGGCTTTGCCGAAGAGAATGACGGGAAAGGCGGGGATGCGCTGGGTTTGGATCAGGGTTACGACTTCGAACAATTCATCGAGGGTTCCGAAGCCGCCGGGCATGTAGACGAAGCCCATGCTGTACTTCACGAGGCAGACCTTGCGGGTGAAGAAGTAGTGGAAATCGATGGTGAGGTTCGAGAAACGGTTGCACTTCTGTTCGAAGGGCAGCTCGATGTTCAGTCCGACGCTGGGGACGGATTTCGGCTTGGCACCGCCGCGGTTCGCCGCCTCCATGATGCCCGGTCCGCCCCCGGTCACGACTGAGATCTTTTCCTTCGCCAACCCCTCGCCGATGAGCTGGGCGGCCTTGTAATAGCGATCCTCCGGCTTTGTTCGGGCCGAACCGAAGATCGTCACCGCCGGTCCCAGGCGCGACAGCGTGTCGAAGGACTCGACAAATTCGGCCATGATCTTGAACACCCGCCAGGGATCCTCCGCCATGCGGGACAGTTGAGTTTCAGGCATGGCGGACAAGGTAGGGACCGATCGCCGTCGTGCAATGACGGGAGCGGGATTTTGCGACAAACCTGTTTCCGAACAGCCTTGCGGTCGCGCGGCTCGTGTCTACGCTCCTTTCACCGAGATCTTCCACCCCATGAATACCGAGGAGCAAATCGCACATTTTCGCGAGGTCTATGCCACCGTCCGAGCCGAGATCGGCCGGGTGATGGTCGGCCAGGACGTGGTGGTCGACGGAACGTTGACCGCCATTTTGGGCGGCGGCCACGTCCTGCTGGAGGGCGTGCCAGGTCTCGGTAAAACCCTTTTGGTGCGGACGCTCAGCGAGGTATTGGACCTGAGTTTCAGCCGGATCCAGTTCACGCCTGATCTGATGCCGGCGGACATCCTCGGCACCAATTTGGTGATGGAGACGCCCGAAGGCCGCCGCCAGTTTGAATTCCAGAAGGGACCGGTGTTCGCGAATTTGGTGCTGGCCGACGAAATCAACCGTGCCACGCCCAAGACGCAGTCGGCGATGCTGGAAGCCATGCAGGAACGCCAGGTCACCGCCGGCGGCGCGATCCGCCCCCTACCGAAACCCTTCTTCGTCCTGGCCACCCAGAATCCAATCGATCAAGAGGGAACCTACCCGCTGCCGGAAGCGCAGTTGGATCGTTTCTTCTTCAAGCTGGTCGTCGGCTATCCCACCCGCGACGAACTGACCGAGGTGCTGAACCGCACGACCGAGGGCAACCAGGCACCGCCGTCGAAGGTGCTCGACGGCCCCGGACTCCAGGCCATGCAACAGTTGGTTCGTGGGGTTCCGATCGCCACTCACGTCAAGGATTACGCTGTTCGATTGGTCCTCGCCACTCATCCGAAAACCGACACGGCCGCGGCCATCACCAATCAATACCTCCGCTTCGGGAGCAGTCCCCGCGGTGCACAGGTGTTGATCCTCGCGGGCAAGGTCCGGGCGCTGACCGAGGGCCGGTTCAACGTGAGTTTCGACGACATCGCAGCGGTGGCACCCGCGACGTTCCGTCATCGGTTGATCCCCAATTTCGAGGCCGATGCCGAGGGCGTCACGACCGATTTGATGATCACCCAGATCCTCAACGACGTGCCGCGCGACGCGACCGTCACCGCCTGACCGTGGCATGAGCCGGTTGCAACGGTTGGGGGGCGCGATCGGCGCGGTTTGGGTCGCGGTTTGGTTGGGGCTGCTCGCTGGATTCAGTGCGGCGGCGGCTCCCGGACTCACCGTGGCGGCGGACGGAACGTTGCTGCGCCACGGCCGGCCTTATCGCGGCGTGGGGGTGAATTATTACGACGCCTTTCAACGCACTGTCGAAGTACCACAGGGCAGGGATTGCGATGCCGGGTTTGCCATTCTGGAAGGTCGAGAGATCCCGTTCGTCCGCTTTTCCGCCGGAGGCTACTGGCCGGCGCAGTGGGGTCTGTATCAGACCAATCGCTTCGCGTATTTCAGCCGAATGGACGCCATTGTTCGTTCGGCCGAACGGCATCAGATCGGATTAATTCCATCGCTGTTCTGGAACCTCAGCGCGATCCCGGATCTGGTCGGTGAACCGTGCAATCGCTGGGGCGATCCATCGAGCCGGGTCCACGCGTTCATGAAGGCTTATACCCGCGAGATGGTGTCCCGGTATCGCGATTCACCGGCGATCTGGGCATGGGAGTTTGGCAATGAATTCAACCTGGTCGCCGATCTGCCCAATGCCGCCGACCATCGACCACCGGTGGTGCCGCCGTCCGGCACGCCCACCACCCGGACCGCGCAGGATGAACTGACCCACGACCAGTTTCGCGTGGCGTTGAAGGCCTTTGCCACGACCGTCCGCACGCTCGATCCCGACCGGTTGATCGTTTCGGGCAATGCGTTTCCGCGGCGATCGGCCTGGCATCAGCGCGCCGAACATTCCTGGAATCCCGACAGTCCCGGGCAGTTCGAGGAAATGCTGCGCGGCGACAATCCGGATCCGCTGAATTCGCTCTCGGTCCGGGCGTATGAACCATCGGATCTGGACCGGCTGGAGGCGGCGGTCCGGATTGGAAAAGCGGCGCGGAAGCCCGTTTTTGTTGGCGAATTCGGTGTCCCCGGGAAACCGCTTCCCGAACAACGCGAGCGGTTCGCACAAATAATCGATCGATTGGACCGCAGTGGTGCGTCGCTGGCGGCCCTGTGGGTTTTTGATTTCAACGGCCAGGCGGCCGATTGGAATGTGACTGTCGGAAACCTTCGCCGGGAGCAGCTTGAGGCGGTCACCGCCTTGAATCGAAAATGGAATCAGGAGGCGGTCCGCACCGCAGGGTCGACTCCCGGCAAATAACAGCACGGAAATCCCGCGTCATCCGGTCGCGACATGGTTTCAGTTGCCAGAAATCCCGGGCCGCCGTTCAGTCCCGGCTTACAAAACACGGCTATGATGTTTTCCGAACCATTCCGGGTCCTTGGACCTGCATTCCCGACCTTCTTGAACCGGCTCCAGTCGATTCTGATTTCAGCCGTCGCCCTGCTGGCGGTCCATGGTTCCCAAGCCGCCGATTCCCCGGTGCGCCACGTTCAGGACGAATTGATGGTGGCGACCAATCTCAATCTCGCCATCGCGCGGTCCGCGATCGGGAGGGATTTCCTGATGTCGGCCTCGCTGATTCCGCAGGCGAGCGCGGCAACAAGCCATGGACTCGCCGGAAAGATCGTCCGTTTCGAAGTATTCCACGACGGCGTCGACCTGTACGAGGCAATCGATGGCATTGTGGTCACCAAGGACCTGCCCGCACGCCGGTTGCTGGCCACTTTTCCCATCCTGGAACAGGACGCCAACCGGGTGGTGTTTGATTTCAACAAGGGCATGCGTCGGGTGTTTGATGAATCCTGGTTGAGCTCGGATTCCACGCTCCGTGATGTGGTTTTGGAAGTGCCCGAGAGTCGCGTCTTTGGCGTTGAACGGCAGGAGGCCAACCTGGTGGTCCGTCAAAGCGTCCAATTGCGTGACCGGGAATCCGATCCGAATCGCGAGAGCCGGTATGAGGTCCGCTATTTCTTTACCCCGTATCAGCCGTCTGAAAAACCGGGCCGCGAGCAGTCAGCGGTGGAGACTCGTTACGCCCGGTTCTTTTCCACTTCTCCGATTCTGGAACCCACGACCGGCCGCCTGACCACCAAGATGGCCCGGTTTGATCTGACCAAGCCCATCCAGTTCTATTACAGCGCCAATACGCCGAAAGAGTACGTCGAGGCGGTCAAGGACGGCATCCTCTATTGGAACCGGGCGTTCGGAACCAACATCGTCCGCGCCGACAAGGCCCCTGAGAAAATCACCGCACCGGACGCCACCCGGAACATTGTCCAGTGGGTCCCGTGGGACAAGGCGGGCTTCGCCTATGCCGATTTGTTGCTGGATCCGTGGACCGGCGAATCGCGTCATGGTCAGGCCTACATGACTTCGGTCTTCGGCGTTTCCGGTCGCGCACGCGCCCGGCAGGCGTTGCGTTCCATGCTGGATATCGTTTCCGAGAAAAAGGGCGACAAGAAGGAACAACCCGAAAAGACGGGGGATCGCGGTCTTCGATTTGGAGTCGCGCTTATGGGTTCGGCCAATGCCTGCGAGGTGAACGTCGCGGAGTTTGCTGAACAGTATGCCCAGGGTCTGCTGGATTTGCTGGCCAACGATCAGTTGAGCGAGGAAGCGGTGTTGCGCGCCTCGCAGGATTATGTCCGGGAGGTGGTCGCTCATGAGGTGGGTCATGTTCTTGGCCTGCGCCACAATTTCGCCGGCAGTCTGTCCGCAACCCTGAGCCCCAAAGAGCTGGAGGACTGGTTCAAGGCCTACATCGTGAACAAGGGCACCGAATCCTTCACCAACCGTCTCAGCACCTCGTCGATGATGGAGTACAGCGTGTTTCGCGCCTCGGTGTTTGTCGGGTGGCGGATGCGCGTCAATCCAGAGCCGCTGCCGCATGATCGCGCCGCGATCCAATGGGGCTATTTCAACAGTGCCGAGCCCACCGAGAAGAAGCTGTTGTTCGCCACTGATGGAGACATCGGCCGGTATGGCGATGTGGCAACCTTTGATTACGGCACCGAGCCGGTGGTGGCCGCCTATTCCGATCTCTCGCAATTGCTGCACAACCTGCCGAACTCGGTCATCGAACGATTCATTTCCAAACGCGCGCCCGAGGATCCCCGGGATCGCGTGCCGGTGGCCAAGGTTGACCTAGACGTGAAGGCGTATTCACGGGCGGTGGCGGATGATTTCGCGAAAATGCTCTCCTGGTTCCGCTCGGGAAACCGATCGCTCAAGGTGGAAAATGATTTTGATGTGGTCGATGACCTCAATCGCAAGGACCGGATGAAGTCGCATTGGAAATCGCTCAACGAACAGGTGGACCACCTCGGCGGTCTCGATCGCGCCGTCTTTGCCTTCATGCCACTGGACTTGAAATTGGAACTCAAGGACGAACCCAAGGGAGTGCAGGCGTTGGAAAAGATCAGCGCCACCAACCTGACTGCTCGCCTGGAGAAATTGCTGGAGAGCCCGGCCTATACCAACTGGGTGGGTCTCGACGAGAAACGCTATTCGTTCACACCCGCCGAAAAGGAAATCATCATTAAACGAGGGCGGGTCTTCTTCGCCGAGTTCGAGAAAGACGTCGTTCACCAAACCTGCCAGCGGCTGGAGAATCTCACCCGGGACCTGGCCGTGGAAGCCAACGGCACCCTCGGCGAGGACGACCTTGTGGCCAAGATGGAGCGGCGGTTTGTCGATGTCGCGCGGTCGATCATCCTGGCCAAGGATGAGGATACCCGGATTCGCGGCAAGGTGGACAAGAGCTACGTGGAGGTTGTGGCCTTCAAGTACGACGACGAAAGCCGGATGGCGGCTGCCAAGGTGTTGAACGACAAAACGGGTTCGTTCCGCGCCTGGTCGACCGACGCCAAGGGTGACCTCAACAAGGCGCTCAAGGATGATATCGACGGAGCCCTGAACATTGCGAATCTCAAGGAATTCCGGGACTCCATCCTCAGCCGTCCCTTGCGCGAATGGTATCTCAAGCAACAGGACATCCTCGCGCTTCTGCCACCGAAGCCGGCGGGTGCCCGATAAGCTCAACCACCTTTTCCATGAGTGTCCGTGTCACCTATTATCTCGAGGTCATTTCGTCCTGGTGCCATTGGGCCGAGCCCACCTGGCGGGAGTTGCAAATCCGTTACGCCAACCGGATCGAATTCTCCTGGAAGCTGGCCCTGATGGATTCCTCCGGATTGCCCGTGTCGCGCGAACAATGTGACTGGTTCTATCGCCGGAGCGGCACGATCGTGAAATCGCCCTACATGCTCCATTCGGGTTGGTTCGATCCAGCACTGAAGGAGTACCTCGCGCCCAATCTGGTGGCCGAAGCGGCCCGTGATTTCGGGGTGAATGATGATCGGGTCCGACTGGCCATCGCCCATGCCGCCCTGCGTGAAGGAAAGGCCGTCGGGAACTGGGAGGTGGCCGCGGAGGTGGCTGCCCACGCCGCCGGATTGGACCCCAAACGTCTTCTGGAACATTCCCGGACGCCGGCAGTGGATGCAAGGGCTCGCGCCACGACCGCCGAGTTTCATGCGCTGCAAGTGACCCAACGCCCCACGTTTGTCCTCGAGAGCTCCATCGGTGACCGCGCGGTGTTTTCCGGTCTGGTGGCGATCGCGCCGCTGATGGCCACGATCGAGGCGATGGTGGCCGATGTCGCGGGATATGCGGCGCACAAGGCTCATTTTGGCGAAGTGCCGGGCGCCTGATTCGGAATTAGGTTCTGGGACTTGGCGGTTGGCGCGATCGCCGGTACAACATCCCGACGATCCCCTGCGATGTGCGGTTTGCATTGAATCTGGTTCAACGCGGGCGGGTCGGTACCTGCGATCCGGTCATGTCCATTCTCCCCATTCTACGCCTATCGGGTGCGTTGTTCGTGGCCGTCGCGCTCCACGCGCAGAACGGCGATCACACCAATGAAGTGCAGCGGGAGATCGTCCCGCGCGACCGTATTCCGCCCGCGCCGGTTCTCACTCCCGCCGAAGAGACCAAAACCTTCTCGGTCGCCCCCGGATTCAAGGTCGAACTGGTGGCCTCCGAGCCACTGGTCAGCTCGCCCGTTGCCATTCAGTTTGATCATCGCGGCCGCCTCTGGGTGGTTGAAATGAAGGGCTATATGCCCAATCCCGACGGTGCCGGCGAGGAACGACCGGTGGGATCGATTGCCATTCTGGAGGACACCGACGGGGACGGCCGGATGGACAAGCGGACGGTTTTTGCCGACGGACTGGTCATGCCCCGGGGGCTGATGTTGTTTCAGGACGGTGTGATCGTAGCCGAGCCACCGCGGTTGTGGTTACTGCGGGATACCGACGGCGACGGAAAGGCGGATCAAAAGATCCTGGTGGCGGAGGACTACGCCAGCCAGGACGATCCGCGACTCGGCCGGAAGGCGAATCCGGAACACGCTAGCAACAGTCCGACCTGGATGCTCGACAACTGGATCTACTCGGCGAATCACACCTGGCGGTATCGCTGGACCGGCACCGGGACCAACCAATGGATCAAGGAACCGACCCAGTTCCGCGGACAATGGGGGTTGTCGCAGGACAATTACGGCCGGCTGTTTCACAACTCGAATTCCGACCAGCTCCGCGGCGACTACGTGGACGGCCGCTACCTGATGCGGAATCCGAATCTTCAGGGAGCGTTTGGTGTGAATGTCCAGTTGGTCGAGGACCAGCGGGTGTGGTCGTCACGGGTGAACCCGGGAGTCAATCGCGGCTATCAACCGGGTCAATTGACCCCGGAAGGCCGCCTGGCGACCTACACCGGTGCCTGCGGACCGGTGGTTTATCGCGGAGATCAATTCGGAGCGGGTTTCGTGGGCGACGTTTTCCTCTGTGAACCGACGGGAAACCTGATCCGCCGCAATCGAATCCTGAACAACGACGGCGTGTTGACCGCGACCAACGCCTATGACCACGCGGAATTCTTCACCGCGACCGATGAACGATTCCGGCCGGTCAACCTGTTCAACGGACCCGACGGGGCGATGTATGTGGTCGACCTCTACCGCGGGTTGATCCAGCACCACATTTATCTCACCAGCTATCTGCGGAAACAGATCGAATCACGCGATCTGCAAACGCCGGTCAATCTTGGCCGGATTTGGAGGGTGGTTCGGGAAGATCGTCCCGTTCACCGCGAGAGCCTTCCGGCAACGGTGGATCACGCCCAACTCGTGGCCCGTCTCTCGCATCCCAACGGCTGGTGGCGGGATCGTGCGCAGCAGATGCTCGTGGAACAGCGGGCCACTGATGCCGTTCCTGCGCTGGTGGCCTCATTGGATCCGGCCCGCAATCGCGAGCCGTTGGGTCGTCTCCATGCGCTCTGGACGCTCGAGGGACTGGACGCGCTGGAACTCAGCCAGCTTTCCAAGTCGATGGATGATCCGGCTCCGTCCGTCCGCATCGCGGCGATGAAACTGGTCGAACATTTCCTGAAGGGCGAAGAGCGCGATGACGCGCGCAGCCTCATTCTGCGTCATGCCGGGTTGCTGCCCGCAGAGGAACAACTGCAGCTCATCTTTTCGCTGGGCGAAATTGCGACCCCGTCGACCGACGCGATCCTCCGGGTCCTGCTGATGACAGGTCCGGTGAACCGCCTTCGCGTCGATGCGGTGCTCAGCGGATTGGGCGGGCGCGAGCTCGAGTTTCTCGATTCATTGATTCTGGATCCCGCCTGCGCCCAGATGCGCGCGAGTCACAGGATGCTGCTGTCCGGCCTGGCCCGGTGCGTGGCGGTGGAACGGCGTTCGGCCCGGATCCAACATCTACTCGAACTCGCCGCGGGCCGGGCTCCGGGCGATTGGCAGCAATTGGCCCTGCTGGACGGCATCGCGGGAACGCTCCCACCGATTCGTCCTGGCCAACCGGCACCAAAGATCAAGCCCGTGGTGTTCGCCGCCGAACCGCCGGCGTGGTCGACATTGCGCAAGGTGGAGTCGGACGAGGTGCAAAAGCGGGTGGCGTCGATCGACCGGTTCGTGGCTTGGCCGGGCAAACCGGGCATGGAGGATGTCCGCATCCCGCCTCCGCTGGTGGGCGACGACGAAGCCAGCTACAAGCGCGGCAGGGAACTCTACGGTTCGATTTGCGGCGCATGCCACCAGCCTCACGGCAATGGCCAGGAAGGATTGGCACCACCGCTGCGGGATTCCGAATGGGTTCTGGGCAGTGAACAACGCCTCATCCGGATCGTCCTGCATGGCGTCCGGGACGAACTCACGGTCAAAGGCACGCGCTACACGCTGAACATGCCGGCCCTTGTTGATGCATTAAACGACCAACAAATCGCCGACGCCCTGACCTACGTCCGCCGCGAATGGGACCACGCCGGTGCGCCGGTGAAGGTGGGCACGGTGAAGGCGGTACGCGCCTTGGTCGGCCAGCGGGAAGATTCGTGGACGCAGCCGGAATTGTTGCGGATTCCGTGAGAGGAGTTCGAATCTGGGAAGGAATGGCGCGGAACGAAAACGAGAGAACGGGAAGGCGGGAAAACGAGCGTGGGAATCCACAGCAGGGTTCGAATCCGAGTTTGGGATGGGTCAACGCGTATTTGAACCGCGCTTGGCAGCCGCTCTCTCGTTTTCCCGTCTTGCCGTTTTCCTTCCCCGTCGTTTCTCCTGCTTTCATGCTTTCATGCTTTCCAGATCATCCCATCTCCCCCAGTCCACGTTCAGAATTCAACAACCTGCCCGGGCTGGGGCACGATCACCTCAGCGGTGGGCCGGATGTGACGCAGGAGTTCGGCGAAGGCGAGTGACTGATCCGCCTCGCCGTGGATCACGGTGATCTTTCGCAGTGAACCGGAAATGTGCCGGACATAATCCGATAGTTCGCCGCGGTCCGCGTGGCCTGAAAAAGCGTCCACGGCGGCGACCTGAGCCCGGACGATGTGAGGAACGCCGAAGATGTTCACCGGACTCCGGCCATCCCGGAGCTGCGCCCCGAGAGTGTGGGCCGCGCAGAAACCGACGAAGAGGATCAGGTTTTTCGGGTCGCCGATGTTGTTCTTGATGTGATGCCGGATGCGCCCCGCTTCGGCCATGCCGGAGGCGCTGATGATGATGCAGGGCTCCTTGAGGTTGTTGAGGGCCTTGGATTTTTCGGCCTCGCGAATGTAGGTCAGGTTCTCCATTCCGAATGGATTCCCGCGTTCCTGGAAGAAGCGATAGGTGTCGTCATCGAAACACTCGGGATGCAGTCGGAACACCTCGGTGGCATTCACGCTGAGGGGACTGTCGACAAAGATCGGAACCGGCGGGAGCCGTCCGGCATCGGTAAGCCGGTGCAGTTCGTAGACCAGCGTCTGAGTTCGACCAACCGAAAACGCCGGGATGATGACCTTGCCGCCGCGTTCCAGTGTGGTGTTGAGCAGGGTTCGAAGCTCTTCGGCGGAATCCTTCGCATCGCCGTGGTCGCGTCCGCCGTAGGTGCTTTCCACCTGAAGAAAATCGACATCCTCGACCGGCTGGGGATCGCGCAGGATGGTTTGATTCGATCGTCCCACGTCTCCGCTGAACAGGTAGCGGAACTGGCGGTCGCCCTCGCGGACGTCGAGGATCACCTGGGCCGATCCGAGAATGTGTCCCGCGTCGCGGAAGGTGACGGTGACCCCATCCACCACTGGGATCCGCCGGTCGTAACCCACCGCCACGAACTGGCGGGTCGCGCGTTCCGCCTCCGCCGCGCTGTAGAGCGGTTCGACCGCCGGAAGCCCGGCCCGCTCCCGCTGTTTCGATACATAGATCGCGTCCGCTTCCTGCACCGCCGCGGAATCCTGGAGCATGATGCTGGCGAGATCGCGGGTGGCGTAGGTGGAATAGATGTTTCCGTTGAATCCCCGCTTCACCAGGTTGGGCAGGTTGCCACAGTGATCGATATGCGCGTGGCTGAGAACGACGGCGTCGAGACTGCGCGGATCGAACGGGAAGTGGCGGTTGTGTTCGATTGCGTCCGCCCGGCGTCCCTGAAAGAGACCGCATTCCATGAGAAACCGCCGCCCGTTAACCTCAACCAGGTACATCGAACCGGTGGTGGTGCGGGTGGCGCCGAGGAAATGGACGTTCACCGGGAAAAGGTGGCGGTGAAGTACCCCTAACCGCAAGCGGCGATGGGGATAGGGTAGTCAGAGCCGGGATCCATCGAAAAGTGGGGCCGATCTTGTTTGAGGTAGATCGCATCCGTAGGCTCGGCGGTCATGGATGTTTCGCCCGCCGCCCCCGTCGAATTGGAAGGCCTGAGAGTCACGGTCGACCGGTTGGTGTATCAACGGCTGCCGGCTTCCGCCTCGCCGGATCGGCCTCATTCGTTCGTTTATTTTCTCAGCATCCGGAACAACAGCCCGGTCACCGTGAGCATCAAGGGCCGCAAGTGGGTTGTTCGTCACGACGACGGAACCAGCCTGGTCGTGGAGGGCGACGGCGTGGTCGGGGAGTTTCCCGTCATCCCGCCCGGCGAACACTTTTCCTACAACAGCCGCCATGTGATCACCACCCGTACTGCGATCGCGGAAGGAGCCTACCTCGGTGTGGACGAAACCGGCCGGCGGATCGTGGTGCGGATTCCCCGGTTTGACCTCGTAGTGCCCGAGTCGGAGGCCCTGGACTAGGAACCCGGCAGGGTTGATTCCGGAAGGGTGGCCAGTCCTAAAATCCGTCCTCGTGATAGATCGCAGGGAGTAAGCTCCAGGTGGACGATTTGTCCGGGTTGAAGCGTCTGGCCGGCCAACCGAAGGGGTTTCGAAAGGTGCCCGTTCAGAACGTGGCCATTGGACAGAGCGACCCGCGACATGGCGTTTGAAAGCACCTGGGTCACCGTGCCGTCCACGCGGATCAATTCATCAGGATGCATTCGGGAGTCTGGATTCGGGCCCGGTGCCCGGTGAGACGACCTTGGTGGGTACGGTTCCCGGTGGCAAGTCGGCGGTGGTCGGCCGACCGGTTGGGCACGCGATTCCGCCCCGCTTGATTTAACCGGCGGCGCTGACCACAGTCCGTCGATGAAGAAGGATGTGGTGCTGGTCCAGATCCGGGGCCTCCTCCCGGCGAACAGCGGTTGTGCGCTGTTCGTTGGCAATGA
>CAIVQB010000140.1 GCA_903907925.1 uncultured Verrucomicrobiota bacterium
CACAGCCCAAAAAGGGCTGCTCCCTCCTCGCGCCTCGCCATCCAGCCTTTTCCCCGACAACAGGACCCTTCCGAATTTTCAGACAGGCTCTAGACGGATCGGGGTTCCGCCGGCCAGCCCGCTCCGAGCGGTGAATCTTCTTCCACCCGTCCCAGTTTCCAGGCTACGTCGCCGTCGAACGCCCGGTAATCGCAGGTCAATTCCTCGCCGGCTGCAATCTCCCTCAGTGCCACGGTGACGATGGGTTCCGTCGATCCGGGTAGTGCCCCGGTGTTGGGCGTTTCCGAATGGTTCATGAACCGGGCGTCATCACCGGAAAGGATCAACCGCCGCGTGGCTCCGTCGAAATAGCTGAAATGGCGGACAAAACCGCGGGCCGGCTCCGGGAGCGCCGCCCAGTGTTCCGGCGTCAGCGATTGGTCGAATCCCGGCTGGAACCGATAGAACGGCGTGCCTGCACGAATGGCGTGGCCGGCGAACAGGCCGTTGCCGTGAATGCCGCTCGGCGCGACCCGGGTTTCGATCAGGATCATGCCGGGACCGGGCGGAGATCAGAGAGATTTGCGGACCGCTTCGTGGACCTCCCGGGCCATGTGTTCATCACCAAACATGCCGACCCGGATGCGGAGTTCGGTGGATTTCTCCGTGATCCGCCGGAGTTTGAAGGTGATGGTGCGTCCGGTTGCGGACCGGGCCTCCAAAGTCCCCTCGAGCGCGTCCTTGGACGCGCTTTCTTCCTCGAATTCGAGTCGTTTCACCGCGCCCTGGCAGGCGCTCCAGGTCGCATCCATCCCGGCGGATTCATTGGAGATGAGTGAGCCACGTTGATAGGCCACGGCACCCGCGCCGGCCGCGGCCCCCACCGCGACGGCCACGCATCCGGTGGTGGTGGCGAGCAGAAGGATGCCGGCGAACCAGCCCGAACCCAAAACCAGCAGGCGACGAAGTGCGACGAACGACATGGTCAGAAGAGAGCAGGACCCTTTCGTCACTGCAACGACGATGCCTGGGCAGCGACCCCGAAGGACGGGACACGCGGCACCGGGTGGCCCTCTTTTTCCAGCCTTCTTCCGGCTTCGACGGCGGTCCGGAATTGTGACAGAATGAAGCGGTGACACGGTCTCAGAAACAACGGGTGCTGGTGGGGATGAGTGGAGGCGTTGATTCCTCCGCCACCGCCGCTTTGTTGAAGTCAGAGGGATTCGACGTGGTGGGTGTGACGTTGAAACTCTGGCCCCAGGACTGCGTGAACCGGGCCGAGGACAAATGCTGCGGCCCCCAGGCGGTGATGGATGCCCGGAGTGTCTGCGCCCAACTCGGAGTGCCCTACTATCTGGTCGACGAATCGGGCCTGTTCCAGCGGAAGGTCATTGAGTACTTCGCCGCCGAGTACAAGTCCGGACGGACCCCGAATCCCTGCGTGATGTGCAATCAGCACCTCAAGTTCGGTGTGTTGATCGATCGCGCGCGGCAGTTGGGTTGCGATTTCATTGCCACTGGCCATTTCGCCCGGCTCCAGCGCGATCCAGTTTCGGGCAGAACGCTTCTGCTCCAGGGTCGTGATCTTAAAAAGGATCAAAGCTATTTCCTGTTCAGCCTGCGTCAGGATCAGTTGGAACGTTCGATGTTTCCTCTGGGCGAAAAAACCAAAGCCGACACCCGTGACGTCGCGCGCGCCTGCTCGCTCCGGACGGCCGACAAGGAGGAGAGCATGGAAATCTGCTTTGTCCCGGACAACGACTACGGAAAGTTCCTGCGCGACGCGAAACTCGCCCAGCGCCATCCCGGTGACATCGTGGATGAAACCGGCCGCAAGCTGGGCGAGCACGAAGGCGTGGAATTTTACACCGTGGGGCAGCGACGTGGACTCGGCATCGCCACCGGCGAACCGGTGTATGTCATCGAGATCGATGCCGAACATAACCGCGTGGTGGTGGGCGATGAATCCCGGTTGAACTGCGAACGTTTTTCCGTGCAAAACTGCAACTGGATTCCGTGGGAGACGCCTCCGGAGTCGTTCGAATGCCGGGCCAAGATTCGGTACAATCATCCCGGCGCAGCTGCCACCGTCACGCCCGGCGCGGACGGCGTCGCATCGGTCGTCCTGCACGCCCCCGCCCGCGCGGTGGCCCCGGGCCAGGCGTGTGTTTTCTACGGCGGTCCCGAGGGCGATCAGGTGCTCGGGGGCGGATGGATTGCGCGTTCTGAGAATCCAACATTCCCCCGGCGCTTGTAACCGGTGTGGCCGGGCGCGTAGGTTCGCCGTCGCTCATGAGCACGCTCAATTTCGCGATCATTGGTACCGGCGGCATCTCCCTGCAAAACCATCTTCCCGGCCTGGCCTTGTGCCCCGACGTGAAGGTCCATGCGCTTTGCGATGCCAATCCGGCCACGTTGGAGGCCGCCCGCCAACAGACCGGTGCGCCCATCGTCTCGACCGACTGGAACGAGATCGTCCGCCGCGACGATGTCCATGCGGTGATCATCGCCACCCCGAATTTCCTGCATCCCGACATCGCCATCGCCGCGGCGCGGGCGGGAAAACACGTCCTCTGCGAAAAACCGATCGCACTGAACGCGCCCGACGCCCGACGCATGGCGGAGGAGGCCGACCGCGCCGGCGTGCGGCACATGACCGCCTTCACCTATCAATTCGTCCCCGCAATGCGGTACCTGCGGCACCTGGTGGCGCAGGGGGATCTCGGCATTCCCTACCATTTCCGCTCCTGCCGCCTGCAGGACTGGGGCACGCGCAACCTCGGCTGGCGCCAGGTCAAGAAACTGGCCGGCACGGGTGAGATCGGCGACATGCTCAGTCATCGGATCGATTTCGCGCTGCAATTGATCGGACCGATGAAGCGGCTCGTCGCCAACTTGATGACCCTCACGCCGGTTCGTGGCGGTGCGATCAATGACACCGACGATTGGGTGGCGATCCTCGCCGAGTTCCGCAACGGTGCGAGTGGTGTCCTGGAAAGTTCGAAGCTGGCCAGCGGTCGGAACGAATCCTGGCGCAGTCTCGATTACGTGGAGATCAACGGCAGCGAGGGAACCTTCGAATTCACCACCGGCAAATGGAATGAACTCCAGGCCGGCAAACTCGGCGGACCCGGATTGCGCCCGCTCATCATTCCGCCGGAGTTCCATGTCTGGCCCGGTTCACCGCGCGACCCGGGCGTGGGCGATCCGCTGGTGACCTTCCGTTATGATCAAGCAGTCGAGTTTGTGAATTCCATCCGCGAACAGCGTCCGTGCGCCGTCACCTTCCACGACGGTGCGCGTGCCCAGGGCGTGATGGATGCGGCGGTGCGTTCGACCGAATTGCGCCAGTGGGTGGACCTGCCGGCCTGACGTCGGCGGAATACCGTCCTCATGCTTCCCGAGTTCAGCGGATTCCAATGGGTGCTGGCCTCGGTGGCGGCGGTTGGGATCGGCGTGTCGAAGAGCGGCCTGCCGGGCATCAGCCTGATGCACGTCGTCATCTTCGCCCAATTGTTCCCGGGCATCGCTTCGACCGGAATCGTCCTGCCGATGCTGGTTTGTGGGGACATCGGTGCGGTCATTCTCTTCCGTCGGGACGCCCGCTGGCCCCATGTGATTCGAACCCTTCCGCCGGCGGTGGTGGGAGTGGCGGTGGGTTGGGCGCTGATGCATTGGGCGCAGGCGCATCACATCGCCGGGGCCCGGTTCAACCCGTTCATCGGCGGGATCGTCCTGACCCTGGCCCTGGTCCAATTGTGGCGGAATCTCCGGCCCAATCTCTTCACCCATCTCCCACACAGTCGCGCGTTTGCCTGGGCGATGGGCGGCATCGCCGGTGTGACCACCATGGTCGCCAATGCTGCGGGTCCGGTGATGGGACTCTACCTGCTCGCAGTGTCGCTGCCGAAGGACGCCTTCGTCGGCACGGCCGCCTGGTTTTTCCTGCTCATCAACCTGATCAAGGTACCGTTCAGCGCGCAGCTCGGCCTGATCCAGGGACACACGCTGCTGTTCAACGTGGTGCTGGTTCCGTTCATCATCTGCGGCCTGTTTCTCGGCAAACGCGTGGTCGCCGTCCTGCCCCAAAAGAGTTTCGACAACCTGGTGCTGGCCTTCGCCGCCTTCGCCTCGGCGCGATTGCTGGGGGCGATTTAGATTTCCCAAGAAAGACATGGGAAAAACCGACCTCCATTGGGTGGAGGCGCCTCTCACCTATGGACTGCGGCGGGAAGCGGAGCGCCACGCCGCTGTGGAGCGGGATTATAACTTCGAACGGAGGATCCTTCCATGACTCCGTCTCGACCCCGGACCACCCGACACCGCCCGTTTTGGAACGCCCGGTTGTTCATCCGAATGCCGGTCGAGCGGTGCACCGGCGGTCTCTCTCGACGCCCGGGTTCAATAGCGGTGTCGACGCTTCGCTCTGCCACCGCACTCCACAAAAAAGCCGCCTCTCCTCTATGGACTGCGGCGGGAAGCGGAGCGCCACGCCGCTGTGGCGCGGGATTGTAACTTCGAACAGAGGATCCTTCCACGACTCCGTCTCAACCCCGGACCAACCGACACCGCCTGTTTTGGAACGCCCGGTCGTTCATCCGAATGCCGGTCGAGCGATGCACCGGCGGTCTTTCTCTACGCCCGGGCTCGATAGCGGTGTCGACGCTTCGCTCTGCCCCCGCACTCCATGGGGTGCGGGGCGGGACTTGAACCTCGGGAGAGTCCTCCGAACCCTACTCGTCACCAAGCGGCTGCAACGGCAGGCGTTTCGCGGCGCGCAATTGTTGTTGCCCGGTCATCGCGACGACGCGGTCTTCGTGGGACAATGCCGGATTGGAAACCTGCGCGGTGAGGCCGATGATGCGTTGATCGTAGGACTGATTGCGCAGGCGCAGGATGACATCGGCCAGTTGCTTTTCCGGGTCGGGAATCGTCCGTTGTTCCAACGCAGATTCGGCGATCAGTTGCCGGGCGAATTCGTCACCTTCGAATTGCGACAACAGGCCGGCGGCATCCGTCTCGAGTGAGAAATGAACCGCGGCAATCCGGCGGATCGTCGGGTGCGCCACCCACGAAGGATCCAAATGAACGGCAGCGAAATGTGACAATTCCGGCGAGAGCAGAATGTATTTCAAAAGCCAGATTTCGGTGACTGACGGAGGGGTCATCGGCTCGGCATCGACGCTGGGTGCGGCGTCGGACTCGTCGAGCGGCGGTTCGCTGGCTTCGACACGCTGGGGTGAGGGCCGCAGTTTTCGGAATTCAGTACGGACGGCGTCGACACCCACGCCGAGGCGTTGGCTGGTCTTTTGGGCGTAGGTGTCCAGCAGCACGGCGTTGCCGGTCTTTACCAGGTCTTCGCCCATCTTCCGGACCACCGCGATGCGGCCGCGGTCGCTGGTGGTGTCGTTCTCGGCGCAGAGATGGCGCAGATAGAAATCGAAGTAGCCTTCGGCCTTGCTGAGGATTCCGCGGAAGGATTCGACTCCGTGCTGTCGGATCCAACTATCGGGATCGTCCGGCGGCGGAATGCTGGCGACGCGCATCGCGAGGCCGGATCCGAGCAACCCCTCGAAGGATCGGATGCTGGCGTTGCGACCCGCCTTGTCGCCGTCGAAGCAGAGGACCACTTCGTCGACGTAACGCTTGAGAATGCGGGCGTGATCCGCGGTGAGTGCTGTTCCCTGGGGCGCCACCACGTTGCGGATTCCGGCGGCGTGACAGGCGATGGTGTCGAGCTGGCCCTCGCAGATGACGGCGTGTCCGACGTCCAGGATGGCCCGCTTGGCCTTGTCGAGGGCGAAGAGGACCCGGCCCTTGGTGAACAACGGGGTTTCCGGTGAATTGACGTATTTCGCCGACTTTTCGTCGCCCTGCAGGATCCGGCCGCTGAAGGCGATGACCCGGCCCTGTTCGTCGCAGATGGGAAACATCAAGCGGCCGCGGAACCGGTCGTAGTGATGGCCGGTCTCCTCTTTTTTGAGAATGAGCCCGGCCTGTTCGCAGAGCGGCAGGTCGAATCCCTTCGACTTCGCCCAGTTCACCGTGTCGTCCCAGGCTTCCGGCGCCGCGCCGAGGCGGAACTCCTTCACGGCATCAGGGCTGACGCCGCGCTTTTCCAGATAGTCGCGGGCCACCCGTCCGCCGGCCTCGTTGGACAGGCATTGCTGCCAGCGGACGCAGATCGCCTCGTGAAGCTTGAGGAGCTGGTCCTTGATGCTGCGTGACTGGCGCGCGCCGGGGGAATCGTCGGTTTCGATCGGGATATGGGCCCGTTCCGCCAGGCGCACCACAGCTTCAACAAACGACAGGCCTTCATATTCCCGGACGAAGGTGAAGACATCCCCACCCTTGTGGCAGCCGAAGCAGTGGAAGATCTGCTTCGACGGATTGACGTTGAAGCTGGGTGACTTTTCTTTGTGAAACGGGCAGAGCGTGACGAAGTTTGCTCCGGCGCGCTTCAGGGGCAGGGATCCGCCGATGACATCGACGATGTCACTAGCGGCTTTGACCTGATCCAGGGTCTGCGGGGAAAACGTCGGCACAGCCGGAGGGAGATACCGCCGCGCGGCGAAAGACGCAAAGGTGCAGCGGAGGGGTGCAGGAAAACGGGAAAACGAGAGAAAGCTGGGATTGCTGAGCACGGCGAGGAGTCCTCGCGCTTTCGACCGCCGCCGCTTTTCCTTTTGCCATTTGCCATTTGCCTTTCTGCTTGCCCGGTGGAGTTTGAGTTCCAGCGCGGTGCGATTCATCTGCCTTCCCTTGGCCTGTGGCTCGATGCCCACCGGCCGATCGGACCGGCGGAGGCGGTGTTTGTGAGCCATGCGCATTCGGACCATATTGCCGGTCATGCCGAAGTGTTCTTCTCGCCACCCACCCGTGAATTGATGCGAGCGCGGGTGTCGGGAAAACGGGTTGAGCATGTGGTGGAATTTGGCCGGCGACTGGACCTTTCCGATCCGGCGTTTTCCACCCGGCGTGAGGCGTTCCTGACCCTGTTGCCGGCGGGCCATGTCCTGGGATCGGCCATGTCGCTGCTGGAAACGGCGGCCGGATCGCTGTTGTACACCGGTGATTTCAAACTGCAGGTCGGCCGTTCCGCGGAGGCCTGCGAAGCGCGTCCGGCAGATACCTTGATCATGGAAACCACTTTCGGCCGGCCGAAGTACGTGTTTCCGCCGATGGCCGAAGTCGCCGCCGCCGTCGTGGAGTTTTGCCGGAAGACACTGGCCGAGCCTGCGGTGCCGGTTCTGCTGGCGTATTCGCTGGGCAAGAGTCAGGAGATCCTCCATGCGCTTCTGGAAGCCGGATTGCCGGTGATGCTGAGTCCGCCGGTGGCGAAGATGACCCGGATTTATGGAGGCTTTGGTCATCCTTTTCTCGGCTGGGAGGAACTGGACGCGGAGCGGGCGGTTGGGCACGTGGTGATCTCACCGCCGGGCGCCCGGATCACCGCGCTCAAGGCGGCCGCGGGCCAGATCCGGACGGCCGTCCTGACCGGTTGGGCCCTGGATTCCGGATGCCGGTTTCGATACCAGGCCGACGCGGCGTTTCCGCTCAGTGACCACGCCGATTTCCCCGATCTGATTGAGTTCGTGAAACGGGTGGCACCAAAGCGGGTGTTCACCCTGCACGGCTATGCCGCGGAGTTCGCGAGCACCCTGCGGGACATGGGCATCGAGGCGTGGGCCCTGGGTGAGGATAACCAGATGACTCTGCGGCTTTGATCCCGCAATGCCGGCTCCCTCTCCCCGGCGGGAGAGGGCTGGGGTGAGGGTTTCGACGCGTCACATCGTTGCTCGCTGGCTACGAGGCTCGCTTCCGCCGGCTGGCCGGTTTCGCGGGTTGAATCGGATGGGGAGGTTGGCGCGGATTTGTTCCACCGAGATAGGTCCCGCAACTTTCGCGGACCACCAGCGTGGGAGTCAGCAGGTGGCTGCGGGAGGGCAGGGTGGGGTCCATGATGCGGTCGAGCATGGCCCGCAATGCGGCGATGGCGATCTCGCGGCAGGGTTGGTGGACCGTGGTGAGCGGCCGGGACAGGAGGGTCGCGTAACGGACATCGTCAAAGCCGGCGATGCGAATGTCCTCCGGGACGCGGGAGCCGTGTTGCTGGAGTGACCGGAGGAGTTCTGCGGCGGTCTGGTCGTTGGCACACAGCAGCGCCTCCCAACGCCGGCCGGCCATCAGGCTGCGCACAAAGCGGAGATCGGAGGGGCTCCCGATTTGAACCCAGTCGCGGGGAAGCTCCACGCCCCGGCGCGCGAGCGCCTCGCGGACGCCCGCGATCCGCGCATCCACGGTCGAGGCCGAATCCGGGTGCGCGACAAACGCGATGCGTTCGCAGCCGAGCTTGAGGAAATGTTCCGCAAGCAGATGGCCGGCCGCCATGTTGTCGAGTCCCACGAGATCGAAGTCGCTGCGCTTCGGGAAGGGACCGAGATCGCGATCGATCAGCACCACTGGAATACCGGCCTGACGGAATCGTTCGGCGATCTGGCGGTTGACGTCCTCGCGCCGGGCGACGCGCTCAAATGGCGCGAAGAAAACGCCATCGAGTCCGCGTTCGATGAACTGCCCGCAGATCTCAAGCGCCTGTTCGAGGCTCAGGTCGGAATCCTGTCCCGGATGGGTCGAGCCGCCCCACAGGAGGCTGTAGTCGTGGGACCGGGCCAGGCTCGCCAGTTCGCCGCAGATGAGTTCGAAGATCTCGGTGTGACCGAGCCCGGGAATCAGGAGTCCCAACTGCCGGGTGGACCCTGCGGCCGCCGCCCCGGGGCGCCGCACGAAGCTTCCGGAACCCATCCGGCGTTCGATCACCCCCTGGGCCTCAAGGTCCTTCAGCGCACGGATGACCGTGGGTCGGGAGACCTGATGCTGCCGGACCAGTTGGGACTCACTTGGCAGCCGCGCGCCGACGGCGTACCGGCCCGCGGTGATCGCCTGCTGTAGATCCCGCGAGATCCGCCGGTGTTTGGGAATGAGGTCGTCAGACATGGGCATGGAGAAGTTGTTACTAACAGGTCGACAACCTGTCAGCATAGGAATCTGACAGGTGATGGGAATGTATGTTGGCTCCGGCGGGCATTCCGGAGAGTAGTAGGGCGTCCCTTGAATCCGTCCTGGTGTCCGCCGGTTCGACCCGGTGCACCGTTGAGTTCCCGGGCATTGTCTTCATGAATCGACGCCATATGAATTGGATCCGCTGGTTCCTGTTGGGATCGGTCGTGGGAATGGTATTGAGGCTGAACGCCGGCCCGACACCGACCTATCGGGAGCCCTGGCGTCCGCAGTTCCATTTCACGCCGGCGGACACCTGGATGAACGATCCGAACGGGATGTTTTTCTACGACGGTGAATACCATCTGTTCTACCAGAGCAATCCTTTCGGCAATCGTTGGGGGCACATGAGTTGGGGTCATGCGGTCAGCCGGGATCTGACCCATTGGGAGCACCTGCCGCTGGCACTCGCCGAGGAAAACGGGGTGATGATCTTCTCCGGCAGCGCGGTGGTGGATTGGAAGAATACCAGCGGCTTCGGGCGGGACGGCAGGCCACCGCTTGTCGCGATCTACACCGGTCACTACACCACCCGGCCGCTCCAGAACCAACAGCTCGCCTACAGCAACGACCGCGGCCGGACGTGGACCAAGTTCGCCGGCAATCCGGTGCTGGACATCGGCGCGACGGACTTCCGCGATCCCAAGGTGTTCTGGCATGAACCGACCGGCCGCTGGGTGATGGCGGTGTCGTGGCCGTTGCAGCGGAAGATCCGGTTTTACAGCTCCCCCGATCTCAAGTCCTGGACCCACCTGAGCGACTTTGGTCCCGCGGGCTCGACGAGCGGGATTTGGGAATGTCCCGATCTGTTCCCGGTCACTGTGGCCGGGCGGGCGCACGAATCCCATTGGGTGTTGGTGGTGAATGTCGGTTCCGGTGCTCCGGCCGGTGGGTCGGGCACGCAGTATTTTGTGGGGGAATTCGACGGGACCCGCTTTGTTCCTGATGAACGATCGACCCCCCGGCCCGAGCGCGAGTTTGTGCCCGAGGGACGGGTGTTGGGGGATTTTGAGGGTGGAAGTTATGGCGGATGGACCGCCACCGGTGATGCCTTCGGTTCTGCGCCGGCCGGTGGAGGCCTCGGTGGACAGCAGGCCGTGGATGGATTCCGGGGTAGGGGATTGGTGAACTCCTTTCGCGAGGGAGATCGTTCCCAGGGAACGTTGACGTCGCCGGAGTTTGTCATCGATCACGACTACTTGAGCTTCCTGATCGGTGGTGGAAATCAGCCGGGAAAGCTGGGGGTGAATCTGCTGGTGACGGGTCAGGTTGTGCGCACGGCGACCGGTGCCGATGCGGAGCGCCTCGCATGGCGGTCTTGGGATGTCCGTGACCTGCGCGGGCGAACGGCGCGGCTGGAAATCGTCGATCGGGCGACCGGTGGCTGGGGCCATATCAATGCCGACCATTTTGTACTGGCTGACCGACCGGCCCGGAACGCATCGGAATCTGCGCTGTGGGCTGATTTCGGCAGGGATTTTTACGCCGGAGTGTCATGGTCCGACGTGCCGAAGCGCGACGGGCGGCGCCTGTGGATCGGCTGGATGAGCAATTGGAACTATGCGAACGAGGTCCCGACCGAACCCTGGCGCAGTGCCATGTCGGTTCCGCGCGAACTGCTTTTGCGAGACACCCCGGATGGATGGCGGCTGCTGCAGAGTCCGGTGCGGGAGATGGCGCGTCTTCGAACCGGCGGCGAATCCGTCCGGAAGGTGAACGTCTCCGGGGCCAATGGCTGGCTTGCGGCGAAGGGGTTTCCCAGCGGTCTGGCCGAATTGGAATTGAAACTGGTTGAGATTCCCAAGACCGGAGTGCTGACCCTCCATTGCCGTCACGGCAACACCGGTGAGACTCGGATGGAAGTGGATTTCGCCGCCGGCGAACTGCGACTGGACCGCACTCAGTCGGGCCGGAGTGACTTCAACCCGACCTTTGCCGGCGTTCACACCGCACCGCTGCGGATCGTCGATGGCCGGTTGAATCTGAGGCTCCTTTTCGATGTTTCGTCGGTCGAAATCTTCGCCCAGGGCGGGGAATCCGTGGTGACCGATCTGGTTCTTCCGGAGTCGCCGCCGCTGGGTCTTTCATTGACAACCGCGGGGCAGATGGGCGACCTCCGGGTTGATTCCCTCTCCCTGTGGACATTAAAGGCCGCTCAACCTGCACTCAAGAATTCAAAACCATGAAATCCCTCCCCCATTCCCGACGTTCAAACGGGGTCACCGCCTTCACCCTGATCGAGTTGCTGGTGGTCATCGCCATCATCGCCATTCTGGCCGGGATGCTGTTGCCGGCCCTGGCGCTGGCCAAGGAGAAGGGCAACCGGACGTCGTGCCTGAACAATCTGCGCCAGATCGGTCTGTTCATGCAGTTCTACACCGACGAATACCGGGACGTCTTTCCCGCGCACCGCAACCAGGGCGAAACGGACAACGCCACCACGGCGGTCACCAACTGGTGGGGCACGGCGATCACGGGATATTCGAAGAGCAGCTCCAATCTTTTCCACTGCCCGAGCATCAAGGGCAAGCGCACCGACACCGGGGTGAAATGGGAATGGAAGTTTGACGCCCACAAGGTCGGGTACGGCTACAACGCCTTCTTCCTGGGTCATTTTCCGTATGGGCCGGATTCGATCACCGTGAGTGGGGTGAAGTTTGATGTTGCCCCGTGGTTCAAGCGTTCCGCGGTGGTGAGTGCCTCCCAGACCCTTCTTCTGGGCGACGCGATTCCCAAGTCGGACGGCTACTGGAGTAGCAGCCTCTGGTGGCCCACCAGCGGAATGGGGACCGGCCAGGGTCTGGAGGGCATCGATAACAATCGTCATCGCGGCTACGGCAACGTCGTCTTCACCGATGGCCATTCCGAAGCCCGGCGTGGTATTTTGATCAATCCCCCCATCGATCCTTCCGGCGGCAGCGCCAAGGGTCTCGACAACTCCCAGTACTGGGATCCGTTGAACCGCGCCCAACGGTAGTTCCCCGCGGCGCCCGTCCCAAAAAAACACTCTGGCTGAATCGACCCGATTCCGGGCACGCACCCTCCTTGTCTTCTGTCGCGGCTCATCCCGGCAGTTCCCTCCCTGTCTCATGAAACATCGCATCCTTCTCTGGTCCCTCACCTCCGCCCTCGCCGGATTCCTGTTCGGTTTTGACACCGTGGTCATTTCCGGGGCGGAACAGAAGATCCAGTCGGTGTGGGGCCTCAGCGTCGGGATGCATGGTTTCGCGATGGCTTCGGCCCTCTACGGAACGGTGCTGGGTTCGCTGCTGGGCGGATGGCCCACGGACCGGTTTGGCAGGAAGATCACGCTGGGGTGGATCGGGATCCTGTACGTTGTTTCCGCATTGGGCTGCGCCTTCGCCCCTGGAGTTTATTCGTTCATCGCTGCGCGCTTCATCGGCGGGATTGGCATTGGGATCTCGACGGTCGCCGCCCCCCTCTACATTTCCGAAATTGCACCGCCGAGCCATCGCGGACGGCTGGCGGGACTGTTTCAGTTCAACATCGTGTTCGGCATTGTCGTGGCCTTCCTGTCCAACGCGCTGCTCAGTGGCATCGGTGAAACGGCCTGGCGCTGGATGCTCGGCGTCGCCGCGGTTCCGTCCGTGGTCTACACCCTCCTCTGTCTGGGCATTCCGGAAAGTCCCCGCTGGCTGCTGGGCCGAAAGGGAGACCGGCAGGGTGGATTGAGGGTGTTGCAACTGATCCATCCCCAGGGAACTCCGGCCGAAATCGAGGCCGAAGCCCGGATCATCGAGGCTTCGTCGTCGGTGCGAACCGGCAGCTCGCGGTTCTGGACCCGGCGCCATTCGGTTCCGATTGGCCTCGCCGTCCTGGTCGCGTTTTTCAACCAGATGTCGGGCATCAACGCCATTCTCTACTTTGCCCCCCGCATCTTTGCGATGACCGGACTGGGCGAGAAGGCGGCCCTGCTCCAGTCCGTCGGCATCGGCATCACCAATCTCGTCTTCACCTTCGTGGGACTCTGGTTGATCGACCGGTGCGGGCGGCGGACATTGTTGTACATCGGATCGTTCGGTTACATCGGGTCACTCGGTCTGGTGGCATGGGCGTTCTTCACCGGACATTTTGGGATCGTTCCGGTCTGCATCTTCGCCTTCATCGCCGCCCACGCCGTCGGTCAGGGAGCGGTAATCTGGGTGCTGATCTCGGAGGTCTTTCCGGATCTGCACCGTGCCGAGGGACAGGCGCTCGGAAGCTTTACGCATTGGATCTTCGCGGCGTTGTTGACCACGTTTTTCCCGGGGATGATCGCCTTCTTTCCCCCGGGCTGGGTCTTCCTGTTCTTCTGCGGCATGATGGTCCTGCAACTCGTGTGGGTGAAATTGATGGTGCCGGAGACGCGGGGATTGTCGTTGGAAGCCATTCAAAAGCAGTTTGGAATCACGGCGGAATGAGCATGGGATTCAAGGTTCTGGGTGTCGGCGAGGTTCTCTGGGATCTTCTTCCGGGTGGACCGCAACTGGGTGGAGCGCCGGCCAATTTCGCCTGCCATGCCGCGGCCCTTGGCGCGGACGCCGGCCTGGTCTCGTGCGTGGGCCGGGATGAGTTGGGACGCGAGGCGTTACGATTGCTGGGGGCGCGTGGACTGGACCTCTCGGCGGTGTCGATCGACGCGGAACTCCCCACCGGGACGGTTGCTGTGGTAATGGATTCCAAGGGCCATCCCGTGTTCACCATCGCCGGGAACACCGCGTGGGATGCCGTGAAGGCAGGTGAACGGGCCATGGAGCTGGCGGCCGGGTCCGATGCGATCTGCTTTGGTTCGCTGGGTCAGCGAACGGCGGCGGCCGGCGCGGAAATCCGGCGGCTGGTTCAGGCGACCCGGCCGGAGGCGTTGCGGGTCTTCGACGTGAACCTGCGACCGCCCTTCTACACGGCCGATGTCATCACCGCCTCGCTGGAATTGGCCAATGTCCTCAAGTTGAACGAAACCGAATTGCCCGTCCTGGCCGGGCTGTATCAATTGCGCGGCTCACCGGAGATGCAGTTGGAAACGCTCGCCGGTCGATTCGGATTGGACGTGGTGGCACTGACCCTGGGGGCCGCCGGAAGCCGGTTGTTTCGCGACGGTCGATGGACGGCCGAACCGGCCCGGCCGGTCGTCGTGAAGGATGCCGTGGGAGCCGGGGATTCATTTACCGCGGCGCTGGTGGCCGGCCTGCTGCGGCAGTGGCCGACTCCAAAACTCCTCGCCGCCGCGTCGGAGGTTTCTGCGTTCGTGTGTACGCGCGCGGGAGCCACGCCGGAATTGCCCCAACACCTGATCCGAATGTTCCAGCCCGCTGACGTGCCGGTGATGATTTCGGCGGTGTAGCGTTTCGAGAGCGCCGCCGCCGGACTATTTCCCGCAGCAGCTCTTGTACTTCTTCCCGCTGCCGCAGGGGCAGGGGTCGTTGCGTCCGACACGCGGAGTGACCTGAACCGGGCGTGCCTTGGCGATGGCCTCGTTGGCTTCGCTGACCACGCCGCTGTCGCCCGGTTCCGCGCCCGCTCCGCTGCTGAAGGCGTCGGCCGATTGATGCGTGGTGACCTGCGGCAGGTTGTGGAGGAATTGCTCGAACGCCATCAGGCTGGAGGCGCTGCGGAAGATGTTGTGGCAGACCTCGGTCTTGATGTTGACCATCAATTCATCGAACAACTTGAAGGCCTCGGCCTTGTATTCGATGAGCGGATCCCGCTGGCCGTAGGCGCGCAGACCGATGGAACTGCGGAGCGAATCCATCCCGTACAGATGCTCCTGCCAGAGGCGGTCGATCGCGCTGAGAATGGTGTAGCGTTCGATGCTGGCGAGGGCCTCGGGACGTTCGAAGCTCACCTTGAGTTCGTACGCCTCGCGGATGGCCTTGCTGACGAAATTCAACGTGCCGAACTGGGCTTCGCTCAATCCATCGAACAACGAGTCGGGCACCGGGAGTTCCCGTCCGGACTGTCCGGCCTTGAGGATCTCCTCCTCGGGCATGCCGATGGGGAAGTTCAGGTTCACCCAGTCGGCGAGGCCGCGGATGTTCCATTCGGCGGGATCGGTGTCCCGGCTGGTGAACTCCTGCACCTTGAGGAGTACGACCTCCTCCATCACGTCCATGAGCCGGTCGCGGACGTCCTCGGAACGGATGATCTCGTTGCGGAAGCCATAAATGACCTCGCGCTGTTTGTTCATCAAGTCGTCGTATTCGAGCGTGCGTTTGCGGATCTGGAAATTGTGCTGTTCGACCCGTTTCTGGGCGGTCTCGATGGAACGGTTCAGGAGCGGATGCTCCAGTTCCTGCCCCTCCTCGAGGCCCATCCGTTCCATCACCTTGGTAATGCGATCAGAGCCGAAGAGGCGCATGAGATCGTCCTCCAGCGAGACGAAGAAATGGGAGGAACCGGGATCGCCCTGGCGTGAACAACGGCCGCGCAACTGGCGGTCGATGCGGCGGGACTCGTGGCGTTCGGTGCCGAGGACGTGCAGTCCGCCGACTTCGGCGACACCGGCACCGAGTTTGATGTCGGTACCGCGCCCCGCCATGTTGGTGGCGATGGTGACGGCGCCCTTCTGTCCGGCGCGGGTCACGATCTCCGCCTCCTGCTCGTGGTATTTGGCGTTCAACACCGCGTGCGGGATCTTGTCCTTATGCAGCATGCGGCTGAGCATTTCGCTCGTTTCGACTGAAATCGTTCCGACCAGGATCGGGCGGCCCTGTCCGTGGAGTTCGCGGATCTCCTTGAGAACCGCGGTGAACTTCTCCCGGCGGGTCTTGTAGACCGTGTCGTTGGAGTCCTTCCGGATGTTGGTCTGGTTGGTCGGGATGGTCATCACCCCGAGTTTGTAGATGTCGTGGAACTCCGAGGCTTCGGTCTCGGCGGTGCCGGTCATGCCCGCCAGTTTGGAGTAGAGCCGGAAATAATTCTGAATGGTGATGGTCGCCAGCGTCTGGGTTTCGCGCTCGATCTCGACGCCTTCCTTGGCCTCGACCGCCTGGTGGAGACCTTCGCTCCAGCGGCGTCCGCTCATCAAACGGCCGGTGTTTTCGTCGACGATGATCACCTTGTTGTCCTGCACCACGTACTGCACGTCGCGTTCGTAGATGCAATACGCCTTCAGCAATTGGGAGATGGCGTGGATGATCTGGGCGCGTTCCTCGAACTGTCCCTGCAGCTTGGCCTTGGCCTCGAGCCGCTTCCGGGGATCCGGCTCGGCACCGGAATCGATCTGGCTGAACAGAGTGGCGAGGTCGGGCAGAACGAACGCCTCTGGATCGGTCGGTGAAATGAATTCGCGTCCCTTTTCGGTGAGGTCGGCCTCGTGCGATTTCTCCTCGATGGCGAAGAACAACTGTTCCTTCTCCTCGTACAGAACCTTCTTCGACTGGTCGCCGTGCAACTCGACCTCGTAGGCCTGGACCCGTTTCTGGTTTTCCGGATCCTCGTACAGGCGCATCAGGCCCTCGGACTTGGGCTGGCCCAGCTTCACTTTGTAAAGCAGCGAGGCGAGTTGGCGTTCCAATTCCTCGGGGGCCTTGGGATTGGATCCGTCGGCAGGCTTCAGTTTGCGAAGGACCTCGTCGGCTTCGCGGACGTAGCGGTTGGTCAATTCGCGCTGGGCGTTGACCAGGCGTTCCACCGCCGGCTTGAACTCGGTGTACTTGTGCTCGACCGAAATGACCGCCGGACCGGAAATGATCAGCGGCGTCCGGGCCTCGTCGATGAGGATCGAGTCCACCTCGTCCACAATGGCGAAGTAATGGCCGCGCTGCACCTGTTCCTCGGCGCGGGAGGCCATGCCGTTGTCGCGCAGATAATCGAAGCCGAATTCAGCGTTGGTGCCGTAGGTGATGTCGCAGCCGTACATCTCGCGCCGGACCTGGGGCGATTGATCGTGCAGAATACAACCAACCGTGAGCCCGAGATAACGATAAACCGCCCCCATCCACTCGGAATCGCGGGCCGCCAGGTAGTCATTGACGGTGACGACATGGACGCCGCGGCCGGTCAGGGCGTTGAGATAAACGGGCAGAGTGGCGACCAATGTCTTGCCTTCGCCGGTGGCCATTTCGGCGATATGACCCCGATGCAGGGCGACGCCGCCAATCAATTGAACGTCGAACGGCACCATGTTCCACGGAAGCTGATGCCCGCGAACCTCGATGACGGCCTTCGATTCGGTGAGCCGCCGGCAGGCGTTCTTCACCACCGCATAAGCCTCCGGGAGAATGAGTTCCAGCTCCTGCTTCAACGCCACCGGGTCGGTGATGGCGGAGAGCTTCTCCTTCCATGCGGCCGTCTTCTGGCGCAGCGCCTCTTCGGGCGCGGCCAGGAGCTGCTGCTCCGCGGTGTTGATCTGGTCGACCAACGGCCAAAGTTTGCGGACAGCGCGTTCGTTCCTCGAACCGAGGATTTTCTTGATCAAATAGCCAATCATGGCGGCGGGTATTCCAACGGAGGGCCGAAGCTAGGGGTGTCCCGGGGAGGCGTCAAAGGCTTTGCCGGGGACGAAATGGAGCCCTCAGCCCTGCCGGAGTGCGGAAATGCAGTCAAAATCACCGTCTACGACCGACCAGCCGGGGCGATCCGGACCGCGCAGAACTTGTAGCTCGGCTGACGAGAATGGGGATCGAAACTGCCGGCGGTCAGGCGATTCACCCCGTCGTAGTGCATCGGCAGGAAGACCTGTCCGGGTTGAACGGTCCGGGTGATGAAGGCGTTGACTTCGAGAGTGCCTCGCCGGGAGGTCACACTGACTTTTCCATGCGCCTGGATGCCCAGCCGCCGGGCGTCGTCAGGGTGGACTTCGACATAGGCCTCCGTCGGGTAGAGCTTGCGCAGGATGGCGGACTTTGCGGTCCGGGTGTTGGTATGCCATTGCGCCGAGGAACCGCGGCCGGTCAGGAGGACGAAGGGATAGGCGTCATCCGTGGGTTCGGCCACCGGGCGTGGTGGATCGTAAAGAAACCGGGCCCGGCCATTCGGAGTGTGGAATTGGCCATCCTCGAACAAGCGGCGTTCCACTGCCGGGTCGGATGGCGTTGTGCGGGTGCTGGTATCGACCGTGGGCGTCTTCCATGGCCACTGGATTCCTCCACAACGGTCGATGTGCTGGTAGTCCTGGATCCCGGTGATGTCGCAGGGTTGCCCGGCGCTGAGCCGCTTGAGGATCTGGAACGCCGCTTCGGGTGAGCTCCATTCGGCGAACTGTGGTCCGCGACCCCAGGCGGCGGCGATCAATTGAAAGATGGCAAAGTCGCTCAACGCCACGCCCGGTGCCCGCCGCACTTTTTTGACCCGACCGATCCGGCGTTCGCTGTTGATCAGGGTTCCCTCTTTTTCACCCCAACCGGCCGCGGGAAGAATCAGGTCTGCTCGCTTCGCCGTGTCAGTGGTGTGGTAAAGATCCTGCACTACCAGGAAGTCGAGCTTGTCGAGCAGGCGATCGAACCGGCCACCATCGATCCATGAATGCGAAGAATTGGTGGCGATCACCCAGAGCCCCCGGATGGCGCCGCTTTCGATTCCGTCGATGATCTGGTCGTAGGCCCATGACGGACGGTCCGGTACAAGCGCCGGATCCATGTTCAACGCTGTCGCCACCTGCTGGCGATGGTTCGCATCGACAAAATCGCGTCCGCCCAGCAGCGACGTGGCGTTCGCGTACAATCGCGAACCCATCGCGTTGCACTGGCCGGTGATGGAGTTCGCACCGGTTCCGGGCCGGCCGATGTTGCCCGTCATCAGCGCCAGATTGATCAACGCCTGGGCGGTCCGGGTGGATTCGTGCCCCTGGTTCACGCCCATCGTCCACCAAAAGCTCACCCGGCGGCCGCGCGCAATCAGCTCCACGCAGCGATCGAAATCTGCCCGGGTGATCCGGGCGGCCGCGCAGGCACGCTCCGGCGTGAACTCCGCGACAAAGGTGGCGAACGCCTCGAATCCCTCGGTGTGAGCTTCGATGAATGATCGGTCCAACGCCCCACGGGAAATCAGCGCCGCGGCGATCCCGTAGAGCAAGGTGAGGTCCGACTTGGGAGCGAGGGCGAGATGCAACGTTGCGTTGACCGCGGTCTCGGTTCGGCGCGGATCCAGCACGATGATTTCCGGATGATGCGGATTGCGCAGGACCCGTTGCCAGAGGATCGGATGAGCGATGCACGGATTCGCGCCGACGAAGACGAGCACATCCGACTCTTCGAAATCGGCGTAGGAATAGGGCGGCGCATCAAATCCGAAACTCTGTTTGTAGGCGACGTGCGCAGTCGCCATGCACTGACGGGTGTTGGAATCCCCGTGCAATCCGCCCATGCCGAACTTGAACAACGCCCCCAGCAGGGCCATTTCCTCGGTGCAGATCTGTCCGGTGCTGAGGTAGGCGATGGAATGAAGTCCGTGGCGTTCCTGGACCCCGCGCATCCGCGTCACGAAGATGTCCATGGCCACCGACCACGACACCGGCTCCATCCGGCCGGTGGTCGGATTTCGCAGCAACGGTGTGGTGGCGCGATCGGGTGAATCCAGCGGCGTCAGCACTTCCCAGCCCTTGGGACACGCCATTCCCAGATTCACCGGATAGTTGGGATCGGCACTGACATTGATTGCCTCACCGTTCTTGAGGTGGATGTTCAACCCGCAGCCGGTCGAGCAATAGCCACAAACCGCGGTGGTGACGGCGTCAGGTTTAAGCCGGGCCGGGACCTGGCCCAGTCCGAACGCGCCCGGAGTTCGGACCAGATCTGACGTCAACGGACCGGACCACTGCCGAAACAGCGTGTTTTCCGGACGATCCGCGGGAACCGGGGGCGGCTGGGAGGAATCGGAGTTCATGGCATGCCCGGCATACGGTTGGGCGATGCCGTGCGGAAGAACAGCCAACGTTCGAGGATTTCCCCGCCCAAACAGACCAGTGCCATCATCGGAACCAGTGCGGATCCGGAAGCATCGGTCACCGCCGGACCTTGGCCCGTCAGCATTCCCAGGGGAACCACGATGCCGGCGAGGCCCCCAATCAACAGCCGGATCGCGTGGGGAATGCGGAATGTTCCGGAAAGAAACTCGACCGTTCGCCGCGATTCATCGGGATGGAGATCGCTCCCGCCCGCACCGCTCGCCGCGCGCAGTTCGAGTGCCAGTTTGATCCCGTTCGCCACGATGACGCCCGTCAGCAACGCCGATTGAAGGAGCGCCGAAATCGGCCCGAGCAGAACCAGCCCGAGCCAGCAGCCCAGACTGATCATCGTTCCAAAGAAACGCGGTGCGGTGACGGCGTCCCGCCAGCACCAGCGTCCGGTGTCGGAATAGACCCGCGTTTGGGCGAACACCGCTGCCACCGCCAGACCCCACAACGGAATGCTCCACAGCGCGGGCGGCAGTTGAATGAGAGAACGTCCGACGGGCGTTTCTGAGAGAATCCAGTACGGAAAGGTTCTTAGTCCGATCAACGCCGCTGCCGTCGCCGCCGCTCCGGCGAATGCGTTCAGCGCGATGGCTTCCCGGCTCAGCCAACTCGTCCGCCAGCCGAGCCAGACCCGCCATGCTTTTCGAGGTTGCCCGAGGTGAGCCACGCTTCCGGCCAAACCCGCGGCGAGGAAGGCCATCGCGATCACCGCCAACCGGAAGATCCCGGCATCGGAATTCGAGCCGGGCGTGCCTCGGGTCCACGCCATTCCTGCAGCCAGTGCGAGTCCACCGATGCCCGCCTGGGTGCCAACGAGTAGAAGGATCAACGGCCAATGCGCCGGCTGGGGCTTGGGTTGCGAATGGTCGGCCGCCCGCAACGTGGCCTCCGGTGCCCGGGTGATGTACCGAGTGGTCGGAAGGGTGATCGACGGATCGGGCGAATCCGGAAGCCATTTTCCGGGCTTCGAGGGCGTGCGGAATTCCACCCGCACCCAGGCGGTGGAAACCGTCGTGACCCGGATGGCCTCGTTGGGGCAGGCCTGGACGCAGGCGGGTGCTTCACCTTCGGCGAGCCGGCCATGACAGAGATCGCATTTCCGGACGATGCCCCGCCGCGCCGAATAGCGCGGCACTTCGTAGGGACATTTCATCACACAATAGCTGCAGCCGATGCATTGATCGTCGAGATGCCGGACGATTCCGGTCGAGGGATCCTTTTCGTAGGCCAGCACCGGGCATCCGAGGAGGCAGGCCGGTTCGACGCAATGATGACAGGCGGTGGTGACGGTGCGTTGAACGGACAGAACCTGGTTGCCGGGCGCAGATCCGGCCGCGCGCGGAATGACGGTTTCGCCGAACAACACCCCGACATCCCGCCAGCTCTCGTCATCGTCCAGTCCGTTCAACGCATGACAGGCCGTGACGCAGCCCTTGCATCCGGAACACCGGTCGAGGTCGACTTCGAAGGCGTATTGCTCACCCGGGCGCGGGGCGGTGAGTGGGATCAGGTCGCGATAGTGTCGTTCGAGCAGCGGCACCTCGGAGTCATGGCGTCGTGAAAATGAATCGACGGCCGTCAACCGGCGCTGCTCCGCGAGCAGGGTATCGATCAGCGTGTCGACGGATTCCCCGGCGGGAGTTGGGAGATGGGGAGGGATCATTCCCGTTCCGGGGTGGCCGTGGCTGGAGCGAACGCTGCGAATTCTCAGGCTTCCTGGGTGAACAATTCCTGAAGGCGTCCAATTTCATGACGGACGGTGAACGTTTGAAACGATTCGCCGAAGTTTCGGTGCTTGAGATAACCGCGCAGGATTTTCTCCACCGTTTCCTTCAACTCATGAAGGGCGACGCCCTGGAACAACTGTCGGCCGATGGCCTGGCGATCGCCGAATCCGCCCCCGACAAAGATGTGATAGCCCTCGCGACTTTCCCCGCCGACCTTGACGGTGGCGCCGAGAAGACCGAGGTCGCCCATGTAATGCTGGGCGCAGGAATTCGGGCAGCCGGTGAGGTGGATGTTGACCGGCTGATCCAGTTGGATGCGGGCGTCGAGATACTTCATCAAGTCCAGCGCGTGACCCTTGGTGTTCGAACTGGCGAATTTGCAATACGCGTTGCCGGTGCAGGCGATGAATCCGCTTTTGAGATTCGATTGCCGCCAGTCGAAACCCATCTTGAGCACCGCCTTCTTCACTGTCTCGACATAGGCGTCCGGCACATTGGGAATAATGAAATTCTGCCAGACCGTCATGCGGATCTCGCCCGTGCCGTACAACTCGGAGATCTCCGCCAACCGCCGAAGCTGGCGTGCGGTGACCTGGCCCACCGGCACCGCCACGCCGATCCAGTTCAATCCGCGCTGCCGTTGCGGATAGACGCCCACCTGCGGATGCGGATCTTCGGCAGGAGCTGTCACCGGAGAAGTAGTGGCCCCAGCGGCAGGAACGCGCAGGAGAGCGTGACCCAGCAGCGTTTCCGTCTCGGCGAGGTAACGGTCGAGGGTCCAGTGTTCGAGCAGGTGCTTGAGCCGCGCCTTCTTTCGATCGGTGCGGTTGCCGTGGTTCACGTAGACCCGCAGCAGCGCGCTCGCCACCTTCAACGCCTCTGATGGCCGGACCAAAACGCCGAGATCGCGGGCGAAGGCCTTGTGTCCGGTGGCACCACCGAGCGCGACCCGAAAATACACACCGGGTTCAACCTCATTGGAAATGATGTCGCCAACACGCGGGCCCCCGGGTGCCGTCGTCGCGGAGGCCGTGGCCAGGACCCGGACCGCCTTGAATCCAATGTCATTGGTGTCTTCGACGGTCGGAATCTTTCCGCCGCCGTGGAAGGCGATGTTGAATTTCCGCGGGAGATCGTAGAACTCGCGGTGATTAAGGATGAGCTGGGCGAGCCCGAGCGTGAGCGGGAGGGTCTCGATCAATTCGGCCGGATCCACGCCACTGGTCGGATCGCAGGTCAGGTTGCGAACATTGTCGGCGCCGGCACCACGGGTGTGGAGGCCCGTCGCCTGCACGCGGCGGAGGAATTCCACGGTGTCGCGTGGCCGGATCAACCGCATCTGGAGATTGGCCCGGGTGGTGATCTGGATGTAGCCGGTCGTCAACTGCTCGGCCACGGCGGCGAGTTCGCGCAGTTGGAAGCTGAACAATTGTCCACCCGGAATGCGGAGCCGCGCCATGTAGCCCTCGTGGTTGGGCGCGAGATAGAACAGGCCGTTCCATTTGAATCGGAACGTGTTTTCCCGGTCCGGCGCCTGGTCGGCTGCCGCGTGCTGGAGCAGGAGCGGGTAGGCGTCCAGCGGATGCAACTCCCGCTTGATCCGTTCCTCGGGAATCAGGTCGTCGAGTGACACTGTGGCGGGTGTGGCAGAGGGGGGTGGCACGATGTCGCCAAAGGTGAAGCCGCGGTTCCGCAGTCCAGCGAACCAGCCGTCGAGATAGGCGCCCTGTTCGGGATTGAGCTTTTGTCCGGCGATCTCGGTGAGGGTCATGGGGATGATTCCGGTGAGGTTGCGATCCAATCAATAGACATCGCGTTGATACCGCTTGGCGGACTTGAGCCCGGCCACGTATTCGGCGGCCTGGTCGGCGGTGACGCCGCCCGCCGTTTCGATCAATCGATGCAGCGCGCCATCGACGTCTTTGGCCATGCGCTTGGCGTCGCCGCAGACGTACACATGCGCGCCACGCTCCAACCACTGCCACAACTCCGCACCGTTTTCGCGCATGCGATCCTGCACATAGATCTTCGCCGCCTGATCCCGGCTGAAGGCTAGGTCCAGGCGGGTGAGAAATCCGTCCGCATGCAGCGGCACGATTTCATCCTCGTACAGAAAATCGGTGCTCCGCCGTTGATCGCCGAAAAACAACCAGTTCGGTCCGGTCGCTCCCATGGCCCGGCGTTCTTCGAGGAAGGCGCGGAAGGGGGCGATCCCGGTTCCAGGTCCGATGAGGATGATGGGCACCGATCCGTCGGCGGGGAGACGGAAGCCGTGCGACGTCTGGACGAACACCGGCACCGCCGGTTCATCGAGAACGACGCGATCGGCGAGGAACCCGGAACACACACCGGACCGACCCCGTCCGTGCGCCTCGTAACGGACGACGGAGATCGTGAGATGCACCTGGCCGGGATGGGCCTTGGGTGACGAGGAAATCGAGTAGAGCCGCGGGGGAAGCTTGCGCAGCGAGGCCGTGAATTCAGCGGGCGTGAATCCCGCACCCTGGCAGGCTTGAAGGATGTCGAGCACGTCGCGGCCGAAGGTCCACCGATCGAGTTCCACCTTTTGTTCAGGGGCCAACAATTTCAGCAAAGCGTCATTCGCTGATCGACGCGCGGCTTCCTTCAGCAACGGGGGTGGCACCGCGGTGACGGTCAGGTGATGCAACAGGGCATCGCGAATCGGGATCGGGATCTCTCCACCGGCGGGATGCGGAACCGTTTCCGCGCCCGTGAACCGAAGCTGCGACAACACCTCGTCGACGAGCTTCGGGCAATTGGACGGGACCACACCCAGCGCGTCGCCAACGTCGTAACTCAACCCGCTGCCTTCGAGGGAGAATTCGAAATGGCGGGTGTCCTTGTCCGAGCCGGTTCGATTCAAACGGCGATTGGCCTGGAGGCGGGACTCAAACGGACGGTTGCGGGAATAGCCCGAAGCGGTTTCAGCGACTGCGGGTTTCGGCGGGTCAGTGGCCGACGCAGCGGTCGCCGGTGCGGGCGTGGCGGTGGTGACGGATGTTTCAGCTTCCAGGGCGGTCCACAGGGATTCGATCCAGGCCTTGGCGGTGGCCTCGTAGTCGACGTCGCATTCGCCGCGGGCGACGACGCGTTTGCCGCCGAGCTGTTCGAAGCGTTGATCCAACTTTTTGGAGGCGCCACAGAAGTCGGCGTAGTTGCGGTCACCGAGACCCAGCACGGCGAACGACAGGTGCTCCAAGCGTGCGGCGGTCTCCGTCGAAATCCGGCTCCAGAAGGCGGTCGCGTTGTCGGGCGGATCACCATCGCCCCAGGTGCTGGTGACGATGATGCAGCGGGATTCGCGGGCAAGATCCTCGGCAGTGACCGCGTTGAGTTCCTTGAGCGTCGCCTGAAATCCCCGCCGTCCGGCCTCCTTGGAAATGGATTTCGCAAGACCGCCCGCCGAACCGGTCTGACTGCCGAACGCCACCAGCAGTGGGATCTGCGGGCGCGGAGCCGCCGCCGGTCCCGGGCCGGAACCCGAAACGTCGGCGAGGATGCCCGCCAGATAGCCGTTCAGCCACGCGCGTTGTTCGGCGGTGAACGGGGCGTTTTCCGGAAGGCTGGGAACCGCGGGCATGATGCGTGTGTAGAGGCCCACCGCTTAGAAACTGAACTGGGTCTGGAGATAAATGTAGTCGGCGTCCTTGGATCCGATGGCGGAGAGGGAGCTCGATACATAACTGCCGCGGAAGAAATGGCAGTAGGCGGCTTCGATCGAGATATACGGCGAAAGCGCCCAGGTGGCGACGAGATCGGTTTCGGCTCCGAGCGCGCTGCTGTAGGTGGGATTGATGCCGTAGCCGTTGCCTGGAGTGGCGGCCAGCCCGCCACGCCGCGCGCCGGTGACGGTGTAGAAACTGTCGTGCGTGTCCGCGAGCCACATCAGATGCGCTTCGGCCAGCAACGTGAGCCGGGCCATCGGCTTCAGGCTGCTGAAGAAGCGCAGATCGTGCAGATTCTGCAGCGAGGCGAAGTCGGCAAACCCGTAGAACTTGTGATTGGTCGGGAAGAGGTTTTCGAAGGTCTGATGCTTGCCGTCGTTGGGATTCGAGTCACCGGAACCGAAGCAGTATTCGAGGCCGACCTTCGGAGTGAAGGCCACTTCCTGCCAGGTGTAGCTGGCATTGGCCACGGCCATGTAGGCCTGCTGTTCCAAGCCCCGGGCCGAAGCGGTCGCGATGGCCGGATCGTTGTAGTGACCGAACTGGTACGCGCCATCGACGAAGAAGTTGATGTTGCCCCAGTCGTTGGTCGCCGAGACGAAGCGCGCACCCAGGGTGTAGATGTCGCGGGCGGAGGTGACGGTGAACGGACTGCGCGGGCCCGGGCTGGTGGCCTGGGGGCTGGCGTTGCGGGACAGAAAATAGAAGTCCGAGACCAGCGAAGGGATCTTGCGCGATGTCAGATAGGCACCGGAGAAGTAATCGTAGTCGTTGGCCGTGTTGAAATTATTGTCATCGGGCAGAACGATCCGGGAGGTGAAGAAATCGCCGGAAAACCAGGAATTCTGCCAGCGGAGTTTGGCGGCATCGAAGACCCGGCCGACATTGTTCCAAGCAAAGGCGCCGACGAGGCGTTCCTCACCGTAGCTGAGTTCCTGACGCCCGACCTTGAGTGAGAGCGGGAATTCCTTGTGATTGCCCAGACCGAGGTAGGCCTGGTGGAGATCGATGGGGCCGTCGGATTCCGGACCAGCGCCGCTGCCGGGCAGGGCACCGGTGCTGGGGCGCTTGTCATTGGTGCTGGAACTGTTACGGCCCTGGACGAAAGCCTCGAACCATTTGCCGGTGTAGCCGACCCGGATGAGCGTCTTCTGGAGAAGATAGGAATTGTCGTTCAACACGCCGGGCTTGGCTGAAAAATCAGTCCCGGAACCAGCACCGGTGGCACCACCGTTCTCCTTCATCTCGTAGCGGGCGCGATATTGGACGCCGAGGTTCCAGGCCGCCATGTAGGGATCATCGGCGCGGAGATAGTCGTTGAGGAACCCCGTCGACGGCCGCAGCGGCGTGTCCAACCCGAGATCCAGGGGTGGCGCGGCCTGAAGCGAAACCGAAAGCGCGGCGACCGCCGCGATGGCCAGCGCGGCTTTGGGCAGGGTGGGAATGGGTGAGGGTGGGTTCATGGAATGGGTGTTCGAAGGGTGGTGGGAACAGGGATCAGGCGGAAACGGGGATGGACTCGGCAGGCGCAGTCTGGTGCGCCGGCATCGGCTTGCGTTGATGGGCGCGAACTTCGAGGAACTCGATGAGAGTGGCGCGGAGCCGGTGGTATTCCGGATGTTCCATCAGGGTCTTGCGGTCACGCGGACGGGGAAGTTTCACCTCGAGGATTTCGCCGATGCCGGCCTCGGGTCCGTCGGTCATGCAGACCACCCGATCGGACAGATACAACGCCTCGTCGACGTCGTGGGTCACCATGACGGTGGTGATCTGGTTCCGGCGCCAGAGATTGATGAGCACCTGCTGAAGTTCGTAGCGGGTCAGGGAATCGAGCATCCCGAATGGCTCGTCGAGCAGCAGCATCTTGGGCTTGAGGGCGAAGGCCCGGGCGATTCCGACCCGTTGACGCATGCCCTGCGACAGTTCGGCCGGCCGTTTGTCCATGAAATCGGCGAGCCCCACCACGGTGAGGTAGTATTCAGCGATCTGTTCCCGTTCCAGCCGGGTGGCGGTGAAGAACACCTGGTTGATGCCCAGCATCACGTTCTCCCGTGCGGTCATCCACGGAAGAAGCGAGGGCGACTGAAAGACGATGCCGCGGTCCGGTCCCGGGCCGCTCAGTTCGCGTCCGGCAAGGATGATGCCGCCGTCCCTGATCTCGGTGAGGCCGGCGATCATCATCAATACCGTCGATTTGCCGCAGCCTGAATGGCCGATGATGGTGACGAATTCGCCCTTGGCGATTTTCAGGTTAAAGTCCTGAACGATCGTCTGTGGGCCGCGGGCGGACGCATAGACCTTCTTCAGGTTGAACAACTCGAGATGCGCACTCACAGCTCGACCTCCACGGTTTCCGTCTTCAATTCGCTCGGACGCCGGGCGCGTCGGCCCGATCCGAAGAACCGTTGAGAATGGTGGGTGATGTCCTCGGGTTCGACATCGGGGAGCACCAGCGAGCGGGAGAGCGTGGTGCGGTGCCGCGACGTCGCCTTGAGCAGGTATCCGATGACTTCCTGGCGGATCTGCTTGAAATCGTAACTCTGATGCAGCGTCCGGCGGTCGCGGGGTTGGGGCAGGATCACGGGAATGCTGGGACCGAGCGTGGCGCGCGGTCCGGCGGTCAGCGGGATGACCCGGTCGGCGAGCAGGATGGCCTCGTCGGGATCATTGGTGATGAGCACCACCGTCTGCTTTTCGGCGAGGCGGATGCGGGATATCTCGTCCTGCAGCGTCGCCCGTGTGAGGGCATCCAGCGCGCCGAGCGGTTCGTCGAGCAGGAGCACCTTGGGCTGCATGGACAGGGTCCGGGCGACGCTCACCCGTTGGCGCATGCCGCCCGAAAGTTCGTGCGGTCGTTTGTCCCGCGCCGGGGTCAGATTCACCATGGCCACGAACCGGTCGGTGTGCTGGCGACGTTCGGCGTCGCTCAGTTTGGGAAACACCTGATCGACGGCGAGTGCGACATTTTCATACACCGTCAGCCACGGCAGCAGGCTGTAGTTTTGAAACACCAGTCCGCGATCGGGCCCGGGTCCGGGAGTGTCCTGTCCGTCGAACAACACCTTCCCGGATTCCGGCCGGAGCAGTCCGGCGAGAATCGACATCAACGTCGTCTTGCCGGAACCCGAGTAGCCGACGATGGCGACGAACTCGCCCTCCTCGATCTCGAGATCGATATCGGCGAGCACCTCGGTGCGGCGGCTGGCCGGGCCGTATCCCATCGAAACGCCCTGGAGTTGGAGAAAAGCCATGCTGAGTTCAGGAACGAAGAGTCATCGAGTGGTGTGAACGTGGAAGAGTTCCAGGGTTCACGCGGTCTTGAACCGGCGTTCGATCACGCTCATCAGGCGGTCGAGGATGAAGCCGGTGCCGCCGATGGTGAGGATGCAGAGGATGATCTGCTCGTAGACCAGCGCGTTGTATTGCTGCCACAGGAAGCCGCCGACACCGGGCCGGCCGGTCAACATTTCGGCGGCGACAATTACCAGCCAGGCGATGCCGAGGCTGAGACGGAATCCGGTGAACATGTAGGGCAGCGTCGCCGGAATCATCACCCGGGTGAGCGTCTTCCAACGGGACAACTTGAGAACGCGGGCGACGTTGAGGTAGTCGGTCGGAATGGCGCGGACGCCGACCGCTGTGTTGAGCACCGTGGGCCACATTGAACACAGCGCGATCGTGAACAGCGCGGCGATTTCGGTGATGTTGATGCCCTTGATCTTGGCGAACAGCACCATGCCGAGCGGCAGCCAGGCGAGGGGCGAAACGGGACGGAGGATCTGGATGATCGGATCGAAGATCTTGGTGAAGGTGGGCGAGAGGCCGAGACAGAATCCGATCGGCGTGCCGAGGATCAGGGCGATGGCGTAGCCCTTGGCGACGAGTCCGAGCGAGAGGAGCGTGAAGCGGAGAATGCCCTGGTCGAGTTCGCCGCGTTTGCCCCACGGATCGAGCACGTAAGGCTTCGACTCATGCCAGGTCTTGGCCGGATCCGGGAGGTCGCCCGACCACGTGTGGCTCGAAATGTGCCACAGCAGGAGAATGAAAATCCCGCCGAGCACCGGGAGAAGAATGAAATCAAAACGATGCCACTGGTTTTTCATGGGTGGGGAAGAGATTCAAAGGCCGGGCCCCGAGCCGACCGGAAGGGTGAAACTTCCACTGCGTCCGATCCATCGAAGCAGGGATCGCTCTGGCAGATGTCGGTCGAGACCGGAAAGCGGGGGTGCATGAGTCAATCGCGGGGTGATTTGATGGCGAATGATTGCGCGTAGGCCTCGGGTTGGGACGGATCGAATTCGGCTCCGCCCAGCAGTCGCACGACGGGTCGTGTCGACGGCAGGCTGAGCACCCCGGCCTCCGCCATCGCCTCATGATAGAGATCGGTTCGCAGGACTGAGGCGGTGATTCCGGCGTAGTTTGGGATCCCGCCGATGAATCCCCAGCGCCGGTACTGGCTGAGAAACCACAGGCACTCGACGGCATCGGGAAGATTGGTCAGGCCTGACGAGAAAACCGGCGCAGAACCGGGCCCGGAGCGTCGTCCGTCGCCGAATTCGAATCCGGGTTGAATCCGGGCGCGAACCGTTTCGGCCGGACAATCCAGATGTTCCGGACGCGCCAGCAGTGCCGCCAGTTCGGCGGCGTTGACCGGGTCGTCGCACCATTTTCCGGAGGCATGCAGGGCGCGGAGGACGGCCTTGACCGTCCGGGGATTCTGTTCGGCGAAGTCGGCCTGAAAGGCGCAGACCTTTTCCGGATGATTGGGCCAGAGTGCGTCGGAGGTGATGGCGGTGAATCCGGTGCTCTGGAGTTGGGCGATCGCGTTCCACGGTTCGCCGGCGCAAAAGCCATCGAGCCGTCCACCGGCCATGTTGCGAACCATCATCGGCGGCGGAATGGTGATCAACGCGACATCCCGGTCGGGATCGATCCCGCCCTCGGCGAGCCAGTATCGCAGCCACATCGAGTGGGTTCCCGGTGGAAGCGTCTGGGCGAAGACGAGCGGCCGGCCGGCATCGCGCCGGTCCATCGTCGTGCGGTATAGGGCCCGGGCCTCAGTGCCGACTTTTCCCGCGTGCGCGCGGGCCAGCGTGATGGCCTGTCCGTTGCGCGACAAAACCCAGGGAATGACGAGCGGCGTGCATTCAGGCCCGAGAATGCCGAGTCGCGAGGCGAGCGGCATGCTGTAGAGCATGTGGGAGGCGTGGACGGATCCGTTGGCCAGCGCATCCCGCGAAGCCGTCCAGCTCGAGACCTTCGCCGCCTGCGCGTTCAACCCTTCGGCGGCAAAGAATCCCTTCTCGACCGCCACCAGCAACGGTGCCGCGTCGGTCAGCGGCAGGAACCCGAGCCGCAGGTCCTTCACCTCGGGATCCCCGATCACCGGCGAAGCCGCCCCACTGCCCTGCAGGGCACGTTCCGCCGGAACGGACGCTCCGGAAGGGCTGTCGGTATGGGCCATGCGATGATGGAGGGGATGGGGTGCGGGCAGGGTCATGTCGGGAGTCCGGAGAAGGATCAGCCCTTCAGCGAATTCACCGGGAACGCCTTGGCATAGGCCTCGGGCTGCGCGGGATCGAACACGCCATCGAAAAGTGTTTCCGGTTTGGAATCCGCCCCGCCGTGGGCGTAGCCGAGTTCTTTCATCGCCTCCTCGTAGAGATCGGTACGCAGCACCTGCGCGGCGACGCCCTGATAATCGGGTGCGCCGGTGACCATGCCCCAGCGCCGGAATTGCGTGAGCCACCAGACGCCGAATTTTAGTTGGGGATAGTTACAGTTCCGGATACTGAAGATCATCGGGTTCGGATCCTTGTAGGTGCGTCCGTCGCCGAGGTTGTAGTCGCCCAGCAGCCGCCCGAGGATGATCTCCTTCTGGCAGTTGATATAGTTCGGCTTGCTGACGATCTCGCACTGCTCCGGCCGGTTCTCCATTTTGTCGAGCCACACGCTGGCCTCGTTCAGACCCTTGAGCACGGCCTTCACGGTCTTTGGATTCTTCTCGGCGAATTCCTTGGTGAAGGCGCAGACCTTTTCCGGGTGATCCTTCCACATCGCCTGAGTGGTGATGGCGGTGTAGCCGATGTTGTCGGCGACCGCGCGGGCGTTCCACGGTTCACCGACGCAGAAGCCATCCATCTTCCCGACCTTCATGTTGGAGATCATCTGGGGCGGCGGGATGGTGATGAGGGAGATGTCGCGATCGGGATGAACGCCGCCGGCGGCCAGCCAGTAGCGGAGCCACATGGCGTGGGTGCCGGGCGGGAAGGTCATCGCGAAGGAGAGCGGTTCACCGAGTCCCTTGGCCTTCTTCACCATCGGCAACAGCGCCTTGGCGTCCTCCTTGACCAGTCCTTTGAACTCGGTCTTGAGGGTGATGGCCTGGCCGTTGCGATTGGCGATCCAGGGAATGACCATCGGCTTTTTCGGCGAGCCGAGCAGTCCCATGCTGGAGGCGAAGGGCATGCCCAGCAGCATGTGGGTGAATTGATTGTCGCCGTTGGAGAGCGAATCGCGGATGGCGGCCCAGTTGGCGCCCTTCGCGACAGTCACGTTCAGGCCGTGGTTCTTGAAGAATCCCTTTTCGGCGGCGATCACGAAGGGCGAGCAGTCGGTCAGCGCGATGATGCCGCAACGGCAGGCCGGTGTTTCCGGGGAATCATCGGCGAAGAGACTTCCGGACCAGCCGGTGGGAAGGCTGGCCAGCAGGGTGGCAGCGGCGGAACGCTTGAGGAAGCGTCGACGACTGGCGTCAGGCAGGGAGAGAACAGGTTTCACGTTCAATGGCAGGATGGGGTTGGGCACTGAGGGCAAGCGCCTGCCGGTGGCAGTCGCTGCGAAAAATCTGGGCCAGTCGGACTGGCGAAAACCGGCTGCGAATGTCGGCGTCCACCAGGTGTCCGGCGATCCACGCCGCAGTGTCCGCGCTGGGCTCGTTCACGCCGGGTCCGGAGAAAAGACTCAGGCCACCCGGCAGCGCGGGGAACCCGAGCCCGCGTTCCACCGGTCCGGACAGGCCCCGCCGGATGATCTCCGGCGTTAGGCCGACGTGACGGCGCTCTGCCAGCAGCAGCGCGAGCTCGCTGTGATTTGACACCTTGGAACACCAGGCACCGGCATCGAGAAGCGCGGCCAGCAGGGCGATGTGTTCCTGTGGACGACGGGCCGCAAAATCCGCCCGGGCCACCAGAACCTTCTCCGGATGCCGCGGAGCGATGGAACCGCTCGTTGCGGCGATCCAACCCTGGCCGTCGGCAACCGCCAGACTGTTCCAAGGTTCGCCGGAACAAAAACCGTCGAGATGACCCGCCGCCAGATTCGCGAGCATCTGCGGGGGCGGCACCACCACGATGCGCACCTCCTGATCGACGCCCGGTCCGGCCGAGTTGAGCCAAGTCCGCAACAGATAGGAGTGCGAGGAATGCGCGGACACCGTGCCGAAGGTCAGCACCTTGCGATTCCGCACCGCATGAATATGGCTGCGCAGCGTGGCGGCGTCGCGCACTCCGGCGTCCGCCAATCCCTTGCTGAGAGTAATGGCGTTGCCCTCTAGATTCAGGACGAGACCAGTGATCGTTTCGGTCGGGACACAATTGTGGCCCGCCGCAAGGACCAGCGGAAAGGCGCAGGGCGCGTGCGCGGCGTCGAGTTCGCCCTGGGCTAGTTTGTCACGGACGGTGGCCCAGCCGAGTTCACGACTCAGCCGCACGTGGACCCCGTATCGTTCGAAGTCGCCATGCGCCTGTGCCGCCACCAACGGGGCGCAGTCGTTCAACGGCACAAACCCCAGCCGAATCGGTCCGCCCGTGGTGCGGGCAATCGTCGGAAGAGTGGGTGCGGTCGTCGTCAACGAAACGCCAGTAAGCCGCCCGGATGCCGAATTCCCAAAGTTGGCCGAATGAGTGCTCTTCTAAATCCAACTGATTTCAATGAAACAGCCTCATTCATGAAAGGTCCGCTCGACAGCCGGCAGTTGCAGGCCTTCGTCATCCTTGCCCGGACGGGCAGTTTCACGCACACCGCGCGCGAACTCTTCCTCACCCAAAGCGCGGTCAGTCACTCGATGAAGGCGTTGGAAAGCGACATTGGTTGTCGTCTTTTGGACAGGGTGGGCAAGAAGGTGATGCTGACCCAGGCGGGTGAACATCTCCTGAAACACGCGCAGGTGGTGTTGCGCGAAATGCTTGCGGCGCGCGATGGAATCGAGCATTTGGGCAAGTGGGGACGCGGGCGATTGAGGATCGGCACTACCGCGTCGATTTGCCAGGTGCTGCTGCCGCCGGTGTTGCGGGAGTTCAAGGAGAGTTTCCCTCAGAGCATGATCCAGGTGGAGCCGGGTGATACCGGCGAACTTGTTGTGGGACTCGAACGGCAGCGGATGGACCTCGCTGTCGCGCTGCAGTTGACCGCGGACGAGCGGTTCGAGTTTCTGCCGTTGTTCACCGATCAACTCGTGTTCCTCACTTCACCGCTTCACGGCTGGGCGCGCGCCGGGACGGTACCGCGCGCGGAAATCGCCAAGCAGAATCTCATCATCTATCGGAAGTCGTCCCACACCTTCCGGTTGGTGGACGAGTATTTCCGGAAGGAAGACATCGTGCTCAACACGGTCATCGAACTGGGCAGCATGGAGGCGATCAAGGAAATGGTGAAGCTGGGGCTGGGCGTCAGCATCATGGCCCCGTGGATCGCCCAGCAGGAGATCCGCGATGGATCGCTGGTGGCGCTGCCGCTCGGCCGCCGCCAGTTGAAACGCGACTGGGGTGTCCTGCACTGGCGCGGCCGCCGCATGACCCTCGCCGAGGAGACCTTCGTCGGTCTCTGCCGCTCCGCCTCCGAAAACCTCATGCGCACCCTCGACGGCACGGAGTAGAGTTTCAGGGCCGGCGCCGTGTACTCCGGCCGGCTCCGGGTGTCTTGCGAGGAAGTTGGCTATCCCGCCCATCTGAAGTTCACGCAACGCCAGGCGAGCAGCAGATGCAGGACACTGAAGACCCCGAAGACAACCCACCTCCACCTCCCACCGTTCGGAGTCGACATCCAGATCGCCATCCCGATGAAAAGCGGAAAGCAACAGGAAGCGAACCGGGAGTAGCTTGTGAAGACTCCGCTCATTGCTGGAAGGATCCCCAGGACATAGTCCCAGACCCAAAGTCCGCGGCTGGCTCGCCACACCACCGGGATGAAGAAGACATGAAGCAAGAAAACGAGGCGATCCAGGAGTGACCCGTTGAACTCATGCCACGAGGTCACCCGGAAGAACCCCGTCACAAAATGGGGCAGGTCCACGAGGTTCAGGATCGAATGCTTTCCCCAATGCCGTTGTGCGTCGAACCCTTCAACTGCGTTCCCGGTCCAGCTGTGCATGAGAAAGAGATAGGACCCAAAACCGAGAATCGGTGCACAAGACAGGAGCAGGAGAACTCCCACGTCCGAGTTTTTCCGTCGCTCGATACTGGAGGGATCGCCGTCCGTAGACGCGGAGTCGCACTCCGTTCCACCGAACCGGCCAGCGATTCGAGGCCACAGGAGTGCGTGGGCGATTGGGATGCACGCAAACACGCCAATGGCGCGGGTCAACGGCAACAGGAACGCGCCGCACCACACCGCGAAATAACTTCGGGTTTCCACGCCAAGCCAGATCATCATCGTCAGCATGAAGAACAAAGACTCGCTGTAAACGAGCGAGAAAAAGATCGATCCCGGAAACAACGTCAAACTGGCCAGA
>CAIVQB010000141.1 GCA_903907925.1 uncultured Verrucomicrobiota bacterium
CTCGGAGGGATGGCCCTGGCCTCCACCAGTCGGCGCAATGCCCGCATCGCCATCGTGGGTGCCGGCCTCGGCGGCCTGACCTGCGCCTGGCGGCTGAAACAGGCGGGATTCAACACCACGATCTACGAAGCCGCTCCCCGTCTCGGCGGACGGTGCTATTCGCGTCGCGGCTTTTTCGCCGACAATCAGGTGGTGGAACGCGGCGGCGAACTCATCGATACCGGCCACACGGCCGTTCAGGATCTGGCGGCCGAGTTTGGTCTCCAACTCGACGATCTCCTGGCGGCGGAACCGGCCGGCAGCGAACCGTTCTACTATTTCGACGGCCGGGCTCACACCTACGCCCAGGTGCTGCGACAATTTCAAGCGGTCTACGATCAACTCCAGGCCGATGTGAACGCCGCGGGCTATCCCACCACCTTCGACAGCTCGACGCCCCGGGGTCGCCAGCTCGATCGGATGTCGATCGCCGAGTACCTCGACCGAACCATTCCGGGTGGACGGAACTCCCTGCTCGGCCAGGTGCTCGACGTCGCCTACAACATCGAATTCGGTGCCGAGACCTACGACCAGAGCGCCCTCAGCCTCCTCTATCTTCTCGGCTATTCCGACTCAGACCCATTCTCGATCTTCGGTGAATCGGACGAGCGATTCCACATCCGCGGCGGCAATGACCAGTTGGTGAGTGGCCTCACTGCGCGGCTCGCCGGTCAGATCCAGACGGCAACCCCGCTGGTGGCGATTTCGCGCAACAGCGATGGTCGCTCGACCCTGACCTTCTCCGACGGCCAGAACACCACCTCCACGGTGGCCGATCACGTCGTGCTCGCGCTGCCCTTCTCGATTCTCCGCGATTCCGTCGATTTTTCGCGCGCGGGATTCAGTCACCGCAAGCAGATCGCGATCACCGAACTCGGGATGGGAACCAATTCCAAGTTCCAGCTTCAGTTCAAACGCCGCTTCTGGAACACCCTCGGAAACACCGGCGACACCTATGCCGACACCGGATACCAGAACACCTGGGAAGCCACCCGCGCCCAACCCGGTCGCTCGGGCATCCTCGTGGATTTCACCGGCGGCCTCATCGGTGCCAGCTACAATCAGGGCACGGTCCAACAGCGCGCCGCCACGGTGCTGTCCCAGCTCGAACCCGTCCTGCGCGGGGCCACCAGCCAGTACAACGGTCTCGCCACGCTCGACTACTGGCCCGGAAACCCCTGGACCCGCGGCAGCTATTCCTACTGGAAGGTCGGTCAATACACCCGGTTCTCGGGCATCGAAGGCGTGCGGGAAGGCAACGTCCACTTCTGCGGCGAACACACCTCGCAAGACTATCAGGGCTATCTCAACGGAGCCGTCGACACCGGCAACACCGCCGCACAGGAAATCATCACCGACCTGACCTGAGCCAACCATTCAGGAGAGGCGGGGAAGACACTGATTTCACGGATTCACACGGATTCCTGAGAGATTGCCTGAGAATCGGGAAAGGTCCCGCGGTAAGAGAAATCCGAAACCGACGGTTTTCAAACGGCGTCCCGGAGCCATCCGGGGCGCCTTTTTTGTGAAACGATCCGCGCCCGACACGCGGCGACTTAGCCGGAACCTTCAGAAGGAGTCGCAATAGGACGCGGACTCACTGATGGAGACGGAATGGACAGAATGAACTGAATGAGTCGGATGAGATCGGGTCTTCGTGAATCGAGGAGAATGCGTGCCCTCCGTGCCGCCGTTGCCAATTCTCAGAGCGCTTTCAGGGTTCTGATGAATGAATCGGATTCCCTCCATTCCGTCTGAATCTCCTCTTCTGGATTCGGCTTACATCGTCTCGGGCGCTTCTATGCCGAGGCATTCGAGTCCCTGTCGCAGAACGCGGCCGGTAAGATCGCACAACGCCAACCGCGTGCTCCGGGCGGGTTCCTCAGCCTTGAGCACCGGGCAACTGTCGTAGAACCGGGAGAACAGACCCGCCAGTTCGTAGAGATAGTTGCAGAGAAGGTTCGGACGGCATTCGTCGGCGACGGCTTCCAGCGTCAGTCCGAAACTCAGGAGATGCCGGGCCAATGCCCCCTCGGCCGGGGCCTCCAGAATGAGCGCCGGTCCCGTCACCCAGGAACCGGGGAGGACTCCGGAATCCCGCAACACCTTGCCGGCGCGGGTGCATTGATACTGCACATACGCCGCCGTGTTGCCGGTCAGGGCCAGCATCTTATCCCAGGAAAAAACGTAATCACTCTGCCGGTTCGGCAGGAGATCCTGATACTTGACCGCGCCGAGACCGATCTTGCGGGCGATCTCCCGTTGAACGGCCGCGTCCAGTTCGGGCCGTTTTTCCACCACGACGCGCAGGGCCCGTTCCTCCGCCTCGTCCAGCAGGTCCGACAGTTTCACCGTCTCACCACTCCTGGTTTTGAACGGTTTCCCGTCCTCCCCGAGGATGGAACCAAACCAGGCATGGATCAACCGGACCCGTCCGGCCGCGTCCGGTTGCCAGCGGTGAAAGGCTTGGAACAACTGGCGAAAGTGCAACTGCTGCCGTCCGTCGGTGACGTACACGATCTCGTCGGGTGCCCAAGTCTTGATCCTGTAATCGAGGGTGGCCAGATCGGTGGTGGCGTAGTTGTAGGCACCGTCGGATTTGCGGATCAGGGCCGGATTGGCAACCCATTCGCCGTCGCGCGAGATCAGGAAGGGATCTTCCTTCGGCGGAACCGTCCCGTCGGAGAACACAGCGATGGCCCCCTCACTCTCGCGGGCAATGCCCCGGGCCATCAACTGCTCCACCACGTCGCCCAGCCAGGGATTGTAAAAGCTCTCGCCCAGGGTGTGGTCAAACCGAACCCCGAGCCGACCATAGACCGCATCGAACTGGACCTGCGACAGGCGGATCATCTCCCGCCAGATGGTCAGGTTCTCGGAGTCACCGGCCTGCAAACGGACCAATTCCGCCCGGGCCTGCTCCAGGGTGTCCGGATGTTCCCGGCAGGACGCGTTGACCGCCTTGTAAATCCGTTCCAACTCGGCGATCGGATCCTGATCCAGGGCCGCCGCATCCAGCAGCGTCTTCCAGCCCAGCAACAGCATGCCGAACTGCGTTCCCCAGTCGCCGATGTGGTTGTCGGTGACGACGCGATGCCCCAGCAACCGCAGCACCCGCGCCAGGCTTTCGCCCAGAATGGTGGATCGGATGTGACCGACATGCATCGGCTTGGCGACGTTGGGCGAGGAATAGTCGATCACCACCGTCCGCGTCCGGCCCCGCGGCGTTGACGAAAAGAAAAGATGTTCACCCCGCAACGCCGAGAGTAGGACCGCTTCAATCGAGCCCGGACGAAGCCGGAAGTTCAGAAATCCCGGGCCGGCGATTTCCACCGGTTCACAGAGATCGGCAATCTCCAGTCGCGCCACGACATCCGTGGCGAGTTGGCGCGGATTGCATTTTCGTGCCCGGGCGAGGGACATGAGCGCGTCGCTCTGGTAGTCGCCGAACTTGGAGTCCGAAGCCGGCCGGACCCGGACGGTGTCGACGGAAACGCCGGGCAGCACCGCGGCGACGGCGGCTTGGAGTCGGGATTCGAGGGCGAGATGAAGCACGGGAAAACGGAGTCAAATAGGGCCACGGGCGGGACGAACGGCAGCCCCAAACGGGACGGAATGGATCAGCGGGCCACTGAAAACTGCTGGATGACCTGCATCATGGCCGCGGCATCCTGGGCCTCGTTCAACGCGGTGAGAAAATCCTCCTTGCGGAGCACCTTGGCGATTCCCGCCAGCGTGTGCAGGTGTTTTTGGAACTGGCCCTGTGGCACCAGGAAGAGCGTGACGAGATGAACCGGCTGGTTGTCGAGGGCGTCGAAGTTCACGCCCCCGCGGCTGCGTCCGAACGCGGCGATGACCTCGGTGATGAGTTCGGTGCTGGCATGAGGGATGCCGATGCCGAACCCGATGCCGGTGCTCATCGACTGCTCGCGCTTCTTGACCACCGACACCACGGCCTCGCGATGGCCAGGATCAATCCTGCCCGCTTCGACCAGCGTGCCGATGAGCTCGTCAATGGCCTCCCACCGTGTGGTGGCCTTCAGCTCCGAAACGATCTGACGGGTCGTCAGGATGTCGCCAAGATTCATGCGTCCGTTAGAGTGGGGTGATTTCGCAGTAACCCTGCCGACGATTCAAGCCGGGAGTTCAAATCTCGTCACGTCACCTCTTCGACCGTCGGGACAATTTCCAATTCCTGGCCCTCCTCCGCGGGACGCGGCACCTCCACTTTGATAGACTGTCCGCATGGAAAAGAACCGGCTCGAGGCCTTCAGCGACGGGGTCCTGGCGATCATCATCACCATCATGGTGCTGGAGATGAAGGTGCCCCACGAGACCGGTCTCGCGGCACTCCGGCCGGTCTTTCCCGTCTTTCTCAGTTATTTGCTCAGCTTCATCTACGTGGGGATCTACTGGACCAACCATCATCACCTGTTCCAATCGACCCGGCGGGTCACCGGCGGCATCCTGTGGGCCAACCTGCATCTTCTCTTCTGGTTGTCTCTTTTCCCTTTCGCCACCGGTTGGGTGGGGGAAAACCGTCTCGCACCGATCCCCACCGCGGTTTACGGCGGCGTCCTGCTGATGGCCGCCATCGCCTACTACCTGTTGCAAAACCGGATCATCGCCGAACAGGGACCGAAATCACTCCTCGCGGCCGCCGTCGGACGGGATTGGAAGGGGAAGCTGTCGCCGCTGATCTATCTGGTGTCGATCATGGTCGCCTGCTGGCATCCGTGGATGGCCACCACCCTCCACGTCACGGTCGCCCTGATCTGGCTGGTGCCCGACCGCCGCATTGAACGAGTCATCCTGCAACCCGGGGACCCCGTCTGACCCTGCGGACGGAGCCGGTCATTCCACCGTGACGCTTTTTGCCAGGTTGCGGGGCTTGTCGACGTCGCATCCGCGCGCGACCGCGATGTGGTAGGCGAGCAACTGGAGTGGAATCACCGTCAGCAACGGATACAACACGTCCAGCGTGGCCGGGACGTACAACACGTCGTCCATCTGCCCTGCCAGCCGCGTGTTTCCCTCGGTGGTCACCGCGATGACCGGACCCTTTCGCGCCCGGATCTCCTGCAGGTTGCTCTGGGTTTTCTCGTACAGGGCATCGGTAGGTGCCAGCACCACGGTGGGCGTCCGTTCATCAATCATGGCGATCGGACCGTGTTTCATCTCGGCCGCCGGATAACCCTCGGCGTGAATGTACGAGATCTCCTTCAACTTGAGGGCTCCCTCCAGCGCGACCGGGAAGTTGAACTGGCGACCGATGAAGAAAAAATCCTCCGCGCCGGCATACTTCAAGGCGAGTTGCCGGATGCGTTCGTTCTGATCCAGGATCGACTGGATTTGCGCGGGAACAGCCTCCAACGCCTGAAGAAGCCGTGCGCCCGATGAGGTTCCCAGCATTCGCAACCGGCCCATCAAGAGTGCCAGCAGCGTCAGCGCGGTGACTTGCGAGGTGAAAGCCTTGGTGCTCGCCACGCCGATCTCCGGACCCGCGTGGAGATAGATGCCGCCGTCCGCCTCCCGGGCGATGGTGGATCCGACTCCGTTGCAAATGGCGAGGACCCGATGACCCCGGCGTCGGGCCTCACGCAATCCGGCCAAAGTATCCGCGGTCTCGCCGGATTGGGTCACCACCAGCACGAGCGTGTGTTTGTCGAGCGGGGCGTTTCGATAGCGGAATTCAGAGGCGTACTCGACTTCGCACGGCAAATGGGCCAGTTCCTCGAACAGGTATTCCCCCACCAATCCCGCATGCCAGCTCGTCCCGCAGGCGGCGATGACGATGCGATCGATCGAGCGCAATTCCCCGGAGGTGAGGTTGAGTCCTCCGAACCGGGCGGTGGCCTCCGCCGCATCCACCCGCCCGCGCAGGGCGTTCCGGACCGTGGCCGGTTGCTCGAAGATCTCCTTCAGCATGAAATGCGGATAGGTGCCGCGCTCAGCGGCGACCGAATCCACTTCCAGCCGCGTGATCGTCGACGCCGCGGTGCCGCCTCCAAGATGGACTACGCTGAATCCAGCGGCAGTGACGGTGGCGAGGTCGTGGTCGTTCAGGTAGACCACATCGCGAGTGTGGGCTCCGACCGCCCCGGCGTCGCTTGCCACGAGATGCTCGTCGGTGCCGACGCCGATCAACAACGGCGAACCCCGACGCGCGCCCACAATCACCCCCGGGTATTCCGGTGAAACCACCGCCAATCCGTAGGTCCCCACCACGTCGCGCACCGCACGACCCACCGCGGCGGCGAGCGGATGTAGGCCGTCTTCCTTCGTCACCGGTCGTGCGAGTTGTTCGCCGATCAGATGCGCCAGCACCTCGGTATCGGTCGCCGACCGGAACACGTGTCCGGCCGCGGTCAGCCGTTCCCGCAGGCGATCGAAGTTTTCAATCACACCGTTGTGAACCACCGCCACGCGGCCGGAAGGATCGAGGTGCGGATGGGAATTCTCGTCGCTGGGCGGACCATGGGTGGCCCAGCGGGTGTGTCCGATGCCGCAGGATCCGGGCGCGGGTGTCTCCTCCAGCGCCGGGGTCAGCCCCAGATCAATGCGGCCCTTCCGTTTCCGGACGCTCAGACTGGAACCGTCCAGCACTGCAACGCCCGCGCTGTCGTAGCCGCGGTATTCGAGTCGCCGGAGACCTTCCAAGAGAATCGGCACCGCGGAACGGCGCCCGACATAGCCAATGATTCCACACATCGTCGGGGGACGAATGCCGGAAGCCGGCACCCGGTTCCACTTCCAAATCACGCCGACTCCGGCGAATCAACTTGACCGGGCCCCACGGAAGGTCCGCGCCACCCACCCGTTTGCACTTCCTCCCGGAGTGCTGGCACCCGTAGTTTCGTCCCATGGCCAAGATCCTCCTCGTGGATGACGAGTACACCATGGTGCAGATGGTGGCGGAAGTGCTGCGGGCCGAGGGGCACGAAGTGTTCCCATTCACCAATTTCAACGGGGTCATGGAGGCCCTGAGCACCCGGCAGCCGGACCTGGTCATCACCGACCTGTATCTCGACAAGACCAAGCCGCACGGCCTGGAGATCGTGCAAAAGGCGCGGTCCCTGGTGCCGCCACCGGTGGTCATCATGATCACTGGATTCGGGACGGTGGAGAGCGCGGTCGAGGCCATGCGGCTGGGGTGCTACGATTATCTGGAGAAGCCGTTCAAGCTGGACGAGCTGAAACTCTGCGTTCACCGCGCCCTCAACCACACGCAGGTCCTCGCGGAAAATCAGCAGCTCCGGAAGGAACTTCGGCGCAGCTACCAGTTTCACCGCATCATCGGCGCCAGCGCCCCCATGCAGGCGGTGTTCCACATGGTCGAACGCATCGCCGACACCGATGCCACGGTGCTGCTCCTCGGGCAGAGTGGAACCGGCAAGGAATTGATCGCCCGGGCGGTTCACTACAATTCACGGCGCAGCCAGGGACCGTTCGTTCCCATCAACTGCTCGGCGTTGCCGGAGAACCTGCTGGAATCCGAATTGTTCGGTCATCGCAAGGGTGCCTTCACCGGGGCGGTCACCGACAAGAACGGGTTGTTTCACGAGGCGGACGGCGGAACATTGTTCCTCGATGAAATCGGCACCATGCCGGCGCAGTTGCAAAGCCGGCTTCTCCGCGTGCTCCAGGAAAAGGAGGTCCGCCGGGTCGGCGACACCACCGCCGTCACGGTCAATGTCCGGATCGTCGCCGCGACGAACGAGAACCTGGAGGCGTTGGTGAAGGAAGGCCGCTTTCGTGAGGATCTCTATTACCGGTTGAACGTGGTCCCGGTGCATCTCCCCAGCCTGAAGGATCGCCGGGATGACATCCCCATGCTGGTCACCCATTTTCTCCGCGACAAAATCCACAGCCGTTCTGGACAGCCGTTCAAGGTCACCCAGCGCGCCATGGCCGCCCTCTGCGCCCACGACTGGCCGGGCAACGTGCGCGAACTGGAAAACGCCATGGAACGGGCCACAGTACTGGCGGATTTACCGCTGTTGCGGGTCCGCGATCTGCCGCCAGTCGTCCAGCCGCGCGCCTCGGGCGACGAAGCCACGGAGGATCAACAGGTGGCCGCCGAGGCGGTTCCGGTCGGCCCGCGATCCACGCCGGCGGGCGCGCCCGGAATGCCCCCGACCGCGGGCTCCCGTTCCGGACCGGCGCTGCCGGCGGCAATCGTCAGCCTGAAGAAATTCGCCCACGACCAGGAGCTGGCCTACATCCACCACGTGCTGGCCTGCACCGGGCAAAGCAAGGAGGAGACCGCCCGCCTGCTGGAGGTCAGCCTGGCCACTCTCTACCGAAAACTGGCCGGCGACGGCGAGTAACATGGATCCGTGGAACGGTCGGATCGGGATTGCCGGCCCGTTCCCGCTCGTCTCCAATCCGGTCGGTCCGCACCGCACCATCCATTCTTTTCATGCCGAACCGTCATTTTGCCTCCGACAACTACGCCGGGATCACGCCGGAGGCCTGGGCCGCCCTCGCCGAAGCCAATCAGGGTCACGAACCGGCCTACGGCAACGACCGGTGGACGCAGAAGGCCGCCGACATGATCCGCGAGCTGTTCGAAACCCCGTGCGAAGTCTTCTTCGTCTTCAACGGGACCGCCGCCAATTCCCTCGCGCTGGCGCATTCGACCCAGAGTTATCACAGCGTCCTTTGTCACAGTGTCGCCCACGTCGAGACCGATGAATGCGGTGCGCCGGAGTTTTTCTGCAACGGAACCAAGCTCCTGCAACTCCCGGGCGAAAACGGCCGGCTGAGTCCGGCGGGAATCGAAGAGGCGGTGAAACGGCGGACGGACATCCACTATCCGAAACCCGCCGTGGTGACGGTCACTCAGGCCACCGAGGTCGGTACGTTGTACACGCCGGGGGAACTCCGGGCGATCGGGTCGATGGCCAAAAAACACGGGCTCAAATTCCACATGGATGGCGCCCGGTTCGCCAATGCGGTGGCCGCGCTGGGCGTTGCCCCGCGGGAAATCACCTGGCAGGCCGGTGTCGATGTCCTCTGCTTTGGCGGCACCAAGAACGGGATCCACGTCGGTGAGGCCGTTGTGTTTTTCAACCGCGAACTGGCGCGGGAATTCGATTACCGCGCCAAGCAGGGCGGCCAGCTTTGCTCCAAGATGCGGTTCGTGTCCGCCCCGTGGCTGGGAATGTTGCAGGACGGAGCCTGGTTGAAGCACGCGGGCCACGCCAATGCCATGGCCAGCCTCATGCATTCGCTGGTCCGCGAGATTCCCGGGGTCGAGATCCTCTTTCCGCACCAGGCCAATTCCGTCTTCGTCGACCTGCCGAAATCCACCATCCAGGCGCTTTGGGCGAAGGGATGGCTCTTTTACAATTTCATCGGCGAGGGTGGCTGCCGACTGATGTGCTCGTGGGACACCCGGGAAGAGGATGTCCGCAGCTTTGCCGCCGATCTGGCGGCGGCGATGCCGGGCAACTGACGCGGCGCCGGCGCCGGCGGATCACGCTGAACGATCAGCTCCCGGAGGACCGGGCCAGATAAATGGTGAGGATGACCAGACCGACACAGGCGATCAGAATGCCAACGACGGTGAAGGCGACTTTCTCCGGACTGGGAGGCGGGGACGGGGGCTGAAATTGAGCCATGAACAACAGGACAAGGATTTCCGAGGGCCGCCTTACGGGCCCGGCCATCGACCCAACATGATGCAAAAGTGGGGGCACGCAACCCAATCTTACCACACCTTTACGCCACGCCACGCCCGTTCCGGACCGTCCCGCGAGTTCCTCTCCTGTCCAAATGACGCCGGTTCTGTCAGTGTGGTTCACGTTCTCCATGAAGCCGATCCTGCGCGTCCTACTCGCCGTGTCCCTCACCGTCGCAGCCCATGCCGCCGACAAGAAACCGGCGGTCATCGACGTGTCCAAGATTCCTTTGCCGGTGGCCCGCAAGGTCGACTTTCAGAAGGAGGTCTATCCCCTGCTCAAGGAATCCTGCTTTGCCTGTCACGGCGCCGAGAAACAGAAGGGCAAGTATCGCTGCGACACCCGGGACGGTGCCTTCAAGGACACCGACTATGGAAAAACCATCGTGGCCGGGCATAGTGAGCAAAGCGCCCTGATTCACATGGTTTGCGGGTTGATCGATGAAATGCTGATGCCGCCGCCTTCGGACAAACCGGGACGCTCGGAGAAACTGACTGCGGAACAAATCGGCATCCTGCGGGCATGGATTGACCAGGGCGCCGTGTGGCCGGACGGACCGATTGCCGAGTATGTCAAACCGGTGACGTTTGAGGCCGACCTCAAGCCGTTGTTCGCGACCGCCTGCGCCTCCTGCCATTCCGGCGCCGACGCCAAGGGCGGATTTCAGGTCGAGTCCCTGGAAGCCGTGGTGAAGGGCGGAAAGTCCTACGGAAAATCGGTGAACACCACCGCCCCGGCCAAGTCGCCGCTGTTGACCATCGTCTCCGGATTGGACGAAGACCTTCCGCTGCCGGAAAAACACAAACTGCCACCGAAGTCCGTGGATTTGGTGCGCAAGTGGATCGAACAGGGCGCGAAGTAGTCGGCACGTCGGACCCACGGGCAAACCGCCGCCCCTCCCTGGCGATCGCATATGAGAAAAGATTCAGACGGGATGAACTGAATGTACCGAATCGGAAACGTTCATCCGAACGCTACCTGAGTCCAACCAATGCGGTTCGCCCTATCGCCCGCTTGGAACTGGGAAAAAACAAGACGGACGACACCAATTGTCGCCAACTCCTGAGGACTCATCCAATCCGACCCATTCGGTTTATTCTGTCCATTCTGTCTCAATCCGTGAATCCGTGTCCCTCTGCGGCCTCTTCGGAATCGTTCCCGATTCCTGTGTCGATTCTTCGAAAACAGGACCCTTCCGGTTTTTCAGACGGCCTCTTATGTTGCCGGCGTGAACAACGCCTCCTCGTCCGCGATCCAGGCCATTCCGATTCCGGTGGTTCGACCGCGCCGACTTCGTCGCACCGCTGCCATCCGGGAACTCCTTGAGGAAACCCGGGTGACCGCGGCGGATCTGATCGCGCCGTTGTTCGTGAAGGAAGGCACCGGTCCCGCGGAAGCCGTGGGTTCGATGCCCGACGTCTTCCGGCTGAATCTGGAGCAGTTGGTCGAGGAATGCCGCGCGCTGTCCACACTGGGTATTCGCGGTGTGGCCCTGTTTCCAGTGACGCCCGCGGTGCTCAAAGATTCCCGGGGCAGCGAAGCACTGAATCCGGACTGCCTCGTCCTGCGGGCGGTTCGGGCGGTCAAAGCGGCCGTTCCCGACCTCGTCCTGTTCACCGATATTGCGCTCGATCCATACACCAACCACGGACATGACGGCGTCCTCACCGCGGACGGCGGCGACGTCGACAACGACGCCACCGTGGCCATTCTCGCCTTGATGGCGGTGCTGCACGCCGCCGCCGGAACCGATTTCGTCGCACCGAGCGACATGATGGACGGTCGGGTGGCGGCATTGCGGGCGGCGTTGGACGCGGCGGGGCATTGCGAAACCGGCATTCTCGCCTATTCCGCGAAATTCGCCTCGGCCTACTACGGACCCTTTCGCGAAGCCGTTGGCAGCGCCGCCGCCGCGGGAACAAAACAGTTGGATAAACGCACCTATCAACTCAATCCGGCCAACCGGCGCGAGGCGCTGGCCGATGCCCTGCTCGACGAGGCGGAGGGCGCCGATCTGTTGATGGTCAAGCCGGCCGGACCCTATCTGGACATCGTGCGGGAACTCCGCGATGCCTCCTCCCTGCCGATCGCGGCGTATCAGGTCAGCGGCGAATACGCCCAACTCCACGCCGCCGCGGAAAAGGGCTGGCTGGATCTGCGAAAAACCCGCGACGAATCGCTTCTGGCGATCCGGCGCGCCGGAGCCGATCTCATCCTGACCTACTTCGCCAAATCGGTCGCCACCGACCTCGCCGGGGCTCACACGCCGCGGATCACGAAATAGTCGGTGGAAAGACAACGGCCGTGCAGCGGACGATCCGCACTGCACGGCCGATGAGGGGTCAGTCGGTACAAACAGGTCGAAACCGATTCACTTCGGCAGGAGATCCGCCACCAGCGATTTCTCCTCCTTCAATTCGTTCTCGGTGGCGGTGATCTTGGAACGGCTGAAGTCCGTGACCGGCACGCCGGGGATGATTTCACACTTCGATCCGTCGCTGCGGATGGGGAAGCTGAACAGCAGACCCTTTTCGATGCCGTAACTGCCATCCGAGTTCACTGCGACGCTGAAACAATCATCGGGATGCGTCGGCGTGGTGAGCGCGCGAACCGTGTCGACCACCGCGTTCGCGGCCGAGGCGGCGGAACTGAGGCCGCGGGCCTCGATGATGGCGGCACCGCGTTTCTGCACGATCGGAATGAAGGTGTCCTTGAACCAGCCCTCGTCGGGAATCGCCGTCGTGGCCGGCCGGCCACCGATTCGGGCGTTGTAGAAATCCGGATACATCGTCGAGGAATGATTCCCCCAGATGGCGATGTTGCTGATCTGATCCACGCCCACACCCGCCTTGCGTGCGAGCTGCGCCTTGGCGCGGTTTTGATCCAGCATGGTCATGGCGAACCAACGGTCGCGCGGCACTTCCGGAGCGCTGTTCATGGCGATCAGGCAGTTGGTGTTGCAGGGATTGCCGACCACCAACGTGCGGACATCGCTGGCGGCGTTGCGCTGGATGGCCTGGCCCTGGCCGGTGAAAATCTTGCCGTTGATGCCGAGAAGATCCTTCCGTTCCATGCCGGCCTTGCGCGGAACACTGCCCACCAGCAGCGCCCATTGGACGCCGCGGAATCCTTCATTCAGATCGGCGGTCGCGACCACACCCTTCAGCAGCGGGAACGAGCAGTCCTCCAATTCCATCACCACACCGTTCAACGCCTTCAGCGCCGGCTCGATCTCGATCAGGTGCAGGACGACCGGTTGTGACGGTCCAAACATCGATCCGGAGGCGATGCGAAAAAGAAGTGAGTATCCGATCTGTCCGGCGGCACCCGTAATGGCGACGTGAATGGGAGGGTTCATGTGGTTCAATAAATCGGCGTTGAGTATGGTGGATACCCGGCTGACGACAAGGAATCGATGAAATCCCGGACCACTACAAAACCCGTCCACCGCTAGACGCCACCCGCCTGTCGCGTGCGGTCGAACCGGGTTTTGAACCAGGCAAACAGACCTGGCGCGGCCAGCTTGAATCCCAGCCGCGCCACCGCCCGCCATGACACCGAGCGGTGCCGCAGGTAGCCGCGAAGAAACCGGAAATAGGCCGCCCAGGCATTTTGTCGATCGCCCAGTTCGTCGTAGCCATACGCCAGATAGAACTCGCGCCGGTTCAATTGAAACCGCACGAGACGCTGATGCTGCGGACCCAGAAATCGTCCAAAAGCCTCGAACGCCTTGATCTCTTCCAGCGTGCGGTTCACCAGCGGACGATTGTTCCAGTAGCTGCCTGGATGAACGCGGTAGGTGCTGAGGAGTTCGCCATGCAGATAGCCGAACGGCTTCTGCCCCATGCACAACACACTCAAGGGCCAGTCGCCCATCACCATGTCAAAATACCACGCCGGAAACGGACCGAAGATCCCGCGGCGATACAGGATCGATGAGGTCAGCGGAAACCCGTAGGCGAGCACTTCGGCGGGGCCCAGCCGGGTGCAATCGGGCGGGAATTGCTGGGGATACTCATCCATGCGTCCATCGGCGAACAATGTCCACACGTCGTGGCAGCAGCCGGAGCAATCGGAGTTCGCGTCGAGAAAATCCGCCTGTTTCTGGAGCTTGTCGGTCGCGTTCCAAAAATCATCACCTTCCAGCAGCGCCACATAGTCGCCCGTGCACTGCCCGATGGTCGCCACCAGGTTCAGCTTGCCGCACTGGCCCAGATTCTTCTCGTGAAACAGCAACCGCAGTCGATCGGGATTCTTCGCCGCCAACTCCCGCAGGATGTCGCGGGTTCCATCGGTCGAACAATCGTCCCCGACGACAACCTCAAACAGGAACGTGGTCTGCTGGTTCAAGACACTCATCACCGCCTGCGCAATATACCGTTCGTGGTTATAGGTGGCTCCTGATGAGTTTGTGTGGGTGCTTCGAGGAATGGGGAGTCCACCCGCCCGTCGGCGCGAGCTTTCTGCTCTCAGCACGCCGGCGGGCTCGACTAGTCGGCGGCTTGTGTCTGAGTGACGTGGAATCTGGAGGCTGGTATCCTGCAAGCCGTGGATCAGAAAG
>CAIVQB010000142.1 GCA_903907925.1 uncultured Verrucomicrobiota bacterium
CCGGCCCCACAGCACGCTCGGCTATCGGCCGCCCGCGCCGGAGACGACTGTGGCTGATTTGACGGTGAGGAAGATAATCAGAGAGACTCGGAACGTTGCATAACAGACATCAGAACTGGATCAGTTAATGCAGGCCGGTCAAACTAAGGCTCGCTCTCAATTCCGTCCTCATTCGGCACAGCCCCCTACATCCCCAACCCGGGCACCTTGACCTTGATCCGCGCGGGGACGGCGCCCTCTCCGTGAAGGGTACTGGCAGTCGATTCGAGGACCCGGAGAATCCTAAGGGCAACCGCGTTCGCGTTGATAAGGGCAATCCCGATCACGAGCTCCCATCCCAGCGACCCGACCACGTAGTCGAGCAGAAGAATGGGGAGACGGTGGATTCGACAGGCAATCCCATCGACGCTCCGAAGCCCGCGTCGACGCCAGACGCTCATATTCCGTTAGTTGACTGGCTGAAAAGCTTCTTTGAAACTCATTGACTAGGACGGCGTAAGATGTCAACGCAAACAATCGCGAGCAAACGCCGGGAGATGATCGCTCTATTGGGAGAATTGTCTGACGGTACCATTCAGAAGCGACTTTGGATTGACAGCGAGGATGCCCCAAATGTATCGGGGATAGACGAGGTCTTCCATTTTCTGTTCGACGACACCGATCTAGGAAAAGCGCCGTACTCGGAAGTCGGCCGAATCTTGGAAAACACTGTAGAGGCTGATCGAATCGCCGCTCTTTGCAAAGCTCTAGTGGGAATGTTGAATCGATTAGGTGACGTGCCGGCACACGCGTTTATTGCGGATTCCGAGTGGTCCGCGGTTATGAAGTTGGCCGCGTCCGCGTTGGAATGTACGTCAAAGGCTTCGATCGCGAACAGCCCGAAGGACTCCAAGTCAATGTAGTGGCGTCCGATTCTTGACTGCTACCGCCGCCCGGCCAACACTTGCACAAGGCCTCGCGCCGCGGGTGCAGAAATGCATCCGGCTCTTTAGCTGCTTTGCTGCTCATCGCATCCGGGATCGTCGCCCTGTGGCTACGAATCGCGTCGGCGCGATCATGGTTGTACTACTACCGAGCCAGATATTACTCGCCGCAGCTGGGGAGGTTCCTGCAGACTGATCCTGTGGGATATGGGCCGGACCTGAATTTGTACACATACGTTAGCAATGCTCCGGTAGATGGGACCGATCCGAGTGGCAATTGCCTCAATTGCTTTACTGCCGGCATCGGAGCCATTGCCGGTAGTATTGGAGGCGTTATAGTTCAGGTTGGAGCGGATCTGATCGCGGGCGAGCACTCATCGTTCGACGAATACGCTGGGGCATTCGTAGGCGGCGGCGTCGCTGGCGCAGTTCTCGGCTTTTCGGGCAACCCGGTGCTGGCAGGTGCCGCCGGTGGCGCGGCTGGAAACGCGACCAAGCAACTCGTGTCTAACATTTCTGGCAAGCAGCAAGGGTTCAATAAGACAGAGCTTGCAGTGAAAACCGGAATTGGCGCAGTAACCGGTGGAGTGCTCGATAAGGTTGGTAAGGTAGGTGTCGCCGGCGTAACTTCAGGAAGGAATTCTTTCGACGCTGTTGCGAAGACGGCGCAGACAAAGCTGACCAATGGAACAGTACAGAGCGTTAGCGCGTCGACCGTTGGCAAAGGTGTCACAGCCGGCGTCGTTGGTGACTCGGGGCGAATTGGAACTGAAGCTGCTGTGACAGGTGCGGCAACTGTGGGGGTAGGTATGCTTGAGGATGCCGTAAATTCATTGCGCTCCGGTTCTTGGTCATCAAGTAGTCCAATAGTCGATCCATGCCTGCTCGGTACCATTTGTGTTAGGTAGCGTTCCCGTGGAGTTACGACCAGGTCCGGGCGCGAACGCACTTATGTATAGCGTGGCATGCGCCATGGCGATTCCGCTGGCGATATTTGTATCTGGCTTCTTCGAGCCCTCAGACGTCGTTAGCCGAGCGGACTTCTTGCGCAGTTTTTTGATTTGTTTGCCGTTGTCGCTCTTTGTTGCCTCCAGATCGGTCCGCTATACGAAAATAACCGTTACGGCCAACACGCTCTCAGCGCGATTCACTCGATACTGCGTCAAAAGGCAACTAGATATAGAGTTCGCGAGCATCAGCAGTGTTCGTCTGCTGTCAGGGCTTTATGGGTTCGACGGCCGGCCACGGCCGTTGGTCGAGATCGAATTCAAATCTGGCGGCACATGCTGGGTTCCGCTATCGGCCTATACACGAACAGCAGTACTGTCAGTCGTTGACGCGATCCGCCGCGGCGGAGTCACCGTCCACGAGGGACCGAGAACCTTACATCGATGACCTCAATATCTACACATATGTCGGCAATGATCCGCTCGATAAGACGGATCCAACTGGGCAATGGGCGGGGATCGATGACGCCATCGCCATCGGTGCCGGAGCGCTGGTGGGACTTGCTGCTCAAGGCATCGAAGACCTTTACTTCCGGGAATCTCTCGAGCCCAGGCGAATACGCCGC
>CAIVQB010000143.1 GCA_903907925.1 uncultured Verrucomicrobiota bacterium
AGCGGTGCACCGGCGGTGTTTCGCAACATCCGGGCTCGATAGCGGTGTCGACGCTTCGCTCTGCCACCGCACTCCACAAAAGACCGTCCCTCTACCGATGCTTCCCGTCGTCGCCGTGGCAGACGAGGTCGATGATCACTGTTGCTGCGAGCAGGATAATCGGATCCTCGGTGTCGGCGATTTCGATGCCGTAAGTATCGGTCAGGGTAAACCAGCGTTTGCTCACTTCGGCCACGGTTTGGCCGTGCCGCTCGAAACGGTATTCGCGGTCGAGGAGGTTTCCGGTCGCCTCGAAATCATCCGGTCCGGGAACATCGACGGTGAATTTACAGCGCAACAGGGTGAACAGGTGTTTGCGGACCTCGGCCACGACCCGGCCTTCGCGTTCGATGGTGTAAGTCGGTCCCCAATGCAGGAGCCGCTGGCGGATGAAGGCGATTTCTTCACCAGCGGAATCCTGGAAGGAAAGTTTGTCGCCCCAACTGAACACCCGGCCTTTGACGATGAAGGCTTCGCGGCCTTCGGCGTCCTGGATTTTATAGGTGTCGCCCCAGCTCCAGAACTTCTGCCGCATGACATAGCGCATGTCCGCAAGGGCATCAGATCAACGCCGGGACACAAGGGAAACACGCCTCGGATGCGGTGGAAACCCGGCCGGCGATTCCAACGCACCGCTACCAGGAACCGAAACAGCCCTGATCGCCCCAACCGCCTGAGCCCCGATATTGCTTCATTTTCTTGATGGGAACCCAGGCGGCCGATCCATCCAGAAACGCTTCATTGCCGCCGGCCGCGCCGATGTCCTTGGCCGTCTGCCCCATGCCGCCGTTGAGGAAATCCGATTCGTCGGCCATGCGATCGCGGCCAACGCGATCATTCTGCTTGCTCAGGCCTGATCTGCCGTGCGGCGCGAAGGATTCCGCGGTGCTGGTGCACCAGGCATTCAGGTCGGCGAGCACCAGGTAATTGGTTGTTTCATTGACCGTTTGCGGCGAGATCCAGGTCGCGTCCGCGGAGCCGACCTGCAGCCACGGAGTTCCAGCGCGTCCTCCAAGGTAGTGATACCCCATCACCCATCCGTAGCCCATTTCGCTCCAGCCGTTGGAAGACGAGAACCGGGGTCCGAGATTTGGGCAAATGACGACGCCATCATTCCCCAGCACCTGCTTGAGCAGGTAGTGGTTGGTGTGGGACAACATCGGCGTGTTCTCCGCACCGGGCTGGCGCTCGAGGCCGGGTCGATTCGCACTGTTTCCGAGGATCAACGAGCCGGCATTGTCATTGGCATAAACATGCAATCCGACAACGAATTGCTTCATGTTGCTACGACAGGCAGTGCGGCGCGCCTTCTCCTTCACCCGGGCCATAGCCGGCAACAGCATCCCGGCGAGGACGGCGATGATCGCGATCACCACCAACAGTTCGATCAGAGTGAAAGCCAGCGTCGAATCCAGAGAACGACCGCCGTGGACAGATCGATGGGTTTCAGGAGTCACGACAAGTGGGAACAACTGTTTGTGATTAGTGGCACAGTGAGTGCGATTTGAAAAGCACCGAAATGGGCGACCACGACCGCCATTACCCGCCGGAACCGGCCGAACCTGCACCCGATTTTCATCTGACCCCAACCGCTGCACTTCCCGCCCCTTTTTTCGGGCATCCGCGGGCTGCTTTGCCTAGGATCAGCGTCTGAATATGGATGCTCCTCGACCGCGATCAAAAGCCGGTGCCGCCCTCTACATGGGCACGGCATTCGTGGTGATCGGCGCGATCCTGGCCGGAGCATGGTGGTGGTCCCGGACACGCGGTGGGTCCACCGAGGGCGCGGCCAATGAAGCCTTCGCGCAGGCGATGGCCTCGGGAAAAACCTTTTACGACAAGGGCGACCCGGAGAAGGCGATCGCGGCATTTCAAAGCGCTCTCTCTATGAATCCGGCAAATCCGGATGCCCAGTTGAATCTGGCGAATGCCCTCCTCCTGGCGAACCAACCGGCCCAGGCCGCCGCGCATGCAGCCGAGGTGCTCCAGTTCGATCCCGGCAATGGCGCGGCCCATTTCATACTCGGTTGTTCCTGGCTGCGCCAGGGCAGCTATTCGAATGCGGTGCAATCCTTGCAGCAGTCCAAGGCGGTGGATCGTTCCATCAATCCGGTGAGCTTCCAACTCGGCCGCGCCTTCCAAGGCTGGGGCCGATTTGAAGAGGCAGCCGAGCAATTTCGGGAGGTGGTGCAATTCGAGACCAATCATCCGGCCGCGCATTACCTGCTGAGCCAGGTTTTGCAGCGTCTGGGTCAACGGGAAGCGGCCGCGGCGGCTCTCGCCGAGCATCAGCGGATCGCCGCCGGCAAGAGCCAGGCCGCCGACAACCCAAGCCTGTACGAGCGCTGCAAATATACCGAGATCGTCGCCCCGTTTCCGTTGGAGCAACCGTTGCGCATCGGAATCAACATCCGCTTTGTCGAGACGACCGAGACGGCCTTCGGTCCTGCGGCTTCACGTCCGCGGGGTGCCTTTGGCGTCATGGACATCAATCGTCGTGGATGGAATGATCTGCTGGTCGCCGGCCCCGAGGGGGTCCAGTTGCTCTGGAATTCCAACGGAGTCTTTCGTCCGAGGCTGGACCCGAATCCGATCCCGACAGCGACCGGCGTTTCCGAAGTCCTGATCGGTGATCTGCAAAATGATCGCTACGAAGATGCCGTCCTCATCGGAACCAACGGATTGACGGTGCTCAAGTTCGCCACCAACGGGATGTTCACCGATGTGACGGCGTTCAGCGGACTCAAAGCGGCAGCGGCGCAGGGTGTGTCGGGTGCGCTCGCGGACCTCGATTTCTCCGGCAAGTTGGGTCTGTTGTTGGTCACCGCGGACGGCCATCTGCGTAGCTTCACCAATCTCGGTTCCGGCAGTTTCCGCGAACGCAAGCAACCCGGCGGCGGTCCGACCGAAATCGCGGGCGTCACCGTCGACGACTGGAACAACGACGACCTGCCCGACGTGGTGTTGACCCGGAAGACCGGACCGCCGCTGCTGCTCGGAAATGTTCGGGTGACCGGTTTGACGCCGACGAACACGCCTGCGGACTGGCCCGCAGCCACGGCGGTTGCAGTCGGCGACTTCAACAACGATTTGCGCAACGACGTCGCCCTGCTCGCCGAAAAATCCATCGACGTTTTTTTCGGCGGACTGCGCGAGCCGATTCGGTTGCCGGCCCGGGGCCATCATCTGCGGCATTTGAAGGCCGTGGATATCGACAATGATGGATGGTTGGATCTCGTGGGTTGGGGCGAGGACGGCATCCGGGTCTGGCGCAATCGGGGTAACGCTGGGTTCCACGAAATCACCGCCGACCTCGGGCTGGGAGTCCTGGCCGGCTCAAACGTCGTTCAACTGGCGATGGCCGATTTCGACAATGACGGCGACATCGATTTCATCGTGGAAACGGGCGAATCGGGACTTCGGATGTTCCGGAACGACGGCGGGAACGCCAACAACCTGCTCAAACTTCGACTGCTCGGCAACCGGTCCAACGCCAGTGCGCTCGGAGTGAAGGTGGAACTGTCGGCGGGCGGATGGCACGGACTTCGCACCGTCCAAACGCTGCCGGTGGAAATCGGGATCGGGAAACGTCAGCGCCTGGATTCAGTGAGCATCCGATGGTTCGACGCGCGCCAGGACGATGTTGAAGTCGCTGTCAATCCGCGAGAGGTCCGCACGGTGTTTGAATTCATCCTGCCGACCGGTTCCTGCCCCTATTTGTATGCTTGGAATGGCCACAGCAATCGTTTTGTCACCGATCTCCTCGGCGCGGCACCGATGGGGCTTCCCCTCGCGCCGGGCCGGATGATCGAGGCTGACAGCGAGGAACGGGTCTGGATCGGCGGCGAATCCGATCTGCTGCCGCGGAACGGTCGTTTCGAACTGCGCATCACCGAGGAATTACGCGAAGTGCTTTACCTCGATCACGCCCGGATGTTGGTGGTGGATCATCCGGTCGGCACGGAAGTGCATTCGGCCGGACGCCTGTTTCCTGGAAAACCGTTTCCCACTCCGGACCTGATGCAAGTCGCCGGTCGTATTCCGCTCCGAGGCGCGTGGACATTGGAAGGCGCCGAAGTGACACGCGCGTTGCAGGAGGTGGATGAAGACCGCGTCTCGCCCGCAAAACTGCTTGGCACCCACTACCGCGGTCTGGCCGAACCTCACGGCGTCGTCCTCGATTTCGGACCTCTGGACGAAGTGGCGCATCCGGTGCTGGCATTGACCGGATGGCTGCGTTTCGGCGGTGGCATGGCAAACATCGCCGCCGGGCATCGCACCGATCTTCCGTTCCCGTTCCCGGTTCTCGAGGCCGAAACCGGGGCAGGCTGGCAACCGGTGTCGGTTACCGTCGGCGCACCGGCCGGAAAGACGAAATCGTTTGTGGTCGATCTGTCCGGCAAGTTGCCGCCGGGAACACGTCGCCTTCGATTGTCGGCCGCCTTCGAACTGCACTGGGACCGGGTCGCCCTGTTTTCCCGAATTGAACCCGCGCGATTTGTGGCACTGCCGCCCGTTCGCACGGATTTGCACTGGCGCGGGTACAGCGCGTTCGCCGAGCTCCCCTGGACCGCGCCACTGACACCGGTTTACGACCGGGTTCAATCCCGCGCCAACTGGGTCATCACACCGTCCGGATGGGTGACGCGTTATGGTCCGGTGGACGATCTTGTTTCCACGCGGGACAACGGCCTAGCGCTGGTGGCGGGCGGCGACGAACTCACCCTCGAATTCGAGGCTACTGCGTTGCCCCGACATTCGGCGGAGACGGTCCGCGACTACTTCCTCGACCTGTCCGGCTGGGACAAGGATGCCGACTATCACGTCGTGCACGGCGACACCGTGGAACCCCTGCCCTGGCACGGGATGGACGATCAGATTTACAGCAGTGAAGTCCGGCCGGCATTCCCAAGTGACGCGTTGCACGAGCGGTACAACACCCGCTGGGTCGGTCCGAAAACTTTCGCCCACCGGAATCGCTGAGAGCGCTTCGGAAGGCCGCCGCACGCGGGCTGCCTGCTTGAATTGAGGGATCTTGTTTCCGCGATCCCGCCGACTACTCTGTCCGCCATGCGTCTCGAGTTCGTCAAGATGAGCGGAGCTGGCAACGATTTTATCGTGGCCGACAACCGTTCCGGTGCGCTTTCCCTCTCCCGTGAGGAGGTCGCCCGACTGTGTCATCGGCAGTTCGGCATTGGTGCGGATGGACTCATGCTCCTGGTGCCCTGTCGGTCGGGCAAGGCGGACTGGGCCTGGCAGTTTTGGAATTCCGACGGTTCCGACGCCGAAATGTGTGGCAACGGGGCGCGCTGTTTCGCCCGCTACATTCAACGGCTGACCGGCGTCACCGGCGGGACCTCCTTCGAAACCGCCGCGGGCGTCATTGCCGCCACCTTCCACGACGACCGGGTGACCGTGACGCTCACTCCACCGCAGAGTTTGCGACTGGGCGAAGAGGTCCGGACCACGACCGGCCTGTTCACCGTGCATTCCCTCAACACCGGCGTCCCGCACGCCGTGGTGTACGTGTCCGATGCAGATCAGGCCATGGTTCAGGCGCTCGGACGCGAGTTCCGTTTTCACGAACACTTCAAGCCGCGCGGCACCAACGTGAATTTCGTCGAAGTGAAGGGCCCGAATTTCATCCGGGTCCGAACCTACGAACGCGGGGTCGAAGGCGAGACCCTGGCCTGCGGCACGGGTGTCACTGCCAGTGCGTTGGTGAGCAGCCGGGTCCATGGATTCACCTCACCGGTGCGGGTGGTGGTCCAGGGTGGCGACGAACTCGAGGTTCATTTCGAGACCACTTCCGCAGGGTTTCAGAATGTCCGGCTCAACGGTCCGGCCACGTTTGTGTTCGAAGGCAGCATTTCGCTTCCGCCGCCCTGATGACTTTTCCCGACCAGGCGCAACGCCAGCGGATCCGTCCGGGACCTTCCTGGATCGCCGCGGTGCTGTTGATTCTGGGTTGCAGCCATCGTCTCACGATTCCCGCGCACGCCCACGGAGCGCTGCATGAACAGTTGATCGAAGTTTCCGCTCAACTGGCCGCGCATCCCGACGATTTCGACCTTCTGTTACGCCGCGGAGAACTCCAACGACTTCACGGTTCCTGGGCGGAATCCCGGGCCGATTTCGAACACGCGCGAACGCTGCGAACCACCGACATCGAACCGGGATTCCGGCTGGGTCGGCTGGAATTGGACGCCGGGAATCCAGCCGCGGCCGTCCCCTGGCTGGAAGCGGCGGTGGCGGAGCGTCCGCATCACATCGAGGCCAACCTGCTGCTCGCCCGCGCGTGGGTGGGCCAGGGAAAGCCCGGAAAATCAATCCCCTGCTTTAACACCGCGATCCATTGGAGCCGGCAACCGCGGCCGGAATGGTTCGTCGAACGTTCCAAGGCGGTCCTGGCCGCCGGACCAGATTCCAAGGAGGCCACCCGCATGGCCCTCGCCAGCCTGGATGAAGGGCTGGAACTGATCGGCCCGGTCCCGACGTTGCAACTCGCCGCGATCGAACTGGAGGTCCGCCTGGGCCGAACCGAAGCCGCGGTGAAACGAGTCGACGCCATCCGCGAGGTCAGCGAACGGAAGGAGCAATGGTGGTTCCGCCGGGGAATCCTGCTGGAAGAAGCGGGCCGCCGCACCGAAGCCGCCACGGCGTTTCATTCCGCAGTCGAAGCCATCGAACTTCTTCCAGACCGGTTGCAGCGGACTCTCGCCATGGTCGAACTGCGCCGTGATCTCGAAAAACACCTGCACTCTCCGGGCTCACCCCCGACCACCCCATCCGTCTCCGACGCGCACCCATGACCGTCCCGTTTGATTCGTCCCGTGCCGGGTTTCACCGCCTGACGTTCCTCCTCCTGACTCTCGCCGGAATGTCCCAAGCCGGCGACTTCGCACGGGCAGCCGACAAACTGACGCGTGGACCGTACCTTCAACAAGGCGCCCCAACCTCGATGCTCGTGCGTTGGCGAACCGATCCGGCGACACGCGGATTTGTCCGCTACGGAACCTCCCTCGAAACCATCACCAACCAGGCGGTGCATGCCGGCATTCTCGTGGATCACGTGGTCCAATTGAACCGGTTGAAACCCGCGACCCGCTATTTTTACAAGATCGGCACGGCCACCAACAAATGGCTCACCGATCCGGGCATGACCTTCAGTTTTGTCACGCCACCCCCGGCGGGTCCGCCCCGGCCGGTTCGGATCTGGGCGTTGGGGGATCCCGGAACCGGGAACACCAATCAGATCGCGGTTCGGGACGGATTCTACCGGTGGGCGGGTGATCGTCCGCCGGACGTGTGGTTGATGCTCGGCGACAACGCTTATGCAACCGGCACCGACAAGGAGTACGGCAAAGTCGTGTTCGACATGTACGCCGCCGAACACCGCAGGAATCCGCTCTGGCCGACCCTTGGAAATCATGACGCGATGAGCGCCAATTCCGGGACCCAGTCCGGTGTCTATTACGACGTCTTCACCCTGCCAACCTTGGGGCAATCGGGCGGTCTCCCGAGCGGCACCGAGGCCTACTATTCCTTCGACTTCGCCCACGTTCACTTCGTCTGTCTGGATTCCCAGGACACCGATCGAAGCACCGGCGGCCTGATGGCCACCTGGCTCCGGGCCGATCTCGCCGCGACGGCGCGCGATTGGATCATCTGTTTCTTTCATCACCCGCCTTACAGCAAAGGGGTCCACGATTCCGACAAACGCACCGACAGCGGCGGGCGTCTCGTGGAAATGCGGGAAAACATCCTACCGATCCTGGAACAGGGAGGCGTCGACCTCGTCCTGACCGGCCACAGCCACGACTACGAGCGAACCTTCCTGCTCGACGGTCACTACGGATCGAGCACCAACCTTCAGCCCTCCATGATCCTCAACCACGGCGACGGCCGCCCGGATGGAAACGGTCCCTACGAGAAACCGTTGAGCACCGCCCCCCATGGCGGCGCGGTGTACGTGGTGACCGGAAGCGCTGGCCAGGCGAGCGGTGGAAAACTCAATCATCCGGCGATGTATCTTTCGCTGAACAAACTCGGATCGGTGGCGGTGGATGTCGACGCCCACGATCTCAAAGTCACCTTCGTCGGGAGCCAGGGACAGGTCCGCGATTATTTCACTCTGCGAAAGAAATAGGGGGCCGGGATCCTTTCCCAATGAAGCCCGGACCCCGCGCGGCGTGCCGTCATTTGACCCCTGACCCGGCGCCTTCTAGCCTGACGACCTCTTTGAACGCGATCTCCGCATCGACCGCCGCCGCTCGTGCGCGATTCATCCGCGAGGCCCTTCCCGCGGGCGGATTGTTCGCCGGCCAGACCTGGCGAACCTCACCCACTCCATTTCCGATCGGCACTGCTCTCGCCGCGGATCTCGAATCGCTGGGACGGGTGCTTCTCCAGTTTTATCGGGCGGTCAATCTGCTCTATCGCCGGAGCGTTGATGGCAAGTCACCCGAATGGATCGCGCACCTGCTGGACCAGGGAAAACCGGCCGACCTCATCGCCCTTCAACGTCATCCCACCTTCAAGTCCGACACCCCCCGGGTTATTCGTCCGGACATCCTTTTGACCGAAGGCGGTTATGCGATCAGCGAACTCGACTCGGTGCCCGGCGGTATTGGGCTGACCCAGTGGCTCAACCAAACGTACACCGCGGCGGCTGGGATCGATCCGAACGACACGCCCGGAGTCATCGGTGGAACAGACGGAATGAAGCACGGTTTTGCCTCCCTGTTCGGCGATGCCGCGCAGGTGCACCTCGTGGTTTCCGAGGAATCCGCGGGCTATCGGCCGGAGATGGATTGGCTGGCCGGTGAATTGGGGCGGGAGCGTTTCGTGGTCCGTGACACCGCTTTCACCGGATTCCAATCCGGCGATGCGGCGTATCGTTTCTTCGAGTTGTTCGATCTGCCCAACATTGCCAGTGCCACCGCCCTCTTCGCGCAGGCGGCCGAGCGCACCGTGCGGGTGACGCCGCCGCCCAAGCCCATCTTCGAGGAGAAGTTGCTGTTCGCCCTGCTTTGGAATCGAAACCTGCGATCGTTCTGGCGCCAGGAGTTGGGCGAGGCGTTTTTCAACCGCTTGTTGAAGGTCATTCCGCAAACCTGGGTGCTCGATCCAACGCCGTTGCCACCCCAGGCCGCCTATCCCGGGCTCGACCTCACCGACTGGTCACAATTGAAGGCACTCAGCCAAAAGGAACGGGATCTCATCCTCAAGGTCTCGGGGTTCAACGCGAACGCCTGGGGTGCCCGCGGAGTGCATCTCGGGAGCGATCTGAGCACCGCGGAATGGAGCGCCGCCGTGGACGCCGCCTTGGCCGCCTTCCCGCAGTCGCCGTACATCCTGCAGCGGTTCCATCGTCCGCGGGTGGTGGAGTCCACCTACCTTGATGCCGCCTCGGATCTACCGGTGGCGATGCCGGGACGGGTCCGGTTGTGTCCGTATTATTTCGTCAGCGGCGACGGCGATGCGGCGCGGCCGTCGTTGGGGGGTGTCCTCGCGACCGTGGTGCCGTCGGACAAGAAGATCGTACACGGAATGACCGACGCCATCCTGGCACCGTGCTCGGCGTGAACCGAAACGACTCGAAACAGGGAAGCGGACACGGATTCACGGATTTTTATAGAGAGGATCGGCTTCGACTCACTCCGTTCCATTCTGTCTACATCCGTTTTCAATTGTTCACTCAGGGCCAGAGCAGGCCGGGATACTTCGTTTTGATGGCGGCGCGGAGTTTGGGGTAGGCGGTTGCCTTCCATGCGGGGAAATCGGTGGTTCCGTCGATGCGTTTGCCGTCGGGTGACATCAGCCATAGTCGCACCGGAACGTGTCCCTCCGCCAGTCGCGGATGCTCCTTCATCGCCCAGCCCTCGCTGAGTTTGATCTGTACCGACGGCACCGGAAGCTCGTCTTCATCTTCCGCCGTCTCGACGTAAGACAGTTTGAGCGGACGCCCTTCTGGACCCGGGATCGACAGCGGCAGCAACTCGTCCAGCCACCCAAGTTGTTCGGGCGCCAGATGCCGGCGGAAATGCGGCCGAAGTTCGGCGGCCTGCGCCTCCTTCACCAATGTCAGTCCTTCAAACGCCGAGGCCAGCGCACGGAGCAACGCGGTTCCGTCGAATGCGGGGAACTCCAACTCCGGCCTCGCCTGGACCAGGAGTTTGACGCGGGCGATGAACTGCTTGAGTTCGTGATCCAGCTTGGGCAGATCGAACCAGCCGCGGCTGAAGGCGTCCGCCAGAATCCGTCCCGAGGCTGCCGGATCGACGTCGCGCTGATGTTCCTGCCCGATGATCAATCCCAGGCACCGGATCTGCCGGATGGCGGCAACGCGTTTGTGAGTCCGGTCAAAGACATGATCGAGCGTGGTGGTGACATGCTGGGGAAACATCTCGGCGATCCACTCACGCTTCACCGCCGTCGCCATGGCCAGCAACGTCATCCGCCCGGCACGACCGTCCACTTCCCGCAGCGAGGCGACGACCAACAACGGCGCGTCGACCACGCTTTCACGCACCAGGGTTCCGGTACGGCCTTCGGTGAGCAGGCATTCCAGCGAACCGGTGTCGCGCCGGACCGCCAGTTGATCAATAAATCCCGCCAGAAGACAGCGCGCCAACGCATCGTCGGAGGGTTCCTCGCCCGCCTCGTCGAGTCCTTCCCGTCCGGCGATCTCGATCACCTGCCGGAAGGTGTCTTCGATCTGCCGCGCCGTCTGACCGTGAACGCCGCGCCGCCGGCATTGGCCCGGATCAAACCGGCTGTTGCGGGCAAACTGTTGCGCCCGCATGAGGGTGTGGAAATCGCTCCCGGAACTGCCTTCGAACAATTCGCGGGCCTCCTTGAGATGGGCGTCATCCCGGCCCGGTCGCATCAGCAAATCGCGCCCGCTGACCAACGCCGCGCATTGAGCCGCCGCGGGAACACATCCACGCCGGGCCGCTTCCACCAGCATCCGTGAAAACCGTGGATGCATCGGGAGCCGCAACATCTTCCGCCCGATCGCCGTCAGTTCGCCGCCCGCATCCCCCGCCGGCACCAGCGCGCCAAGGACGGTCAACAACCGCTCCGCCCGTTCCACCGCCTCGACATCCGGACGATCCAGCCAGTCAAAGGTTGCCGCCCGCCGGATCCCGAGCGAATGCAACAACAACACCACTTCGGCCAAGTCCGCCCGTTGGATCTCCGGAGTATTCTTCGCCGGGCGATTCAAATGACTGCTTTCCGTCCACAGACGCCAACAGGTTCCCGGTGCCGTCCGTCCAGCCCTTCCCGCCCGTTGATCCGCACTCGCCCGGCTGATTTCCTCGACGGTCAACGTCTGGATTCCCCGCTCGGCATCGTAGCGGGCCACCCGGGCCAGTCCCGAATCCACCACGTGACAGATCCCATCGATCGTCACGCTGGTCTCGGCAACATTGGTGGCCACCACGATCTTCCGACGGTCGGACGGTTGAAAGGCGCGGTCCTGATCTTCCGGAGACAGATCACCGTGCAACGGCAGAAACAGGCAGCGTTCGCCCAACGCGGCCGATTGCAGGGCATTGATCGTGGATTGGATTTCTCCCATGCCCGGCATGAACACCAGGATGTCCCCCGGATCCCCGTTGGCCACGATACGTTCCACGGCGTCGGCGGCCTGTTCCGACGGCGGGCGTTGATCGCCATACTCCGCCCACCGATGCGCCACCGGAAAAACCCGTCCATCGGACACCAGCACCGGAGCCGCGGGCCGTTGCGCGTCGGCCGTGACGACTTCGATGCGTTCACCGGACGCGCAGAGATACTCCGCCACCGGTCCGGCATCCAATGTGGCCGACATCACCACGATCTTGAGATCTGGACGACGGGTTCGTTGAAGATCCTTCACCACCGCCAGCGCCACATCGCTGAGCAGGTTTCGTTCGTGGAATTCGTCGAACAGAAGGATCCCGATATCGCTCAGTTCGCGGTCATCCTGGAGCCAGCGCAGGAGAATGCCCTCGGTGACAAAACACAGGCGGGAGGCGTCGGACAGGCGGTCATCGAACCGGACCTGATAGCCGACCTCGCCTCCAGGGACTCCGTTGCGCTCCCAGGCGACGCGCGTGGCGACGGTGCGCGCAGCGACCCGTCGGGGCTGGAGGATGACGATTCGTTTTGAACCGGCCAGACCGGCATCCAGGAGCATCTGCGGAACCTGGGTGGTCTTGCCCGAGCCGGTGGCGGCGACCAGGACCAGTTGGTTGCCATCGGTCAACGCGCGCAGAATGGAATCCTGCAACTGCCAGACCGGAAGAGCGGTATTCGGCATGGGAATGCGCGGTCAATCCTGGAGGGTCGGCCACCCAGGGAATCAAATCCCGAGGACCAGCGGAAACAGTTCAGGGGCGGGTCGAGAAGAACACCACCAACCCAACCGCGAGGGATGCCACCGCCAGCAACCCGCCGGGCATGAACTTTTTCTTCCGGACAAATCGCATCGCGAAATACACGAAATGGATCGCCAGGAACGCCAGGGCCAGGTTGACGGGGCCTCCGAGGACCACGGTTAGAATCAGGGGGATCGCGAACAGGATCGAGGCGATGAGCGACGCCTTGCTCCCCGCCTTGAGAAACCCGATCAGACCACCCACCAGGAGCAGCGCGAGATAAACCCAGATCCACGTATGCCAATTCATGAGAGCCCCAGCATAACGTATCTGTACGCCTCCGGCCACCAACTTTCCCCCACGCCAGTGACGAGAGCCGAAACAGTCTTCCCCCCCATCGGATTCTACCGTCCAATCGGCGGACACATGCCGCTCCGCGCCATCATCGATGTGGGCACCAATTCCGTGAAGATCCTGCTCGCGGAAGCCAACGGGCGGGAAGTGGTCCCCGTTTGGGAGAAGAGTGAACAAACCCGGCTGGGCCGCGGTTTTTACAATACACGGCGGCTCCAGCCGGCTGCGATTGAGGCCACCGCCGACGCGGTCGCCCGGTTCGCTGATCTCGCACGGAACTCAGGCGCGGTCTCCGTCCGCGTCGTGGCCACCTCCGCCGCCCGCGATGCGTTGAACGCGGATGCATTACTTGGCGCGATCCGATCCGCCGCCCAACTCGAAACCGAAGTCATTTCTGGTGACACCGAAGCGGAATGGGCCTTCGCCGGAGTGGCTTCGACGCCCGGTTGGTCCCGCGAACGCATCCTGGTTCTCGATGTCGGCGGCGGCAGCACGGAATTCATTCTCGGAACCGGCGGCCACGCTGAATTCCGCGCCAGCGTCGCGCTCGGCAGTGTCCGCTGGCTCGAACGGATCCAGCCCGGCGATGCCCCCGACGCCGCGGCTCTCGATGCCTGCCGGGCGGATCTGGCAGCCTTTCTCGAACGCGAAGTCGCCCCGTCGCTCAGTGCTGCGCTCCGTGCCGGGCCCCCACCCGATCGCACCGTCGGCGTGGGCGGCAGCACCGCGCTGCTGGCCCTCATCCATCGCGGTCACCGTGACTTCGATCGGGACCTCATCGAATCAACCTGCTTCAGCCCCGACGACCTTTCCAGATTGGTCACCCGCCTGTGGTCGTTGCCACTCGATCAACGGCGTCAATTGCCCGGCCTCCCGCCCGAACGCGCCGACGTGATCCTGACCGGCGCAGCCATCTACGAAGCCGTGATCCGGACATTCCAACTCCCCGGCCTCGGCGTCAGCCTGCGCGGCCTCCGATTTGCGGCGTTGTTCTGTTGAAGGAGGAAATGGACCGAAATGAACGTTCTGGCGCTGTTCCTGACTCTCTTTTTGACGGTGCCGGTATTCGGAGCCGGGTTTCAGTTTCCTTCCCCTCGCTCCAGTCAGTCACCGGATGGAAGATGGAAATTGAGCTGCGAAACCTCCGAGGCTCAACCTGACGGTTTGCGGCATTCGATCGTGTTGACCGACAGCCACGGTGGAGTTTTCAAACTCTTAAGGTTTGGTCGCCATTGTGACGTACTTTGGTCTCGGGATAGTTCTCGGATCGCGCTGACCGATTGGTCAGGGAGCGACATTTCGGACATTCTGATTTGCTCGGCTACCAACTCGGTAGCGCTCACGTCACTCAGAGATCTTTGCGTCCGGTCAAGAACGTCCATTTCCTCGAAAGAGCTCAGCGGACATTCCTATTTTGAAGCCAGTAAGTGGCTAAACGGGCATCGCCTTCGGTTCAAGGTGTCTGGACATACAAATGAAAAGGTGTCTCGCAGTTTCAAACATCAATACGTATTCGATGCCGCACGAGGTTTGCTTGAGAATTGAGGAGCGAAGTAAGCCATTTCAACCGCCCGCCCCCGCAATTCGCTTGAAGCCGCATCGGTTGCGGAGATCAATCGGGGATGTCGATTCCGAACGGTCTGCCTCGTCCCCGATTGGGATTCGGATTCCTGCTCATCCTGCTCGTCGCCTCCACGGTCCTGACCGCAGCCGCCCAGGAGAAACCCATCGCCTTCGTCGGCGGTCGCATCCTCCCCATCGCCGGTGACCCGATCGAGGATGGCGTCCTTCTGGTGCAGGGCGGGAAGATCCAGGCGGTCGGACCCAAAGCCTCGGTCACGCTGCCCGCTGACGCCGAACGTCGCGATGTGACGGGCAAGGTTCTGATGCCCGGATTGATCGACACCCATTCTCATATCGGAATCTACGGATCGGGCGTCAACGAACGTTCGGGACCCATCAATCCCGAGATGCGCGCCCTGGACGGTGTCGACATCCGGGATCCGAGCCTCCAGCGCGCCCGCGCCGGCGGGATCACCACGGTCAACATTATGCCCGGTTCAGGCACCTTGATCGGGGGTCAGACCATCTATCTCAAACTGCGCCAGGGGCGAACCATCGAGGATCTCACGATGCAGACCCGATCCAACCGCATCGCCGGCGGACTCAAGATGGCGAACGGCACCAATCCCCAGGGTGATCCCCCCTTCCCCGGCACCCGCGGCAAGGCGGCGGCCCTGGTGCGCGAACGCTACGTCGCGGCGCAAGTCTATCGGGACAAGATCGCCCGGGCCAAAGGCGATGCCGACAAGCTCCCTCCCCGCGACCTCGGCCTGGAATCACTGGGTGAGGTGTTGAGCGGTGACCGGGTGGTTCACCACCACACCCACCGCGCCGACGACATCATGACCGTCCTGCGACTGAAGCAGGAATTCGGATTCCGCCTCATTTTGCAGCACGTCAGCGAAGGCTACAAGGTGGCCGCTGAAATCGCCGCGGCCGGCGTTCCCTGCTCGGTGATCGTCATCGATAGCCCGGGCGGGAAGCTGGAGGCCCGCGACATGGATTGGAAGACCGCGGGAGTCCTCGAACGCGCCGGGATTCTGGTGGGATTCCACACCGACGATCCGGTGACCGATTCCCGATTGTTCATGCGATCCGCCGCCCTCGCCGTCCGGGCTGGAATGACTCGAACTGGTGCGCTGAAGGCCCTCACCCAGGCAGGTGCCAGGATGTTGGATCTGGAAGAACGGACCGGAACGCTGGCAGCGGGCAAGGACGCCGATTTCCTCATTCTCTCCGGCGATCCGCTGAGCGTTTACACGCATGTGGAGCAAACCTGGGTGGAAGGCGCCAAGGTGTTTGACCGGACTGATCCCAAGGACGCGGTGATTGCCGAGGGCGGATACGGTGCCGGCAATCCCCGGGCCGCAAACCTCTGCTGCTTCGGAAACCACGGCGGTGACCAATGAATCTTTTCGCTCGAATCCTGTTCGTGGTGGCGGGCCTCTGGATCGCTTCGATCGCTCCGTTGCAGGCCCAACTGGCCGTGCGCGGCGGCACCGTCTACACGTTGGACGGTGCGCCATTGAAGGACGGCGTGGTCCTCATCAAGGACGGCCGGATCGAGGCCGTGGGGCCTGCGGCCAGCACGCCCGTACCCGCCGGCTATCGGGTCCTGGAGGCCAAGGTGGTCACACCGGGGTTGATCGACGCGCATTCGACCGTCGGCGTTTCCGGAGTGCTGAACCAGAAGCAGGACCAGGATCAACTCGACAAGAGCGGCCCGATGCAGCCCGAACTGCGGGCAGTGGACAGCTACAACTCTCTCGATCCGCTGGTCGAGTACGTTCGGAATCTCGGCGTCACCACGCTTCATACCGGTCACGGTCCGGGTTCCCTGATTTCAGGACAAACCTCGATCCTGAAAACAGCGCCGCAGAATCTGGAGAAATCCTTGCTCGTCGCCGAGGCCGCGTTCGCCTGCAACGTCGGCCCTGAGGCCTTGAGCGCTGCCAAGGACAAGGCACCTGGTTCGATCGCCAAATCGATCGCCATGCTCCGCGCTGAATTCCTCAAGGCCGATGAGTACCAGCAGAAGCTTAAGAAAACCGACGTCGAGAAACGACCGAGTCGCGATCTACACCTGGAGGCGATGGTCCGGGCGCTGACGGGAAAGCAACCGATGTTGTTCACCGTCCAGCGACATCAGGACATCCTCGCGGTACTCCGATTCGCCCGGGAATTCAAACTGAAGGTGATCCTCGACGGTGTCGCCGACGCGCCCCTGGTGCTGGACGAAATCAAGGCGAGCGGATTCCCGGTCATTCTCCATCCGACGATGGCCCGTCCGTCGGCGGAGATGGAAAATGCGAGCATGCGGACGGCTTCGAAGTTGCAGGCGGCCGGAATCCTGTTCGCGTTGCAGAGCGGCTTTGAATCCTACGTGCCGAAGACGCGGATCGTCCTGTTTGAGGCGGCGATTGCCGCGGCCAACGGGCTGACCTTTGAGCAGGCCCTGGCCTCAATCACCCTCAATGCGGCCAAGGTCCTCGGCGTCAGCGATCGCATCGGCTCGCTTCAAACCGGGAAGGATGCGGACCTCGCGTTGTTCGACGGCGACCCGTTTGAATACACCACGCACTGCGTCGGAACCGTGGTTTCCGGGACGGTGGTGAACGAATCGGTGAAATAGGTCGGCACTTCACCTGCAGCGATGGAAGCCCTGGCACGACATCCGGAGGTGGCAGTGTTGCTCGAACGGTTCGAGACCGAACCCGGCCATGTCCTCCACGTGGCGGCATTGGCGGATCAACTGGCACTCACCGGCCTGATGTTGGCCGGGCAGGATCCATCCGACCGAGGATTGCTCCAGGTGGCGGCGCTATTGCATGACATCGGTTGGGCCGTTGTTCCACCCGATGGCAAAGGGCACCACAAGGAATCGGCGCGGCTAATCCGTGAGTTCCCGTGGACGTCGCTGGACCCGGTTGAAGTCGAGCTGGTGGCCTTGACGGCCCGCTACCATCGCAAGGCGCTTCCGTCCGCGGATCACGGCGACTACGCCCGTCTCACCCCGGACGACCAACGACGCGTGCGCCGGATGGCCGCCCTTTTGCGCGTCGCGGATGCCCTTGATCGACGCCATATCCAACGGGTGGATCGGGTCAGTCTTTTCGCATTGACCGACGGCCTGCAAATCCGGGTTCACAGCACCGATGAAATCGGAGCGGAACTGGCCGCCGCGGAAAAGAAGGGCGACCTGCTCCGCCTGGAAAGCCCCGGCCCTGTGAGCTTCATCGCGGGATAGTCCCGCAACCTGTGGAGTGCGGCGGGAAGCGGAGCGCCACGCCGCTATGTAACCTGTGGCTTCCAGAACAGATGCAAACCTCGGCCGGGCGTGGTGAATGGATCCGCACCTTGCGATTCGATGTCCCGTTCCACAGCGGTGTCGACGCTTCGCTCTGCCCCCGCATTCCAAAACCAGGCACCCAATGCCGCCTCTTTCCTTCCGCTGTCCTCCACGCCATGCTCCGCCCATGCCAAGCTTCGACATCGTTTCAAAAGTCAATTCGATGGAAGTCGAAAACGCCGTGAATCAGGCGCAGAAGGAACTCGCCACCCGGTTCGATTTCAAAGGGTCCGGCGCCGAAATCGTCCTCGAAAAGAACGAGATCAAGTTGAAGGCGCTGGACAGCTTCAAGATCAAGGCGCTCGAGGAAATCGTCGTGGCCAAGCTGGCCAAGCGCGGCATCAGCATGAAGAGCATCGACCGGCAGGAGGCCGAACTCTCCCCGCTGGGTCACGCCCGCCAGTCGATCAAGATCAAGCAGGGCATCGACGGTCCCACCGCCAAGCAGATCAGCCAGTTCATCCGCGACAGCAAGCTCAAGGTGACCGCCGCGATTCAGGGCGACGAACTCCGGGTCACCGGCAAGAACCGGGATGATCTTCAGGAAGTCATCGCCGCCGTCCGGAACCACGACTTCCCGGTCGCGGTCGGCTTCGTCAATTTTCGGGACTGACCACCACGTCACCGCGGTACGACTCGGCCAGAAGCGTCACCGGATGGACGATCCGAAGGTCGACACCGCGCTGCTTGCAGCCGGTCACCAATTGCAACAGACAGCCGGGATTGCCTGTCGCGACCACCGTTGCTCCGGTGGAAATCACGTGGTTCATTTTCCGATCCAGCAACTGACCGGCCATCTCCGGCTGGGTCAGGTTGTAAATGCCGGCGCTCCCGCAACACCACGTCGATTCCGGAAGCTCCACCAGCTTCAGTCCGGGAATCGCCTTCAACAACTGGCGAGGTTGAGCGGTCACTTTCTGTCCGTGACACAAATGGCAGGACTCATGGTAGGTCACCACCGAGGTCGGCTGTCCGGCCGCGGCCACCGGAGGGGTGATGCCGATCTGCATCAGCCATTCGTGGATGTCCTTCACCTTGCGGTCCCATTCCTGGGCTCGGGTGAGATAGGTCGAATCCTCGGCCAAAAGATGGGAGTAGTGCTTGAGATGCGACCCGCAGCCACCGGCATTGGTGATGATGGCGTCGAACTGGTCCGGCGGAAACTGGTCGATGTTCCGGCGGGCCAACACCTGCGCCAGACCCCATTCACCGTTGTGAGCGTGAAGGGAGCCGCAGCAGTTCTGATCGGCCGGCGTCACCACTTCGCATCCGTTCCGCGCCAGCACCTCGACCGTGTCGCGATTGACGGTGGCAAAGGTGAGATCCTGGGCGCAGCCGGTGAGCATCGCGACGCGGTATCGGCGGGCGCCGGCGGGCGGCGTCACCGGTTCGATGAGATCCGACGAAAAGGCTTCCTCGACCGTCGGCGTCATCGCCTCCAATTCCTGCAGACGTTTGGGAAGAAATCGGAGAACGCCGCTGTTCCGCAACGCCGCTTGAAGCCCGGTCGACTGCCACAACCGCATGCCGAGGCCGAGCAATTTGAGCCGCTGGAGATCGTCGAACAACCAGCGGAGGGTGAAGGCCCGGATCAGTGAACGCTTCGGCGAGGCAAGTTTGCCGGAACGTTCCGCCTCGGCACGGGCGTGTTCGAAGAGCTCGGCATAGTTGACCCCGGCGGGACACGCCGTCATGCAGGCCAGACATCCGAGGCAGAAATACATCTCGTCGGCGAAAACCTTCGACGGCTCCAGGCGGTCATCGGCGATGGCCCGCATCAGGGCGATGCGGCCGCGCGGCGAATTCCGCTCCAGCTTGGTTGCGTCGTAGGTGGGACAGGTCGGCAGGCACAAGCCGCAGTGCATGCATTGCTGCACCACCGAGTAGTCGAGGTTCTTGAGAAATGAGGGGGACGCCTTCATCCGGACGGTTTGCGTGACACGGCGGATCAAACCGGCAACCCCGGGTCGACTGAAAGCCAATTCGCATCGATCAAATTTCCTCCTTTCCCCGGGACGCCCGTCACCGCTCCATTCGCAGGCTTCCAGTGAGTTTTCATCTCCACACCAGCAACCGGCTCGACCGGCTCGCCCAACAGCTCGCGGAGATCCTCCGCATCCCGCAAGCCTCCCCGTTCACGCCGGAGACTGTCGTGGTGCAGAGCCTCGGGATGAGCCGCTGGCTGAAGCTGGAACTCGCCCGCCATCTTGGGATCTGCGCCCACGTCGCGTTTCCCTTCCCGCGCGCCTTCATCGACCAATTGCATCACGATCTCGTTCCCGACCCACTCAACGGCGATCTCCTGAGCCGGGAAACGATGCAATGGCGCCTGTTTGGTCTGCTCGGCTCTCTTTCGGATTCCGCAATCTTCTCCGAGCCGCGCCGGTATGTGGAGGGTGGCGACGCACGAAAACGGCTCCAACTGGCGACACGGGTGGCTCATCTGTTCGATCAATACCTCGTCTTCCGTCCCGACCTGATCGAGCGGTGGGATTCGAACAGGGTTGAGTCCGACAATCCGACGAAACAACCGACTCCAGGCGAACGCTGGCAGTCGGAGCTCTGGCGGATGATGACCGCCGGCACAACCGCACGGCATCCCGCACGGAGGCACGCCGATCTGCTCCAGCGCCTGTCCACACCACCACCTCCGTCACTGCCTTCCCGCATCGCGGTGTTTGGCGTTTCGGCCCTTCCGCCGGTTTATCTGGATCTGTTCGCTGCTCTGGCGGAAACGATCGAGGTTCATTGTTTCCTCCTGCAACCGTGCGCGGAGTGGTGGGGTGATATCGTCACCGGACGGGAAACCGAACGCACGCTGCGGCGGATGGGTCGGCGGGCCGGCGATGCGGCGGAGGTTCACCTCGAACCAGGTCATCGATTGCTGGGATCTCTGGGCACCCTGGGTCGCGATTTTCTTAAGCTGCTGTACGAACACACCAACCCGATTGAAGTCGCCGACTTTGCCGCACCCTCCGGCGACTCGCTGCTCCACCAGCTCCAACGCGATCTTCTCGAACTCAAGGACGGCAACCCGGGTGCGCGTCGGATCGTTGCCGCCGGAGACGATTCGATACGGCTCCATGTCTGCCATAGTCCGCTGCGGGAACTGGAGGTTCTGCACGACCACCTGCTCGACTGGTTCCAGCGGGATCCCACGCTGACCCCGCGGGACGTCCTCGTGATGGCACCCGATCTGGCGACCTATTCTCCGTTGGTGCACGCCGTCTTCGATGCGCCCGGTGAGGAGAATCAACGCATTCCCTACAGCCTTGCCGATCAGGGACCGCTCCACACCGGCGGCATTTCTGAAACCTTCCTGAACCTGTTACGGCTCGCAAAAGGTCGTCTTGGTGTCACCGCCGTACTGGACCTGCTCGAATGCGCGGCGGTTCGCCAGCGCTTCGGTTTCGCCGAGGGCGATCTCCCGGTGCTGCGCCATTGGGTGACCGAGACGCGCATCCACTGGGGACGCGACGCGGCACATCGCGCCACATTCGGTCAGCCCGCCACCGACGCCCACACCTGGCGCGCGGGGCTGCAACGCCTGCTGCTCGGTCATGCGATGTCCGACGACGACCAGCGCCTGTTTCAAGGGATCCTGCCCTTTCCCGACATTGAAGGTTCGATCGCCCAAACGCTGGGTCAGTTCGCGGGATTCATCGAACAACTCACCCGCACGATCACGCAACTGGAGCAGCAGTATTCTCCCAGCGACTGGGTTCCGGTGCTGCTCGCCGTCGTCGACGCCTTCTTTTCAGCCGAATCCAACCAGGAAGAGGAACTCAAACAGCTCCGGCGACGTCTGGACGAACTTCGCCGACCGGCACTGGCCGCGGGAATCGCGGAACCGATCGATCTCGCCCTGCTGCTCGATCCGCTCACTGCGGCACTGGATGAGGATCTTCACGGGGCCGGCTTTCTGACCGGCGGCGTCACCTTCTGCGCCCTGAAACCGATGCGCAGCATTCCGTTCCGGGTGATCTGCCTGCTGGGCATGAACGACGGAGCCTTTCCGCGCGTTTCGCCGCACCTGAGTCTCGATCTGATGGCGGCGGATCCGCGTCTCGGCGATCGTTCCACCCGGGACGACGACCGCTACCTGTTCCTGGAAACGGTGATCAGCGCCCGCGATCGACTGCATCTCAGCCACGTCGGTCAGAGCCAGCGTGACAACCGTCCGATCCCGCCCAGCGTGGTCGTCAGCGAAGTGTTCGATCACCTGGATGAGGTCTTTGCGCCCGCGGAGTCCGCTGAAAAGATCAGTGAGGCCGCCCTGATCGTGCGCCACCGTCTCCATGCGTTCAGTCCGGCCTATTTCACGTCGGACCCCGGGTCCGCATTGTTCTCCTATTCCTCAGAAAACAGCGCGACCGCCACTCACGCCCTGGCGGCGCGGTTGGATGCCCTGCCCTTTCTTCCACAAGCCCTGCCCGAACCCGGACCGGAACGCCGGCAGGTGACGTTGAAGCAGCTCGCCGATTTTCTCTGTCATCCCGCGCGGTTTCTACTGCGGGAACGCCTCCAGATCGAACTGCCGCGTTCCACCGAAACCCTCGATGACGACGAACCTCTTTCCCTGGATGCGCGCGAGTCCTACAACCTGAAGCAGGACCTGGTCGCCTGGCGGCTCAAGGGCGGTGATTCGGCGGCGTTTGGCGCTGTGCTGACTGCGGAAGGCCGCCTCGCCCCCGGTCAACCGGGCGTGATGGAATTCCGCGATCTACGCGATGCCGCCGACCAATTCCGAAACCGGCTCGGTGAGATCCATCCCGGTGCGCCCGTTCGGGTTGACCTTGCGCTGGGCGACTTCCAACTGACAGGTCGGCTGGTTCCACAACGCAATGCCGGACTTCTCCACTACCGCTGCGCGACCCTCAAAGCTGCGGACCGCCTCCGTCTCTGGGTCGAACACCTCGCCTGGAATCTCACCGCCCTCTCCGAATCTTCGCTCGTCACTTCAACTCTGGTCGCCGAGGATGTTCGACTCGTCTTTCGGCCCGTACCCGGGGCCAGCCGGTATCTTCAGGCGCTTCTCGACCTCTATTGGCGCGGCTTGCAAAGTCCGCTCCGATTTTTCCCCCGCACCGCGCTGGCCTTCATCGAGGCTGAACGAAAAGCCGCGGCTGGCGGGTCCCGTTCCAAGAAGACGCCATTGGAAATCGCGCGACCTCACTGGATCGGCAGCGAGCTCAGTTCCATGCCCGCGGAAGGCGACGACGCCTGGTTCCGGCTCTGTTTCCGCCAGGAGGCCGATCCCCTCACCGATGAGTTCCAATCCCTGGCACGGGCCGTGTTCGGGCCGTTGCTGGATCATTGCGGGGAGGCGTCATGACTCCGTCGCTCTTCCATCTTCCCACCACTCCATTGCCGCTCGGCCCGACGGTGATTGAGGCGAGTGCCGGTACTGGGAAAACCTTCACCCTCGCCGGATTGTTCCTCCGGCTGCTGCTCGAACACGGACTATCGCACCGCTCCATTCTCATCGTCACCTACACCGAGGCGGCGACCGAAGAACTCCGCGGCCGGCTCCGGGCGCGGCTCGTCGAGGCCGATGCCGCCTTCGCCACTGATTCGGAATCGAGTGATCCACTTTTCAGGGAATTGCAACGCCGGTTGGTGGTGAACGATCCGGGGCTGGTCCACGCCCGCGCCACCCTGCAACAGGCATTGACCCATTTCGACGAGACGCCCGTTCGGACGATCCATGGGTTCTGCCAGCGGGTGTTGCGCGACCACGCCTTCGAGAGCGGGAGTTTCTTCGACATGGAATTGGTGACCGACCCCAGACCGCTTCTGGACGAGGTGGTCGCGGATTGGTGGCGCAGCCGTTTCGACACGGCCACCGACGCTGAAACGGGGTTCGCCCTCACCGCTGGACTCACACCGAATCGCCTCATTCGAATGCTCGGGGAAACACAGCGGCATCCGGGCATTGAACTGCACGCCTGTGTCACGCCCGGGGAGTTGCCGCGGCTCCGCACCGTCCTGGTCGATCGATTCGCCGCCGCTGCCGAAACATGGCGTCGGGAGTCTGGAACGATTCGTTCCTTTTTCGGAACCGGAATCACCTGGGGCAACAGGCCCTACAATCTTTCGACCGAAATGGACTCCCGGTTTGCCCAACTGGAGTCCTGCTTTGGCGGCACTGCGGGCAGTGAGGATTTTCGCGTCTTCAACGACTTCACCCCGACGACATTGGAATCTCGCCGGAACCAGAAACGGAAGAATCAGATCGTTCCCTCCCATCCTTTCTTCGACCAGTGCGCCGCATTGATCGATCTCCAGCGCCAACTACACGCCTCCTGGCAGCTCGATTTCAACGCCTGGGCCACGCTCGAACTGCAACGCCGCAAACAGGAACGCAAGGTCCAGTCGTTCGACGACCTGCTGACCCGACTGGATTCCGCCCTGACCGGCGAAGGTGGAGAGACCCTCGCTTCGACAATGCGCGGCCTGTATTCCGCGGCGCTGATCGACGAATTCCAGGACACCGACCCCGTCCAGTGGCGCATCTTTCGGCGGCTGTTTGGCGCGGCCGATCAACGCCTGTTTCTCATCGGCGATCCCAAGCAGGCGATCTACGGATTCCGCGGAGCCGACGTGTTTACCTACCTCGATGCCGCCGCCGGTGCGGCCCACGCTCATACGCTCGGCACGAACTGGCGTTCGGAATCCGGATTGGTGACGGCGGTGAACGGACTGTTTCAACCCCATCCGTGTCCGTTCGTGGTCGGTGAAATCGCCTTTCGCGCCGTGGCTTCCGGAGGCCGGGCGGACGTCAATCCACTCGTTGAATCGGGCCACCGACTCCCACCGCTGCAGCTCTGGTTCTGGGCGGAAGAGGAACCGCTCTCCAAGACACGTGCCGAACCGCAATTGGCGGAAATGACGGCCACGGAAATCGTCCGTCTACTCGCACCCGCCACGAATACACGGATCGGCACGCGCACCCTCCGGCCGGGCGACATCGCGGTGTTGGTGGAGAATCATCGGCAGGCGGAACACGTCGCGGCGGCCCTGCGACAGCGCGGAGTTCCAAGCGTTCAACAAATCCAGCGGGGCATTTTTGCCAGCGATGAGGCGGCGGAATTGACAACGTTGCTGGCGGCAATTGCGGAACCGTCGGCCGGACGTCGCCTTCGCGCCGCGCTCGCCGGCTATATCCTCGGATTGGATGCGCCACGGATCGCCGCCCTCGACTTGGACGAAATGGGTTGGGTCGCCTGGATCGAACGCTTCCACGGCTGGCTGGAACGCTGGAACACCGCCGGTTTCTTGCCGATGTTCCGCGAGCTGTTGCAGTCCCAACAAGTCCGCCGTCGCTGGCTCTCGCGGACCGACGGCGAACGTCGCCTCACCAACCTGCTGCACCTCGCCGAGCTTTTGCAGGATGCCGCCATCAAGCGCCGGCTGGGTGTGAACGGGCTTCGCCAACATCTTGCCCACCGCTGCGCGAATGCCGCGGAGGCCGGTGACGAGGAATTGCTGCGCCTGGAGCGCGACGACAATGCCGTCCAGTTGGTCACCATTCATCGCAGCAAGGGTCTCGAGTATCCGGTGACCTTCTGTCCGTTCACCTTCCGGCCGGCCGAATCCTCCCGATCGAATAGCTCGGAGGATCTGGTCCTCTGTCACAATCCTGCCGCTCGGGGTCAGATGATCGGTGACCTGGGCTCGTCCCAACGCGAGCTCCACGAGCGCCTCGCCGCCACCGAACGCCTGGCGGAAAACGTCCGACTGCTGTACGTGGCGCTGACCCGAGCGCGCAATCGCTGTTACTTCGCTTGGGGCCATTTCAGGGATCTCACGACAGCCGCCGGCTGGTTGTTCTTCCGTCCATCCATCGACGGAACGATTGCCCCGCTGGAAGCGCTCTCGGCGGCGGCTGGTGACCGAACCGCAGACAGCACCCGGGCGGTTGTAGATCGATACGCTGGGGAATGTGATTCCGTCAGCGTTGGGCCGCCTCCGATTCCCAATGCGATTCAATTCTCCACCCGGGTCGAATTGGAATCCGCCCTCGTCGCGCGGCGATTCACTGCGACTCTTCAACAGGTGTGGCGCTCGGCCAGTTTCTCCTGGCTCACGGCAGGCCGGCGTGACGAGGAACCGGATTATGACGGCGAATCCGTGACTCAGCCCGACGAGGCCGCCACTCCCGAACCGGGCAGCATCCATGCCTTCCCACGCGGCACCCGGGCGGGCGTCTGCCTGCATCAGGTGTTCGAACGGATTGATTTTGCCGGCAGGAATCCCGCGGATTGGGCCGCCACAATCGAACTGCAACTCCGTGAAAATGGGATCGATGAATCCTTCGCTCCGGCCGTGGAACAGATGGTGCAATGGACGTGCCACGCACCGCTGGAATCGGGGCCGGAATCGGGTTTCTGCCTGGCGGACACCGGCGCGACGGAACGCCTCGTCGAATTGGAATTCTGTTTTCCGCTGCACCGGGTGACGCCGGGAGACCTGCGGGGCGTGCTGGTGCGACACGGTGCCACTTTGCCATCGGGATTTCCGCACGCGCTGGAGCGACTGGAATTCAATCCGGTTGAGGGCGTTCTGCGCGGTTTTATCGATCTGGTGTTCCGCGCCCGCGGGCGCTGGTGGCTGGTGGATTGGAAATCGAACTGGCTGGGTCCGAGCAGCGAAGATTACACACCAGCGGCGGTGGCTTCAGAAATGGCCGCTCATCTCTATCCGCTCCAATACCTGCTCTACACCCTCGCCCTCGACCGCTGGCTTTCGCTGCGGGTGCCGGGGTATTCCTATGAGCGGGATTTCGGAGGCGTCCGGTACCTTTTTCTTCGCGGCATCGATCCCGACCGACCCGGGCACGGCATTTACTCCGACCGGCCCTCACCGGAACTCCTTCGAGATTTGGGTGACCTCCTGCTGATGCCCGCCACGGAGGCAACGCGATGAAACGCGAACTCAACGCAGCGTCGGAGCCCGGTGCCCTCGCACCGGCCAACATCGCCGGGTTTTCCGAACTGGACCGGCAGTTTGCTCAACTGCTGCAAACCCTGGCGACAACTCCCCATTCCGACCTCTTCCTCGCTGCCGCGCTGACCAGTCATCGCCGGGCCGAAGGTCACACCTGCCTTGATCTGGCCACGACGGCGGGATGTTTTCTTCACGAAGAGTTGCCGGAGGTCGAGGAGAGTGCCGCGAGGTTTCCTTCGCTCGACGTATGGGAAGAGATTCTTCGGCAGAGTGGTGTCGTCGGGCGGCCGGGAGATTTTTCACCGCTGATTCTCGATGACGCTCACCGTCTCTATCTCCACCGATACTGGCACTACGAACAGCGGCTGGCCGGATCGATCCGGAATCGCGCGCAGGAAACCATTCTCTGCGATCCGACAAAGCTCCGCGCGATCCTCGACCGGTTGTTCCCCGGCGGCACGGATTCCATCGACTGGCAAAAGATCGCCGCCTTCACTGCGGCCACCCGGCGGTTGACCCTCATTACCGGCGGACCGGGAACCGGCAAGACTCGGACCGTGGTCTGGCTTCTCGCCGCCTTGCAAGAGCAGTCCGAGGACCTCCCGCTGCGAATCGCCTTGTGCGCACCCACCGGCAAGGCGGCCGCGCGCATCGCCGAATCCATCCGCAAGGCGAAGACCGAACTGCCCTGCTCCGATGCGCTCAAATCCCGCTTGCCCGACGAAGCGACGACCCTACACCGGTTGCTGGGGTCGATCGCAAACTCGGCCCGTTTCCGTCATGATGCCGCCAACCCACTCGCCGCGGATGTGGTGGTGGTGGACGAGGCCAGCATGGTCGACCTGGCGCTGATGGCCAAACTGTTGGACGCCTTGCGACCGGAGGCGCGATTGATCCTCGTGGGTGACAAGGATCAACTGGCCTCCGTTGAAGCGGGCAATGTTCTCGGTGAGCTCTGCGGCGCGGGTGCAGAACGGCAGCATTCGGTCGCGTTCGCCGAACAGGCCCGGCGCATGACCGGCATCCAGATTCCCAACGAACAAATCCAACCCACGGTTCCCGTGCTCGCCGACTGCATCGTTGAACTGAGGAAGAACTGGCGATTTGGATCGGCGGACGGACTCTCGCAACTCAGCCGGGCGGTCAACGCCGGTGAGTCTGCCGAGGTGATGCAGCTCCTGCGCGGAGCGGGTTCCCTGTGGCGTCCCCTTCCACCAGCCCGACGATTGGAGTCCGAGCTTCGCGATCCGATTCTGGCGGAGTTCGGACCGGCCATACGGGGACGCGATCCCGCGACCGCCCTGGTGGCTTTGAATCGGTTTCGTATTCTTTCCGCGGTACGGCGGGGTCCGTTTGGCGTCGAACAATTAAACGCGCTCTGCGAACGCACTCTGGAACGTGAGGGATTCATTCAGAGGAACGGTCCGTGGTATCCAGGTCGACCGGTCCTGATCACCCGAAACGATCCCGAGCTCCGATTGTTCAACGGCGATATCGGTGTGGCGTTGCCGGATGCATCGGGAAGTCTCCGGGTCTATTTCACTGATTCCGCCGGTGAGATTCGCGGTATTCCGACGGCGCGCCTTCCAGATCATGAGACCGCATTTGCGATGACAGTGCACAAAAGCCAGGGATCGGAATTCGACCGGGTTCTGCTGATGCTCCCCGATCGAGACAACCCCCTCCTGACGCGGGAATTGATCTACACCGGTCTCACCCGCGCGCGATCCAGCGTCGAACTCTGGGCCAACGAACCCATCCTGACCGCCGCCATCCAACGCCGTGTGGAGCGTGCCTCCGGCCTGCACGATGCCGTGTGGAATACATGATCGCAAATTGGAGGGCCTGGTTCCACCCGCGCCCCATTTGCGTTTTTGAAGCGGGAAAGTCGGCCGCGGTTTCTCAGCACTGAGAATAGCCCAGGCGTTCACGCCTGGGATACGCGCTCATCGAAGAAGTTGAGTCCCTTCGGGGACGGCAGAGTCTGTCGTCCCAACGGGACTTGCGTCATTTCTTCTCGGCCACCCCGGCCTGAAGTCCGGGGCTATTTTCGCGGAGACTTCGGTTCGCGGGTGGGTGCCGTGAAAATCCTTTCGCCCGGTTCGCGATGGATTGGGGCGCGGGTGGAACCGCGCCCTCCACCGTGCCGATGTTTCCACGGGTCATTCGGACGACGCGAAATCCCGCGCTTCAATGGGTCGGCGCGGGCCCATTCCCGTGAATGGAACTCAACGCGTCGGTCGCCAACTGACGCAGCAACACCCGGGGATGATGGGTCATCCGTTCCAACGCGGGGACGGCGGCGGCGGCCGGTGGTCCAATCTCTGCCAACGCCCGGAGGGACCCGAGCTGGGACCGTTGGACACCATGTTCGATGTCACAGGCCAGCGCTTCGATCATCGGTGGTGTCGTGGCCTTGCGGATGCGCCACAACACCACGGCAGAGGCCCCGTGAAACATCTTGAGGTGCGGATCCGCCAGATCAGATTCGAGCTTCGGAACAGCGGCGTGCGCGGCGGGACCCAGGCGGGCGTACAAGCGGTGCGCGTAGTCACCCGTCCAGGCGGAGTTCGTTCGCTGCTGCTCCAGCATGCAGGCGACGGCTTCGTCGGCAAATTCCGGAGCGACAAAACCGAGGGCGAAGGCCGCGTTGGGACGGACCTTCTTGTCCGGATCCGCGAGGTGCCGGCGCAGGATCGGCGCGGCGGCGCTCGCGTTCGTTCCATATCGCGCAATGGCCCGGGCCGCAAAGAGTCGGTCGTCTCCACGTTTTGTATCCAATCCAGCGATGAGGACTGGAATCAGCAATCCCGACGGAATCGTTCCAGCTCGGGCATCGATACTGGCGACTTGAATCCGCACCGAGTCGCTGGTCACGGCGAGCATGCGAGTAAGGTTGGAGATATAAGTCCCGTCCGGCGGGTGAATCTTGTTCCACGCAAACGATCGCATTTCAGCAGGATCAGAATAGGCGTAGTTGGTATAAATGCGGAAAACAGCGGGTTCCACGATACGAGCTCTTGGTCCGAGTAGTCCGAGGACCCGCAATGCCTGGGGTCGGCGGTCGGTCTGTCTGTAGACCGCCGATCTCATCCATTCTCTCGCAAGTGGAACATTCTGCCAGATCCAGGATTCGGCAGGCTTCATCACACCTTCACCCCAATCCAGTTCCGCCGCGATCCGGCGAATGGCCCGATCATCGAGTGACGGAAGTTCGGCCTGAATGACCTCGTCCTCGATCGCCGCATCGGGAAGTGTGGGAGACAGCAGTGCCTCGATCCGCGGGTCAGGCCGCCTCTGCAGCCACAGCATCAGGAATAGGACCGCAAAAACGGCAACCGTCCCGGCAACCATGCAGCGCCAGCGGGTGAACATGAGGCCACGATAGCCACGGAGCCCATCAGGTTCCACAACCAGGTGAAGAGCGTGCAAACCTCAGCGTGGAGGGCGCGGTTCCACGCGAGCCCCATCTACGTCTTTGTTGCGGGAAAGACGGCCGCGGTTCCTCGCGACATGGCCCAGGCGTTCACGTCTGGGTTGCAGGTTCACCGGGGAATTCGAGTCCCGACCGGGACGGCAGAGTCTGTCGTCCCTGGCGGGACTTGCGTCATTTCTTCCCCAACACCCCGGCCTGAAGTTCGGGGCTATTTTCGCAGCAGCCGCGGTGCGTGGGTTGCAAGCGGTAGAAATCCTCACGTCCGGTTCGCGATTGATTGGGGCGCGGGTGGAACCGCGCCCTCCGATTTTACGGCCCGTTCGAAATGAAAAAACCCCGCCGGAGCGGGGCTTTCGAAACTGGAAACCGAACTATCAGGCGAGGGCTTCGTCGCCTTCCAGGAAGCCCTGGAGCTGACGGAGACGGGTCGGGTGGCGCATCTTGCGGAGCGCCTTGGCCTCGATCTGACGAATGCGTTCGCGGGTGACCTTGAACTGCTTGCCAACCTCTTCGAGCGTGCGGCTGTAGCCGTCGAGCAATCCGAAGCGCAGTTCGAGGACCTTGCGTTCCCGTTCGGTCAGCGAGTCGAGCACGTCGGCGAGCTTCTCCTTGAGCAGCGAATAGCTGGTCATGTCGGAGGGGTTCTCCGCCGATTTGTCCTCGATGAAGTCGCCGAAGTTGGTGTCGTCGGAATCGCCGACCGGGCTCTGCAGCGAGATCGGCTGCTGGGCCATTTTGAGGACCGCGCGAACGCGATCGACCGGCATCTGCATTTCCTCGGCAATCTCCTCCGGGGTCGGCTCGCGGCCGAAATCCTGGATGAGCTGCTTCTGGACCCGCATCAGCTTGTTGATCGTCTCGATCATGTGCACCGGGATGCGGATGGTGCGGGCCTGATCGGCGATGGAACGGGTAATGGCCTGGCGGATCCACCAGGTGGCGTAGGTGGAGAACTTGTAGCCGCGGCGGTACTCGAACTTCTCGACCGCCTTCATGAGGCCCATGTTGCCCTCCTGGATCAAATCCAGGAACGACAGGCCACGGTTGGTGTACTTCTTGGCGATGGAGATGACGAGGCGGAGGTTGGCCTCGACCATTTCGGTCTTGGCCTGGAGCGCCTTCTTCTCGAAATGCTTGAGCTGACCGAAGGCATGCAGGTAATCCTGCGAGGTCATCCGGACGAACTGCTCAAGGGCGCGGACCTTCTGCTCCTCGGCATGGATCATCGCCTGGACCTGGGCGGCCCGCTTGTGGGGCTCCATGTCGCGGATCGACCGCAAACTGGTCTGGAACTTGTCGTGGATGTTGTCCGCGACCAGCGACATTTCCTCGATGACCTTCTGCTTGTAGTAAAACTTCGGGAAGGTCTTCTGGAGCTTGTCGTCGAGCTTCCGGTACTCCATCTGGATCTTTTCCAGCTTGGTCTTGGAAGGTGCAGCGACGATTTCGGACCACTTCTCATCCACCTGCTGGTCGATGGCGCGGACATCCTTCACCAGCTTGCGAAGTGCCTTGAGATGTTCGTCGCGGGTCTCGATCTTTTTGTCGACGATGACGCGGTCAAACCGTTCCTTCGGCGGTTCGGAGATCAGTTTTTCGGCCAGGGCGATGTGCTCTTTGCCGGCGAAACCGAAGCTGTAAATGATGCGCTTGACCTCGTTTTCGGCGTCTTCGATGCGCTTGGAGATTTCAACCTCCTGCTCGCGGGTCAGCAGCGGGACCTGGCCCAACTGCTTGAGGTACATCCGGACCGGATCGTCCAGAATGTCGAGACGGGCCTTGTCCTCGGGCTCCTCCTCCTGCTCGGGCTGCTTGACGCGGTCCACCTCGGCTTGATCGACGATGTCGATCTCAAGGTTGCGCAGCTTGGTGTAAATTTCGTCGAGATCCTCGGGCGTAACGACGTTGTCGGGCAGCGCGTCATTGATGTCGCCGTAGGTCAGGTAACCCTGTTCCTGGGCGAGGCGGACGAGTTCCTTGATCTTCTCGGTGATGTCGACGCCGCTGGCGCTCTTGACCGTGCCGATGCTGACCGGGAGGCCGTCGGCGTCGAGGGCGACCGGACCGCCGGTTCCGGGCGGACCACCGGATCCGACCATGGGCTTGGCATCGCCGGGGCGCGACCCGGGTGCCCCGCTTTTGCCGGGCGGGCGGACGGCGGGTTTCGCCGGGGGCTTGCTCACCGGAGCCTTTGCGGAGGGTGCCGGCACCGGAGGATGAACCACCGCGGCAGGGGCGGGTGCCGCCTTTTTCACGGGTTTGGCGGGCTTCGCAGGCGCGGGGACAGGTGCAGGCTTGCGGGCAGCGGGTTTGGCGGACGGCTTCTTTTCTTTCGACTTAGGCATAGGGTAGGACCGGGTGTCCCAGGCCGGACACGAGCGGGCCACTATCGAAATGTCGGGGGTTCAAGTCAAGGGACGGAGTTGACGGATCATCGAAGCCGTTTCGGTCGGATCGGTCGATTCCGGGGAGGAAAACCGCTCCGCCGGGCGTTCAAAGGTGCCGAATCTGGCTGCGATACTTCCGAAGCAGGCGGTCGTTGTGGTCATCTCCCGAAGTGTTGCTGCTGATGAAAACCTCGGGTTGGCCGCCGTTTTCGACCACGTATTCCACCGCCTGGATGACGATCAGGTTGATGATGAGCATGCCGGTAATGCTGGACGGCGGACCCAGTCGATGAGGAAAACCGGGGATTTCCACCGACGCATCGCCGTCGACGCCGCAATTGTCGATCGCCATATCCGCCACCTCGGCCAGACGTTTTCCCGAGGCATGACGGGACGGCCAGCGAAAGGACTGGGCCCGATTGGTGATCGCCACGGTGCGGAGTCCCCGCGCACGGGCTTCCAACGCCAGTTCGATCGGCACCGCGTTCCGACCGCCATTGGAAGCGATCACCAGCACGTCGCCGGCCGCCACGGGATAGGCATTCAAAATCCGCGCGGCGTAACCCGTTTCGCGTTCCTTGTAGGTCGCTTCGATCGCGTTCTCGTGAAGCATCAGCGGTTCCTCGAGCATCGGCACGCCGCGCGCCAGTCCACCGGCGCGGTAGAAGATCTCCTCTGCGATCATGTGGGAATGTCCGGTCCCGAACGCGTAGAGAAACCGGTCGCCGCACAGCGCCTCCGAAACCCAGCGGGCGGCTTGTTCAATGGCGGAACGCTGGGTGAGGGCGACCTGGTCGAACTGGGATCGCGCGACGGTCACGAAGGAATCGTAGGCGGACATGGAGTAAAAGGACGTTGCCAAAAAGGCCGGCTGCGGATCATCCGAAGCCGGCCCAAATCAGAAGCCAGTCTTATCCGAGGCCGGCTATTTTGCGCCAGCGGCCTTGGCCTTGTCGGCCTCCGCCTTCTGAAGTTTATCGAGATCCGACTGCTTGAGCACTTCGATCTTGGCTCCCTTCTTCATCTCGTCGGCGCTGGGCACCTTGATGATGTCGCTGGTGACCGCGGGCGACGGAGGCGGGGTGTTCTTCGGCGGTTCCTGGATGCCGACCAGTTCGATTTCGAAGATGAGGGCGGAATTCGGACCGATCTTGCGCCCCTGACCCGTCGGGCCGTACGCCAGTTCGGCGGGAACGAACAACTGCCACTTGGAGCCGACGGCCATCAACTGAAGCGCTTCGGTCCAGCCCTTGATCACCCGGTTGGCGGCGAACTTCGCGGGTTCACCGCGGGAATACGAACTGTCGAACTCGGTGCCGTCGATCAAGGTGCCCTTGTACTGGGTCAGGACGACATCCGTGGCCTTGGGTTTGGCACCTTCACCCTGCTTGATCACCTTGTATTGAAGTCCGCTGGGAAGCGCGGTGACGCCGGGCTTCGACTTGTTGGCGGCGAGAAATTCTTCGCCGGCCTTCTTGTTCGTTTCGGCCTCCATCTTCCGCTTTTCCTCGGCGACCTTGCGCATCTCGCCCTGATAGGCCACGACGATTTTCCGCGCTTCCGGCGCGGTGATGAGTGCCGGTTTTCCAGTGAAGACCTCCTGGAATGCTTTCGCGAGCGCTTCTCCGTCGATGTCGTACCCGGCATTTCCCAGGTTGGTCTTCATGTCGGTGGCCAGCACCACTCCCATGGCGTAGGAGCGTTCGTCCTTGGGAGTGGCGAACTTGGACGCCGCCGGTGCGGCAGCCGTGGTCGCCAGGGCAGGAGTGGCAGGAGTCGCGGGCTTGGGGTCCTCGGCGAATGCCCCGAAGGAAACCAGGCCCGCCGCGATCAAGAACTTCGTGTGTTTCATGATTAAAAAATGTTTCGCAACCCCTCCCGAGTGGGAGGTTCAGGCTGCGGAAACCCCGGGTTCCTAGCAGCAGATTTGCCGGAAGTCCAGTGGCGGCCATGCGCGAGCGGGCATTGGAATCGAACGCCGCACGGGGCTCCAAGGCCGCCTGGAGGCGGGACTCCGGCGGGTCAATCCCACTCCCGCTTCAATCGGACGAGGGCTCGGGCGCGGTGGCTGAGCTGGTTTTTAACCGATTCACCCAGCTCTGCAAACGAGACGGAATAACCCTCGGGAATGAACACCGGGTCATAGCCAAATCCGCCCCCGCCCGACCCCTGGCGCGCGATTCGTCCCTCACAAGCCCCGTCGAAATAACGGGTTTGCGCCGCCAATTCGTCGGGTGAAGACCCCGGCTGTACCGGCGTCAATGCCAATGCGCAACGGAAGCGGGCGGTTCGACCGGCATCAGGCACGGCCTCAAGAAGCCGCAACACCTTGGCCGTATTCTCGGCATCCGGAGTATTCCCCCGCCGCCCATCGTCCAATCCGGCAAACCGCGCCGAGTACACCCCCGGTGCTCCGCCCAAGGCATCGACTTCCAACCCCGAATCATCGGCCAACACCCAACCGGCGCCCAGTGTGCAAACCTCGGTTCCAAAGAATGCCGCCCAGGTAACCGCCTTGATCAGGGCGTTTTCGGCGAAAGTCGCTCCGGTCTCGTCCGGATTCAGCACCGCGTTGGTGTCTTTTTGCGAAAAAAAAGAATACGACGCCCCCAGCACGGCCCGAATCTCCCCGACCTTGTGGGCGTTACCGGTGGCGATGAAGACGGTGCGCATGGTCCGCGGAGCAAATCGGGAACCCGATCGGGAATCCAGTCAAAGAGCGGGAGTTCATCCTGCCGCCCCACGCCACCGGCCTGCGAAGAATTGAAGAATTCCTTTTTGAACACCTTGCCCGCCACGGTGTCCGTGCGGCATACACGCGTTCGCCAAATGAACTCAGTCACCGCACTCACTGCTGCCGTCCAGGAAGCCGGGGGATTCCTCAATCCTCTGTACACCGAAATCAACCGCTGCGTTGTCGGCCAGAAATACCTGGTCGAACGCCTGGTCATCGGACTTTTGGCCAATGGCCACGTCCTGCTCGAAGGTGTTCCCGGTCTGGCCAAGACGCTCTCGGTCAAAACCCTGGCCACCGCACTTCACGTCCGCTTCAGCCGGATCCAGTTCACGCCGGACATGCTCCCCGCCGATGTCGTCGGCACCCAGGTCTACAATCCAGCCGCCGGCTCATTCTCCATCCGGCGCGGACCGGTGTTTGCCAACCTGGTCCTGGCCGATGAAATCAATCGCGCCCCGGCCAAGGTTCAATCGGCACTGCTCGAAGCCATGCAGGAACGCCAGGTGACCATCGGCGACCAGACCTTTCCCCTGCCCGATCCCTTCCTGGTCCTCGCCACCCAGAACCCGATCGAACAGGAAGGCACCTACGTCCTGCCCGAGGCGCAGGTCGACCGCTTCCTGCTCAAGCTCAAGATCGGTTACCCGTCGCGCGATGAGGAACGCCAGATCCTCGACCTGATGGCCCGCACCAGCGGACAACCCTCCGCCTCGGCGGTCGTGACCTCGGAGCAAATCTTGCGCGCCCGCGAAGTGATCAACGACCTCTACATCGACGACAAGGTGAAGGACTACATCGTCGACGTGGTCTGCGCGACCCGTGATCCGGACGCCTACAAGATCAAGGTGAAGGAATTCATCCAATTGGGAGCGAGTCCGCGCGCCACCATCGGTTTGACCCTGGCGGCAAAGGCGCACGCCTTCATCCGCGGCCGCGGCTACGTGACGCCCCAGGACGTGAAGAGCATCGGTCTCGATGTCCTGCGCCATCGCGTGACGTTAACCTACGAGGCCGACGCCGAGGAAAAGACCGCCGAAGACATCGTCCAAAAGATCTTCGACGAACTCCCGGTGCCATGATTTTCCGCCAGTGGAGACGGTGGCACGAGACTTCGGTCCCGCGCGCCGCACTCATCCCGACCCCGTACGCGAGACTATTGGCGACACCCGTCAGCATCGCCCGATGATCCCGAAGGAACTCCTCAAGAAGATCCGCCAGATCGAGATCCGCACCAAGCGGCTCGTCAGCGAATCCCTCGCGGGCCAGTATCATTCGGCCTTCAAGGGCCAGGGCATGGACTTCGATGAGGTCCGTGAATACCAGCCCGGCGACGAAGTGCGGGCCATCGACTGGAACGTCACCGCGCGGATGAATCATCCGTTCGTGAAGAAATTCCGCGAAGAACGCGAACTCACCGTAATGCTGGTGGTGGACCTCAGCGCTTCGGGTTTGTTTGGTTCCACCGACCAGTCGAAGCGGGAACTGGCCGCCGAGCTCGCCTCGGTCCTCGCCTTTTCCGCCATTCGCAACCAGGACAAGGTGGGACTCGTGCTCTTCTCGGAGGAGGTTGAAAAATACATCCCGCCCCGGAAGGGCCGCCGCCATGTGCTGCGGGTCATCCGCGACATCCTGTATTGCCAGCCGAAATGGCGCGGAACCTCGCTCAACGGGGCGCTGGAGTTCGTCAATCGCATCCTGCCCCATCGTTCGGTGGTGGTCGTGGTTTCTGATTTCCTCGGCGAAACACGTCCCAGCCGGGCGGCCATGATTTCGCATCTTCGCGGACGCGCCGTCCACAGCGAGACTCTGGGTCGGATGTCGGTGACCACTCTCCGGCAGACCAGCCGTCGACACGATCTGGTCGCGGTCCAGATCACCGATCCGTACGAACGGGTGCTGCCCGGTCTCGGTCGACTGGTCCTGCAGGACGCTGAAACCGGCGAACGGGTCGAGATCAACACCTCCGACGAACGCCGACGGACGGCCTTTGCCCGGCGTCAGGTGAAGACCCAGGAGGAACTCGATCGCGTGTTCCGTGGTGCACGGGTGGATGCCATTCAGATTCACACCGACCAACCGTACGACCGCGCGTTGGCTCAATTCTTCGACACCCGTGAAAAGCGGAGGCGCCACGGATGAACCATTCGAAGCCATCCTCCATCGCGAAACGCATCGTCCGGTCGCACTTGTCGATGCCGGTTGGATTCGCGGCTGTGTTGGGATTCGTGTCGACGGCCCATGCGCTGACGGTGACGAATCGCCCCGCGGGCACGTCGTCCGGAGCACCGACACCGCCGCAGTTTCTGCACGACATCCGGGACCCGGTGACCATCCAGACCCTCGCCACGTGGCTGGTCCGGATCCTGGTGATCCTCATTCTGGGAGCCCTGTTGTGGTGGGCCTGGAATCGCTGGCGTCGTCGTCGCCCGACCATCGCCGCCCCGGCACCGCCGCCTCCCGACGCGCGTGCACTGAAGCGTTTGACCGAGGCGTTGCAATGGATCGAACAACCGGAGCGCTTTTGCACCACGGTGTCCGAGATCCTGCGCACTTATCTTGAGGAACGCTTCGGATTGCGCGCACCGGAACGGACGACCGAGGAGTTCCTCTTCGAACTCCAGAACAGCATCAGTCTGGATCTGAAACACAAGCAGGTGCTGGGCGATTTTCTGACCCGTTGCGACCTGGTGAAGTTCGCCCGCGCCGAGCCCGGTCGGACCGAACTCGAGGACCTCCACGCGGCGGCCGTCCGGTTGGTCGAAGAATCCGCGCACCGCGTGGCGGCACCGCCCCTCCTGCCGACCCTCGCCGCGTCATCGTTGCCCGCACCGGCCAACCCGGCTCCGCCAAAACTGGAGGAACCACTGCCATGAGTTTTGGTTCTCCGTGGTGGCTTCTGGGGCTGCTGCTCCTGCCGGTGCTGTCCTGGCTTCGCAGTCGGGCCGGCCGCGAAGGTGCCTTCATCTATTCGAGTCTCAGCCTGATGAAGGGCATCACCGAACTCAGCCGGAGCCGCGCCGGAACCATCCTCATCAACCTGCGCTGGCTCGGCCTCATCCTGCTCCTCATCGGCATGGCCCGGCCGCGTCTGGGCGGCGGACAGGCACCGCTCAAAGCCAGCGGCATCGACATCGCGGTGGCCGTCGATCTCTCGGGCAGCATGGCCGCCGAGGATTTCGAACTCCGTGGCGAACGGGTAAATCGGATCACCATGCTTCGGGAGGTTCTCCGCAACTTCATCGATCACCGGCCGGCCGACCGCATCGGCTTGGTTGCCTTCGCCACGCAGGCCTTCATCGCGGCACCGCCGACGCTGGATCATGATTTTCTGCACCGGGTTCTCAACCGGCTTGAACTCGGCTCCATCGACGGAAATCAGACCGCCATCGGCTCCGCGCTGAGTGCCGCGGTCAATCGCCTGCGCGAACTCAAATCCAAGTCCCGCATCGTCATCCTGATGACCGACGGCCAGAACAACGCCGGCAAGATCCCGCCCCTGACCGCCGCCGAAGCCGCACAGGCGCTGGGGGTGAAGGTCTACACGATCGGCGTGGGCACCCACGGGTTCGCACCGATGCCGGTGCGCGATGCCTTCGGACGAAAGGTGTACGTCAAGCAGGCGGTCGACATCGATGAGGACACCCTCCAAAAGATCGCCGACAAGACCGGCGGAAAGTATTTTCGCGCCGACAGCACTGAGACGCTTCGCCGCATTTATTCGGAGATCGACCGGTTGGAAAAATCGGAAATGGAGACGCGCAAACATGCCTACTACGAGGAATTGATGGCGCTCTTTGTGGCTCCGGGGCTGGGTCTGATCGTGCTCGAGTTGTTGCTCAGTCAAACGGTCTGGAGAAAGCTTCCATGAACTACGCCACGCCCCAGTTTCTCTGGCTTGCGGCGTTTTTCACCCCGCTGCTGACGGTATTCCTGTGGTGGACCTGGCGTCGAAAACAATGGGCGGCCGCCCAGTTCATCCGCAGCCGGCTCTGGGCGCAATTGACGGTCGGCGTCTCGCCGGCGCGACAGATCGCCAAACGGGTGTTGATCGCGGTGGCGCTGGTGCTCCTGATTGTTTCGCTCGCGCGGCCTCAATATGGGTTCACCGAAGAGGAGGCGCGCGCCAGCGGACTCGACATCGTGGTCTGCTTCGATGTGTCCCGTTCCATGCTCGGAACCGACGTCGCCCCCAGCCGTCTCGCTAAGGCCAAACTCGCCGCCTACGACCTTGCGGCGATTGCCCGCACCGATCGGCTGGGTTTGGTGGCCTTCGCCGGCACCGCGTTTTTGCAGGTGCCGCTGGCGCTCGACGACGAGGCCTTTCTCCAGAGCGTCCGCGCCCTCGACACCGACGTGATTCCCGAGCAGGGCACCTCGCTGGCCGACGCCATCCGTGAGGCGGCGGCGGCGTTTGGCAAGGACAGCACCGGTGCCCGCGCGGTGGTGATTTTGACCGACGGCGAGGATCACGAGGAAGGCGCATTGGTGGCGGCCAAAAAAGCTGCGCTCGAAGGAGTGCGCATTTTCACCATCGGCGTCGGAACCGCCCAAGGCGCACTGCTTCAGGCCAGCGATCCGTATGGCAATCCGGTGTTCATCAAGGACGCCGACGGCAATGCGGTCAAATCCCGCCTGAACGAACCCGCGTTGAAGGAAATCGCCGAGGCGGGCGGCGGATTTTACCTGCCGTTGCAAGGACGCCGGACCCTGCAAACCCTCTACGAACGTGGACTGGCCCCGCTGCCGAAGACCGAGTTCCAGGCCGGCCGCACCCGCGAATGGATTGAGCGCTTCCAGTGGCCGCTCGGGATTGCGATTCTCCTGCTGATGATTGAGATTGTCCTGCCGGAGCAGGCGGGATCGGCCCCGCGCCGGCCAGCAAGTCCGCCCGCCGGAAGTTTGGCGAGGCCCGGAATGGCAGCCCCATGATGACCGCATTCTCCTCAACTGCATCCCGCGCCCATCAGGACGCGGACTCCTGCAGAACGGTCATGGATTGCTTCGGCAGTCGGGCGGCCCTGTGGATGCGTTTCGCAGGGATCGTCATGGTGGCGGGCCGGCTCTCCGCGGCATCCCCCGACGACGCCCTGCGGTCCTACCAAAAAGGCGATTACAAAGCGTCCCGCCAGGAATACGAAGCGCTGGCCCGCTCCACGCCCGACGATCCGCGCTATCGCTTCAACGCCGGTGCGGCCGCCTACCGCCAGCTCGACTTCACCAACGCCGCGAGCCATTTTGAGTCGGCCATCGCCTCCCGCGATCTTCATCTCCAGGAGCAGGCCTACTACAATCTGGGAAACACACTGTACCAGATGGGATCCCGCGCTCCGGATTCGCAGACCAAACTGCAGCAATGGGAGCAGGCCCTCACCCATTTCAATTCCGCGCTGAAGCTGGAGGGAACCGACACCAACGCCGCCGCCAACCTGCAGTACGTGAAGTCACGGGTGGAGGAATTGCGAAAGCAGCAGCCACCGCAGCAGCAACAACAGAAAAAAGATTCGAAAGACTCCAAGGATTCGAAGGATCAACAGGATCAGAAACCCAATCCGTCCGGCGGCAAGGACCAGAAATCGAACGACAAGAAACAGTCCGGCCAAAAAGGTTCCGAAGAAAAAGACGCGCAGGGTGCCAACGATCCCAAGGATTCGAAGGACGGCGCTGCCAAGGACGAACAGGCCCAATCCAAGCCAAACCCGAAGGACGCCGCCGCCGGCAAGGACAAGGATTCCGGCGGCGATTCCAAGAACGGCAGTCAGGCGGGACGCCAGGGCGATCCGAAGAACGGCAAGGGCCAGGCGGCTGGAATCGAGGACGGCAAGGCCGGTGAAATGAGCGCCGCCCAGGCCGCGCGCCTGTTGGACGAACAGAAGGGCGACGAGAAAGCGCTGGTCTTTCAACCGGGCGGTCAGGGTCAAAAACCCCACGACCCCGCCCAACGCAGCCGCAAGACCTGGTGATCTGATCATGCGCTCCGTCCTTTCATTCGCATCGTTGACGCGCCGCCTCCCGGTGTGGGCATGCCTTTGGGTGCTGGCCTTCGGATTCCATCGCCTCGACGCCGGCACCGTCACCGCGCGGCTGGAGCCCGATTCCATCGCCGTCGGCGAGACCGCCACGCTGCAACTCATCTTCAAGGATATGGGGAGTGTCGCGGCTCCGGAACTTCCGGCGTTGCCCAACTGCTCGATCCAACACGCCGGAAGTTCGGTCCAATTCGTCGTCGGCACCGAGGGAACCTTCCGCGCTGAGATTCACAGCTACACCCTTCAACCCACCACGGCGGGAATCATCGACATCCCGGCGTATGCCATCGAGGTCGATGGCCAGAAGGTCACCACCAACCCGCTCCGACTGAAGGTGGGAAAGGGCATGGAACTTTCGGACATCGGTTTTCTCAAGGTGACGCTCCCCAAACAGGAGGCGTATCTCGGCGAGACGATGTCGGCGGAAGTGCGATTCTACTTCAAGTCGGCTCCACAGGAAGTCGCGCCGGTGCCCACCCTGAAACTCGACGGCTTCGTGATCAACCGTCAGGGCGAACGGCGTCAGGATAATGAACGGGTGGGTGCCGACATTTACAGCGTGGTGATCTGGCGACTGGCGCTGACCGCGGTGAAAACCGGCGACTTGAGCGCGGGACCGGCCGAATTGGAAACCATCTACAACCTGCAGTCGCGAGGCCGCCGGCGCGGGGCGTTTGACGATCCGTTTTTTGATCGCGTGTTCGGCGGTGGCGGTGAACGACGCAAGCTGACCTTCACCAGCGAGACCAACCGAATCCACGTGATCGCCCCTCCCGCTGCCGGACGGCCGCCCGGCTTCAACGGCGCGGTGGGCCGCTTCGCCCTCGACATCACCGCCTCGCCCACCAATGTCAACGTGGGTGATCCCGTCACGGTTCGCGTCCGCATTTCCGGTCGGGGAGCGTTCGACGGCTTGCGTCTGCCGGAATTCCCCGCCAACAGCGGGTTCCAAATCTATCCCGGAACAAACCAGTTTGAACCCGCCGAGGATCTCGGATTGACCGGGGTGAAGACCTTCGAACAGATCCTAGTGCCCGAACGCGGCGACCTGAAGGAAATCGCGTGGCCGTCGTTTTCCTTCTGGAATCCAGAATCCAAGGTCTACGAAACGCTCGATGTCCGCCCCGTCCCATTGAACGTCCGCGGCGGTGCGTTGGTTCAGGCCGCCCCCTCGGGCCGGTTGCCCGCTGGAGGTCCAGTTGCGGTGACGCCCGCGTCGCCGGCGTCGGATTTTCGTCCTCCGACCCTGCGGAGCGATGCGACCGTGACGCTGCGCGGACCGCGAATCACCGAGCCCTGGTTCGTGGGACTGTTCCTCTTCCCGGGGATTGCCTGGGCCGCGATCGCCGGCGTGCTGCGCTGGCGGGCACGTCCGCGCGATGAAGTCCGGTTGATCCGCGACCGCAGAGCGAACGAAGCCGCCCAAGCCCTGCAGGCCGTGGGTGAGTCGGCCCGGACGCGAAACGCCGCCGCATTTTTCGAGGCGCTGAACCGCTGGCTGCAATTGCGCCTCGCGCTGACCGTCGGTGGCCAGCCCGGCGTCTTCACCAGCGAAGTCATCGACGGCCGTTTGAGCGACCACGGACTTTCCACCGACACGGCCGATCAACTGCGCCGGCTGTTCGCGGCGCTCGATCAGGCACGCTATTCGGTCGAGGCCAGCCCGGACCGGCTCGAGTCCCTTCAAGCCGACGCGGAAGCAGTCAACAGCGTCCTGCAGGCGTTGAATCCCACCCGATGAAAATCCACCTCCCCCACTGGATCGCGTGGTTCGTCTGCATGCTGACGGTGGCCGTACGATCAGTCGCGGCCGACGATGCCACTGCGTTTGAGGCGGCGGCGCGGTTGCTGGCCGCGGGTCGGGCCGAGGAGGCGACCCGGGCCTACGAACATCTGGTGCAGTCGGGACGCACCTCACCGGCTATCGAACGCAATTGGGCGCTGGCCTGCGAACAGGTCGGCCTCAACGCGCACGCACTCCTTCATTTCCGGCGGGCGGCGTGGCTGGCCCCGCGGGACGCGGACATTCGCGCCGATCTGAAAACCCTGCGCTCAAAACTCGGTGTCCCGGCGGGAACAGAAACCGCGGACGACCGCTGGATCCACCGGCTCGGCGTGGACGAATGGGGCTGGCTGGCCTTCGCGTCCCAATGGATCTGGTGCGGCTGCCTCATCGCCGGACTTCTGGTGCCGTCGATCAAGACTGCGCTCCGCGGGTTCACCGTCGCCTGCGGAACGGTGACTCTGGTTCTGGTGGCCCTGACGGTTGCCGCATTGCTGGAGTTCCGCTCGCGACCGGATGCGATCGTGCTCAAGGCCGACACCGTCCTCCGCCAAAGCCCGATCGACGAAGCCCGGCCGGCCTTCACCGCACCGATGGCCGCGGAACTCAAAATTCGGGATTCGCGTCCGGGCTGGGTGATGGGCGAGGACCCGGCGTCCGGCCGGTTCGGCTGGGTGCCGCGTCAACAGCTCGGTTTTGTGATTCCCTGAACCGAATCCAGAGGAAGAGATTCAGACGGAATGAACGGAATGGAACGAATCCGATTCGTTCATCTGGACTCCGAGAGCGCGTCTGACAATTAGACAAAGCGGCACGGAGGGCGGGCATTGCCACCGATGCCAGAAGACCCGATCCCATCCGACTCATTCCGTTCATTCTGTCCATTCCGTCTTCATCAGGGAATCCGCAGTCCGACTCCGACTGCTTCCGTATGGTTCCGACTGCGGACGCAGCGGTACGAACCTTCCGAAACGCTCTATTCCTGCGGTTGGACCGGGCATTCGCAATGACGGCAGGCCCGGGTTCCCCGAGTAATTCCTTGCCCGAACGCGGTGGGTCTCGTTATCTGGTCAGCCGATGATTTCCCCGCAGTCGCGCGTTCTCGTGCTCATGGCATTCCTTGCCGGCGCTGCGCTGATTTACTTCCCAGGCTGCGCGACTCCAGAACACTCCGGAGGCTGGCCACCCGCAACCCAGACCGGGGTTCATCTCTACGAAGCGGACGATGCGATCCGGATCGACATCGATGGACGGCTCTTCACGAAGTACCAGTTCCGCTACGGCTCGCGCCCCTTTCTCTATCCGATCCTCGGATCACACGGGGAGCACTACACCCGACGCTGGCCGCAGGACGACGTTCCGGGTGAGGAACACGATCATCCGCATCACCACGCGCTGTGGTGGGCACACGGAAATGTCAACGGCGTGGATTTTTGGAGTGAGGAAAAGAACGCTGGAAGGACGGTCCATCAATCCTTCGCCAAGATGGAATCCGGCCCGCGGGTGGGGACCCTGACCAGCCGCAATCGTTGGATCGCCAAGGACGGCAAGGTGATCGCCGACGACGAGCGGACGATGCGGTTCCAAAAAGGTCCGAACGGCAGCCGGTTCATTGACTTTTCCATCACCGTGACCGCGACACATGGCGAACTGGTTCTCGGTGACACCAAGGAGGGCACGATGGCCATCCGCCTTGCAGAATCCATGCGCGTCGCGTTGCCCGACAAGAAGGCCGGTCTGGGACACATCGTGAATTCCGAGGGCGTTCGGGACGCCGCAGCTTGGGGACAACGCGCTGCCTGGTGCGATTATTTTGGACCCGTCGACGGGCGGACAATCGGCGTCGCCCTGTTTGATCATCCCCAGAATCCACGGTACCCGACCTGGTGGCATGTCCGGGATTACGGGTTGTTCGCCGCCAATCCGTTTGGGCTCCACGACTTCACCAAGGCCGACAAGGGGGCTGGTGATTTCCGGATTCCAGCCGGCGACCAGGCGACCTTCAGTTACCGCTTCTATTTCCATTCCGGGGATACCCAGGCCGCCGGGGTGGCGGCCGCGGCCCGTGATTTCCAAAAGACTCCTCACCTTCCCTCAACACAGCGCTAGTCATCGCATGAAAACCACACGCCGTTCCTTCCTAAAATCGTCCGCGATCGCCGCGGGCGGCCTCGCCCTTCCCGCCCGCTCCTGGGCCCGCGTCGTCGGAGCCAACGAAGATCTCCGCGTCGCCGTAATCGGCTTCAACGGCCGCGGCAAGGACCACATCGAAGGGTTTCGCCGGTTGAAAGGCGTACGCCTGGTGGCCTTGTGCGATGTCGACAAGAAGGTCCTGGAGAAGGAAGCCACCACTCTCAACGACGCCGGCAACCCGGTGCAGACCTTTGTCGACGCCCGGAAACTGCTGGAGCGCGACGACATTGATGCCGTCTCGATCGCCACGCCGAATCACTGGCACGCCCTCCTCGCCATTTGGGCCTGCCAGCACGGCAAGGATGTTTATGTGGAGAAGCCGGTTTCTCACAATGTGTTTGAAGGCCGCCAGATCGTCCACGCCGCGCGCAAATACGGCCGGATCGTCCAGACCGGCACCCAGAGCCGGTCGAATCCCGGCCTCCGCGAAGCCGTCGCCTGGATCCACGCAGGCGGTCTGGGAGAGATCAAGGTCGTCCATGGTCTCTGCTACAAACCCCGCATGAGCATCGGCCGGACCTCCGGACCGCAACCCATTCCCGAGCACATCGACTATGACCTGTGGTGCGGACCGTCCCCAAAGCGGGAACTTCGCCGGACGAATCTGCACTACGACTGGCACTGGGACTTCGACACTGGTTGCGGTGACCTCGGCAACCAGGGCATCCACCAGATGGACATCGCCCGCTGGGTCCTGCGCCAGGACGCCGTCAGTCCGCGCGTGGTGAGCATCGGCGGCCGCGTTGGCTACGTGGACGACGGCAACACCCCCAACACCCAGGTGGTGCTGCACCACTATCCCGAGGCCCCGTTGATCTTCGAAGTGCGCGGCCTGCCCAAGGCGCGCTCGTTCCAGAGCCCGGCGCTGTGGTCCAAGAACATGCCCGACTTCAACGGCGCGCAGATCGGTGTGATCGTCAAATGCGATGCCGGCACGATGGTGATCCCCTCCTACGACAGCGCGACGGCCTACGACGAAAAGGGCAATGTCATCCGCGTGTTCAAGGGCGGTGCCGATCACTATGCCAATTTCGTCGCCGCGGTGCGAAGCCGGAATGCCGGCCAATTGAACGCCGAAATCGCCCAGGGACATCTGAGCAGCGCACTCTGCCATACCGGAAACATCAGCTATCAACTCGGACAACACCTCACACCCGAGGCGATCCGTGAACGACTGGCCTACAATGCCCCCGGTCGTGAAGCCTTCGGACGCGTCGTCGAACATCTGGAAGCCAACGGCGTCGACCTGCAACGGCAACGCCTCGTCTTCGGCGCCTGGTTGGAAATGAATCCCGCCACCGAACGCTTCACCAACAACGAACGCGCGAATCAACTGTTGCGTCGGGAATATCGTTTCCCCTTCATCGTGCCCGAAAAAGTTTGAACCCCACGGAAAAAACCAGAACGGACAGGCCCCGGGCCTGTCCGTTTTTTTGTCCGCACGGACGGACCCGCCGGATGTTCCGGGCAGTCGTTGGCGTCCTCGTCTGGTGGAGCCTGACCGGCGGGGCGATTCCAGCGTCAGCCCATCCGTTCCTGCAGGATTCCTGGTGGGTGCTGGTCGAAACCAACCGGCTGGTCATGCGGGTAAGTGCCACGCTCCGTGAAGTGGCGATCGCCCAGAATCTTGGCGCCGCCACCAACACCCCGCCCAATCTGCCCCGCTTCCAGCAGGCCCTTGAACGACACGGCACTTACCTTCTGCATTCGCTTCACCTGAAGGCCGACGGCGTGCCGCTCAACGGTGAAGTTCTCGACTGGCAACTGGTCACCGATGCTGGCGCGGGCGAAGCGACAACCGGGACTCCGACCGACTCGGCCTTGTACCTGGACCAGACCCACGCCGCGTTCGACCTCGAATTCCGATTCCCGGCGGGCCGGCAACCCCGGGAGATCACCTTTGGCCAGGCCACGTTGAAGGAGTTTAACTACGCCCCGGGCATGGCCTGGGATGTCACCTATGCGCTTTCGGTGAAGGGCGCGGATCGAAAAGACATGGCCGCCGGAATCGTTCGCACCGATCTCCCGTTCACGCTCCAGTTGACCGCCGCCGCGGCCACCAACTCACCCTCATCCCCCGCCGGGACCGCGGTGGCGCAGGGCGTGGGTCGTGCGGCGGATCTGGGCACCGCGGGATTTGAATCGAAGCCCACCCCACCCTTCACCAGCTACCTCCGACTCGGCGTTCATCACATTCTGACCGGGTATGATCATCTCCTGTTCCTGGCCGCGCTCGCACTGGCCGCCCGTCGCGCGGTGGATTTCTTCAAGCTGATCGCCACCTTCACGGCGGCGCATTCCCTCACCGTGACGGCATCGGCCCTCAACTGGGTGCGACTCCCGCCGTGGTTCGTCGAACCGTTCATCGCGGGTAGCATTGTGTTCGTCGCACTCGAGAATCTGCTGGCTCCGCGTCGGGCGGGCGCGCGTTCGCGGCTCCTGCTGGCGTTCGGATTCGGACTGGTCCACGGACTCGGATTTGCCGGCGGCCTCAACGAAGCCATTGGCGGGGCCGGCGGATCCGCCCTGGCCTGGGCCATTCTCGCCTTCTGCCTCGGTGTGGAACTCGGCCATCTCCTGGTCGGCCTGCCCTTCTGGAGCCTCCTCCGCGCCGGCCGCACCGAATTCGGCGAACCCTTCGCCCGACGCTCCCTGGCCATCGGTTCCATGGTTGTCGCTTCGGGAGGGCTGTTCTTCCTGATCGCCGCACTGCGGCAGTACACGTAGCGGGATCGCTTCAGCTCCACCGCCTTGGCCTGATCGAAAAATCCGTTCGCTGTGCGGCTCTTCGGAAGCTCGTCCCTACGGCGCGTTGACTCGAAGAAATCCAGTCCCGTCGCCGATCTCCACGACCCGGATGACCTCTGATCCGTCACCCGTCACGGGTGTCCCGAGCACCGTCCAACCGGCTGCGTCCGTGAGCGACGTCGCCCGTTCCAGTCGGCTCGCTGTTCCTGGGGGCGTGGTCCACCTGATTTCCAGCGCCGTTGCCGAACTTCGACGGACCGTGGGGTTCAGCCACTGGGGAACCGTCGCCACGAACACGTCTTCGAGTTGATTCAAATCACCCGAAACAAAATCATCGGCAAATGTCAGGAAGACCACGCGACTTCCATCGGCGCTGATCGACGGCTGCACGGAGATGTTGTTGCCCGCCCGTCCGGTCAGCGGCGACCGGGAAAGCAGTGTGACCGTGCCAAAGATCAGGTCCTTCACAAATACATCCGAACCGCCGTTGTCGTCACCCGGTGAGAGGTCGGACCCGGTTCCACGAAACGCAACGAAACGACCGTCCGCACTGATTGACGGGGAATCGACACCGCCTGCGGTCGGTGTACCGGCTGGAGTCGTTCCCACTCGGATCAACTGGTTCGCCGAGATATCGAAAGCGAACAGCAGTTTCACGCCGGGTGACGGAATCGCCCCGAGCGCATCGAAACTCGTTTGGAAAACCAGGCTTCTTCCGTTTTGCGAGATGAGGACGTTGGAGATCGTCGATTTGGCATCCGGCGCGGTGAGGACCAGGTGCCCCGTTGCGGACGCCACATCCCACCAATACAACGAGAGCGGGGTTCCTGAGTCTGGGGCGAGGGTGAAAAATGCGCGGCTGCCATTTCCACTCAAGCCGACCTGACGATACCCAAAATTCACGCCAGCCAAGCCCATCCTCGAAAGTTTGAGGGAAGGAATCGGGCAAAGGTACGCGGACAGGCTGTTGGGACCCGATCCGGCGAGAAATGCCGCCATCGATCCGTCTGAGCTGAGCGCGCCCGATCCGAGCGAGTAGTTTCCGGGATAGATTGCCTGGTCAAAATCGTTGTGAACCAGCGCGTAGGTCCTGCGCAGCCCAATATCCCGGATAAAAACATTTCTGGAACTGTCCAGATTGGGAACCAGGTCCCTGGCCGAATAGTCGAAGAGCAATCGGTTGCCGTCCTGACTCAACACCGGATTTGAGGCCTCACCCGTCCCGCCCAAGTCCTGCTGATCCGGTGCACCTCCCAGCACGGTGATTCCGGTGTCCAGGTCCCGGACAAACACCTTCGCCAGTCGATTGGAATCACCGGGAATAATCTGGAGCGATGTGGAAAGAAACGCCGCCCGGCGTCCGGAACCACTCAGGATCACGCCACGGGCTCCCTGATCGGACACTCTTCCATCCGGTCCGACACTGACCGCCGAGGTCACGCCCGCGCCGAGATCCCGGACAAAGGCGTCGTTCCGTAAATTCCCATCGCCGGCGATGAGATTGTCCGCCACGCTGGTAAACACCACCCGTCTTCCGTCATCGCTGATCGCTCCGTGAGTCGTCGAAATCAAACTGGAACTATTTCCCATGCGCGGTGCCGCTCCCATGCCGGTGGTGATCAGGTCCAGGCGATCCGAGTCGACGGACCCGAGATAGAGATCAAGTTGGCGGTTCAGATCGACTGTATCGGATTCCACATCCACCGTTTGAAAGACAAACCGTGTCCCGTCCGGACTGAACTCGACAAACGGCGAAACCCACGAGCCCGACGGATCCAATCCCACCCACCGGGTCAACCCGGTCGCCAGCGTTCGGACATAGAGATGGACGACACCGGCATTCGTGATCCCCGCTGCGGGATGAGCCTCCGCGGAAAGGTAGGCCAGTCGCGTTCCATCCGGACTGAGGACCGGCTCCATCGCGGTCGCCGGATCACGCACCGATACTCCGCCATCCAACCCGTCGGACAACAAATGGATCCCGGTGTCGGCATTCCACGTGCGGAGCGAGGTTTTCGTGCCGTCGGTAGTCCAGATCTGGAACGCCAGGGTCCGCCCATCCGCGGTCATCTCCGGACCACTGGCATCATCCTCTCCCGCGTTGAACGAGGCCAGCCGGGCGGAGGCATGGGAATTCGTGGCGGCCGTCAGGTCATACCACCAAACACCCTCGTAGGTCTGACTGGTGGTCGCCTGGGAGCCGGTGCGGAACGCGAGGTACCGGCCGTCCGCACTTAATACCACATTGAACGTGCGAATGGGGACCAGGACTCCGTTTGTCGCACCGGGCACCACGATCTGCGACAAGTTGGGACTCCCGTCCCGGTGGACGAACAGATCCGTGTAGAGCCCGGCCGGTTTCGGGACCAGATCGGAGGCATCGGATCTGAACACCACCACCGTTCCATTGGTGTTTTGGGCCGCCGAGGTCGAAGGTCCGTTCGGCAGGCCACCGTCGGGTCGAACATCCAACCGTCGAATCTCTCCCGAACCCAGCACCGTCTGGAACACCCCCAACTGCGTTCCGGTGGGGGAAGCCACCAGATTGGAAGCGAGACTTTCAAACACCACCGACCGGCCATCGGCCGAAACCGAAGGATTGCTTGAGGAACCGTCCGCCTGAACACCACCCGGTCCGACGCTCAGGATCCGCGTTTCGCCCTTTTCGAGATCACGCAGGAAAATATCAGCAACGCCATTGGTATCACCCGCCACCAAGTTGCTGGCCGAGCTTGCGAAGACCACCTGACGTCCGTCCCAAGAGATGGAAGCCGGTCCGGACGCCGCATTACCGCTGTTCGTACCGTCCGGAATCACGCTGACGAGAGTTATCCCACCGGTCGCGCCGTCCTGCACAAACACATCGTTCAGAATTCCGTTGTGGTCGTTTGACACCAGATTTTCAGCATCGCTGAGGAACAGGAGGCGCCGCCCGTCGCCACTGAACGACGCCGCACCGGAACTCCCGTTGGCGGCCAATGGACTTTTCGGTGTGGAAACCGCCACCGAAACCGGTTGAACGATTGCCACCGGGTCCGCCGCAACCATTACCGCACCCAGAAACGGCGCCCAAAAGTGTGGAGCGACGCTGTGAACGATTGTGCGCAGGGATCGGTGTTTCATAGGAATGGATCGCAACCTTGAACGGAAAGCGGCCCGTGTTTCTCCCACAGTTGGCGTCTGCGGCGGGAGGGGCACTTGGTGTGGACAGAGAACATCGCGTTTTCCGGCGATTGTAAAGGGATTTGTTTACACATGTTATTGTTTGTTGGTTTACAGATGTTTACATCGTTTCCTTTTGCGCCCGGTGGAATGCGATGGATCTGTGGACGGACGGAAGCCACTTGATCCCGGGCGCCGGCGGAGGATTCTTCGGCCATGTTGACCGGACGGGTGGTGTCATTGCATCTGCATCCTGATCGGGGCGGGGATCCTCTGATATCCGTGGACCGCATCGAACTTCATGCCGACGCTGGCATCGTCGGCAACACGCGGTACTACGGCCGATCCAGCCGCCGACAGGTATCACTCATCGAGCGCGAGCAACTGGCCGAACACGCCGCCCGTCTGGGTTTGGACTGCATTCCGCCCGGCGCAGCCCGGGCCGACATCGAGACCGAGGGGATTGCACTCGTTCCCCTGGCGGGACAACGCATTCAAATCGGCACCGCGATTCTCGAAATCTATCAACCCCGGGATCCCTGCTACAAAATGGACGCCGTCGCCCCCGGGCTCTGCAATCTGATGAAGCCCCAAAAGCAGGGCGTCATGGCCACCATCATTCACTCGGGCGGGGCCTGCTGCGGCGATGGAATCCGGATTCTCGCCCCACCGGGCGCGTGAACGGTGTTGGGGGAACTGGCCGACCGATACGGAGCAGGCGCGGCCGAGGCCGGAACGGCGTCGGGCGCTTGGGCAGCCGGGACCAGCCGGACATCGCCCGTTTGAGGATTATAGACAAACCGCATGCCGGTCGGTGCCTCCGGCATGGACTGGAGATAATGTTGCTGGACCAGTTCGACAAAACTGCGCGGATACCGATCCTCCATGCCCTGAAACTTTTGAATCGCCGAGTTGAGTTCGACCATGTTGATGGTCTTTTCGGCGAACTTCTTGGCCTTTCCCTGGGCTGCCAAGTAGTCCAGCGGCGCCATGGCGGGGTTGGCCCCCAACGCGTCGGGTTTGTCGGTCGCTTCCTTCTTGCGACACCCGGTTTCCAGTCCGAGGAGGCCCAAAACCACGGCAAACATCAGCACGCGGGATTTCATGAGCGGAAGCTGACACAACCCGGCTCACTTTGCCACACTGACGCGGCATGAGTTGGTTTTACAAAAACGTGGCCCGCCCGGTCCTCTTTTCCCAGGACTCCGAGGCGATCCACAATCGCACGCTCACTGCGCTCGCCGGGGTGAGCCGCTGCCCCCTGCTCTGCCGGGTGATGGAGGGCCTTGCCGATGTCCCGGATCTGCCGGTGACCGTGGCCGGCCTGCATTTTCAAAATCCGCTGGGACTGGCCGCCGGCATGGACAAGCAGGCGGTCGCTGTACCAGCCTGGAAGGCGATGGGATTCGGATTCAGCGAACTGGGCGGAGTGACCTGGCACGGTCAGACTGGAAATCCCCAGCCGCGCATGTTCCGGGCGGTGGCCGAGGATGCCCTGATCAACCGGATGGGATTCAACAACGGTGGGGCCCCGGCGCTGGCTCTGCGCCTGGCGGACTGGCGAAAGCGCGGGCTGTGGCCGGCGCACCCCGTCGGGGTCAATCTGGGCAAATCCAAGATCACTCCGCTCGCCGACGCTCCCGGCGACTATGCGTCCTCCTTCAATGCCCTGCGGGACCTTGCCGATTTCTTCGTGGTCAACGTGAGTTCACCCAACACGCCAAATCTCCGGCAACTCCAGGACAAGGCCGCGCTCGATGAAATCCTCGCCGCCCTGCAGGAACTGAACAGCACCGCCCGCCGTCCGATCTGGGTCAAGGTCGCCCCGGATCTTTCGTTCGATGCCTTGGACGAAATCCTCGAACTGGCCGGCCCCCGCAATCTCGCCGGCGTGGTCGCGACCAATACCACGATCACACGCCCGGAAACCCGGGATCCGGTGGCGGCACAAATCTATCGGGAGACCGGTGGCCTCAGTGGCGCCCCGTTGGCCCGTCGCAGCACCGAAGTCATCCGGCATCTTTACCGCCAAAGCCGCGGAACACTTCCCATCATCGGCGTCGGGGGCATCTTCACCGCCGCTGATGCGTGGGAAAAAGTGACGGCGGGCGCGTCGCTCGTTCAGATCTATTCCGGATTGGTCTATGAAGGCCCGGGCATCGTCCGATCCATTGTGGAAGGACTGAGGGACCGATTGGGCGGTGGACCGTGGGCTGACGCCGTGGGCTCGGAGAGGTGAATGAAGCGGGTTGAAATGTTGAAGAGGTGCCCGTTGTCCCGCTGGCTTCTCAATCATTCTCTCAGTCTTCCTCTTAATCCGAATCGCAATCCTCTTCCGGCTCGAGGCTCTTGAAGCGCCAACGGTGCGTTCCATACCAGCCCTACAGGGTTCACACCGTGAATGGGACGCTCCTTCAGAGCTGAGTTGGGTGCCGAAACGGGGTCCCAGGGCGACGCCCTGGGCTGGCATGGGACGGGCCGTCAGCCCTGAGAAACGGGCGGCCAAAGTTCAATGGTTGAGCGGCCCAACCAAGTTCGCGATGCCCGTTTTCTCGCGCACCCGTCTTCCCGTTTTCCAATTTTGCCCGTCGCCAATTTTCAATTTCAAATTTGAAATCGAAAATTGCCCCATCTCACTCCGGTTCCTGTTGCGAAATGCAGTGGAACGATCCCAACCCCCAGATCAATTCGGTGGAATCCAGCCCAATGACCCGGCGGTCCGGAAACGCCTTCTGCAACACCGCCACAGCGACGGCATCCTTGGGATCGCGATAGGTCGGGACGAGGACGATGCCGTTGGCGATGTAGAAGTTGGCGTAGCTTGCGGGAAGCCGCTGGCCCTCGTGCTCCAACAGGCCCGGCATCGGCAACTCCAGCACACGCAACGGGCGTCCGTCCTGATCGGTCATTCGTTTCAGCCGCTCGGAGTTCTCCTTCAACGGTTCGAAGTTCGCGTCGGTTGGGTCGTTCTCGACGACCGTGACCACGGTGGTCGGATCGACGAAACGGGTCAGGTCATCGACATGGCCATCGGTGTCATCCCCCACGATGCCGTCGCCGAGCCAGAGGATGTGTCGCACTCCGAGAAAATCGCGAAGGTACTGCTCGATCTCCGTCCGCGTGAGATCCGGATTGCGGTTCGGGTTCAGCAGGCAGGCTTCGGTGGTGAGGAGCGTGCCACAGCCGTTCACATCCAGTGATCCGCCCTCCATGACAATGCCGGGCGAAAACAACGGCAGATTGCGGAATCGGGCCACGTGTTGCGGCACGGCGTCATCCAGATCGAACGGCGGATACTTCCCGCCCCAGGCGTTGTAACCCCAATCCACCACGGCGCGTTCCCGCACTCCGTCTTGGTCGCGGACCAGGAAGATCGGGCCATGGTCACGGCACCAGGGTTCGTAAGCCGGGAAATGATGAAAATGCACCCGTTCGAGGGGTGTTTGATGTTGGCGCAACAGGCCGCGGACCCATTCCTCCATCTCGCGGTTCCAGACGTTGATGTGAACCTCCTCCACTGCGACGAGGTGCCGGATCAGGGCGGCATAGACGGGCGGAACGGTGTCGTACTTGCCGGGAAAACTGATGCCCTCAGGACGGGGCCAGGAGAACCAGGTGCCCACGTGGGGCTCCCATTCGGCCGGCATGCGGTATCCGGAGGCGGCGGGGGTCGGACTTTTCATGAGTGGCGGCGGGCAGTGAACCTGATGGCTGGGCGGAGGCAAGCGATGAGTCCAAAGAGACATCACTTCGGCTTGGCTCCGGTGCGGCGGGATGTTGATCTCAACGGAGTGTCAACCGGCTCCCTCACGATTTTTGTCAAAGCCCCGCGCCTGGGAACCGTAAAAACCCGGCTGGCGGAAAGGGTCGGCGCGGAGGCCGCACTGGGAATCTATCGCGAACTGGTCGCCACCACCCTGGCTCAAGTTGCATCGCCGGACATCCCGCCGAATGCCGTTTCGCTGTGGTTCGCCCCCGATGACGCGGGATCTGAAATCCAATCGTGGCTGCGACCAGGCTGGACCGCGCATCCGCAGGGTAACGGGGACTTGGGAACCCGCCTTGCCCGGGCAGTGACGGCGGCCTTCGACCAAGGTGCCCGGCGTTTGGTGGTCGTCGGATCCGATTGTCCCTGGCAGACGGCGGACGACATTCGTACGGCTTGGAAAGAACTCGAGTCGTCCGACGTGGTACTCGGGCCCGCGGAAGATGGCGGCTACTGGCTGATCGGCCTGCGGTCGCCGTGGGTGTCGCTATTCCGCGACATCTCCTGGAGTCAATCGACCGTTCTTCGCGAAACCCTCGACCGCATCCAAGAGGCCGGCCTCAGCTTCAAACTGCTGCGAATACTACCCGACGTTGACACCGAAGCCGACTGGCTACGCTGGCGGCCCGATGGCCCTTCAATGTGACAGAGGCGCGGGGCGCCGAATCAAGGTTCCACCCAGAGACTGCGAAAGGTTCGCAGCGAGGGAGGCCGCCATTGGTTTCCCGGATGGTTTCCATCGTCGCTGACAATCAGGAGATGTGGCCGCTCACGGGTGCCGAAATTGGCGATCCCCTCGGAGTTGAGTTTCCTTAATCCGGACCGTTCGAGCTTCTCGGGAACCGCAGAACCACCCGCCCAGCGAAAGAGATGAGACGTCCCTCCGTGTCCGGTGCGGCCCCCGATCACAAAATACTCGAGCCCGGTGAAGGTGATGTCCCGAATCCCGAGGCCGCCGAGGTCGAGCAGCACCGGCTCACCCAGACGCGGCGCGACTCCCTGCACGCACTCCGCCGGATTGAGAAGCGGCACCAACAGCGCCTTCTCGTCGACCAGGGGACTTCGAAACCCAATCAGGAGCGATCCGTCCGGAGCCGCTGCGATTCCCTCGATGTTCAGTCCCCCCTCCTCTTCCGGCGCCTTAGTCGCGGCTTCCGCCAAATGAAATCGGGCCAACTGCGGATCCTTTAGCAACGCTCCGAGCAGGGTCTGACACGGATGCCCGATCCGTTCGAGGGTGACTCCATTGGTTCCCTCATGAATCCGGGTAGCCAGCAAGCGCTCGTGATTGGGACGCGACCGGCCATCCTTGGACCGGCTGTGTGAACCGATCCAATAAACCGTGTCGTCCACGCGGGCCGCACCCTCGATGTCGGCGTCCGCGGGATGCCCGTGCAATTCCAACCAGCGGGAGAGGTTGAACTCCGCCAGCGGCGAACCCGAGGCCCCGGCCTTGTACAATTTGACCACATTGTCCTCATCGCAGCCGGTGAGAAATCGGTTGGTTCCGACCCGGACCGCCAGCGAAGCGTTGGCCATTCCCGAATGCACCCAGGCCGGTCGTTCCGCCGCCGGACAGCGTCCGGGAAGAACGACGAGGCCGGCGAGGATCACCAGCCAGCCTGCCACCCGGAAAGGATGCCAAAGAGGGTTCACCGCTCCAACCTGCCCTGTTCGATGACGTTCGTCAAAGCGGCGTCACTTCCCGGGATTTCGAAAATAGTCTGCTCTTTTTCCCTGATTCCCCGGTTTTCCGAACGTGTTGCTGCTTCGGCTGCGATCTCAAAGGCGGGCCAGGGACGGCTCCCGTCAGCAGGGATTCAGGCGGGATGGATCGAATGAACCGGATCCGATCGACCCTTCAGGAATCCGTCTGAATCCGTGAAGGCAGTGTCTTCCATCTCTTAAGAGCCTGTCTGAAAATTGGGAAGGGTCCTGCGGCGAGGGATTTTGTCTTCTGCCGAGGCGACGAGGCCCGAGCATCCCAAAGTGGGCTGTAAGGGCCGAGTCAACGAAGGCAGAAGACAAAAGCACTGCCGCCCGGAGGGTTGTCGAGGAAAAGGCCGACTGGCTTCGTTGCTCCTCGGTCACAGCCCAAAAAGGGCTGCTCCCTCGTCGCGCCTCGCCATCCAGCCTTTTCCTCGACAACAGGACCCTTCCCCATTTTCAGACAGGCTCTAAGCAGAATCGTTCCAGCTTACATCTGTAAATCCAACCGCATTGCCAGAATGTCGCTCTTCAGTTATCTTTTTCGCATGCCAGAAAAAGAGGTCAGTGAGGTTCCCTTTGCCCAGCAGGATCTCTACGAAAAAGGGGTCGCGGCGCTGAAGAAGAACAACCTCGACTATGCCATCACGCTGTTCATGACGGTGCTGAGGTCCGAGCCAGGATTCTACCCGGCGCGCGAGGCGCTGCGGGCCACCCAGCACAAGCGCGCCACGGGCAAGACCAGCTTCTTCAAGAAGTTCGTCGGCTCGGCGAGCAGCCTCACTCGCGGTCAAATGGCTCTCCGATCGAATCCCGTCGAGGCGCTCCAGGTCGCCGAGGAGGTTCTCAATGACGATCCCGGCAACGTGGCCGCCCACGAACTTCTCGCCGCCGCCGCCATTGCCGCCGATCTTCCCAAGACCGCGGTCCTGTCCCTGGAAGTGGCCTTCAAAGGCAAGCCGGGTGACCGCCGCCTCGCGCTCCAGCTCGCTGAAGCGCTGGCCCGGTTGGGCAACCGGGCTCGTGCGGAAAAGATCCTTCACGAGTTGATGCGGTCGAATCCCAATGATCCCGACCTCAATGAACGGCTCAAGAACCTCCTCGCCAACCGCACCATGGCGGAACAGGGCTATGGCGCGCTGGAAGGCGGACAGGGCAGCTACCGGGACATCATCCGCGACAAGGAGGAGGCCGTGTCACTCGAACAGGAAAAGCGCGCGGTCAAGGACGTCGATGTCGCGGCACGGCTGATCGCCGAGTTCGAGAAACGCCTGGCCACGGAAGGCAACAACCTCAAGTTGATGCGCGACATCGCCGAGTTGTATCGCAAGAAGAACGAATTCGACCGGGCGATCGAGTATTACGAACGCATCAATTCGACCAGCGGGATCAACGATCCCCTGATTCTCGAATTCATCCGGGAGACCCGCTCGGCCCGTTTCGATCATGAGGAACGGCAACTGGACACCACCGCCCCCGGTCATGCCGAACGCCTCGCCGAGATCCGTTCACGCCGCCAGCAGTGGCGGCTGGACGACACCAAGAACCGGGCGGATCTCAACCCGAGCGATCTTCACCTGCGGTACGAACTGGGTGAATTGTATCTCGCCGAGGGACGGCTGGGCGAGGCCATCGCGGAGCTGCAAAAGGCGCAGAACAATCCGAACCGCCGCATCGCCGCCATGAACCTCCTGGCCCAAGCCTTTGCCCGGCGAGGAATGAACGATCTGGCCGCCCGCAAGTTTCAGGAGGCGTTGAAGGAAAAGCAGATCTTCGACGACGAAGCCAAGGAGCTCCGCTACCAGCTCGGCTGTGTCCTGGAAAAGATCGGGAAACCACAAGACGCCATCGAGCAGTTCAAGTTGATCTACGAGCAGGACGTGGCCTACCGCGACGTCATGGCCCGGGTCGACAGCTTCTACGCCGCGCAGGGTTGAGCCCGTCTCGTCCGGAACGATTCGGAAGAAGCAGAGAGGACACTGATTTCACGGATTTACACGGATTCCTGAAGAGTCGATTGAATCTGGCGGTGGTTCCACCTCACGCCCGGTCGCCATCTTCACCCGTCGCTTCCATTCGACGACCCCCACCTTCCGAGGGCGGGCGCGGCAATGCTGTTCGAAGCCGGGGAAGTTCCAAAGATTGGGAAAATCCCGACACTGCTGCGGCTTCACCGGATTCACCCGGCAATCATTCCCTTCAAGAAAAACACAGGCGCCACCAAGCTGGTCGACGAGCGCCAGTCCGTTCCGCGCCGCATTCAAGCGGGTGTAACGTTCGATAAACTCGGGTTCATCGAGTTTCAGATAGGCCGAAAGGCGTGTAATCTCGACATCGGTCAGCCGGACCTGTCCCGGCCAGCGGCAACAGGCGGTGCAGCGATCGCATTCGAGAAAGATCGGCATCGCGGGTCCTCAGACTTCCATTCCTGGAATCGACCGGACGGGTCCCGAACGGACGAAGGCCGCTTCCCGCAGATATAACGGCGCCAACTGTTCGGCCTCGATCCATTCCCCGGCTTCAACGGCGATTCGTCCAATATCCGCAGCCGTCGGTGAAAGGGAAAGGCCGGAGCCGAGTCGCCGGACCACTTCCGGACCGGCGACCGGTTGCCCCGCATCCACGCGGCGTTGAAGTTCGGCCCGGGACACCAATTCGATGGGGCCAATCCGGCTCCCTCCGGCAGCAGGTGCCACGGCGAACTCATCGCGCTGCGCATCGACCGCGAGCCAGGTCGTTTCCGGTGTGGTGATCTGACGGGCCAGCGCGTCGAAGCTGTTGATCCCGGCGACGCGGCATTCACGCCCGAGCCGCCATCCCTGAACCGCCGAAATGGCGATGCGAACGCCGGTGTAGCTCCCCGGCCCAAGACCCACGGCAAGATGATCGACCAACCTACGCTCCACGCCCGCCTCCGCGAGGACGCGCGACACGAGTTCAAACACCGGCGTATGCCGCGAGCCTTCGTGCACCGCCTCGGCCAAAACGATCCCGGAACGAAGCAGCGCGACACTCCGTCGGTCGGTTGAAAATTCAAAGGCCAGCAGGTTCATGGCGGATCTCGCGTTCCTCTTCTGAAACCGTTGTGAACTGCAACCGATGCAACCGCACTCCCCGGGGTGGCGTCGGATCGGTGCCGAACCATCGCTCAATCCATTCCACGACCGCGATGCCATCGGGACGAGTGAGTATCTCTTCCAACCCCGCCGACTGCACCTCGGCTGGAGAACCCAGGCGGTAGAGGTCGAGGTGATAAATCGGACAGCGTCCGCCCTCGTAAAGGTTGAGCAGGGCGAAGGTGGGGGAATGAACCCGGCCTTTGAAATCGAGGCCGCGGGCAAATCCACGCACCCAGGCGGTCTTCCCGGCTCCGAGATCACCACTCAATCCAAACACTTCGCCCGACTGCGCCCGCCGGGCCAGCGCCTCGCCCAGCGCCTCGGTCTCAGCGACGGAACGACAACGCCAAACGGTCGCCATCGGTTGCAAACGGGAACGCGCCGGATCAGCGGAAGTGTTCATATCCCTTTCCAATCATGGGCCGCATCCCATCCTCACCGCACAGCCAGATCCCGGGGCGATCGGTGATCTTCCCGATGCAGGCGAGCGGCACGTCGGGGAACGCGGACCGCCAACCGTCCAAAATATCCACCGCATCGCGCGGAGCCACCGTGAACAACAGTTCAAAATCCTCGCCGTCGGTCAGCGCCGCCACGATGGGCGGCTTTGCTGAATCGCTCGATCGAGCGCCGAGCCGGGCCGCCCGTCGAATGGGGATGGCGCTCTTCAGCAACTCCGCCCCGATAACAGGTTCTCCCGGCGCGCCCGACCCCAGCAGATGCGGGAGGTCTCCGGCGAGTCCATCGCTGACATCGATCATTGAATGAATCATTCCGGAACCGGCGAGCCATCGCCCTTCCCGGAGACGCGGTTCAAAATCGAGATGATGGCCATGAATGGATCCCCCGAGTTCGCCGGTGACAAACAGCGCGTCCCCCGGTCGCGCACCGGTCCGGAGCACCGCGCGCCCGGCGGCGACCGTTCCGAGTAGCGAGATGCTGATAAGCAACCGGTCCGGATTCGTGGTCGTTTCGCCGCCGACGATGGCGACGTCGTGGGCTTCGGCGAGTGCCCGCAATCCCCGATAGATTCCCTCCACACGATCCGGATTGTAGCCGGGGGGAAGTCCGAGCGTGACAACCGCAGCCGTCGGCGTGCCTCCCATCGCCGCGATGTCGCTGAGACAACGGGCGAGGGCCTTGCGTCCGACGCGTTCGGGTTCCGTGTCGGCCAGAAAATGAAACCCCTCCACCACCGCGTCGGTTTTGAAGAGCAGTTCGTTTCCGGGAAGCGGCGCGGAAAGGACGGCGCAGTCGTCGCCCGCCCCGTGCACCACCAAAGGCGTCCGGGGCAGGAGCGGCTTCAAACGGGAGATGAGTTCGAATTCCGTCATGGCGTCCCTCCAGCGTCGCCAAAGTGCCAGCCGAGGGCCAGCACCACGAAGGGCACGAGATTGAACAACGCATGCGCGGCGATGCAGGCCAGGAGATTCCCGCTGCGGTTGTAGAGCCAGGCCAGCGCCGCGCCAAACACCGTTAGCGGAAGAAACGCCGGCAGATTGGTGTGAACCAGTCCAAAAAACACCGCAGTCACCCAGAGGGCGGCACGGGGATGCCCGAGATCGCGCAGGCAGGTGAAGAACACACCGCGGAACAGCATCTCCTCGACGGCCGGCGCCACGCCGACCGCGAACACCGCCAGGCCGGCCCGCTGCCAGACGCTCCCGTTGGCCAGCAGGTGTTCGACGGCCGCCTGGGGTGCCGCTGGAAGTCCGGTTTTTTTGAGCACGACGATGCTCAACCACTGGAGGGAATACGCCACCGGCAGGACGATCAACGCCAGTCCGACGCCCTGCATCACGGCAGGAAGAACCGGCCCGCGGCGCCAGCCAAAGGCGTCAGCCCACTTGCGATCATGGGTGTGGAGGAACCAGGCCAGACCCGCCAGCAGGGCTGCTTGGAATCCGAGCGTGCCCCCCATGACTTCGCGGAAGCTCAACGCGGGTGGTGGCGGTGCTCCCGCCCGTTCGAACAGGCGCGCTCCCATGCCCATCACCGCGAGGATGATGAGGGGAACGGCAAACGCGGCGACCCGTTCCGGGCGCCAATCCTTGCGCGACAACACCCCGGAACCGTGGCCTTCCCACACCGGTTGACGCCAGAAAGTTCCGTTTGGAGCCGCTTTCGGATTGGTGTTACATCCCGCCCGTTCGCAGTCGAATCATCCGATCCAACCCCTCCGCCCGCACCTCATGACCCAACCCGCTCACGTCTGGCATTTTTTTTCGCGCCGGCGGCTTCGACCAGGTCCGCCTCGACTCAGGCGCCGATCTCCTCGCCCTCGACCAGCTCGATCAAAAGCTCTGGACCGCCCTAGCCTGTCCCACCACCGGACTCGAATTCGACAAGCAAACCCTTGCGCTCATCGACACCGACAAGGACGGACGGGTCCGCGCTCCGGAATTGATCGCCGCCGTGCGTTGGGCGGCCGGACTGCTCAAGAACCCCGATGAACTCGTCAAAGGCCAGGCCACCCTGCCGCTGGCCTCGATCAATGACGCGACTCCGGAAGGCCACACCGTGCTGGCCTCGGCCCGGACGATCCTCGCCAGCCTCGGCCAATCCGCCGCCACCGAAATCTCCCTCGACGACACCGGAAACACCGCCCGCATCTTCGCCCAGACCGCCTTTAACGGCGACGGTATCATCGTCGCCGAATCCGCCGAAGACGACGCCACCCGCGCCGTAGTGGCCGACATCATCGCCACTCACGGCTCCGATGTGGATCGCTCCGGCAAGCCGGGAATCAGCCAGGCCCGCGTGGACGCCTTCTTCACCGATGCCGCGGCGTTTGACGGCTGGACCCGCATCGCGGAATCCAATGCCGCCACCGTCCTCCCGATCGGTCCCGGCACCGCCGCCGCCAGCGCCGCGGTGAAGGCGGTTCGGACCAAGATCGACGACTTTTTTGGCCGGTGCCGGTTGGCCGCCTTCGATCCCCGCGCCACCGCCGCCCTCAATCGCGAGGAGAAGGAATACCTCGTCCTTGCGACGAAGGATCTGACCATTACCGCCGCGGAAGTGGCCGGATTCCCGCTGTTTCAGATCGCACCCGGCCGGGCGCTGCCGCTGGGTACGGGCGTCAACCCCGCCTGGGCGGCCGCTGTCGACACCTTCCGCGCCGCCGCGGCCGTTCCGCTCCTCGGGGATCGCGGTGAACTGACCGAATCCGATTGGGCCATGCTCCAGGCGCGTCTCGCGCCGTACGATGCCTGGATCGCCGCCAAGGCCGGAGCCGGCGTGGAGAAGCTCGGCATCGAACGCATTCGCGCCATTCTCGCCGGCACCGCCCGCGAAACCCTCACTGCCCTGATCGCCCGCGACAAAGCCCTCGAAGGCGAAGTCAGCGCCGTGGGTACGGTGGAGAAATTGATCCGCTACCATCGGGACCTCGGGAAACTCTGCCGAAATTTCGTCAATTTCGCCGACTTCTACGGCCGGCCTCACAAGGCGATCTTTCAATCGGGAACCCTGTTTCTCGACCAGCGCAGTTGCGAACTCTGCCTCGACGTCACCGAAGCCGGCCGTCACGCCAGCATGGCCGGAATGGCGGGAACCTATCTCGCCTATGTGGATTGCGTCCGGAAGGGGACGGGGGAAAAACGCAGCATCGTCGCCGCTTTTACCGACGGAGATTCCGACAACCTGATGGTCGGTCGAAACGGCCTGTTCTATGACCGCCAGGGCCTCGACTACGACGCGACCATCACCAAAATCATCGAGAACCCGATCAGCATCCGCCAGGCGTTCTGGTCGCCCTACAAGAAATTGGTGCGCCTGATTGAGGAACAAGTGGCCAAACGCGCCGCGGCGGCCGATGCCGACGCCAGCGCCCAACTCGCCGCCGCCGCCGACACGGCGGCCAACCTCGACAAGACCAAGCCGGTGGATCCCAAGAAGCCCGACGCGGGCAAGATCGACGTCGGCACCGTCGCGGCGATGGGCGTCGCCGTCGGTGCCATCGGCACCGCCTTCGCCACCCTGTTCGCAAAGATGACGGGGCTGTTTGAATTGCCGTTCTGGAAGATGACCATCGCCCTCTCTGGGCTGATGCTGCTGATTTCGGGACCGTCGATGCTGATCGCCTTGCTGAAGCTGCGGAAGCGCAACCTCGGCCCGATTCTGGACGCCAACGGTTGGGCGGTGAACGCCAAGGCCAAGGTCAACGTGCCCTTCGGCACCTCACTCACCGGTGTGGCCCAACTTCCGCCGGGATCGGTTGCGTCCGCTGTTGACGATTCCTTTGCCGAGACACCGGCGAAGTGGCCAAAACTGGTTCTGGCCGCCTGGGTGGTGATCTTCATCCTCAGTCTCGCCAACGAGTTCGGATTTGTTCCGGAGAACTTCGGAGGAACGCCCAAAAAGAAGGTAACAACCGAGAAGACGGTCCTCGTTGACGTTTCCACCAACGCGCCGGCCTCCAAATAGGATTCGATCCCGCCAGCCTCGCAGCCCCCATTTCATGCCCGGCCGGACGCCCCTCCAGCCGGGTTTTTGTTTTTGGACCCGGAGGAATTCCGCCTAGAGTTCCGACCCGTGAGCACCGCCAGCCCCACCCCTCCGTCCACGCCGTCGCCCTCGTCTTCCGCGACGCCCGCGCATACCAATCATCTGGCGACGGAACATTCCCCCTACCTGCTGCAACACGCCCACAATCCGGTCGAATGGTATCCGTGGGGTGACGCCGCCTTCATCCGCGCCAAGGCCGAGGACAAACCCATCCTGCTCAGCATCGGCTATTCCACCTGCCATTGGTGTCATGTGATGGAGCGCGAATCCTTCGAGGACGAAAAGGTCGGTGCCTATCTCCGCGATCATTTTATCAGCATCAAGGTCGATCGCGAGGAACGTCCGGACGTGGACAAGATTTACATGAACTTCGTGCAGATCACCACCGGTGGCGGTGGCTGGCCGCTCAACGTGTTTCTGACGCCGGATCTCAAGCCCTTCTACGGAGGTACCTACTGGCCACCGCAATCGAGACAGGGTCGTCCGGGGTTCCTGGCGGTTCTGGAGCGCGTGGTGGAATTGTGGACCACGCGCCGACACGATCTCGATGCCTCAGCGAACGAACTCGCCGCCAAGCTACAATCGATGGCCGAGCACGAGGCGGCCAATGCCTTCCCGGCCGGTGAACGCGAACTGCGCGGCGCCGGCGAAAGTTTTCTACACGAGTTCGACTCGATCCACGGTGGTTTCGGCGGCGCGCCGAAGTTTCCACGGCCCAGTCAGCCGCTGTACCTGCTGCGATACGCGCGGCGGTTCGACAGCGCGGACGCCCGGAAGGCGGTGTTGAAGACCTGCGACGGAATGGCGGCCGGCGGCATGAACGATCAATTGGGCGGCGGCTTTGCCCGCTACAGCGTCGATGAACGCTGGCTGGTCCCTCATTTCGAAAAGATGCTCTACGACAACGCCCAGCTCGTGCAGCTCTATCTCGACGCCTACCAGACGGCGAAACTGCCCCGGCACGCGGCGGTCGTGCGCGCCACCCTGGGTTATGTACTGCGGGACATGACCCATCCCGAGGGTGGATTCTTTTCCGCCGAGGACGCCGACAGCGAAGGGCAGGAGGGCAAGTTCTATTGCTGGACCCGGAAGGAACTCAGCGCGTTGCTGACCCCGGAGGAATTCAACGTGACGGTGAAGCATTTCGGCATCACCGAGGCGGGCAACTTCGTCGATCACAGCCATCCTCATCCGCTGCCCCACCTCAACGTCCTCAGCCTCGTCGGCCCCGCACTGTCGGCCCACGACCAGACGATTCTGGATTCGGCGACCCGCAAGATGATCGAGGTCCGATCGCATCGCATCCGGCCGCATCGCGATGACAAGGTATTGGCGTCATGGAACGGCATGATGCTGGGGGCCTTCGCCCGGGCGTGGGTTGTGCTGCAGGACGAGGAATATCGGACCGCAGCCGAACGAAACCTCGCTTTCATCAAGAGCCATCTCTGGGATGCCACCACCAAAACCCTGGCGCATCGATGGCGTGAGGGACATGTCGAGGCCGTGCAGATCGTCGACAGCTACGCCAACGTCCTGGCCGGTGTGGTGGATCTGTACGAGGCCACGGTGGATCCGCGCCATTTGGAGTTCGCCATCAGTCTGGCCAACGCGTTGATCGAGCGGTTCTACGATCCGAAGGACGGTGGATTCTGGCAAAGCGCACCCGGCACTCCGCACCTGCTTGTGCGTCACAAGGAGGACTACGACGGCGCGGAACCCTCGGGCAATAGCGTCGCCGCCCTGGCCCTGCTGAAGCTGGCGGCCATCTGCGATCGAAAGGACTGGCGCGAAGCAGCGGAGAAGACCATCCGACTATTCGCACAACGCCTGCATCAGACACCGCAGGCCGTACCGCATTTGCTGCTCGCCTTGGATTTCGCGCTGCAGGAGCCCAAGCGGGTGGTGCTGGCCGGCGATTGGACCTGCGGCAGCACCGCGGCACTACTGCATGCCGCCCATTCCGGATTCCAACCCCACAAGGTCGTTCTCGGAAACCGCGGACCAGTCGATGCCTTTTCCCGCACGCTTCCGGAGAACGAAGAATTCACCCAGGCCTACTGCTGCACGGGAACCGCCTGTCAGCCGCCCACGCGGGAAGCGGCCAAGGTGGAGGCTTTTCTGGCGGCGAAGTGAACCCACCACGGTTTCCCACAAAATCGACGCATCGGCGACGGAGGCGAAATCGGCTAAAAACCACTCAATGCCGGCCCATTTCTTCCATTCCGGGCCGACGGGCGGCCATCGGCTTGCCGGCAACCGTTTATAAAATGAAAAACCCATTGACCTTTCCCCCCCATTTCCTAGAGTTTCCGCTCCTTTGTCTGGGAAACTGATGAAAACTTTTTTGCCGAAAGTAGATGTGCAGCGACGCAAGTGGCGCGTGATTGATGCCAATGGCGCTGTGCTCGGCCGTCTCGCCGTCCAAGTCGCCGATGCCCTCCGTGGCAAGGACAAGCCCATTTTTACCGCGCACCTCGACGCGGGAGACTTCGTTGTCGTGATCAATGCCGAGAAGGTCGTCCTGACCGGCAAGAAGGAATCCGACAAGGAGTTCATGAGCTATTCCGGATGGAAGGGCGGCGAAAGCTACCGGACCGTCGCCCAGGTCCGTGCCGCTCATCCCGAGCGGTTGGTCATGCACGCCGTCAAGGGCATGCTGCCCAAGAACCGGCTTGGCGATCAGCTCCTGACCAAGCTCAAAGTTTACGTCGGTGAGACTCATCCTCACACCGCGCAGAATCCGGACAAAATGACCTACACCGGCTGACCGGTTTCGGACTTCCGTTCGCAATCCCTTTTCAAACATGGCTCAAGTCGTCGAATTCCTCGGTACCGGCCGCCGCAAGACCAGCGTCGCCCGCGTTCGCATCACCCCGGGCACCGGCAAGATTGTCGTCAATCGCCGCACGTTCGAGGGGTATTTCCCCCTTGAATCGCAGCGCATGACCGTCCAGCAGCCGTTTGTCGCCACCGCGACCACCGGCAAGTTCGACGTGAAGATCAATGTAAATGGTGGTGGTCCTGCCGGCCAGGCCGGTGCCGTCCGCCATGGCATTGCCCGCGCCCTGCTCTCCAGTGATGTGGCCTTCAAGCCCGCTCTGCGCGCTGAAATGCTGCTGACCCGCGATCCTCGTATGAAGGAACGCAAGAAGTACGGCCAGCCCGGCGCCCGCAAGCGGTTCCAGTTCAGCAAACGTTGATCGGACCTTCCCTTTCGAAAACCCCGCTGGCTCACGCCGGTGGGGTTTTTTGTTGTCTTTACCCCGACCTCACGTCATCCGCTGGTCCCTCCATTCATCGCCATGTACATCCCGTCCGCCTATGCCCCGGATCTTCCCGGCACCGCCGCCGCCGTGATGGCCCGTTTTCCGTTCGCCACCCTGGTCAGTCAGGACAACGGCCACCTCTGCGCCACCCACGTGCCGCTGAGATTCGAAGCGAAGGCCGGAACCTACGGATCCCTCTTCGGCCACGTCGCGCGCGCCAATCCCCAGGGGCTCATCCTCCAGCCCGACCGCGAAACACTCGCCATCTTCCACGGCCCGCACGCCTACGTTTCCCCGACGCTCTACGCCCAGCATCCGGCAGTTCCGACCTGGCATCACGTTACGGTTCATGCCACCGGATTCCCGCGAGTGCTGACCGATCCCGCCGAAATTCTCCGGCACCTTGCCGCGCTGGTCGGTGATTTCGAGTCGGGGCCCAATTCCTGGTCGATGAACGGCATTCCGACCGAATACCTCGATCGCATGCTGGGCGGCATTGTGGCCTTCGAACTCGTCCTCTGTCGGATCGAAACCCAGTGCAAGCTGGGCCAGAAACGTTCCGACACCGACCGGACTCAGGTCGCTCAGGGGCTGCGCGCCACCGGAAACCCCATGGACGCCGCGGTCGCCGATTGGATGGAATCCTTTCCCTCAGCGCCGGCCCTTCTCCAACCATGAATCCCGACGCCTCATCATTGGAATGGGAGCACGACGGCTTCCTGGTCTCCACCGATCCAGCCCGATTGGACGTCGCGGCGATTCACGCCTTCCTCTCGAGATCCTACTGGGCCGCCGGTATTCCGCTCGAAGTCCTCGAACGTTCGCTCCGAAACTCTCTGTGTTTCGGCCTGTATACGCCCGGTTCTCTGCTTCGGCCGCAGATCGGCCTCGCCCGGGTGGTGACCGATCGCGCGACCTTCGCCTATGTGTGCGACGTGTATGTCCTTTCGGAATATCGCGGTCGTGGCCTGGGCAAATGGCTGTTGTCGTGTTTCCAATCCCATCCTGATCTTCAGGGATTGCGGCGTTTCAATCTGGTGACCCGCGACGCCCATTCGCTCTACGCGCCGTTGGGATTCCGCCCGATCGCGCACCCCGATCGCTACATGGAGAAACTGGACCCCGATGTTTACAAACGGGCCGCATCCGCGTGAACTCCCTCCCCATTCGCATCATGCGCACGTTTCCCAATCCTGTTCGGCACGACCGTCGATAAAACCAGGTTGAGCACCGACTACTTCGGTCGAATGATGCCTATACCGCTTTTCGCAAATTGGATCGACAGAGCGACGTACACAAAAGCGATGCCAGCCCAAGCATAATAAGCGGCATCGTGCTTTCTTTTTTCGGCCAGCGTCACGTAAACCGTCTTGTTATAGAATCCCTCGATTGGGACCGTTCGATTTTCCCTTACTTGCGGAACACTCGGCATGTTACGAGTGTAATACTCAGTTAATGAATTGGCGTACCAATAGATTCCGAAAAACAATACAACCAACGATATTAACAGATATCTTTTCATTGCGGCCAGTTACCAAACGACGCATTCGATCTTCCAAATCCGCCACCGGGCCTCGCGTCAGCAGTGAACCCTCCCTAATCGTTCTTGGCAACACGGACCCCGGGCCACGAATCCTGCCAATCGGACGAGCAGAAGCTCGATGTTTACAAACGGACCGCATCCGCGTGAACTGAACCGCCTTTCGAAACATGCGCACGTTCCCCAATCCTGTTCGCGTCGCCATCGTCGGAGCCTCCGGGTATTCCGGCGAGGAACTGGTCCGGCTGCTGTTGAATCATCCCCACGCCCGGCTCGTGGCCGTGACCTCGCGGCAATACGCCGGACAGCCCCTGGCACAGATTTTCCCGCGCTTCGCCAGTCACCCCTTGTCGCGCACGCTGCGGTTCACCGAACCCAACGCCGAAACGCTCGCACGCGAGGCCAACGTGGTCTTCCTCGCCCTGCCGCACGGCGTTGCTGCTGAATTCGCCATCCCATTGATCGCCGCCGGCGCGGTGGTCATTGATCTCAGCGCCGATTTCCGCCTGCGCAGCGCAGCGGTGTACCAGGAATTCTACGCTCACGAACATCCGGCACCCCACCTTCTGGCACAGGCCGTGTACGGTCTTCCCGAGGTCTATCGCGATCGCATCCGCGAATCGTCGCTGATCGCTTCGCCCGGATGCTATCCAACGAGCATCCTTCTCCCCACCCTGCCCTTGTTGAAAGCCGGTCTCATCAAGTCCTCCGGAATCATCGCCGATTCCATGAGCGGCGTGAGTGGTGCGGGTCGGAAAGCGGAACTGGATTATCTCTTCTGCGAATGCAACGAAAGCGTCCGGCCCTACGGCGTTCCCAAGCACCGACATCTTTCCGAAATCGAACAGGAACTGGCGATCGCCGCCGGTGAACCGGTCACGATCCAATTCACGCCCCATCTGATTCCGGTGAATCGCGGCATCCTGACCACGTTGTACCTGGCCCCCACCCGGCATTTCAGTGACCCAGCCTCGACGGCGGCGCTCCACGACGACATCGCGGCTTGTTACCGTGCAGCCTATTCCAACGAACCGTTCGTCCGCGTACTCGAAGGAAAATCACTGCCCGACACCAAAAACGTCGTCGGCACCAACACGCTGGAACTCGCCTGGCGACTGGATCCCCGCACTGGACGTCTCCTGGTTATGAGTGCCGAGGATAACATCGTCAAAGGCGCCAGCGGTCAGGCCGTGCAAAGCCTGAACATCGTGTGTGGTTTTCCGGAGACGGCGGGATTGGTCTGAGTCGAATCCCTGCCGTTGAAACCGCTTCAGAAGAATCTTGGCCGATTTCCGCGGTGTATTTGAATCAAAAGCGAGGCCGGATGACGGGCACGTGTCAGTGACCGTGGAGCGCCGCCTCTCCCCATCCCTCCCCTCCATTCCGAATGAAGGGGAGGGTGCCCGTAGGGCGGGAGAGGTGGAGCCCCACTTCGATGCATCGCCGCTTCAAAACACGTTCCAAAGTGCGGCCGGACTCCAGTTCAACCCGCGGTCAACTCGTGTTGAACCACTGCGACGAATGCCGCGACGGCCGTTTCCACACGGAGCACCAGCGGTCCAAGGGTGATCGATTGCGCCCCGGCGGCGCGAAATGCCGCATATTCCGCAGCTGAAAAATCGCCTTCCGGTCCGACCAGAATTCCCACCGAAACCGGCTTCCGACCGTGTTGGGCTACGAAGGCGTCAAACACCGCACGCGGATGCTGGGGCGGATCGATCAACGAACCGATCAGCAGCAAATCAAAGGATTCCCTCCGCTGCAGCCAGTGCGCGGGTGTCAGCGGTTCTTCGATCTTGGTGAGCCAGGGATTGCCACATTGCTTCGCGGCCTCGATGGCGAGGGTTTGCCATTTCGCCTGTTTATCGCCGGGAGCGTCGGGTTGGCTGACGCAATGGGCGGCCATCAACGGAACCGCCCGTGCCACACCCAGTTCGACCGCCTTTTGCAACAGGCCGTCCATTGCCTTGGTCTTGGCGACGGCTTGAATCAGGGTGATCTCCGCCGTTCGCCGTGGATGCCGCCGACGCTGTTGAATCGTCACCGATACTTCGCGGCGTCCGCACGATTCCACCACACCGCCGAGTTCACCTCCCGCGCCGTCGAGGATCACGACCGGATCGCCGGGTTGCAACCGAAGCACTCGGGCCGCGTGAAGGGCGTCGGTCTCCGAGAGTTGGACCCGGTCGCCGGTCGTCAGGTGGGGCGGGAGAAAGAAACGGTGCATGTCCGCCGAATCCGATCGGCCTCCCCGCGGAAGGCCCGGGTTTTAGCTGAAGAATCCCTTGGCCTTCTCGAAGAATCCGCGGCCCTGGGGATGAACGCTGTCGTCGCAGAGGTGGGCGAACTCCTCGAGTTTTGCCCGTTGGGCCGAGTTCAGCTTCGTCGGCACCTCGACCGCCACGGCGACCAAAAGATCGCCGAGTCCGTAGCCCTGTACGTTTTTCACTCCGCGGCCCTTGAGGCGGAAGGTGGTCCCGCTCTGGGTTCCGGGGGGAATCTTGATCTGGGCCTTGCCGCTCAACGTCGGCACGTCCACCTCGGCCCCCAGCGCCGCCTGGGTGAAGGCGATGGGAATGGAGCAGTGAAGATCGTCCCCGTCGCGCTTGAACACCTCATGCTCGGCGACATGCAGGACGACATATAGATCGCCCGTTCCGCCACCGCGCTGCCCGGCCTCGCCGTTTCCATTGGAACGAAGGCGGGTGCCGTTGTCGACGCCGGCGGGGATCCGGAGAGTGATGGTGGCCGCCTTGTTGAGCCGGCCGTCTCCGCTGCAGGTCTTGCAGGGTTTCTCCACCATCTCGCCCGCGCCTTCGCATTTGGGGCAGGTTTGCTGGATCGAGAAAATACCGCGCGACATGACCACCCGGCCGCGGCCGCCACATTGCTGACAGCGAACGCGTTTCGATCCCTTTTCAGCACCGGAACCGCCGCAGGTTTCGCAGGCGGCCGGTTTGTGGATGGTGATCTGCTTTTCCGTGCCGCTGACCGCCTCCTCGAGGGTGATCTCCATGTCGTAACGGAGATCGGATCCGCGGGCCGGGCCGCCGGGTTCGCCGCCCTCGCCGTTGCCGCCACCAAAGAAACTCTCGAAAATGTCACCGCCGCGTCCGCCGCCGAACACTTCGCGAAAGACGTCGAACGGATCGTGAAACCCGCCGGCGGAACCCCGGGCACCGCCGCCGGAGCGGGACCGCGGATCAAACGCCTGATGCCCGAATTGATCGTAGGCGGCCCTCTTTTGAGGATCGCTCATCACTTCATAGGCCTCCCCGAGTTCCTTGAATTTTTCCTCGGCCACCTTGTCGCCGGGATTCTTATCGGGATGGTATTTGATCGCGAGTTTGCGATACGCCTTCTTGATGTCCTCGGCGGAGGCGGACCGTTCGGCGCCGAGGACCTCGTAGTAATCGCGCTTGGCGGAGGGCATGGCTCAGGAGCGGGAAGCTGGGGCCTTGGCCACGACGACGCTTGCCGGACGCAACAGGCGTTCGCGAAGCCGGTAACCTTTTCTGAGAACCTGCACGACCTGCCCTTCCGGGGCGTCGGAGGTCTCCAACTGGGACACCGCCTCGTGCAGGGATGGATCGAAGGGTTGTCCGAGGGCGGGAATCTCTTCCAGACCCGCGTCGCCGAAGACGCTCTTGAGCTGCCCCTGAATCATGCCCACGCCGACCTTCAGGGCTTCGACGGTGGCGTTGGCCTGGCCGGCGGCCGCCAGGGCCATGTCGAAATTGTCGAGCACGGGAATGAACCGTCCCAGCACCGCTTCGGTTGCGTTTCGACGCGCGTCATCCCGCTCGCGGGCCGCCCGTTTCTTGAAGTTCTCAAAATCCGCGGTCACCCGCAGCAGGCGTTCGTAGTGTTCGGTCGCCTGGGCCGCGCGGGCCTGCAGGTCCATATACTGCGCCGCCGTCAGCGCTTCCTGTGACACGCCAGCCCCCTGGGTCTCCCCGGGCTGCACCGTGGCAGGATCATTGGATTCGTTGCTCATTTTGGGTCTCTATCCGACAAAGAGGCGCAGAACCTAGAAGGCGTTCGCGCCCCAAGCAATACCCGGCGTCGTCGGAGTGAACGCCGGTCACGGGAACGTCCGGACCTCTTCGGCGGCGTCCAGTGCCGCGATTCCACCGATCACCCGGTCGGCCACCTCCTGGTACAACTCCTTCAACCGCGCCTTGGAACACCGGGAAGCCTCCTCACGTTCACGATCGAAACTCATCGGCGGACCAAACTTGAGGATGATCTGCCCCGGCAGCGGAATCGTGCGATGCCGTCCAAATGCCTCAAACGCCCCAAAAACCCGGACCGGAACCACCACGGCCTCCGATTTCAACACCGCCAGCCCGATCCCGGACTTCGCCGGCTGCAACTTTCCATCGCGGCTCCGCGTGCCTTCGGGAAAGAGGAGGATACATCCATTCGCCTTCAATCGGTCGAGCACGACCTTCAACCCCGCGCCGCCTCCGCCCGACGGATCCACCGGCACCGCGTTGAGCTTCCGGATAAAGGGACCCACCACCGGAATATCGAAGAGAGTATCGCGGGCAAGGAAGCTCACCGTCCGGTCGATGGCGCTGCCGATCATTGGAGGATCGATGAACGAAACGTGGTTGGCCGCGACGATGACCGGGCCGGTCTCCGGAATCTGCGCGGTTCCAATCCGCTTCCATCGAAACCAGAACGCGAACAGCGCGCGGGTCACCCACCGGACACGCCGGTAAAATGGGGTCATCTCGATCGGCGTACGCCGAGCAGCCGTCGGGTTTGGGGCGGTTTCTCTCATTCGACCTCCACCTTCAGTCCATCGTACGCAAGCCAGACCTGCCCCGGCAGCGTGGCCTGGTCGCGGTCATGATCGTAGTCGTGGGTGAGATGGGTCAAAAACGTCCGTCCGGCACCGATCCGGGCCGACGTGGCCAGGGCTTCCTCAAGATTCATGTGAGTGGGATGACTCGCCGGGCGGAGGGCATCCAGCACCACCACGTCGCACGAGTGCACCGCTTGAATCACCGATTCAGGCACTTCCTTGCAATCGGTCAGATACGCCATCCGCGCGCCGCCGCGCTGGGCGAATTGAAAGCCAGTGGTGGTGAAACGTCCGTGGGGTAGGTCAAAAGGCGTGATCGTCAGGTCGCCGATTTCAAACGGTCCGGTGATGACCCGTGGATCCGGATGAAAATACCCCTTCGGAACAGGACGACCATCAAACGCATACGAAAAGACCCGCCGCAAGGCCTCCATCGTCGCCTCACTCGCATACAATGGGAGCGGACCGCCGCGCAGATCACACACCCGCCGGCAATCATCCAGTCCCATGATGTGATCCGCATGGGCGTGGGTGATGAGGACGGAATCCAGATAGCCCAACCCTTCGCGCAACATCTGTGTTCGAAAATCGGGCGTGGTGTCGATGACCAGCCGGACTTCCGGCGTTTCCACGTACAAACTGGGGCGCAACCGGTGATTCCGGGGATTGGCCAGATACGCGTCGGGGTATTGTTTTCCAATGACCGGAACCCCCTGGGAAGTACCCGATCCCAGGAAGCGGAACGAAAACGACATTGTCCGCACAGCTTGCCGTGTGAAAAAACCCACTGGCAACTGGCAATCAGAATCAGGGAATCTGTCCGGGCAGTGCTCGTCACCCTTCGCATCAAGAATCTGGCCCTGGTTTCCGACCTCATCGTCGAACTCGGCCCCGGACTCAACGTGATCACCGGCGAAACCGGCGCGGGCAAATCGGTGATCCTCGGCGGACTCAACCTGGTCCTCGGACAACGCGCCGACCGCGGATCCATCCGCGCGGGCGCCGACGGGTGCAGTGTCGAAGCGGTCTTTGATGTTTCTTCCCTGCGCGCGCCACTCGCGGCGTTTCTCGAGTCGAACGGACTGGAACCCTGCGACGGTGGCCAACTGCTGTTGAAACGGACTTTCACCGCGACGGGGACCAACCGCCAGTTCATCAACGGAACTCCGACCACCCTGGCCACCCTGGCCACGGTGGGAGACTGGCTGGTCGACCTGCACGGTCCGCACGACCACCAATCGCTGCTTCAGCCGTTGCGCCAATTGATCCTGCTCGACGCCTTCGGCGGACTGGAAGCCAGGCGCATCGCCTATTCGCAGCACGTTGACCGTGCCGCAGAACTGGCGGCGGAACGAGCCGCGCTGATCGTCGATGACGCGGTGTACGCTGCGAAGCTCGACCTCTTGCGTTTCCAGGTGCGGGAACTGTCCGAAGCGAAATTGGATCCCGACGAAGAAGCGGCGGTGGAAGCCGAGTTCACCCGTTGCAGCAACGCCGCCCGCCTTCTCGAACTCACCCAATCTGCAGTGGGAGTCTTGTCCGAAAACGACGATTCTCTGGTCACTCAATCGGGAAACCTCGGTCGGATTCTGCGCGAGATTCACCGTCTGGATCCGGCGGCGAGTGGATTGGAATCGGCCCAGGAATCCATCGCCGGCGCGCTTCGCGAGCTTCAGACGGAACTTTCGAGCTACGCCGATCGGATCGATCTGGATCCGGCGCGACTGGCGGTGGTAGAAGCTCGCCTCAACCTGATTCAGGATCTGAAACGCAAGTACGGCGGCTCGGTGGCGGCAGCGATCGAACGGGGAGAATCGGCGCGCGCTGAACTGCAGGCCCTCGAAGGGCGCGAAGCGGAATTGGAACGTATTGATCGCGAACTGGCGGCATTGGCCGGGGTGCTGAAGACGGAGGGCGAGGCCCTGTCCCGTCAACGCGCCCAACTCCCAGCCCGCCTGAATCGCGTGGTCGAAAAGGAATTGGGAGTCCTCGGCTTCCGCCAAAGCCGGTTCGAAGCACTCCTGCAGCGTGCCCCGTCATCGTCCTCCGGAATCGACGCGGTCGAGTTTCAATTCGCGCCGAATCCCGGCGAACCCGCGCGTCCGCTCCGCGCCATCGCCTCGAGCGGCGAACTCGCGCGCGTCATGCTCGCGCTCAAAACCGTCCTTGCAGCCGAGGACGAGATCCCGGTGCTGGTGTTCGACGAAGTGGACGCCAACGTCGGCGGCGAAACCGCGACCGCGGTGGGACAGAAGATGCGTCAGATTGCGCAGCACCGGCAGGTTCTTTGCATCACCCACCTCGCACCCGTCGCGGCCCACGGCACCACTCATTTGGTGGTCACCAAGGAAGCCGCGGAAGGCCGGACCGTCTCGCGGATCCACCGGATAAAGGGCGAGGATCGAACCGATGAACTGGCGCGGATGCTCGGTGGCATCACTCCCGCCTCCCGCCGCCACGCGCAGGAATTGCTCGATTCGGCGGCCGACTCGCGGCGGCGTTGAGCCTTCCGAAGCGACAACGGCGTTTCCGCCTAATCGTCTTCCCGTTTTCCTGTTTTCCTGCCTTCAGATTCACCCCCTCGACCTAGAGGGCGTCGTTCCACCCGCGCCCCAATCCATCGCGAGCCAGATATCGGAATTACATCGGGCTCGCATCCAACCCAGGGCGGTGTATTCGACTGTGTACAAAGACGATTATGGGGCTCGAGTGGAACCGAGCCCTCCACCTTGGGCGATGCCCAAGGCTGGTATGGAGCGGGCCTTTGGCCCTGGAATCGGAAGGAATTTCGCTGCACTGCCGCACTGCCGCTCTCGCCCACTCGCCCACTCGCCCACTCGCCCATTCGTCTTCCCGTCAATTCTCCCGCGCCCTGTAGACCAGCGTTCGTTCCGCGCCTTCGAGGCGGTAGATTTCCTCGACATCGGGCAGGCGCATCATCGACCAGGGTTGGACGAAATCGTTGCCGTTCTTGGTGAAGACCAGGTCATCGGCGATGAAGCGGGCCGAGTGGACCACCTTCCCTCGACCGATGACGAAGAGCAGGACATCGCCGTAGTGGGTGGCTTCCCCGACCCGGTAAAAGCGCTCGTTGATGTAGCTCCAACTGACACCGTTGGTGAGGATGGAATTGTCGGGGACTTCGTTGAAGAAATTGAGCGTCGTCCAATGGCAGTCGGGCGCCGGTCCGAGCTCCGACGGGGGTGTCGGATAGGTGAACAGATGTTCGCGGGCGAAGCGCGGAAGAAGGTGCAGCAGGCTGATGGTCCCGCCTCCCTCCTGCGCGGCCACGGCTTCGAGCACGGGACGAATGTCGAGGGTCTTGATGCCGTGCCCCCAATAACCCAACAACTTGTCCACGTCGGAACCCGCCGAGACCCGCAGTGCGGCGAGCACCGCGGGTTTGCGGGAGACGGCCTTGAGCAGATGCATTCGGTCCTGCTTCGATTGAAGGCGGCTGAAGACCATTTCCAAATCGCTGAAGCATTCCACGCCGGCCCGGCGGTAGACCAGCGACCGGATCAACGTCCGGATCTCATCGGGCAGTTGCGATTTCTTGAGCCATCGTTCGGCGTCCTCGCGTCCCACGATGTAGGGATGACTCATGTAGGGATTGAGCCCGGCGGTGGCGAGTGCTGCGTAAAGCTTGGAACGAATCTCCGGAGACAACGACACCACCAGGCCGGGTTCCGGAGCGATGGACACCGAGGGGTGCGGACCTGCGGGCGATTCGACGGTCGCGGACTTCATTGCCTGCGAGACCTGGTCCGGCGTCAGTCCCGCGTCGGCAAGCAGGCGTCCGGCTTTTTCGGGCGTGGAGTCCGCGATCCGCCATCGTGGGCTGCCGACCGATTCGAGATCCAACGCCGCATATTCGTCGGGGAGTTCAACTTCGATGTCGGTCTTGATCAACTCCCCCCAGACCGGAACCACCGTCCGATTGCCGGCCCCTGCATTTGGAAACAATTGCGAACTGCCTCCGGAATTTGGAGCCACCACCGTTTCGGAAGCGAACATTGGGGACATCCGGGCGACGCCGATCGCAGCCAAAACGGAAATCCACCCGCGAACCCGCCGGGGAATGACACAGAAACGGACCATCCGGCGGACAAAACTCATCACCCATGGCGAGCCGACAAACCCACGAAAACCCGGGACGACACTGGCCGTGGGTCTCATTGCGTTTTGATCCTGCTCTTCAAACGCCATATTTGTTTTTATTCGGATGCCGATTGGGTTTTCGAGCAGGTGCTCTGCCAGATTATGCCCGAAACCAATGGGTTTCCCGGGGATTCATTCGAACGTGTCGCGCACGAAAAACAGGAGGCCACATGAAGTCGACTCCGGCTGCAGCGTGACGGTTACACGAATGTTTTTCGCGGCGGTGATGCGCCGCCGGGAATCCCGGACCGCTCTGGCGGCCGTCGATCGTGGGACGCCCGCCTACGGAAGATAGTGCGGCGGCTTTTGCTGCCCGCTTTGAGTCCGGTCCATCTCCTGTCCCTGCATCGCCTGATCGAGATCCTCCAGCCGTTTCTGGAGCCGGCTCAAAATCTTCCCCTGCTCGATCACCACCGAATTCAACTGCTCAAACTGTCGCTCGAGATGGGCGTACAGCGTTTCCATTTTTTCCGCTCGTTCGGTGACGGCCGCTGCGTCGTCGGGCCGTCCGTCGCCTACGGTTGCGCGGGGCCGGTTCAAATCTCGTCCTCCCGTTCGGCAAAGAATAATTGCTGCGCCCGTTCGAAATCGGCCTCTGGCACCTGCACTTCCGCATCACGCCCGAGATCCCCGTCATCAGGCAGCGAGGGATCGGTGAATGATTGAGTGGCGGCGATGCCGTGTTTCTCAAGCCAGACCACCAGCAGTTCGGTCTTGATGACCGGTCCGGTGAAGAAATGCCGCATCCGTCGACTCTGGCGGGACGCGACGCCGGGCGCAATCATCGGACACTGGATCCTCTCCCGTTCACCTCCGGAACGGGCGGGTCACCAAATGCAGCAGCAACGCCACCGGCGCGGCGAACACCAGAATCGCGGCCAACCGCATCCAACTCCACGGCAGCGCCCCGGCCTGCATCGGAAACAGGGTGATCATCAGCCAGGCACTGAACCGGGTATGTCCGAGAAACCGGCAGCCGGAGGGATAGCGTCGGCGAAAGCCACTCCACAAGGCCACGGCGCCCAGCACCAGCACTGCTGCCGTGACCGATAATTGCACTGTCGCCTGTCCGATGCCTCCGCGTCCGGCGTGCAATGAGAATTGCCAGATCCAGTGCGCCCCGGACCAGATCAGGGCGAATCCGGTTTGCATCGCCGTGCCGTACGACGCCTTCGAACGGGTCAATTCGTTGACCAGCCAGCCAAAATACAGCGGCACCACCGCCCAGATGAGGTCCATTTGCCCCAGCGGAACCCAGAGCAGGTGTAACAACGTCTTCCAAAGCAACAGCAGCACGCGCGAAGTGTGCCGGCCCACGCCGGACAGGAAAGCGGTTTGACACGCCAACGCCGCCGGTTAGCTTCGCCTTGCAACCAGACCAAATTGGTCCTGTTCAAAAAACCAACGATGCAAATCACCCGCGCCAGCGAATACGCCATGCTGGGCCTGCTGGCTCTCGCCCGTCGGCCAGTCGGCGAAGTCGTGATGCTGGACATCGTGGCCCGCGAGGAGGACATCCCGGTGAGCTTCCTCGGAAAGATTTTCCAGAGTCTCGCCCGCGGAAAGCTCGTTAAATCCAGCCGCGGTTCCGGTGGTGGCTTCATGCTGCTCCGGGAGCCGGCAACCATCACGGTTTTGGAAGTCATCGAAGCCGTGGAGGGTCCGGTGTCGCTCACTCGTTGTCTCGACGAGGAGAGTGGCTGTGAGCATGCCGGCGGTTGCGCCTTGTGCGGGCTGTTTTCCGAAGCCCAGGACAAGGTAAAGGAAGTTTTCTCCAGCGCCACCGTCGCCCAACTCGCAGGCCGGCATATTCCAGGCGGCCTGGTTCGCAGCGCGCAGAATCGCGAACGCATCGTGTATCGGCCTCAACGCACTCCCGGGCCGGTTCAACTCCACACCGACACCCTTGAGGCCGGCACTCTCGAAACCGGCCTGTTGGGAACCGGGGTGATGACCGGCACCACCGCCACCTGATTCCGAAATCCGCCCATTTTGCCCCTGATTCCGACCCTGAAATTGAACTTCTCCGAAAGCCTATGAGCGATACCTACACTCTCTACAATCCCACGGTCATGGAACACTTCATGAACCCGCGCAACATGGGCGACATCAAGGACGCTGACGGCGTGGGCGAAGTCGGCGCGGCGGCGTGCGGCGACATCATGAAGATCAGCCTCAAGATCAAGGACGGGAAGATCGAGGACGCGCGGTTCAAGACCTTCGGCTGCGGTTCCGCCATCGCCAGTTCCAGCATGGCCACCGAACTCATCAAGGGCCGCACCATTGACGAGGCCATGCACTTCTCCAACCAGGAGGTCGTGGACGCCCTCGGCGGTCTGCCCCCGGTGAAAATCCAGTGCTCGGTTCTCGCCGAAG
>CAIVQB010000144.1 GCA_903907925.1 uncultured Verrucomicrobiota bacterium
GGTGAGCGGTCACGGCGACGAGTCCCACGCCGGACGGGAGCAGACTGAGGTTGCTCCCGTGAACCTCCGCAGGCCCGGTAACTGAAATCGTCACCGGGAGTTTGCTGCTCGTACTTGCGATCAACGGAATCGCCGAGGCGTTCCATTCGGTATCAGGCAACGCAGCAAAGGAAATCACCTGAGGTCCCTTCTCGACGGTAAATTCGCGAAAATCCGACACAGATTCATAGTTACTGCTTCCAGACTGGGTGGCGGTCAGACGCGCTTTGCCAGGTGCGACCAAGGTAACCAAATTCCCCGTGTCGGAGACCATCGCGACCGCGGGGAAGTCAGAGGTCACAGTCACCGGAAGGCCAGAGCTCGACGTAACCTGCAGCCCAAATGGCGCATCTTCGAAAGTGACCGATGGGATCACCGACCAAGTCAGCTTTTGCGGTGCTTTTTTGACTTCGAGCTGCAAGATTGTTTCAGTCGGCAGGTATTCAGAATTGCCGGGTTGTGAGGCGAGGAGCACCACAGTTCCCACACCGGTGGTGGTAAGCGTGGATCCGACATTTTCTGCCGGTCCGGAGGTGACTTTGATGGTCACCGGCAGTCTGCTGCTGGCGATGAGGTTGAGCCTAACACTGTCGCCGTAGACCAACATCGGTGTCGTTTTAAGTGCGATTACCTGCGGGAGTTGGACTCCCAGGTCAGTGCCGGACGAGGCGACTTTTCCGGCAGCGTTGAAAATGGTCACCGTATAGTTGCCACGGTTTGACGCCCCGAGGTGGACGATCGCAAGCGTCGATTCGGTGGCGCCGCGAATGTTCGCTGAATTCACCAGGTCCGCACCGTCCTGCTGCCATTGATAGCGGAGGTCGGTCCCGGTGGCAGTGACCGCGATCACTAATGAATTGCCCACGGATTCTGCCAGACTGGAGGGTGGCGGGACGGTGATAATCGGTGGGACAATTCCTCCCGAGGAGAGGGTAAAACTTCTGAAATTATCGAAAGGGGCCGGAGGAGAGATGTCACCTCCGAGCGGACCGACCACGATGTCCTCGGAGCCCTTTTGAACCGCCGCATCGAACGTCGCACCACTGGTGGCATCCCAGGCACGGACAGCGACGGTGGCGAAGGAGCCCAACTTTGTGCCAGGAATTGCCGTTGCACCCAGTACGAACACACCGTCTTCGACCAGAACTCCCCGTTTGAGAACAACCCCCTGGTAGACAATTTCGACTCGTCCAACCGCAGCCGCGAGCGGCAATCCTGCCGCATTCAGGATCGGCCGTTTCTCGGTCCCAATCAGGTTTTTCGCTGAGAACGTGCCGCCTTCCATCGCCCTTGAGTCGACAAGCCGGAATGAGCCGAAGTGTTCGAGTTCAACCGGAGGGGAGGTGCCGCCGCCGAGAGGACCGACGTCGAAGGTGATGAATCCCTTGTTGGCGGCGAGATCGTAGGAGGAACCGGATGTTTTGTCCCAGGCACGGACCGTAAGACTGACAGTCGCTCCCACCACCGCACTCGGAACAGTAACAGTACCCAGCGTGAAAATTCCATTTTCCGACAGTCCGCCCGAGGCGATCACGGTGTCATTGACGAGAAAGTCGACGGCACCAACCGAAGCGCTCAAAGGCTCGCCTGAAAAATCGAGGATGTAGCGGCGTTCGCTTCCGATCAGGTTCCTGGCCGAAAAGGTGCCGCTAGGCGGTGAGGGCTGCCGAACCAGCTTGAACGGGAGAAAACCCGTCATCGGCACCGAGGGACCGAAGGGAAAGCCGAGCGGCCCGACATCAATCGTTTCAAATCCCCGGATGGATGCCGCGTCATAGGAGGATCCGCTTGAAATGTCCCAAGCCTGGATTGTGACGCTGGCAAAGTCTCCAGGCACGGCTCTCGGGATAATGAGCTCGCCGAAATCGAAGATTCCAGGCTCCACAAGGCTGCCTGCTGCATACACGTCGCCATTTACCAGAATCTGGACGGCCCCGAGGGTAGCCGAGAGGGGATTACCGGCGGGATCCAGGATGCTACGTCTTTGAATTCCGATCACATTCCTAGCCGAAAAGCTTGCGAAGCTTACCTGCGCCACGGCCAGACGCTGGGAAACCCCGCTCAGCATGAGCAGCCAGATCAGTCTACTAAAGTACCGACGGAATGGCACCAACCCCTTCCAACTCATCGCCCGATGTCGAATAGCCTCAATCAAATTGGATCCCGCTGGAGTCGGTTGGGATGGGTTCATTGGCAGAAACGCGGGGGGAAAACCAGAGCCCCGACGGTCGACGATTGGATGTTGATTTCAGCGCCTAACAGGATCTGAGCCAGCCTTTGAAATTGAGGATGCCCACCATTGAGCTTGACGATCAACCAAATCCTGACGGCTTGAACGGCACGTCGACGTACATCGAAATCCCAGCAACGATTTCCATTCGGTCGAGCCGACGACGAGGTTCCAAATTTTGACGTGTCCGTCCGGGCCGATCGGCGGCATCCATTCCCGGTCCGAACAATTCATGAAAATCTCTTCCGCCGTTTTCTACCGTAGTGCCCCCGATCTGAACTCCTGTCCGGACGAATCCCCGCCGGAATTTGCCTTCATCGGCCGGTCCAATTTCGGCAAATCCTCCCTGTTGAACATGCTGGCGGGAAAGACGGATCTCGCGCTGGTATCACCCACTCCCGGTTTCACCAAGTTGAATGTGACCGCGCCGTTGGCGCTTCGGTGGGAAAGCAGTCGGATGAAGAGGTCTTCGTTGTCGAGAATGGTGGCTTGCCAGGTCGGCGGCGGTGGCAAATAAGGAGGGCCACCTTGAGAAACAATGCTATCCACGCCGTGCAGGTCGGGCTTGCCGTCCTGTTGCTGGCTCCGATTGCCGCGCTCCGCGGCGCGGATTCGCGCTCATCCGGGGATGGCGAGACTCCGGCGCTGATCAAGCCGGCGATTTCCATCGGATCGGGATTGCTGCTGCAGCCGGTTTTGGATTTGTCCCGGTTCACCACCGAAGAGTTCGCGACAATCAGTGCGACGGTCGGGCCGGAGAAGATTCGCCGGAAATGGACGTCGCCCGTCCTCGCCCTGCCCCCTCATCCGCGCTCCGCGGTTCACGGTCTGACCGAGACCGAGGTTGAAGCCTACATGCTGCAGGTGCGCCGGCTCTTCGATGAGGGTGCGGCGGTTCCAATCTCCGATGTGGGGTTGATCAGCACGCAGGAGGATGTGATCCGCCGGCCGATGTTCAATCATGTGGCCGCCTTCTCGAACGCAGTGGCCCGCGTCTATCTGCTCGTTCAAAAAACCGCGAGTGACAAAGGTTGGGGATACTTCTCGATCGTGCAGGATCTCACAACCGAACCGCCCCTCGACTATTTCGCTCAAATTTCCGGCGCGAAGGTCACGTTTGAGGGCACCAGTTGCTATAAATGCCATTCCTCGGGTCCGCTGGCCATCCATCCGGTTCGCGCGGACCTCGTCAGCGATGCACCGCTTGCGGCGGCCATCAGCAAACACATCGCCGACCAACCGTTGTCGCGTTTTCACTTTCCGGCCGGCGATCCACCGCCCGACTACGGCAAGCCGCTGGCTCTTCGATTCTGCTCCAAGTGTCACGACACCGACGGCGATCGCCTGCCCCTGTTCAAAGTGCATTCGCATCCGATCCGGGTGCTGGTCGATTTCGGATACATGCCGCCCCGACGACGCCTGACTCCCGAGGAGGTCGCTGAACTCAAGGCGTGGTTGGATCAGAAACCGTGAACCGGGATCGATTCTAACAGACCGCAGAAGACACCGATTTCACGGAAGGAAGCGGGCGGGTTGAAATGTTGAGAGGTTAAAGAGTTGAAGAGGCAAACGCGGTCCATGGGTAGGGCCGAGGCTCCCGCCGAGCCGTGAACGTGGTAAGATGTGGGACGCCGCCGTGCGTGATGAAATCCATCCGTCCACTCGGCTCACCAGGAGGTTCGCCCTACCGCGGCCGGAGTTCCGGTTTCACGCGATTCGGGGAGCCACGTCCGCTCGACTCACCGCGGGATTCGCGCCACCGATGGCGGTCGAAAAATTCGTGGCGTAACCGATCCGGTCCCGCGGTGTCGTGATCCATACCTCAGTTCATCGGCAACGAATCCGTCTCAATGTCGCGCTGAAGGCAGAATCGGGATTTCAAAATGAACACAAAACCATGGGTTGCAGCAGTCTTGACCGTCGCGGGATCGGTTGCCGGTTTCGCCGCGGAAACAGCCTCTGCAGGTGAGCCGTATCGGATCGTCAACACCGCCCAGACTCTGGGTGAAGGCGGGATTGACTATGTTTTCGCCGACAGCGATGGACGGCGTCTTTATGTTCCTCGCGGGGAGAAGGTTCTGGTGTTCGATCTCGACACCCTCAAACCCACCGGTGCGATCCCGAATACCCGCGCCCGCGGTGCCGCGGTCGATCCCAAGTCCCATCACGGGTTTGCCAGCAGCAGTCCGGTGGCGATGTGGGACACCAAGACCCTGGAGTTGATCAAAACGATTCCAGTGGAAGGTCGACCCGACGGCATCCTGTTCGAGCCGTTGACGGAGCGGATTTATGTCCTCAGCCACAGTCAGCCGAACGCCACGGTGATCGATGCCAAGGATGGTTCGGTGGTCGGCACTATCGACCTCGGCGGCGCTCCCGAGCAGGCGGCCAGCGACGGACAGGGACATCTCTACGTCGACATCGAAGACCAGGACAATATCGCGGTGGTGGATGTCAAAACTCTCAAGGTGACCGCGCACTACGACCTCGGCGGCAAGGGACGTGGTCCGGCCGGATTGGGTTTGGACGCGAAGAATCACATTCTTTTTGCCTTTTGCCACGAACCGTCGGTCGCGGTCGTGTTGAGCGCCATTGACGGAAAAATCCTCGCCACGGTTCCCATCGGCCGCGGCACCGACGGCGGTGGATTCAATCCCAATACGATGGAGGCGTTCAGCTCGCAGGGCGACGGAACGCTGACCCTGATCAAGGAGAACAGTCCGATGAGTTTTGAAGTCTCACAAACCGTGCAAACCAAGTCGCGGGCCAAGACCTGCACGTTGGACACGCAGAAGAATCAAATCGTTCTGATCACCACCGAACCTGCGCCTGCGGCCACCCCGGCTCCGGGTGCCACTCCACCGCCGCCTGTCGCCGACAACCCGCAGCGTGGAGGCGGTCGTGGCGGACCCCGCGGCCCGGCATTCCTGGATATTCTCGTGGTCGGGCGCTGAGCTGGGATTGAGAGCCTGTCTGATGCAGAACAAACTTGGAAGACAGGGATTGCACCGATTCGCACGAATTCCTGAAATGCGGATCAGATTCGTTTCATCCCGTCCGCTCTACTTCTTCCGCATCGATCCGGCTGAGAGCGCGCTCCCTCCATTCGGCGTCCCGACGGATTATTTTTTCTGCCCGTACACCAGCACCCGGAAGGATGGAGTCGGAGCGGGCAGATAAATGTCGTGGGTCAACGGATCGACGGCCATCGTCCGCGCTCCGACCACGGTTTTGAGGGTTTGGACGACCGTCAGTTTTCCGGGAGCGGTCTCCCGGGCGATGGTGACCGTTCCCTCCTCGCCGTTGGAACTGAAGGCCAGTTGCGTCACGGGGTCGAACCCGTTGGCATCAACGCCCGCGCCGATCGGAACCGTCGCCAGCACCTTGCCTGAGCTGCTGTCCAGCATGGCCATCAACTGATTGTCGCATCCGAGGAATAGCCGGTGATGTTCGCGATCGATGGCCATGCCGCTGGCAGCTTTGCCTGGAGCGATCGGCCAGTGGCTCACAACCTGGTGCGTTTTCAGATCGATGGCCACCACCTCGCTCTTGTCCTCCAGATTCACGTAGGCCCGGCCGGCCGCGCCGTCCGACACCGCAAACTCGGGCTTGCCGCCGAGATCAATGGTGGCGATCACCTTGCCTGAATCCGGATCAAACACGGTGGCCGACTTGCCACGTCCGTTGAAGGTATAGACCTCGTTTGGGGTCGATTCGTAGAGAATGCAGTCCGGATTGGCGCCCGTGGTGACCTTGGCAACCGTCTTCAGCGTTTTCAGATCAACGATGCTGGCCTTGTTTTCCTGACCGTTGCTGGTGAACGCCCGACCCAGTTTCGGCGCCAGCGCAATGCCGTGGATGCCGGGAGTGTTTTCAATGACGCCCACGATGGATCCGCTGGCGAGATCGATCACCTCCACCTTGTTGGCATGCGAGAGATAGAGGCGGCGGGCCTCGGCATCGATGGTCAGGTAGTCCCATTGGGCACTGCCTCCCACCGGTATTTCCTTAATGAAATGATACGGATCCTCCGCGCCGAAGGCGGCCGCACCCTGGACGAGTGCGAGAAGGCCGAGTGATTGTTTGAACGCGGTGAATCGGCGAACGGTTTTCATGGGCAATTTCAGGAATGAGAGTGTGTGGGCGATTCATTGAACACCACCCAGCCCGCGGCGCATTAGAAAATAGACCGTGGGAGTGGCGACCAACGAAAGCACGACCGAGATGCACAGCGCACCGATGACGGCGATGGCCATCGGCTTGAGCATGTCCGCCCCGCTGCCGATGCCGTACGCCAGCGGCAACATGCCAAAGGCGGCCGCCATCGAAGTCATCAGAACCGGCCGCAACCGGCGGCGTCCGGACCGAACGAGGGCCTCCTCCAAGGTTGCTCCTTCGGCACGCAGGTGTTCGACGAAATCCAGCATGAGAATCCCGTTCTTGGCGACGATGCCCACTCCGATGATGGCGCCGAGGAACGAAACGACATTGAGCGAGGTGCCGGTGATCCACAGACCCAGAACCGTCCCAAACATCGCCAGCACGGCGCCGAAAACGATCGCCAGCGGCTCATAGAATGAACCGAACTCGACCAGCAGGACGGTGAACACCAGGAAGATCGCCAGCGCGAGGACCAGCACCAGATTGCGGAAGGACTCCTGTTGCTGCCGGAACAGACCACCGTACTCGATCGCGCCGGGTGGAATGGATTTGTCGAGGCTCAGTTTTTTCTGGATGTCGGCAATTGCGCTGCCGAGATCGCGGCCCTCCAGTCGCGCGGTGATCGACACATTCTGCCGCAAATCATCGCGGTGCAATTCCAGTTGTCCGGGTGTCTCCTCGAAGGTGACGACCTGCGACAACTTGATCAGCGTGCCGTCCGGGGTTCGAAGCGGCAACTCGCGGAGTTTCGCCGCCCGGTCGATCTGATATTGATCCACCCGGACCCGGATGGCGATGACGCGATCGGCCTCAAGCACCGACGACGCAACCACGCCCAGCATCGCCGTATTGACCGCGGCAGCGACATCTCCGGCGAGAAGACCGAACCGTTCCATCTCGGCATGTTTCGGTTTCAGGCTGAGGCTGGGGCCGGCATAGACCAGTCCGCTCTTGGTATCCACGACGCCTTTGACCTTGCCGATCTGTTCCTCGATCTCGGGCGCTTTGCGTTTGAGATATTCGAGGTCGGTCGAGAAGAGTTTGACCTCGATGGGCTGCGGCTCCGAGGTGAGATCGCCGATCAAGTCGCCGAGGATGCCTGGAAACTCCCATTCGATGTCCGGCAGCGTGGCATTGAGCTGCGTTCGCAGGTCGGCGATGACCTCCTGTGTCGTCATCTTGCGACCCGGTTTGAGCTTGATCAAAAAGTCCCCGGTGTTGGGCTCCACGACCTCGAATCCCAGGGCGGCCCCGGTTCGGCGCGAGTAACTTTCAATGTCCGGGTGGGCGGTGATGATTTTTTCCGCAATCCGAAGCTGACGATCCGTCTCCGCCAGGCTGGTGCCCCAGGGAGCCACGTAGTCGATGACAAAGCCGCCTTCGTCCATCGGGGGAAGGAATTCGCTTTCCAGCCGTTGATAAATCCCGATCCCAAGCCAGAACACGACGCCACAGAAGGCCAGCGTCCACCAGCGATAATGCAGGGCGCGACGCAGTCCGGATTCATAAAAACGGATCACGCGGCTGAGAACGAATCCGCCTTCCACATCACGGGTCGAAGATCCAGGCGTGGACCCCTGCGGTTCGCGCAGGAACCACGCCGCGAGAGAGGGAGTCAGGGTCAACGCCAGCACCAGGGACGTCAGCAGCGCCACCACCATGGTGAGTGCCAGGGATCGGAAAAAGACGCCGGTGATCCCGTCGAGGAACGCCAGCGGGACGAACACGACGACCGGCGTCAACGTGGAACCAATCAACGGCAGCAGGAGCTCTCCGACACCCGCCTGGACCGCCTCCAGCCGCGGAAGTCCGCCCAGGATGCGGGCATAGATGGCCTCGACCACCACGATGGCATCATCGATCACCAGGCCCACCGCGGCCGCGATGCCACCGAGGGTCATGATATTGAGGCTCATTCCAGCCGCCTGCATGGCCAGTAGCGTGATCAGGACCGTGACCGGAATGACGATGATGGCCGTCAGCGTGGAGCCCCAGTTCTTCAGGAAGAGATGAAGAATCACCACCGAGAGCAGCAGGCCGAACAGAATGGCGTCGCGCACGCTGCCCGCCGATTCACGAACGAAGAGGGATTGATCATAGAACGAAACGATCCGAACGTCCGGAGGCAGCTCCTGTTTCAGGGTGTTGATGACCTCCTTCAGACCATTGGCGATGTCGATGGTGCTGCCATCCGGTTGACTGCGAACATTGAGCAACACCGCGGGAGCCCCTTCCGCCGTGACCACCTTGAAGGCCGGTTCCGGACCCCGTTCAATCCGTGCAAAATCGCGGAGATGGATGGGTCGGTTGTTATTCACCGCGACGATCAGGTCCTCCAAGTCGGGAATCCCATGAACCCGTCCGTCCACCACCGTGAGATACAGCGTGTGGTTCTCCTCATGCATGCCCGTCGGCGTGATCTGGCTGTTTCGGGCCAGAGCCTCAGTGACCTGGGTGAAGCTGAGATTGACCGACTGCAACCGCAATGGGTCCACGATGACGTGATACTCCGGCGTCTGGCCGCCGACGATGTCCACCCGGGCAACACCAGGAATGCGCAACAACCGCGGCTTGATCTGGTAGCGCCCCAATTCCCAGAGCTCCATGCCGGTCCGATGCGGACTGGTCAGGCTCACGCTCAGGATGGGGAACGCTGAGAACGTCAGCCGCCGGACCGTGGTGCTGACCGATGACGGCAGTGTGGAACGAATCTGTCCCAACCGGGCTTCAACATGCAGTTCCGCCTCCACCATGTTGACGTTCCAACCCAGAAACACGCTGATCTCGGCTGAACCGCGGCCGGTTGTCGATCGGACCCGCACCGCGCCGGGAATATCCTTCATCGCCTCCTCGATGGGCCGGGTGACGCTGGCCATCATCTCGTCGGCTGGCATCACGCCGTTGTCGACGATGATGACCACCCGCGGGAAGTTGGTTTGGGGAAAGACCGACGAAGGAAGATGAAAGGCCGCGTAAATGCCACCCAGGCACAACGCCAGGCTCACGAACACAATCGCCAGACGGTGGCGAATGGCGAACTGACCGACGGCGGAGGGGGTGTTCACGACGGTGGATTCCTCCTGCACTACTCGCCCACCACCCGGATCTTGGTGGCGAATTGCTGGGTCATGATCAGGCCATAAGCGCCTTCGGTCACGACCGGCTTGTCGGCCTCGATTCCGTCCCCTTCGATCTCGATCCATCCTCCGTCCCGCAAACCCGCTTTGACCGGCTTGAGCACCGCCTTCTCGCCCTCGACCATCGCAATGAAGGTGGCCCCGCTGGAATCCCTGGCAACGCTTGCAAGCGGCGCTGCCAAACGATCCTTGCGCTCTTCAATCACGATGCGGGCGCGAATGAACTGTCCCGGGCGCAGGCCGGAGTTCAACGGCAGAGGGGCGCGGGCCAGTCCAGCACCGGACTTCGGGTCGACCTGCGCGCTGGTGAAACCCAGCGACGCACTGATCGTATTGGTCGAATCGCCGGTGCTGACTTCGACCGGTTGGGAAACTTTCAGCATCCCGGTCTCCGCGCTCGGAACGTTGAGACTGACCACCAGCCGGTCCAGATCGATCATCTCCGCCAGCACCGTCGTCAGGTCGGCGGCCTCGCCCGCCTTGGTGTTCACCCGGGTGATCGTTCCAGAAAACGGCGCGTGAACCTGCAACAGGGCCTGCTGCGCGTGAGCCGAGGCGAGTTGCTGTTCTGCGTCCTGCAGCAGCTTTTGCGAGGTTCCCTCGGTCAGGACGAGTTTCCGCTGTCGATCGACCGTCTTTTGCGCGAACTGCACTGCCACCTCCGCGGCGCGGCCGTCGAGTTCGAACAACACCGCGCCCTTCTCAACATGTTGCCCCTCCACGCAGTTCACGGCGGCAACCACTCCGGGCACGCCGACCGCCAGACGGGCACCGGCAGCAGGTTCGGGCTCGACGATGCCGTACGCGGTTACATAGCTGCGCAAGGTCGTCCTGATGATTTTGCCGACCTGAACCGGCACAAGGGCCTCGGGTTTCTTGTCCTCCTCTGCGGTTTTCACCGGACGAAACCACACCATCCACGCGAGACCCGCCAACACACCCACGAGCACGATGGGGACAATGCGTTTTTTCATGGGTGAGAAGGATTGGAATGGAGGGCGGCCGAGCGGTGCGAGGATTCCCATTCCGAGGACGGAACCCCGAGCGTGCCCTGCAGGGCGTCCTCCAGCAATCCATAGGCCTGACGGTATTTGGTCAATGAATCGAGTCGCGCCAGTGCCGACGCACTGAGCTGGAGCCGAAGCGCCGCCAGATCGGCCTTGGAAATTTCACCGGCACTCACCATCGCCTGGGCGCTCTTTTCCTGCTGGAGCAGATTCAACCGCAGCGCATCGGTGTCCGCGACCTTTTGACCGGCCGCCGCGTACCCAGCCGCCGCCTTGTCGAGCTCGCCGATGGCATGAGCCTGCACGGCTTTGAAAACGGCGGCCGCCTCGGTTCGCCGAGCCGACGCCTCCGCGATCGCTCCCTTGTTTCGATTGAAAACCGGCAGGGTCATTGACGGGCCGATCGACCATTTGTTGTCGCCCTGATCAAACTCATAACCCGGGCTCAGGTGAATGTCCGGGTATTGCCGCGCGATCTCCAATTGAAGCGCGGACTGACTGGCGGCGTATTCGGCGAGCGCGCTCAAGACGTCGGCGCGGTTGAGCAGAGCCTGACGGCGGGCTTCAACGCTGGGAATCTCAGCGGGTAGCGCGTCGAGTTCGGAAAACGACAGGACCACTCCATCCAGTGCGGTGTCGGGCAGCCCTAGGGCATCGGCCAATTGCACCCGCGCTTCGGCCCGCTGTCGCCGGGCATCCTGCAGGGCCAACCGCGTTCCGTCCGCCGCGATCCGGGCCTGGGTGCGGTCAAAGGCCGAAATCGCGCCGGCCTGGAATTGGCCCTCCAGAATCTGGAGATTCTCTGACTGAACCGCTTGCTGTTGTTGCAATAAATCCTGCAACTCTCCGGCGGTGTAGTATTCCAGCAACGCCTGTCGCACCCGGCTTCGGACGGCCCACGCCGCCGAGGCGATGTTCCAACGTGCCGCCTCCGCCAGTTGTCCCGCCTGCGCCATTCGATACCCACGCTTCCCGGCGGTCTCGATCGGGATGTCCAGGGCCGACGCCACGATCCAGGGCGATGGAATGCGGGTGGTGCTGTTGAACGCCGGCGCGAGACTCAGGGTTGGATTGGGACGCTCACCGGCCGTTCGCCGACCGGCCTGAACAACGGCCCATCGTGCCCGGGCGACGTCGAGATCGGGATGGTAGAACAACCCGACGAGGGTCAGTTCATTGAGACCCCAGGACGGCAGCGGCCCCGTCAGTGGCGCCTGGGGTCGGTTTCGGACGAGGAACGCCCGCAGCTCCGGCGAGTCCAGCGAGCGGGCGCGAAAATCGGCCGCCACCTGGGTCGAAGAAATCGGGCGGGACTCGAAATGGACGCAACCGGCGAACAGGAGGAGCACCGTCGACGCCATCGCCAACCGCTTCCAACACTGGAAACGCGCCAAAATCATTCGGCGATTCCGTGCCACCGGGAACCCGGGGAACAAGCGGCCGCATTCACTGGAGGTTGAGAACCACCGGGAGCCCATCTGAGTGTGGTGAACGTTTGAAAAATCAGAGTGTCCATCGGTTGCACGGTCAACTGTTCCCCGCCCCGGAGATGAAACTGCCTCTCGGAAGGCGGCCGTTCAACTCGATAGCGGGATGACAGGACCGCAGCCCAAACGGTTTCAGAAACACTTTCCGTGGCAGAGAATGTGCTACACTTAATCCATTCCAAGCATCGGGGTCGCTTGGGTCACGTTGATGGTTTCCAGCGCCTTATGCAATTCCGCAGCTCGACAGCCCGGCTCCGATTGAAACAGGGGGGCGCCCTCATCCTGTGGGGCTGGATCTTCACGTTTTCCCTCATCGGGACCGTGGTGGGACAGACCACCGTTGAATCCTTTGGGTATCCAGATGGCGAACTGCATGCCTCGTCCGGAGGGCGATGGACGGTGCAAACCGCCAGTTCCACGGCGACCCCGGCTGACGGTGCCTTAACCGTCGTGAACGGCGCGGCGTTGATCAATCAGGGAGATCTGACGACCGGTCGCGAGCGGCTGAGTCTCGCCATCGCCTCGGCGTTTACCCCGACCGGAAACGCCGTCGCCTACTTCGCCTGCGACGCCACCTGGCTCCAACCGCCCGTCACCGGCACCGGTTCCTACTTCATGCACCTCAGCGTGACCACCAACGAACCGGCGACTTTTTACGCCCGGCTGGGTGCCAATCTGAACGGGGCGGCCCCGGGCTTCTTTCGAGCCACGGTGGCGAACGCCAACTGGACTCAGGCGAACGCTGTCTCCACCCCGACCGATCTCGCGCTCAACACAACGTATCGACTGGTGGTGCGATACGATCTCTCGAACCAGACCACAACGCTCTGGGTCAATCCCCTGGCCGAAATCGACCCCAGCGCCACCGCGACCGACGCCGCCGCCGGTGCGCAGAAAAGCATCGCTGCGATCAGCCTCCGGCAGGGGCTTTCCAACAGCAGTTCCGGCGCGCCGGGTCAGATCCTGATCGACAATCTCGCCGTGGGACAACGCTTTGACGATGTCCTCACCACGAGCGCGCCCATCGTTCGCCAGCCACCGACCAACGTCGTGGTGACGGAGGGACTCTTCGCAACATTTGCGGTTATGCCCGAAAATCCCGGTGGGGTCCGTTATTCCTGGACCAGGAACGGAGATCCAATTCCCGGGGCGACAAATGCATCGCTGCAAGTCGGTCCGGTTGTGGCAGCGGACGATCAAGCCCAATTCCGCGTCTCCCTCTCAAACCGATTGGGCAGTGTCACTTCGAATCCGGCGGTGCTGACGGTGCAGCCCGATCGGACACCGCTGTTGCTGTTGGCGGCCTCCAACGATGGATTGACCCAGGTCACCGTCCAGTTCTCCAAACCGGTGGACCCGGCAACCGCCGTCCTCATCGCCAACTATGGTTTTTCTCCACCAGTCGGGATCACATCAGCGCGCCTAGGTGATTCGCAATCGGTTCAATTGACGGTGTCTCCACTGGCCCTGGACACCCAATACACCTTGACCGTCAACGGCGTCCGGGATCGATCCAGTCAGCCCAATTCGGTGGCCGCCAATTCCAAGGTCCGGTTCACGGCAGCCACTCTCCAATCGGTCCATCTCGGCGGAAGTGATGGCCAATCTCTTTCGTCTGGGAACGGAATGGACCTGACCGCGGCCGTTGGCGGCATCGGCGGAGCCGCCGACAAATGTCAGTTCAGCTACCGCGTGCAGGTCGGTGATTTCGATGTCCGCACGCGGGTTGTGGGAATGAGCCAGTCCGGTCCGTTCGGCAGGGCGGCACTGATGGCGCGGGCCACTCTTGATCCGGGCGGCCCCACCACCGCGGTGATTGCGACGCCGAGCATGGCCGGCTGCCTGTTCGTGTCGCGCGCGAATCCCAATGACCCAGCAACCGAATCCGGTTCATTCCCGGTCAACTACCCGCAGACGTGGCTGCGATTGCAGCGGATTGGCAACACCGTGAACGGTTATGCCAGCTTCGATGGGATCGCCTGGACGCCGCTGGGATCAGGCACCTTGACGACACCTTCCGTTTATCTGGGATGGGCTGTTGCTGGAGCGGACGGATCGGCATCGGCACAGTTTCGCGATCTGGGAGATGTCGTTGCCGGGCTTGCCTCCACGCAATCGCTCCCGCACGAGCCGATCGGCCCCAGCTCGCGCCGGACCCAGTTGGTGTTCAGTGAAATCATGTACACGCCGGCCGCCCGGAGCGATTCGCGGAACCTGGAATTCATCGAGATCTACAACTCCAACCCGTGGTGGGATGACATCAGCGGCTACCAGATTGCCGGACTGGTAACGTACACCTTTCCGCCGAATACCATCCTGGCCGGAGGGAGCCATCTCGTCATTGCAGCGGCACCCGGAGACCTTCAGGCGGTGTACGGAATCACCAACGTGATGGGTCCGTATTCGGGACATCTCAAAAAGACCGGACAACTGCAGTTGATCAACAATATCGGGGGCATCCTCCTGGATACCACCTACGCCGACACCCTGCCCTGGCCCGCCGGCGCGCACGGAACCGGCCATTCCATCATCCTGGCCAACCCGAGCTACGGCGAAGCCGATCCGCGGGCGTGGAGTGTCAGTGATGCGGTCGGCGGTTCGCCCGGCGGCGCGGATCCGTTCACTCCCAATCCGATCCGGAACGTGGTGATCAACGAATTCCTGGCCCATCACGATTCAAGTCATCTCGCGTTCATCGAACTCTACAACCATTCCGCGGTTCCGGTCGATCTGACCGGCTGTCAAATCACCCGCGGTTCGAGCAATTCCTTCACGCTCCCGATCCACAGCGTCATTCCCGCCGGAGGCTATCTGGCGTTCACCGGAGACACGTTGGGGTTTGAACCGGATCCGACCGGGGGCCGTCTCCAGCTTTGGCTGCCGGATCTCAGCCGGGTCGTCGATTCGATATCCTACGACGCGCAGGGCCTCAACGTTTCGTGGGGTCGGTGGCCCAATGGTGCCGCGGACTTCTATCCGCTCGGCAACGCGACACCGGGTTCCGCCAATGCCGATCCTGGCATCGCCCAGGTGGTCATCAACGAGCTGATGTACAAACCGATTTCGGGCGATGACGACGATCAATACATCGAACTTTTGAACCGTGGTTCCTCGGCGGTGGATCTCTCCTTTTGGTCCTTTGTCGCGGGCCCGTCGTTTCAATTCAATCCCGGAACCATTCTGCCCGCGGGCGGCCTCCTCGTCGTTGCCCGCAATCAGGCCCGCCTCTTCTCCCACTATCCCCAGCTCTCCGCCGCCAACACGGTCGGCGATTTCACCGGCAGGATTCCACACGGCGGCGGCCGGGTCGCCCTCGCACGACCCGAGGTGTTCATCACCCGCAACGCGAACGGAACCCTCACGACCAATCTTCTTCCCGTCGTCGAGGACGAAGTGACCTTCGCCCGGGGCGGCCGCTGGGGGCAATGGGCTCACGGCGGTGGCAGCAGCCTGGAACTCATCCATCCCGATACCAATCATCGGCTGGCCTCGAATTGGGCGGATAGCGACGAGTCGCAGAAATCATCCTGGACCAACCTCGTCGTCACCGGCGTCCTCGACAACGGTGCCAACTACGGCAGCTACGTGGATCAGGTTCAACTCGGTCTGCTCGATGTTGGCGAGGCGCTGGTGGATTCCATTTCGGTTCAACTGGGCACCACCGGTCCCAACCTTCTGAAGAACGGCGACTTTGAACAGGGCTTCACCAACTGGATCACGTTGGGCGATCACCAACGATCCAGTTTGGAAACAGCCGCCGGCCTCGGGGGTTTCGCCAGCCCGAACTCCGTCCACCTTCGCTCCAGCGATGCGGTCTGGGTGGCCGCGAACTCCGTCCAGGGAACCCTGACCTCGGGAGGGCTTGCCTCGGGAAAGACGGCAACACTGAGCCTCGCCGGCCGGTGGCTTCATGGCTCTCCGGAAGTTCTGCTGCGCCTCCACGGAAACTGGCTGGAACTGACCGGGGCCTTTCCCGTCCCAGCGAATCTCGGAACACCGGGATTGCCCAACAGTCGCCGGGTGTCCGCCGCCCCGCCTGCCATCTATGCGGTCACCCATTCTCCTTCGATTCCACTGACGCGAAAGCCGGTGGTGGTTACCGCTCAGTTTCATGGCACCGGGATCACTCCCGCACTGCGTTATCGCATCGATACCCAGATTGATCTGAACCCAAGCTACACGTCGGTACCGATGGTCGATGATGGAACCGGTGGGGACTCGATCGCCGGAGACGGAATCTTTAGCGCCACCATCCCCGGACAGGCCGGCGGCACGGTGGTCGCCTTTCTGGTCACGGCGTCCTCCTCCACCGGAGCCTCGAGCCAGTTTCCCAGCGCTTTGCCGGACAATTCCGGACTTCCCCGCGAGTGCGTCTTCAGCTTTGGAGACCCCACGCCGGGCGGCACCTTCGGCCACTACCAGTTGTGGATGACCCAGAACTGGATCAATCGCTGGGCTGGTGGCGGGGGACTCAGCAACGAAGGCAACGACGCCACCTTTGCCGACGCCGGAGGCCGGGTGATCTACAACATTGATGGGCGCTTCGCCGGAAGCCCCTATCATCAATACCTCGGATCACCCGTGACCACGCTCGGCGGTCAGCACTGGAACATGCCCGCGGACGACATGATGTTGGGAACCACCTCCTTCAACAAACAACACGTCCCCGGGAACGGCACGCTCGACGACCAAACCCTTCAACGGGAGCAAACTTCCTACTGGCTCGCCCGCCAGTTGAAGGTCCCCTGGAGTTATCGCCGCTACTACATTCTCTACGTCAACGGCAACCGCCACGGTCCGCTCATGGAGGACAGCCAGGTACCGGGCGGCGATTTGCTCGCCGAGTATTTCCCCAACGACAGCAACGGCTTCCTCTACAAGAACAACGCGTGGTTCGAGTTTGAACCCCAGTTCAACTCCAGTCAGAGCCTCGGATTCAACAACGACGGCTGGTGCACCTTCAACCGGTACAACACGACGGTTGCGGGCGTCACCACACCCAAGCTCGGCCGCTACCGTTGGAACTACTGGATGCGTCAGACTCCGGACTCCGCCAACAACTACACCAACGTCTACGCCCTGATCGACGCGGCCAATCTCCCGTCCGGTCCCGCATACGCCGACGCCATGGAATCCCTCGTCGACACCGGGGAATTCATGCGCATGGCGGCGCTGGAACATCTCACCGGCGACTGGGATTCCTTCACCACCCAGAATCAGTGGAACATGTATTCCTACAAACCCGCGTCAGGCCGGTGGACCCTGCTCAAGTGGGATTGGAACATCACCCTGGGAAACAGCGGTTCCTGGGGGCCCGATGCCGGCAATCTCTTCACGGTGAGCGGTTCGGATCCCAACATGAACCGCTTCCAAAGTTACCCGCCCTTCCGCCGGGCTTATCTGCGCGCCCTGAGCGAGGCTGCAAACGGTCCGATGAAGAGCACCAACGTCGGGCCGGTGCTCGACGCGAAGTTTGCCGCCTTTCGCGCCAACGGATTGCCGTCGGCGTTCAATGTGGCCGAGCCCGGTGCCAATGGTCTCAAGCAATGGATCGCCACCATGCGTCAATCGATCCTGACCACGCTGAACGCGCAGGGCGTCGCCGCTGTTCCCTTCGCAGCCACCGTGCCCACCAACCAGACCATCGGGGACCCCACCGTCACCCTGACCGGCAGTGCGCCGCTGGAGGCAGAGACTCTTCGTGTCAACGGCATCTCTCCCGTCGTGCGCTGGACGACCACCAAGACCTGGTCCATGACCCTCAACCTGCCTCACCTCACCAACACGTTTGTGGTCACGGCGATCGATCATTCCGGACAGCCGTTGGACCTTCCGCCGCTGCCTTTTCTGATTCTCAATACCAACGCACCGGCCTCGAACATCCTGCTCCCGCGGATCAACGAATGGATGGCATCCAACAAGAAAACCATTCCCGATCCCGCCGACAACTCCTTTGCGGATTGGTTCGAACTCTTCAATCCGAACACCACGCCCCTCGATCTTTCCGGTTACTTCCTGACCACCGATCCCGGTGTTCCGACACGGTTCAAGATTCCGGACGGGACTGCAGTTCCCGCTCACGGATTCCTGCTGGTGTGGGCCGATGGCGGCCTGACCGGTGCCAACGACGGAATCCACCCGGCCCTTCACGCGACCTTCAAGCTGAAGAAAACCGGTTCGTTGATCGCGCTGTTCGACACCACCACCAACCTCGTCGACTCCATCACCTTCGGCACCCAGGCCTCAGATGTTTCCGGCGGACGTTTTCCCGACGGCGGACCGTTGATTTACAATCTCATATCCCCCACTCCCGGGGTCGGAAATTTGTTCTCCAATTTGCCGCCGGTGTTGGCGGCGACTCCGGAGGTTCAAGTGGCTCCCGGCGGCACGGTCACCGTCACCCTCGCCGGCCGTGATCCGGATTCGCCGCCTCAGTCACTGCTCTACACGCTCGATCCGGCAACCCTGCCAGGCCCGGTGCTGGATCCCGTGGGTGGTGTTCTCCAGTGGTCGATCGATTCCTCGCTGGCGCCCGGGAGATATCCCCTGACGGTGCGCGTCGCCGACAACGGCACGCCGTCCCTCTCGGCCACGCAAACCGTGGTCGTCACCGTCGTCGGAGCAACGGGACCGGGCATCGCCGTGGCCGCTCCCACGCTCACCAACGGCCAGTTGAATCTCTCCTGGTCGTCAACTCCCGGAACCGTGTACCGGGTGCAATTCTCCTCCGATCTCGGAACAGACGCCTGGACCGATGTCCCCGGCGACATCCCCGCCACCGGCATCATTTCCACCCTGAGCACCCCTCTCTCCACCAGCGCCCCCTACCGCTTCTACCGCGTGGTCGTTGTTCCATAGGGCTTGCCTGACATTTCGGACGGTCTGTTTCTGGAGAATTGACCGGGCGCGGTTCTTCGCGCACTGATCGCGGTGTCACCCCGCCGAACCCGACCCGTGCTGCCCGCCCACGACATGAATCCCGCCGTCCACGCTTCGGTTTCGCGCCGTGATACGCCCGGATTCACCCTGATCGAACTGCTGGTGGTAATCGCGATCATTGCGATTCTGGCGGGAATGCTCCTGCCGGCACTTTCCAAGGCCAAGGCTCGGGCGCAGGCCGTCGGATGCCTCGGCAACAATCGCCAGTTGGGGATGGCCTATCAGCTCTACGCTTCGGATTTTCGCGACATCTTCCCGGGCTGGGGATTCGAATTCCACGATCCAAGCTATGCCTATCCGCCCGACCGCGTGATTCGCGCGGGCGAAAAGATGGCGGATGAACGGTTCTTCGAAACCGGTCTGCTTTGGAACTACCTCAAATCCACGGCGGTCTATCGCTGTCCGGCCTACGCGTTGCGCAACTACAAATCCGGCACGAGCTTCTGGGGACCCACCAACGGCAAGATTCCCATCTGGAGCTATTCCGAAAACGGGCAGGCCGCCATGTCGTGCCAATCCAGAGCGGTCCAGAGCGGCGAGCCCAACAACTTCGACGTCAAATCCGGCAACCTCCACACCTCACCATCGCAAACCGTGCTGTTGATGGAGGCGTTCAACAACGATGGGGCGGGATTCGACAATTCCATCATGCTCTTCGATGGAAGGACGCCGCCCGAGAAACAGGATCATCTCGGCATCTGGCACGCGGGCGTCGGCACCCTGACCTTCTTCGACAACCACGCCAGCACGCTGTCCTGGCGGCAATACACCAACACCGTCAGCGGCTTGGAAAACGCCAAGCAATTCTTCGGCGGCTCGCTCAATTTTTATTGGTGAGTGGCCGGTCGGAAGTTTGAGGGTGCCGTCGTATCAGCGTCGGATCGGCTGACTACCGGTTTGCCAAGTTTCCCGGAAAAATCGCCGACTGAATCCCAACCTTGGTGCGGATGGCGGGACTCGAACCCGCACGGCCTTGCGGCCAGGGGATTTTAAGTCCCCTGCGTCTGCCATTTCGCCACATCCGCTCCCGCATTTTTTCGTTGAACTGCAATTACTTACAACAACACCGCTTTCACTCTCCTTGCAGGTGTCACGGTTTGTGTCACGGTAGCACCCAATGAAAGGCACTGCATCGAAAGGAAACCACTCCGCGCACCGAATTGCCTCAGTTAAGCCGCCTAAGCCGACTTTCGAGCAGGTGCTCGACGGGCGCAAGCAGCGTGTGCGTGGACTCTGGAAACGGGGACCGGTGTTCTACGCCCGTTTTGCCGCCACCGACCATGCGGGCCGCACCCGGGACACGTTCCGCAGTTTGGACGGAATCACGACGGTTCCGGCTGCGAAGGCCGCCCTCCAAACTCTCAAAGATGACGCCGAGAAGCGCAGCATCCCCACGGACGGACGGTGCCCATACTTCGCGGAATTCGCGCAACGCTACCTCGCCGAGGTCTCCACCACCAAGAGACCCGCCACTCAGCGGAAGGAAAAGACCCACATCCAGTGGTGGACCGCCCGGGTAGGGGCTCTGCCCATCAGTCGCATCCACCGCACCCACGTCAACGCGGGCATCGCGGACTTGATACAGGCAAAACTGTCTCCGAGAACGACCAACCTCTACGTCATCAGCCTCCGTCTCGTCTTGAAGCGTGGTTTAGAGGAGGGATTGATCCATGAGCTACCCACGGCAGGTCTCCGGCCGTTGAAGACGTCGACCAAAAAACGGGCGCTGATGGAAATGGCCACCTTCGACTCCGTTCTTGCTGCATCGGCAGGGGCCACGAAGAACACACAGCAATTCCGGGACTATCTGCGCTTCCTCCTGTTCACCGGTGCGCGGGAGAAAGAGGCCCTTCGGGTCAGTTGGGCCGATGTCGATTTCAGCAACGAGCAGGTCGTGATCGGTGCCGACGGGCTCGCCAAGAATCACGAAGCCCGGCGAGTCGATTTCAACGCAGACCTCGCTGCCCTGTTGACCGATATGACCGCCCGTCGGGTGCCTGATTCTCAATGGCTGTTCCCCTCCCCTCAACGAGGTCAGAAGGACATTCCAGCGAAAACATTCCGCGAGTCTCTTCGACTTTCGGCAACGTCAGCCGGCGTGTCGCGCATCGGGTTTCACGATTGCCGACACAATTTCGTTTCCACCTGCGTCATGGCCGGAATCGACTACATGACCATTGCCGGATGGATCGGGCACAAAGACGGCGGCGTCCTGATCGGCAAAGTTTATGGCCACCTTTCCGGCACTCACCGGAAGGCAATGGCATCGCGCCTCCGGAGCTCAGAAATCCCGGAGAACAACGTCATTCAGCTTCCGGCAAACCACTGATCCCTATGCCAAAAAAGACCCCAAACTTTAAGGCGCAGGAAAACGCACAATCCAAGTGGCACCTTGCGTTGGCAGGCCGGTGTAAGGATCTTTCTGTAAATTGCTTTCCTTGTGTATCCACCCAACCCCTGAGGGGGA
>CAIVQB010000145.1 GCA_903907925.1 uncultured Verrucomicrobiota bacterium
CCAAAGGCCCGGCCCCATACCAGCCTTGGGCACCGCCCAAGGTGGAGGGCTCGGTTCCACCCGAGCCCCCTATTCGTTTGGGTACACGGTGGAGCAGAAAATAGGACAGGCGCGAAGCGAGCGCGTAGTCGTCAATGTTGGCCGCAAATGCCGAACGACTTCCGCCGGCCGGTTCTTCGAGCCGGAACAGGAAGCGCGGCGAGGCCAGCACCGCCACCATCGCGTGGGCGATGCCGGCTTCGACGGTTTTGCCCGGCTGGGTGTAGATGCTTTCGGCCAATGCCGTCAGCCGGTCGCGGGTCCGGGCGTCCACCGGACGGCGAAACGCCCGCGAGGCGAAGGTGCCCAGACGTTCACGGGCATAAGCACGGCGATCCGCCGCCTTCGCAGGGGGTTCGCTGACAAAGAACCGTTCGTAGTTCCGGGGCCGCGTCCATTGCTCCTTCTCCAACGGACCGTGGACGTCGACCTCGACGATTCGCATGTCCATTGGAAACAGCTTCTTTTCCAGCGGAACAAGTGGTTCCAGGGTGAAGCTCATCCGTTGCTCCCCCGCCTGCCACTGTTGATCGAAATCGAAGTGGAAGGTCTTGTTGTCGTGCCAGCCGAACTCCTTTTTCAACACTTCCCGATCGTTGACCTTGAACACCACCCGGCAGCGTCCGGGATCGTACTCGAAACCGCCGTGAATTCCCAGTTGCAGGGTCATCCGGTAGCTGCCGGCGTGATCCACGGTGACGGCAGATGAAACCGCGCCGGGTTCGTAGTAGGAGAGCAGGACCGGGCGTCCGTCATCGGAGCCGGGCTTGGATTGGGTCCGACGAAAACGTCCCCCGGGAACCGTGTTCTCCGGGATGGCCCGGGAGACCGTTGGCACCGCTTCGGCCACTATGGATTTGGCCGCCGTCAGATACTTCTCCAACAGCATCGGAGACAGGGTGAGGACATCGCCGATGGTGTCGAATCCGTAGCCGGTGTCGTCCGGCGGGAATTCGACTTCCGCGTTGAAGTCGATCCCTATCAGATCGCGGATGGTGTTGCGATACTCGACCCGGTTCAGCCGGCGCACGGTGACGCGTCCGGGATCGGGGTTGGCGGGATCAATTCCGAACGCCGAATACTTGATCCAACGCTCCAACTTCTGCTGGTCGGCAGCGGCCAGGCGGGGCTTTTTCTCCGGCGGCATCAGGCCCGAGCGGACATTCTTCAGGACCTTGAGCCAAAGATCGTGGTTGAGGAGCACCGCGTCGGACGGCAAGGCATCGAAGGCGATCTTGCCCTTGCTGGCTCCGTCGCCGTGGCAGTCGTAGCAATACTCCTTGAGGATCGGCTGGACCTCGCGGCGGAACTCGGTGGACGGAGAGGCGACTGCGTGAGACCCGATGCCGACAGTTCCGGCGAGGGCTGCGCAAAACGCGGCTAAAAACCCGGATGTTCGGGTGGCGCGCATCCTCCTACAGTTGGGCGAGGCGGGAATCCGCGTCGCCGAAATGATCGAGCTTCACGCCCATTCGATCCATGAGACCCAGATACAGGCTGCAAAGCTTGCGGTTGTCGTCACCGGCATCCCGATAGTCGAGGACCCGTCCGGTCTTGAGCGTGCCGCCCAAACCGCCGGCGGTGATGATCGGCACCTTGGAATTGTCGTGCTTGGTGCCCGACCACATGTTGGACAGGAACATCAGACAGGAATGGTCCAGGACGGTTCCGTCGCCCTCCGGCATTTCGTCGAGGCGTTTCGCCAGGTAGGCGAGCTGGCTCAAATGGAAGCGCGCGATGCGCTCGTAGCCGTCCGAGGTGTCGTTGTGCGAGGCGCCGTGGTGACCATCGCGCACGTCGAGGAACGGGTAGTAGAGATACGACAGATCCCGGGCAAGCAGCAGGGACGCCACTCGGGTTTTGTCGGTCTGAAATCCGAGGGCGATGATGTCGCACATCAGCCGGGCGTGATCGCGGAGATCCTCGGGCAGTCCGTTGTCCGGACGTTTCATCGTGAAGACTGGCCGACCCCGGTCACGGGCGCGATCCTCGGCCTTCGCCTTGTCATCGCGCATCCGTTCGATGCCGCGTTCCACACTCCTGACGCTGGCGAGATACTCCTCCAGCTTGGTCCGGTCGGTGGAACTGATTCTGCGGCCCAGCTTCTCGGCCTGCTCCTTCACCCGGTCCAACACGCTGACATTGCGCAGGCTGCCGCGGTTCTCGAACAGGCTGTCGAATGCCAGCGAAGGATACATCTCGTTCGGGACCGGGGAATCGGCGCTCTGCCAGGAGATGTGCGAGCTGTAGGCGTTCGAGAAATTCGTCTCGTGATAACCGGTCATCGGCTGCTCGCAGGCGAGGACCATGCTCGGCTGAAGTGTTTCCTGGCCGACATGATTGGCCAGGACCTGGTCCACGCTGATCCCGCCGTGAATGATCGCGCCGCGCTGGATCGGCACGCCGGAGAGCAGATTCCCGGTCATCGCCGGATGAATTCCCTGCCCGGTGGCGGTCTTGTTGAACAGCCCGTTGATGACGTTGATCTTCCCCTTGATCGGTTCCAGAGGTTGCAACGACCGGCCCAATTCCAAATCCGCTCCGGCGCCCTTGGCCCACCAGTGAGTGGGGTTGATGCCGTTGCCCATGAAGAGCACGGCGAAGCGCTTGGGGTACGCCACGGCAGCATCCATCCCGGCCGCAGGTGTCGCTGCCGCGGTCGGCAGCGATTCGAGCCAGGGAAGGGCCATGGTGACGCCGACGCCGCGGAGAAAGGTTCGCCGCGAAACGGCGGGTGCAATCCGACGGACTGAAGGGCGGTCCTGTTTCATCGCGGTGTCCCGGTGCTGGCCGCCTGCTCTCCGCGGCCTCGTTGGGTGAGGAACTGACGGCTGGTGACGATGCACTCGATCGCCTGATCAAAACGGTAGCCGGTGGTGGCCAGTTTTTTGTGCATGTCCCGGATCATGGAATCATCGGATAAGATCAGGCTGCGACCCAACGCGTAACTCAAGAGCTTGCCGCAAAAGTTGTTCACAAAATCGTCCTGACGTCGATCCCGGATATAGCCGCGCAAACCGGCCAGTCCGTCGCCTTCAAACCCACCGGGAAAGGTGGCTCTTGCATCGATGGCGCGGCCGGCAAGATCCCGGTTGCGGACCTCCCCGACCGGGCCAAATCCTTCGAAGGCGAGTCCCAGAGCATCGAACCGGGCGTGGCATCCGGCGCAACTCGCGTCGGCCCGATGGCGCGCCAGCATGTCCCGCAGTGGCAGATCCATTTTCGCCTCGTCCCGTGGCAGTTCGGGAACCACTGCCGGCGGCGGCGGGATGCGTTCGCCAAGGATGTTTTTCACCACCCAATTGCCGCGCTTGACCGGACTGGTGCGCAGTCCGGGTGCGTTCTTGGTCAGGAAGGCCGCCATCGGCAACACCCCGCCCCGCTGATAGGTGCCGGCATCGGTGACGCGCACCCATTGGTTGGTCCGCAGTTCGGGCACCGGTATTCCATAGTGTTTCGCGAGGATCGGATTCACGAAGGTGTCGTTGGCGTAAAGGCAGTCGAGGATCGGACGATTGGCCTGAATCACATCGAGCAGAAACCGGACGGGCTCTTGGAACATCGCGTCGCGCAGTTCACCGGTGAAGCTGGGGAACCGCTGGACGTCGACGGTGCCAATTTCCTCGAAGCGCCGGAAATCGAGCCAATTACCCCCGAACTCTACCGCCAGGGCGCGGATCCTGGGATCCCTCAACATCCGGCGCGCCTGTCCCGCGATGACCTTCGGCTGATGCAACGTGCCGGCTGCGGCGCGTGCCAGCAGTTCATCGTCTGGAATGCTGGACCACAGGAAATAGCTCAGGCGGCTGGCCAGATCGAAGTCGGACAACGGTTGGACTGACGGACTGGCCTGGGCGAAGTTGATCCGGTAACTCAGGTCGGGCGACATCAGCACGCTCACCACCGCTTCGCGGATCGCGGTCTCGTGGTCCACACCGTCCTTGATCCGGGCCGACGTGTAGTACTCCAACAGCTCATCGCGGTCCGCTTTCGACAACGGGTGGCGATACGCCCGCGCGGCAAAACCGAGGAGCGCCTCCAGATGGCTCGCTTCGGCGTCCACACGGGCTTTTTCAACCCAGCGGATGCCCTCGTTCGCCGTCTTGAAGAAGTCATGGATCGCCTGGATTCCCACCGCGCTTCCGCCTTTGGCGTCCTCCAGATACCGGTTTTCCAGCAGGCTGATCTTCGATTCGGAGGTGATCTCACGTTCCTCCGGTGGTTTGCCTTTGGGGAGGTTTTCCTCGGCGATGATCCGGCCTTCGCGGTTTCCGCCGAGATAGAATTGGACGTAGGTGCGGATGTTGGCTGAGGCGACGAAATCGAGCTCGTGCCACAATTCGTCGAGTATCTCCTGCTGTTTCGCGTCCAGGATGAGTTCGTACAACGGTTGGTCATCGCGGAAATACCCCATCAGGTTGTGGAACCCCGCGCTCAGATAGCGGCCCCGGTCGGTGGTGGTGTCGAAATAGTTCCGGCCCCGTTCCTCCTTGTAAAACATGTCGGGAAACACGCGGCAAAACCGGGCAAAGGCGGCCTCATACCGCGTGCGTTCGCCAGCCGGAACGATCAGGTCGGGATCGTCCGGGGTGTTGACGATCAACTGGCTGCGGCCGGGTCCGAAGACGTTCTTCACCCCGGGTTCGGTCGGCGGGGCACCGGTGGGTTTGGGTTCACCGACGACCTGCAATTGCGCGGGATCAAAGGTCCGCCGATGGGTCGCGTACTGGACGTTTTTCCAGATCAGGAGCGGTTGGGCTTCGGCATCGATTCTGCCGGCGGTGATGTTGAGGAATCGCGGTTCCACCTTCCGTCGAAGCTGCACCACAAATCCGCGCATCGCTTCGCAGCCGCTGCGTGCCGCATCCGGTTGCCGGGGAGCTGGCACGGGCAACGACCGCCACATCGATTGCAGCCTGGCCAGCGGTCCCACCGATTCACGGGTTCCTTCGAGCGTGGACCAGAGTGTCGCCAGGTACTTGGCGCTGACGCGGGTGTCGGTGGCGATATCGGTCAAGGTTGCCCGGGATTTGCCGAGTGCGGCGCGATGCTTGTAACGCCAGGCGGCCTCGAAATAGTCCGCGTAGTCGATGTTGTGCTGGTGATAGAAGCCGATGATCTGCATCACGCAGAACTGGTCGCGATCGGTCTCGACGAGCATCGGGTTCGGCGCGAAGGCGAATCCGTGCGGCTTCAGATACAGGTGGCTGGCCACGTCGCGCGCCGCCTTCAGATACTTGTTCAGAAGGGTTGGCGACATGACCAGCGTTTCGCCGGAATTGTCGAATCCCGCCGTATTCGCCGGATCCGCCGGGAACTCGCGGGTGGGTTGAAGATCGACCCCGGTGAGGTCGCGGATTGTGTAGTTGTACTCGGAATTGCTGAGCCGGCGCGCGAGGACGATTCCGGGATCACCGGCGTTGCGCGATGACTCATGGCGTCGCCACGCCTGGATCCAATCCGCCACTCCTTTGCGGAGATCCGGTGTCGGATGTTGCTTGGCCTTCTCGGGTGGCATCTCCCCGTTCTGAAGTTTTTCGAGCACCAACTCCCACCGCGCCGGATCCTTCGCGACGGCGTCGAGGGTCGTGTAGGGGCTGAGATCCAGATCGCCCTTGGCCTTCTCCCTGCCGTGACAGGAAATGCAATAGGTCTGGACGAAGGGCAGGACGGAAACCTCGAAGCGGTGCTCCAGCTCGCGCTGAACCCGGTCCGCGGCGTCCGCTCGAAAGGCCAGGAACACGGCGGCGAGAACCACCATCGGAAGACGTGCCAAGCGCTGGAACTGCCACTTCATTCAAGGCATCATTGGAGGACATCCATGGTCCGGGCAATCCTTTCGGCGGGATCCCTCTGATTTCAAAACGCGAAACAGGGTCCTCCGGTTGACACGCCTCCCGCGATCGGGTTGCTTGAGGCGCTTGCCAAAACCAACATCATCGTCGGTGACCTCTTGTTGTCGCGCTCGGGAGTGCCAACGATTTCCCGCCGCCTTCGATCGCGCCGCGCAAATCCTGACCGGGATGATTGGAGCGGGCCTGCTGCTGCTGAGCAGTTCGATGGAAGCGGCGGTCGATGATCGCACCCGGGTCGCTCTGGAGGCTTTGGGACGAATGAAGGGCGCGGATTTTGAAGGAAACCCGGCCTTGAAACAGGCGTTGCAGCGGGTCTTGGAACGGGTGCGGGGTGAACCGGAGTTCGTGACGCTGGTGCGGGACTTCAACCTGCCCGGACAGGAGGAGGCACTGCGATCCTTCCTGCGCGATCATTCCGATTCTCAGGTGGCGGTGGATGCCGCCCGATTGTTGTTGGGGCGCCAGACTCCATCCGAGCTGGCCGGGTTGGTGACCGGCCCGGCCGCGGTTGTAGTTCCAGTCGTTCGCGTGCTGGGCGAAACCGACGACCGCCGGTTCGTACCGGTCGTCCTGCCCGTGCTGACCGTGGCGACCAACGTCGTCGAGGTCCGGCGGGTGGCGGTCACTGCCCTGGTGCGGGTCAATGAAGGCGCGAACAGCCTGCTGGGGTTGTCCCGCTCCAATCTGTTGTCGGACGATTTGCGGTTCATGACCGGCGCGTTGCTCCGTTCGAGTCGCTGGCCGGCGGTGAAGGCCGAGGCGGAGAAGCTGTTTCCCGCGCCGGTCGGGAAGGGAGCGGATCCGTTGCCACCGATCTCCGAACTCCTGCGCCGGACGGGCGACGCAGCGCGAGGGGCGGCGGTGTTCCGTCGTGCGGACATCGGTTGCATTCAATGTCATCAAGTCAATGGCGAAGGCATCGACTTCGGACCGAAGCTGTCGGAAATCGGCGTCAAACTCGGAAAAGACGCGCTGGCGGAGGCCATTCTCGATCCGAGCGCCGGGATTTCATTTGGATTCGAGGCGTGGTCGATCCAGTTGAAAAACGGCGATGAACTGACCGGGTTGATCACCGGAGAAACGGAGGACGAACTCTCCGTGAAAACCCAGGGCGGAACAGTGACCCGGTATAAAAAGTCGGAAGTGACGCGCCGGGACAAGCAGGCGTTGTCGATCATGCCGGCCGGACTTCAGCAAAACATGACGACCCAGGACTTCGTGGATTTGCTCGAGTATCTGGCATCCTTGAAAAAGGCCACGAAGTGAAGGCTTCGGATTCACCTTTTCCCCAGCGGGGATTCCCACTCTGATCGGTCACCGGATGGTTGTTCGCGTTGCCCTCGACATCGCCCTTGGACGGGAATTCGACTACCTGGTGCCGTCGGAATGGACGGACCGGGTCGAGGTGGGAACACGGGTCAAGGTCCCGTTCGGTGCCCGCGACTTGCTCGGGGTCGTGACGTCGATTCACGATCAATCCGATCAACCGGGTCTCAAGCCCCTCCGCAAGGTCATCGGCGCGCAGAGCCTGGTGACACCCAAGGTCCTCGCGCTCGCCCGCTGGATTGCCGGCTACTATTGCTGTCCGCTGGAGGTCGCGTTGAAAAGTGTGCTGCCCGATGCAGTGCGGAAGGAAGCGGACGGATGGCGCGAGCGACTTCAGGTGACCTGCCTCAGTCGGCCCGGTGATTTTCCAAAACTGACCGCCCGTCAGGACGCGGTGTTTCGCATTGTTGAGGAATGGCGGGAGTTGCCGTTGCAGGAATTGTTGCGCCTGGCCGAGACGACGCCGGCCACCGTCCGGAAGCTGGAGGATCTCGGTCTGGTCCGGATTGCCGGCAAAATCTCCGAACGCGATCCGCACGCCAACGACGTGTTGGTGGCGAGCCGATCATTGGTGCTGAACTCCGACCAACGGACCGCGCTCGACGCCATCACCGGAGCGATGGATGTGGCGATGGCGGCATCAAAAACCGCGGTTGAAACGGGTGAACCCGCGGCCGCAGATCCCGCCGCGATGGGTGGTGCCTCGCAAACGTTCCTGCTCCATGGCGTGACCGGTTCGGGCAAGACCGAAGTGTACCTCCAGGCGATGGCGCATGCGTTGGAACGGGGACGCGGAGCGATTGTGCTGGTGCCGGAGATTGCGTTGACGCCGCAGACGGTGGAGCGGTTCAAGTCGCGATTTTCCAGCGGTCCATTGCAGACCCTGGTGGCCGTGTTGCATTCGCATTTGAGTGCCGGGGAACGGCATGATGAATGGCACAAGATTCGACAGGGACGGGCCCGCATCGTGATCGGCGCGCGATCGGCCGTGTTTGCGCCGGTCGATCCCCTCGGGTTGATCGTGGTCGACGAGGAACACGAGCATTCCTACAAGCAGGAAGAAGCGCCGCGATATCATGCGCGCGATGTCGCTGTGGTCCGGGGTCAGCGCGAGGGCGCGGTGGTGGTGCTCGGGTCGGCCACGCCCTCGCTGGAGAGCTATCACAATGCAGTGCGGAAAAAATACCGGCTGATCAGCCTGCCGAACCGGGCGACGGAGATGAAGCTGCCGGTGGTCCGGGTGATCGATATGCGGCAGGAGCAGAGCCGCGGTGGAGGTCCGCCCCCGTTGTTTTCCAACCGCTTGGTCGAAGCCATCACGCAGCGATTGGAACGCGGTGAACAGACCATGCTGTTCCTCAACCGTCGCGGGTATTCGACCAGCCTCCAGTGCCGAAAATGCGGTTACGTGGCGGGCTGTCCGAATTGCAGCGTCTCGCTGACCTATCATCGGAATGCCCAGAAACTGCTCTGCCACATCTGCGGCCATGAGGAGCGGGTGCCGACGAAATGTCCGGGCGCGGACTGTGGTGATCCGGGAATCCGTTTTTCCGGGGCGGGCACGGAACGGGTGGAGGACACCCTGACCAAGCGCTTTCCCAAGGCGCGTATTCGCCGAATGGATTCCGACACCTTGAAGCGCAAGGAGGACTTCCGGATCATTCTCAACGAATTCCGCACCGGGAAAATCGACATCCTGGTCGGCACCCAGATGATCGCCAAGGGACTGCATTTTCCCAATGTCACCCTGGTCGGCATCATTCACGCCGATCTCTCATTGCACTTGCCGGATTTTCGCGCGGGGGAACGGACATTCCAACTGCTCACCCAGGTCAGCGGCCGTGCCGGGCGCGGTGATGTCGAGGGCGAAGTGGTGGTGCAGAGTTTCACTCCGTTTCACCCCGCCATCCAGTACGCCCGGCGCCACGATTTCCTCGGGTTTTATGACCAGGAAATCGAATTTCGCGCGCAGTTGGGATATCCGCCATTCAGCCGGGTGGCGTTGCTGACCTTGCGCGGTCGCAACGAGGACAAGGTGAAGTTCGGTGCCGAACATCTGCGGCGCTGGCTGGACGAACATGCGTCGGCCTGGCCGGGAACGATCATCGCCGGACCGGCACCCGCACCGCTGGCCCGCGCTGAATCGTTTTATCGATACCAGTTGATGCTGCGCTCCCCGCGCATGAGCCGGTTGAGCAAGGATCTCGCCCGGCTGGATGAAGCGGTGGTGTTGCCGGACGACCTGCGCCTGACCATCGACATCGATCCAGCGAGTTTGTTGTGACGGGTTGTGGGAATCCACGCGTGCTGTCGACTGGTGGAGCGCCCCAAGAGGAGACACTGATTTCACGAATTCACACGGATTGAGAAAGGATGAACCGAATCCGATCCGCTCTTCAAAAATCCGTGTGAATTCGTGCAATCAGTGTCGTCTACGCTACGGCCCTTTTTTCAACAGCGCCTCCAGCTCGGCGCGGTCGAGCATGCCGTCGCCGTTTTGGTCGAACGGCGTCAGGTCGGCGTCGGGTCCGCGCCACAATTTGAATTCCGCCGCGTTGAGCCGGCCGTCGCCGTCCAGATCGCGGCGGGCCAAAAGTTCCGTGACCGCGGTTCCGGGTGCGGCAACCACGACCAATGGAACCGGTGCCGGTGCGGCAGTCTGTGACGCCGGTCGGACGCCGTTGGCGATTTCCGTGTAGAGACTGTCGGGATGTTTTTCGCGAAGTTCCGCGAGGTAACCGTCGAGCTTTTCCGGCCGATCGAGTCCGATGGCATCGTGGGCGAAGGCGAGCAGGAACAGTGTCTCAGCGTCGGCATCCGGTGGTGCGGTCCCTTCCGGTGCCAGCAGTTCGACCACCTTGGCGGGTTCACCGGAGAAGAAGGCGTAGACCGCGCGTTCATGGGGCGGCATGGAAGCCAGGCGGCCGCCGAGTTCTTCGGCGCGGATGGCATCCGGGGTCCAGCGGGCCTGCGGCAGTGAGACGAGGGGGAAGGTGTCGATGGCGACCAGGGGTGTCGCGCCCGGCGCCCGGGTGATGTCCAATCCCAGCCATAGCAATCGATCCGAGGCTGCCATTGAGCGGACCGGTGAGCCGATGGGAAACCAGCCCAGCCAGCGATGACTGGGCATGTGAAACAGGAGAACGCGTCCGCGCAGCGTGTTGGCGCCGTCGGTGGTGGCGATCCACAGCAGTGTTTTGCTGGCGAACAGGGCGGTGACCGCTCCGGGGAGGCGGCTGGTCGGGGTGACCGCGTTGACGGGTGTGTGGGTTTCCGCGCTGAGCCGGGCGGAGCGGGCGCGCTGTCGCATTCGGTCCCGGATGCCGTTGGCCACGCGCAGGCGGGCGGCGGCCTGACCTGCCTGGGTTGCCTTGAACCCGGGCGCGAGGGCCACTCCGAGTCCGCCGGCGACGGTCACACCCACCGGCGCAAACCGGCTTTCACTGGACCCGGTTTCCGGATTCAGAAAGTGCAGCCCGGCGTCGCTGCCGATCCAGAATCCATTTTCGCCGTCGCCGGCGATGGTTCGGATCGTGACCGGTTCCAAACGGGGCGAGCCGCGCGACAGCTCGGCGCCGGCGGGCACCCATTGCGAACCGTGGGAATGGCGCACGGCGATGTTCTGGGTTCCGGCGGCGAGCAACCAGTCGTGCGAGGCGCCGAACTGGGTCCACGGTTCGGGCGCGGTGCCTGAGACCGGCGCGGACGTGCCCGGTGCGCGTAAAAAGTTTCCAGCGCCGGCCGCTTCGGTGAACAGGACGCCATTGCGACCAAGGACGGCCAGGCCGCTGTCCAGTTGCGCCATGTCGGCGAGGTTCCGGGTGGTGACGCCCTCGGAAGGTCCGAAGGCATCCAACACAAACGGCTCGATGCTCAATGATGCCAGGCCGGTGTTGAGATTGAGCCAGACCCGCTGGCTTCCGGGGAGGATTGAACGGACGAGATTGGTTTGCAGGATGCCGCGCACCGGTTCGAGGCGGTTCTCGGCAGGAGTGTAGGTCCACAACCGCCCGAAGCCGGGAAACTGGTCACCCGCACCGGCCGGCCGGGCGATCATCCACAGCCGGCCGGCGCCCAACGCCAGGCGCTCGACCGATTCCACCGGATTTTCCCGGGGAAAGGTGGCGGGAACAAAACGCGGGATTGGAAAAGGCGGGATCAGCTCGATCCGGTGGAGAACGAAAGCATCTGTGGGCGCGGAGAGAATCCGCGAGGAAGTTCCGTTGGTGGCCCGAACGCTGGATGCCGGCGGCATTTCGGCCCGGAGACCCAGACCCAACACGGCGGCGATGATGAACGAAAAGAGGCGCAAGTGGACCTCAAGGTGCCGACGCCCCGTCGACCGGTCAACTCGGCGCGAAACAACGAGCCGCGCGGTCCATAGATTCGGAACCCGCAAATCCGTTGGAGGAATTCGATTTGGAAAGCATGAAAGCAGGAAGGGGAAAACTTCTCGGGCCACTCTCCTCCTGCTTTCATACTTTCCAGATTTTGATTCTTTGGGATCGATGACGAATGGGAAAACTGCCTGCGCCTCGAAGTCACATTCTGTTGGAATGGAGGAAAATAGACTCGCCTTGGCTGGGAATTGTCAGATTCACTTCCCCGCCCCATCGGTAGGCGATTGGGCGTATGACAGTGGTTCCCATCCAACAACGACTGCCCAACACCATGCGACGATTCCCTCTACCCCTCCGTCTGGCGACCTGTGTCGCCTGTGCTCTGGCCACTTCCACCGCGCACGCTGTGGTCCTCATCAATATCACTACGGATACTGCCACGGATCTCGCCGGGAGTTTTTCTGTACCTGGGTATAACTTCGAAGGCACTCCTCCCACGACGTTCAGTGCGCTCCCATTTGGTGACACCTTACTTTATCTGAATCGTGGGCCGGGCTCGCCATACAATGACGCCTTCGAGACCCGCAGCGGAGGCGGCGGAACTCCCGACGATCCGCGTTTCTTCGCCATCGCCTCGTTCGGCACTTCTGCTCTTTCAGGAACCTATACCAACGGTGGAAGCACCGCAGATCAGACGGTGAACTGGTCGTTCAGCAATCTGCAGGAAACAGATTTCGGCCAATTTGGAGGCACGTTTTCCGGCGACTTCTCCTTCTCGTTGGTGGCTGTGCCTGAGCCCACCGAAACCGCCGTCGCTGTCGGACTCGGTCTCGGCGTTTTCGCCCTGGTGCGCCGCAACCGCAGACCTTCCGTTGTCTGACGGGCGGACGGTTCGCTCCACCGACATCCGGTACACTTCCATTCTCAGCCCCGCCGTTGCGCGGGGCTTTTTTTGTCGCCGGCTATTTCCACTTGTGTCGGATGCCTGCCCACGCCAGCAGGGCGATTCCAATGGGAGTGCCCGTCACGGAAAACGGCACCGCGGCCACGATGCCGAGGAACAGCGCCTTCGCGGCGGCGATCAGCCGCCGATCCTGGTTGAATCGACGTTGAATCCAGTAGGTGGGGAAGAAGACCGAAAGGAAGCTCAGCGGAATGGTGAGAAACCAGTCGATGATCGCGAACTCGGCGAAGTTCCAGAGATTGTCGACCACCAGCATGAGTGCCGAGGAGGCCGGGTGAAAGGCAACCCGGTCGTTGGAGGCCGACGCGGGCGTCGGAGACCGTGAAGGAATCGGTGTGCCGGGCGGCAGCACTTCCGGAATGATGGGCGACTCGCTCACGACACTCTTCCTCTGACAGGGAAATGGCCCAACGGCAAGGCACCGCCCGTTTATCCACCCGATCGTTTGGACCGGGATTTCGGCAAATCCTCCACCGCCACGATGTGCAAGGCATCGAGAGTGGTCACCGAATCATCCCGTCCCAAAACCACCACCACCCCTTTGCCGATGGCCAGGAATTCAGGATGCGGAACCGGGTAGCGCTGTCCGTCGCTGGTTCCGATAGTGAAGGGTTTGAATCCGTTCACCAAACGTTCCCGGATCCGGTTCAAGTTCATAAGCAATCACTACTCCCGGGCACATCAGCCGGCAACCGTGCTCTCTTCCACCGCCCCGGATCATCGTTTCCCGAGCCGACTGCCGATTCGAATCATCGGCACTTCGATGCAATAATAGCTCAGGGCGGCGAGAATCAGCGTCGCTCCGAGGCACCCGGGAACGCTCCAAACCGGGGAAGGAATCCGGACCGCGCAGAACAGCGTCTGCCAGAGATAAAGGCTGAAGCTGATGCGCCCGATCCAAACAACCGGTGGCCAGTTGCAAACGATTTGAGCGATGAAACACCGTCCCTCAGTGACGACCTTGATCACCACGGCAATGGTTCCCAGGATCGCCGATGGGCCGGCGACGATTCCCAGCTTTCCGCCGGGCAGACCGTATAGGATTTGGTATCCCAACAAGGCGATCCCGGCAAAGAGAGTGAGGGTCGCCGTTAAGGGTCGATTCAGCAGCGCTCGAAACGCGGGTCGTCGCTGGGCCAATGCCAGCGCGGCCCCCACCAACACACTGTCGAAGATCAGATCGAGGCGGCCCAATCCGAGAGGCGCGCCATGCGCCGCCTTGGTGACCAGATGACGCCAGATGGGAGCGGCTCCGCAAAGTGCGACCACCATCCAGAGCCGATATCGCGCCGGCGCGATCACCAGCAGCAGGGGCCAGATGAAATAGAACTGGGCTTCGACGGACAGGCTCCACAAATGACCGGTCAGGCCGGATCCCTCCGTGTGGAGAAGATTCCGGAAGAACAACAACGATCCGAGCCATTCTGAAGAATCCCACGTCAATCGACACCCGAGCGTGAGCACGAGGGCTCCGACGAGATAGACATAGGTGGCCGGCAGGATCCGGAAGGCGCGACGAAGGTAGAACCTGTGGATATCGATGCGTCCGGTCCGATCCTCCTCCTCGCAGAGCAGAGTGGTGATGATAAATCCGCTGATCACGAAGAACAGAGTGACCGCAGCACTACCGTGACGGATCCATTGATCCATGAGTCCGGCCGAACGAAAAAAGCCGTCACGGACGTGCAGGTGGAAGGCGATCACCCAGACAACTGCGAACGCACGCAAAGCGTCCAAACCCGGGAGCCGGTCTTTACGCGGAGGGTTCAAGGATGCGGTCCGGATCATCGATCCCGCTTGGATCCGGGCCCGGGCAGATCTTCCACGGCAACGATGTGCAAGGCGTCGAGGGTGGTCACTGAATCATCCCGGCCCAGAACTGCGACCACACCCTTGCCGATCATGATGAATTCCGGATGTGGAACCTCGTACCGCTTGCCGCCGCTGGTTTCCAGGGCGAACGGGCGAAATCCATTCGAAACCTTTTTGCGGATCCGATCCAAATTCATGGACCATGACTACCCATCGGGAAACCCGCCCGCAAGTGGGCGTTTAGTACACGCCTTCGACGATGTTCTTTTCCATCGCGCCGAAGGGCCGGACATCACCGACGCCGTCCCAGGCATAGGGCGGCCGTGGGGTGCGGCGGATGGCTTCGTCGCGTTCGAGAAAGCGTGGCATGAAGAATTCCTTCGTCAGCGTGGTGAGTTCCACGCGGCCGAATTCGCCATAGCCGACCAGGTCGGTGGTGGCGTTGGGCTTCACCACTCGCAACACGGCGCGCGGCTGGGAGGCGTAATAGGTCACGCTGAAATTGTCCTCCGGCTGCAGCGGCACGCTGGCGGCGAGACCCATGAGGGTGTTGCCGTAGGTGGGATAGAAACCGATGCGGCCTTCGAGAAGTTCCTCGACCAGGAAACGAACCTCCTGCGGCTTCATCGACGTGCCGCCGCAGAACACACCGCGGATGCCGGCGTCCCAGAGGTTGACCTGCTCGGCGAGGGCTTCGAGCAGCTTCGGCGTGGTGAAGAGTCCCGAGACCTTGCGATGCTTGAGGATGGTGGCCGCCTGATCGACCACGTGGGTCATGTACTGCTTCGCGACTTCAAACTGTTTGTTCGTGATGAGCTTCTTCACGAAGCTCGGATCGAGATCAATGAAGTAGCAGGAGCTGCCGCGCACGTTGGCGAGATGCTCGATCGCGAGACGCAACCGGCGGGGACCGGTCGGCCCCATCATCAGCCAGGCACCGCCGCGGGGAAAATGGGCGTCGGAAATCTTCTCGGAGAATTCCGAGTAGTCGACCTTGTAGTCGTTCCAGCCGATGCGCTGTTTCGGCATGCCGGTGGTGCCACCGGTCTCGAAGATGTTGAACGGTTTGCCCTTGAAGGCACCGGGGACCCACACCTCGGGCTGCAGATCGCGGAGGAATTCGTCCTGGAAGTGGGGGAACTTCATCATGTCGGCGAAGTTCTTCACTTCCTTCCGTGGATCGAAATTCTTCGAGGCCCAGTCGAGCCAGAACGGACAGCCGGTCTCCGGGCTGAAATGCCATTGGATGATCTCGGCCAGATGGGATTCAAGCTGCACCTGGGCGGCAGCGACGGCTTCGGGAGCAACGGTCGGGATGGGCATAATAAAGCGGCAGGAGGATAGTACGTGTCCGTACCTTTGGAAGCCGTAAGTTTTGCCGGGCTCTCATCCGGAACGAGTCAGAGGAAGACACAGGCAGGACACTGATTGCACGAATGGACACGGATTTGGACAGGATGGACGGAATGAACTGAATTCCTGCAAGCAGTGTCTCCGTTCCAGCCCCCGGCAGGACAAATCTCGCGATGAGTCGAGCGGACGTGGCTCCCAGAACCGCGTAAACGCGGAACTCCCGCCGCGTTTCCCTCTTCAACTCTTCAACCTCTCGACAATTCAACCCACCGGCTTCCTTCCGTGCAAATCTGTGCAATCAGTGTCTCATCTTCGAGATCGCGACCGAATCGCAGGGTGTTGCCGGAGTGCCCCGAGCGTTGCGCCGCCACCAGGTGACTCCCGTCAAACCAGCCATGGCGACGATGGCCGCCCAGGTTCCCGGTTCGGGCACGGCCTCGCCGGTCAGGGTGAGGCTCCAACTCGCCAGACGCATGGTGCCGCCGGCTTCCAAGTCGCCCACGCTGATCCGCCAATCCCCGTTGCCGGTCTCTCCGTTGAAGACGTCCAACAGTTCCGGACGCAGGGTATCGATCGGATTCACCCGTCCGTCCGGCTGATAGGTGCCGGTCAGGACCCCGGAGTCCAGTGTCGCCAGGTGCACGTCACTGGCGGCCAGATCGCTGAAGGTGACATTCCAACCGTCGTACGGCTGCCCCACTGAGTCCGTCCCGCTGAAACCGGCGCGGTTGAGCAGCACGCTGGTGAGGCTGAGGTTCTTGTTGAGGAGGACCACCATCTCGCCGGCGAAACCACTGCTGGCCGGTGTTCCCACCAGGTTCAGGCTGATTTGAACCTGGGTGAGCGAGAAAATGGAGGAGTCGCTGATGGTTTGGAGAAACGACAACGGCGGATCCTGGAAATCCGGGATGTCGGTCCCGACCGTGAAGGTGCGGGTCGGTTCGGTGATGATCGTCGCCGAGGCGACCGTGCCGGACAGCAGCGCGAGGGCGAGGAACAGCGGCGTGCGGGATACGTTCATGGCTGGGAAGGGAAGGGAGGTGAACCGTGGAAGTCAGGGGTGGCGGGGACGATGGAGGCCGGTCAGGGATTGGGAATCGCCCGGTAGAAACGGGCGGCGTCCGGTGGATTGACGTCGGTATGGATGAACACGGCGTTGTCCGGCGCGGTGTAGGTGGCCAACGGGCTGAATTCGTTCCAGGTGTAGGGCGAGCTGGTGCTGGTCGAATACTGCACCCGGTAGGAATTCCCCGGCACGCCGATGAAATAGACGATGAAATCCGTCCCGCTGGCCACGATCCGGACGGCATTGGGATCCCCGCTGTTCGCTGTGGCCGACACTTCAAGCACGGTCACAGTGCCGGTGGTGGTGTGGCCGCCGGAGCCGTCGCTCAAGGTGTAGGTAAAGCTGCCGTTGCCGGCGGTGGCGGTCGGTGCGGTGTACACCACGAACCCGCCCGCCAGAGTGACCGTCGCACCCGAAGGCAGTGGATTTCCCACCGCGATGATCGTCAACGGATCGCTGTCCGCATCGGTGTCGTTGGCGGTCAATACCGTCTTGAGGACCTTGGCCACCTTGGTGTTGTTGCTTCGCACCAGGGTGTCGCCGACGGCCACCGGAGCGACGTTGGGATTCAAACCGGTTCCGCTGAGACTGATGTCGAAGGGATTCCGGCTTCCCGGCGCGTTGTCGCTGGCGATGTGGAGCGCCGCGGTCCGGGATCCGGTGGCGCTGGGATTGAAGGTGACCGTGAAGGTGGCGGAACCGGAACCGGCCGCGATGCTCGTACCGCTCAGGGTGCCGACCGAGAAGTCACCCGCATTGGCACCGTCGACGGTGACCTGCAATCCGGTGAGCGGGGCCGACAGACCCGGATTGGTAATGGTGAAGGTGCGGGTTGAGCCGGTCGCTCCGACGGCCACGCTGCCGAAGCTCACCGAACTCACCCCGTCCGTCAGGGCGCCACCCTGCGAGACCGCGATGTCCACCGCGCTGCCGAGGGAGCTCAACACCACATCGTTCCCGGATCCGCCCACGTAGGAGATCGAGTACACCGAGCCGCCCACGGTGAAGGTCGCGCCTTCGGCCAGACCGGTGAAGGTTCCGGTGACGGCATCGGTTCCGTCGTTGGCGATGAGTGTGAAGGAATCGCCCGCGAAGGGAACATAGCTGCCTGACAGACTGAGGGTCACACCGGTCAGGTTCACTTTTCCAATCACGTTCAACTGCTGGTATTGCGTGTCGACAGTGGTGCCGTTCAAGGCAAAGCCCAGGGTGGATCCGGTATGGAATGCCAGCGTTCCCGTGCTGCTCATGTTGACGTCCGTCGAACTGTTCGCGGCGGTGATGGTGGAGCCTGCGGTCAGATTGACGTTGCCTCCGGCCGAGGTCAGTCCGCCGCCGTTGAAGCTGATCGCGCCGCCGGAGGTGAGGTTGACCACTGCGTTGCCCGACCGGCTGACGGCGGCGCTGACCGTCATGGCACCGCTGTTGGCATCACCGATGTTGATCGTCCCGGCGGTGATGTTGTTGTACTCGGCACTGGAAAGGGTCAGCGGTCCTCCCACCGGATCGGTGGTGCCACCCAGGTCGATCGGGACCGCACTGGTGTAGGGCAATATCGTCACCGGGCGGGTCCCGGCATTGATGCTTCCACCGAGCTTGGCGCTGTTGGCGGTCAGAGAAATGGACCCGGTGGATCCGCAGGAAACCGCGCCGAGAACCAGACCCGTTGCCGGCTGGGTGGTGCTGGTGCCGGCACCCTCGACCCCGGTGATGCTGACGCTGCCGGCCGTGGATTGAATGCTGCCGGCGAGATAGGTGCCGACGTTGTCGAATTGCTGGCTCGCCGTTCCGGTACCGCCGGTTCCGGTGATCGAGATATTGCCGCCGGCCTTGATCAGACCGTTGTTGAACACGCCGTAGCTCGACGTGAGCGTGGTCGCGTTGCCCGTTCCAGTGTTCCGGGTATTTCCGCCGGTTCCATTGATGGTGATGGAGCCCGTTCCGCCGGCTTGAATGGACACCCGCGCGGTGCTGGTTCCCTCGATGTCCACACCGATGTGAAGGTTGCCGACCGAGGTGCCGTCGCCGCCACCGGTGCCGGTGATGTTGATGTCGCCACCGCTGGTCGCGATGGAGGAGAAGGCCGGACTGTATCCCTGAAAAATAACGCCCCGATGGTAGAACTGTCCGCTGCTGGCGCCACCGGTGCCGACGATGGTGATCGTGCCGGTGCCGCTGAGGACGTTTCCGCCGCCCTGACCGACGTAGCCGATGCGGACGCCGGCCTGGATGAGCCCGCTGTTGCCGCCACGGCCCTTGAGGGTGATCTGGCCCGAACCGGTGGATTGGATCGTGCCGCCGCTCGCCAGGTCGACGCCGATAAAGCTGCCGCTGGTGGGCGTTGCCTGCTGGTTGCCTTCGATCTGGATGTTGCCGTTCACCGTGGAGACCACCGCACCGCTCAACGACACGTACTGACTGGCCCGCAGGTCCACACTGCCGGTGCCGGACAACGCGAGGGTCTTCGATCCCGCCACGGTGATCGCATCCACGCCGGGTGTCGCGGTGTCGTCCTGAAGATTGACGTTCAGGTTCGCGTCGGCGGCGAAGGTGATGTTGCCGTTGAAGTTGATGGAATCGTTCCCGGCATCACCGTTGACGGTCAGGCTGGGAAAGGACGAGGTGAACGAGCCGAAGTTGGCGGTGTCGTTGCCGGCGCCGAGGTTCAGCGTGACCGATGTGATCGCCGACAGTGAAATGGATCCGGAATCACCGGTGGTGTTGGCAGCGCCGTCCACGCTGAAGGTGCGACCGCTGACGGCGAACTTGATGTTTCCGGAGGACGGCTCGGTGATGGCCATCGTCTCGCCGTTGCCGGAGGTGTCGGTCACCACAATGGCGTTGCCAGTGGTGGTGATCGTGTAATCCGCGGCCCGGGCGATTGCCGTGAGCACAATGGTCGAGGCCAGCAGCAGGGAGGACGTCGCAAGGCGGCGTCCAGGAAGGATCTGATTCTTCATGGCAAACGTGGACCTCGAGCCCGCTTGGGGAGGGTTGATCCCCGTAAAAATCGCGTGCGCGGTGTCCGTTCACCGTAAAGCAGGGAAGACCCCGCGGAATCTTACCGGAAAACTTGAGCGTTTTTTTCGGGAGGGTTTTTTGAGCCCCTGGAATTGAGTTCCACCACGCCCGGAGTTCCGCGTTTACGCGGTCTGCGGGGTTCGCCGAGCCGTCTGAAGACGGTACTCCGGTTTATTGCGGACGGGTGGGCGCTTCCCAGGCTTCGAGGGCGTGGCCGGGGGCGCTATGGAGGAGGACGGTGTCGTTGGCAGCAAACCGGATCCAATTCCGCGGTGCGATCGGACTCACCCGGAGCCGCAGGTGGCGTTCCCCGCCCGGGGCGGGAAGGGCATCCCAGAACTGCAGGGTTCGGTCCCCGGAGCTGGTGACGATTCTCCCGTCCTGGGAAACCGCGAGGGCCGTAACTCCCCCGGTCTGCGCCCGCCAACGCTCGGATTCCAATTCCTGACCGTTGTTGGCGTCGAAGACCCGCACCCAGCCATCCTCGTTTCCGACGAACAGGCGGCGACCGTCGGGATGAAAGGCGACGGCGGTGTCATAATCCTCGGCCGTTCCCAGCGAAACGAATCCCCCAGTGATCGCGTCGGCACGATACAATCGCGCGTGGTGTCCGATGAATCCAGTCACGGCAATCCTCCGTCCGTCTGGCGAAAGATCGACCGCATTGACCCCGCTCGCTCCATACAACATGCGTTGATCGTCCGTTCCCGAGGTGGTGTGGGATTCCAGATTCAGCACCAGCAACTTGCCCGGAATGAGACCGACCAGGGTACGTTCATCGCTCGAGAGAATACCCCGGACGACGACCCCGAAACCCGGGTGGGACGGAATTCCCTTCACCCGCCAGAGTTCGTGCGGTGGGCTGTTGGCGTTCGTGATTGGGGACCAGACGAAGAGTTCGCCGGTTTCGAAATGACGCGTCACGGCGCGGCCGTCGCTGAGGACCGCGAGGGGGTAGTGCCACTCGGGATATGGAATGCGCCGTCCGGAAGTCCGGTCCCAGAGCCAGGTGCGATTGGTGTCGGCACGGTACAGTGCGAACCGACCATTGGCCGAGGCGGCTGGATGTTCCCAGAAATTCGCGGTCGAGATTCCACCCACCCGGGCCTGGGGAGCGGAAGCGATCAGAGGCCAGAGGCGGAGCGAGCCGTCGTCGCCCACAGTTGCGAGCGGTGCGGTTCCGGGGACTCCGGGGGAAAAGGTCAGGTCCCGGATGCGTTCGGTATTTCCGAGCAGAAAACCGAACTGCCCGCCGCCGGCCGAGCGGCTGAGTAAATCGGTCGGAGGTGTTTGCGGACCGGCTTCGCCGATGGGTTGTCCCAGACCGGGAGCGGCCTCATCGTCGTAGGTGGGCGATGCGATTGATGCCGTGCCGATCCGAAACGTCCGCAGCGAAGAATCACCGCTGGCGACGGCGAGGACCGGTTGATCCGGGCTGAATGCGAGCGCATGAATCTGTGCCGGCAACGAGGCTTCGAGTACGGGCGCCTGGGTGTTGAGGTCATACACCGAGACGTCGGAAGCCGTTCGCGCCTGGTGGCCGATGGCGACGGCGAGATAGTGGCGATCGGCGGAAAAGGCCAGAAGCGCGGGGGATCCGTGGATTGGAATAATCCGTTTTGCCGGGGAGCTTTGCAGCGTAGCCACTGGAACGAGATTCGTTCGCGGAAGCACCTCGATCTGCATGCCGCGGGGATTGTCGCGGGACCACGCGAGCCATTCCCGATCCGGAGAAAGGACGACCGGACCGAAGATGCCATCGAGGATCCGTTCTGTGGCGCGGGTCGTGATATTGAAGATGCCGGACGAAGCGGTTCCGGCTGCACCCCAAACATTGTTGCCGGCAAAGAGGACCCGCTCGTCGTCGATCCATACGCCGCCCATGTGACGGCCGGCGGTGGAATGGATCAGGGCACCCGTCGCGGTCTCGGCGACGATGAGGATGTCACCATCGCCGCACAGGAAGCGTTTCCCGTCGGGTGAAAACGTGAGGACCTGAAAGCCGGTGTCGACGGCGATCTGCGTGTGTTGCGCGCGGACGTTCGGCACGGTGGGACCGACGGTCACGGCCAGAGTCACAGGATCAAACCAGCGGATCACCCGGTCGCTGGTGAGCACCGCGAGGTTTTTTCGAATCGAATCCCACGCCACACACCGGGGTTCCCGGGGAGCGAGGTTCAGCGAACCCGCGTCGTCACCCCGGCACAGCCAATCCAGGAGCCGCCATTCAAAGCCGCGCCGTTCAGGATCCATTCCCGCCAGCAAGTGTCGCGTATGTCCCAGATCCCCCTGCGCCCGCGCCGAGAATGCCTGGGCCACCGTGGCGAAGTATGCGTGATCCCTGGCCCTGACTTCCGCGGCATGGGCGAGAAGGGCGTTTTGATCGGCGTGACGTCGCGCGGTCTCGGCCCGACGCCACAGGACTGTTGAGACGCCGGCTCCGGACACCAGCGTGAGCAGCAGAAAGGCGGCGAGGAGGGAGATCTTCTTGTTGCGACGCACCCACTTTCCGGCGCGTTCCAGCGGAGTCACGGCGCGGGAATGAATGGGTTCACCGCGAAGCCACCGATCCAACTCGTCGGCGAGCCCGCCCGCGCTGGCGGGGCGCCGGGCGGGATCCTTGTCGAGGCAGCGCAGGCAGAGGGTTTCGAGATCGCGGAAGGCGGACCGGGACGATTCATGAATCGAAGGCGTCGAGTCGCCCGGGCGCGTGGTCTGAAGTGCGCGTACCTGGCTGGGTGGCACGGGATCGACGTCGAGGATTCGTCGAAAAATATCCTCCTGACTCTCGCCCGAAAACGGCAGTTGGCCGGTGGTGAGTTGGTAGAGAATGGTGCCCAGGGCCCATATGTCGCTGGCCGTGCTGATGTCGCGGACCCGTCCGGCGGCTTGTTCTGGCGACATGTGGTGCGGCGTCCCCAGATGCGCGGAGGACATCGTGAGGGAGCTGTCCTCATTCATCAGCTTGGCCAGACCGAAGTCGGTCAGGAACGGCACGCCCGAGCCGTCGAAGAGAACATTGGCCGGCTTCAGATCGCGATGCAGGACGCCGTGTTGATGCGCGTGTTGCACGGCGCGGGCGATGGTGGAAACGAGACCGGCGGCGTCGCGATCAGAGATTCGCGGTCCGGGCTTGGCGATCCGCTGCGCCAGCGATCCGCCCTCCATCAGCTTCATTGAAATGAACGGCTGACGGCGATGCTCGCCCACTTCGAACACTGGAACGATGTGGGGATGGTCGAGCCGGGCCGCCGTTTCCGCCTCCAACCGGAAGCGCGCCTTGTCGGAGTCGCCCACCAGAAACACGCTTCGAAACAGCTTCAGGGCGACGATTCGACGCGTCCGGGTGTCTTCGGCTTCGTAGACAGCGCCGGAGCCGCCGACGGCGATCTCCCGACGCACGACATACGGCCCGAGTCGGCAGGGCAACGCGGTGGCGTCGAAACCGGTGTCCATGGGAGCGACATCGTCGATGGGGGCGGGCGTGACGTTTTCACTGTCCCTGGCGGGAAAGGCGTCTTCGAACAGGACCTGCGAAAGCGCGCAGGCCGCGCAGGGTTGTTGCGCGGGGACGGGCGCGCCACAGGTGCGGCAGTGGCGGGCGGAGCCGGGCTCGGTGCTCATCGACGCCTTAATTCGGAAACGAAGGGATCCACATCAACAGAAAGCAGGGAAGAGAGGGCGATTCCTTACGGGATCACCGCGGTTCCGTGGGGCATTGATTCATTGCCGGAGGAGTCGAACCAAGTGACGGAGTTCGTCGTCCACCTCGGATTCATCGGGAACGGTGGCCCGGATTTCGGATCGGACCCGGGTGGCGAACTGCTGGCGCAGGTCGTGGGCGGCCTTGTTGACCGCCCCCTCGGTCATTCCCAGTCGAAGCGCGATAGTCCGGTGGGTTTCGGCGTCCGGACTGCCCTCCAGTGAGATGCGGAGCGCGGCGAAAAGTTCGGCCCGACCCGACCAGGCCTCTCCAACCAGGCTCAGCGCCCGGGAGAAAACACCGCGTGCCCAGGCGCGCTCGAAGGCAATGTCCGGAGTGTCGCCGTCGCGGGCCGGCGGTTCGGCGCGCAACGCCTCCAATTCCTCCAGCGGCAACGGGACGATTCCTCCGCCCCGTTTGACGGCGTGGTCCCGATCGTTTTGATCCCGCACCCAGCGCCGGAGGGCCACCAGCAGAAAATTCCGGAAGCGTCCGTCGCCGGGACGCACCTCGCGGAGAAAATCGCGGCTCAGCAGATAGGCGAAGAACCCCTGAACCTGATCGGCCGCCGTATCCGGATCCGCACCCCGCTGGCGCAGATAGATGTAGAGGGGTTGCCAGTAGGCGTGCGCCAACCGCTCGAGGGCCTGGAGGGAAGCCGGGGCGTCCGCGTCACCCACCGCGAGAATGGCCGACCACATCGTGGCCGGAAAGAGACCCGGCTGAGTCGGCGCCGGGGCGGGACTGGGCTGGATGCCAGGCTTCAAACCGGGCCGAACCTGTCACCGTGCGCGGCCTTGAAACGAGGGAAAAGATTCCGGGGTTTCCCTTCTTCCCTGGCTTCCAAAGAAAACGGGCGGGAACCCCCGGCGAGTCCCGCCCGACAAAAAAGACATCCCGGAGCCGGCTCCGGGATGTTGAAATCCTACTTCGCCTGCACTTCGTCCTTCTTTGGGGCATCGATGCTGACCGGCTTGGCGTTGGCGCCGATGGCGAACAAATGGGTCTGCGAGGCGATGTACATCACGCCATTGGCCATGACCGCCGTGCTGTAGACGGGCGCGCCGAGGTTGGTCTCGCTGAGTACCTCGGGCTTGTCACCGCCCTTGGCCGCGAGGATCACAAAGTCACCGTCTTCATCCCCGACATACACCTTGCCGTCGGCCACCATGGTGGAGCCCCACATGTGGGCCTTCATGTCGTAAACCCAGTTCAGCTTGCCGGTCTCTGCGTCGAGACAGTGAACAAAGCCCGAGAAATCGCCGATGAACAGCAGGCCGGTCATGGGATCGATGCTGACCGAGGAGATGGACCGCTTGATGCCCTTGTAATCCCAGATCACACCGGTCTTGGTGACATCACCGGTCTTGGTGGCGTCCAGGCAGACGAGGTGGCCCACGCCTTCGCCGTGCTCGGGATCCTGTCCGGTCGCGACGTAAACGCGGTTTTTATAGAACACCGGAGTGGCGTTGATCTCGCTCGGACCTTCGGCGGCGGGATACTTGAAGGGCTTGCCGTTTTTGTCGGTCTTGTATTCGGGCGGATTGAGGTCGGCCCAGAACACCTTCTTCAGATAGGAATTGTCCTTCTCCTCTTCGCGATCGAGGACGGCCCCCGGGAGGACTGGAATGATTTTCGATCCGTCACCCTTTTGTGGTTTCGCGTCCAAGGCATACAGGACGCCGTCGCCGCCGCCGAAGAACACGAGTTGCTTGTCACCGATCTTGGCGGTGGAGGGCGAGGTCCATTGACCGTGGAAGATGCGGGGACCGATCCCGGCATTGTCCTCGGCGATCAGCTTGCCGGTCTTCGGATCGATGGCGATGAAGCTGGGAGAAGTGGGTGAGGGGATGTTGACGTGGGTCCAGTCCTGTCCGTTCGAGGTGCAGACATAGAGGACGCCGTCGACCATGATGACCGAGCAATTGGAGGCGTTGTGCGGGAACACGCCCAACTCATCCATCATGTCATAGCGCCAGATGATATCGGCGTCGGTCTTGCCCGGTTCGACCGGCGGTTTGCCAGTGTCGAGGGCGAGGTACTTGGCCTCGTCGACATAGGGACCGTCATTGCCATTGGACATGCCTTCGGTGTCGAGACAGAGGACTTCGCAGCGGCTGGTGACGATGTACAGGCGGTTGCCGACGACCAGCGGCGAGGCGAGCAGGCCGAGATTTTCCCAGTCGTTCACCTTGCCGGATTTGAGCTTGGGAACGACCAACTGCCAGAGGAAGGCGCCGCTCTTCTCATCGAAACAATAGAGAACGCTGCGGTCGCCGACGTGGCGCTTGTCGCGGGGCGACTCGTTGTTGGTGCCGACGTAGACCTTGCCGCCCGCGACAACCGGATTGCCGTAGCTTTGGGATCCGAGCTTGACCGCCCACTTCACATTCTTGGTGGTGGCGAGATCGATTTCCTCGGTACCGGTCTTGACCTTGCCGGGATTGAACGTGCTCGGGAGCCCGGTCGCAGGAGAATAGAAATTGCGCCCGGGATCATTGCCGCCCCATTGCGGCCAATCTTCGCCGGATGCGGCCGCCACGGCCAGAGTGCACGCGGCGATCCAGCCCAGTGCTGATACCGGACGAATGGAATTCTGCTTCATAGTCGGATCAAGATTACGATTAAGAGTAAGATTAAGAAAAAGAGGGGAACTGAAGGCGGTTCAATTCGCCGTCACGCTGATGTTGTCGATGGCGACTCGCATGTCCTGCGGGGCGAAGGCGTATAATCCGGGTGAACCTTCGGCGTGGGCGTGTTGGTGCGGGACCTCGATGTTCCAGGCGTCCGGCTCGGGATCGCCCTTTTTCCAGGCTTTGGCGCGGACGACGCCGGAACCATCGGCGGCAACATCGACGCGGGTCTTGAGATGATACCAGGTTTCCGGAGCCCATTTGAACGGCGCGGCGACCTTGATGCGCTCCTGATTGGAGTTCACTTCGATCTGTTGGGAATTGCCCTTGAGAATGATGATGTAGCGTTGGTTGATCAGGCCCACTTCGGACATTTTGCGCTTGTTGCCTTCGGTGAGGACATCCGCCTCGACCGTGTAGTTCTTCATGTCGGGGAACCCGAAGAACACCTGGCCGCGCTGAAACAGTTTGTTGTCGATCGTCTTCACCAGGGCCTGATTCGTGCCGCCGTCGAGGTCCTTGGCGCGGACCTCAAAGCGGAACCGGGCCGAATTCCAGGGCAGCGGGGGATAGGCGAAGGCGGTCGGCGATTCCACCATATTGGTGGTCATGTTGGTCAACGCAAAGCTCTGGAAGTTCTGGTTGAGCGGGATTCCCGGAAGCACGCGTCCCTTGATGAAGCCCGACACCTCCGAACCGTCCTCCAGTTTGAGTGTGGCCTTGAACTGACCGGCGCTGCCGACCGGGACGCGGTCCGCGACTAATTGCCCGGCGGCATTGAAGCTGCCCTTCAACGTGGCCTTAACGAGGGCGGTGGGCGGGATGAACGATTCCCATTTCAATGTTGAAGGGTCCACTGACTCGGTGACCGTGAATCCGTTGGCGTCGAGGACGCGGACCCGGAACGACTGGGTCTGGCCGGGTCGCAGGAGGATCTCGTACGGAATCGCCTGCAACTGGCGGGCGGCCCCGGGAGCGGGCCATTCGGCGGGAGCGGGCGCCGCCGCGACGCCCGGATTATTCCCGGCTTTGCCGAAGGCATAGAGCTTCTTGTCGGTCTGCAGGTACAACTTGCCGTTGTAGCCGATCGGCGAACCGAAGACCCGTCCGGTGACCTGGGTGCGGCTGACTTCCGTCGCGCCGTCGGCTCCGGGCTTGAGCACGATCAGGTCACCATTGGCGACGCTGTCGGCGTCCGAGGAGGCTGCGGCATTGGCATCCTTCATGGTGACATACATGCCGATATACAACAGTCCATCGGCGAAAAACGGCGTGCTCTGGCGTTGCTCGATGCCGACCTTTTTCTTCCACAGCACCTTGCCGTCGGCGGCGTTGACCGCACAGAGATCGCCGGTGCCGGTTACTTCATAAAGGGTGTCGCCCACCGGGATGGGAGAACTGGCGAGCGATCCGACCCCGTTGCGCCACAGCTCGAAGGTGGTGGGCGGAAACACCTGCGGCGTGGTCGAATTAGTCGGATGCACCTGGCCCGGTGCCGGCAGGCGAAAGGCGGCCATGCGCCCGATTTCTGAGGAGTCGAGATTCTCGGATTCGTGCAGGGCGATGAGACTGTCCTTGTAACGGATCAACGCGGCGTTGATGCCGCCCTTGGCACCGGCCTTGGCGAAGGAAAAACGCCAAAGGGGTTCGCCGGTGCGGGCGTTGATCGCGAGAATCGAACTATCCCCGCCTGCGCTGTACAGGACGCGTTTCCCGTCCCAGAGATCGAGCCACGGCTGGGAAAAGGTGTTGTCCTGCGGGCGATCGCCCGGGGCGCTTGACCAGACGAGCTGGCCGGTCTTTTTGTCGAAGGCGTAGAAACGGTCACCGGCGGCGCCGTGGGCGCCCCAGGAGCTGGTGATGCCGCGGGTGATCACCAGTTCATGGTCGATCACCGGCGAGGCGGTGCGGGAATTCGGGAAGGTGAGGCGTCCAAACTCCTCCATCATGGAATGTTTCCAGAGGAGTTTGCCGTCGGCGCTGAAGGCCATCAACAGGCCCTGGGTGTGGAGGGCGTAGACATTGCCGGTTTCGGCATCGACCGACGGAGACGAGGTGGCGTAGCGGCTGTAAACCGTGTCGCTGAGGAAATCGTTTTCGGCGTGCTGCCAGATTTGCCGGCCGGTCTCGGCGTCGAAGCAGGCGGTGATTTCACGCAGGTCGGGCCCGTCCCCGAGGTAGCCGTTGATGTAGAGGCGGCCGTCGGCGATCGCCGGCGTGCTCTGGCCGGGAAAATTGACCACCCACAACGGCGCCTTGGCGTCGATCTTTTGCGGGAGACCGGTTTCGCGGGAAACCGAGGTTTGTTCCGGACCGCGCCAACTGAGCCAACCGGTGGCGGCGGAAAGGGAGAATTGAAGCGCGGCAAGGGCCGCAACAGCCGAAAAAAGAAAGCGGTTCATACGGCAACGAAAGCATCCTGCGAACACCATCCACAGTGACCGGCGACCCACCCTCTGGCAACCGAAAATGATACGAGTGCGTATCAATCGTCAGGTTCGGGAGACCGCGGCGGGAGGTGTTTCGTGCCGTCGGGCTTGGCAAGCAAGGTGTTGGCGGGATAAACACCGTGCACCTTGGCGTCCCGAAAATCCAAACTTCCTGATCTGCCGGTGGATTCTCCGCATCGGCGAAGATTGCCCCCGCTGTTGCGCCGTTCGTGGTACGGCCTGAATCAGGCCTTCCGACGGCGCATCGCCCACACCGGCGTGACTCCGGATCAGTTCACCGCGATGCGGACGCTGATCGAGGGCGATCCGGCCGGACTTACCCAACGCGATCTCACCCTGGCGATGTCCAGCGATCCGAACACTGTCGCCTCACTGTTGGAACGTATGGAGGATGCCGGTTGGGTGGAGCGAAAAGCACACGAACGGGATCGCCGGGCGTATCGGATCCGGTTGCTCGAACCCGGTCGTGCGCGGTTCGAACAGGTGCGCGACCTGGCGATTGATTTGCAATCCGATGTCCTGGGAGTACTTCCCGAGGCGGAACGGGAATCGTTCCTGGCGCAATTGGATCTGGTGGCGATGGCCTGTCGCAAGGCGGCCGAAGATGCGCCGCGATCGCGCCCATGAAACATCGGATGCAGCAGCGTCAGACTCGCTCTGAGCGACGCTGACCGAAACAACGGACCCGCGGGTCCCATCGAACTATTGCCTCCATGGAGACTCCCCCCGAACTGCCGCCGATCCTTCCGTCTGAAGATTCCCACGGGCTCGGTTCGGCACAGCCCGAGCTGGCTGCGGCGGCGCCGCGGATCGCGGCCTGGCGTGGGTGGATCCTCATGCTGGTCATGGCGAGCTACCCGTTGTCGCTTGGGTTGATCGGCGCCGAGAGGCAGCAGGGCGATTCCAGTCCGGAGGCCATGCTGCCCGAGACGATCGGCGGATTGTGGGCCAGTTGCGGCCTGAATTTCGGAGTATTTGCGGCCTTCTTTTTCGTGGCGTGGGCTGTCGCCCGGCCTGGTGCCGAAGCCTTGTACCTGCGACGCAGCTCCCCCTGGGCCGCTCTCGGATTTGGCGTGGTCTGGTCGATCGCGCTGCGCGTCGTCGTTGCGGGAATGGTCCTCGCCGTCATGGGCGGGTTTTGGCTCTGGGCACGGGCGCAGGGTGAAGGCGCCGTTTCGCTCGATGGATTCCGGCCGAAGATTGAAAACGTCATCACTCCGTCGGCGCTTCACGATCCCGTTTACCTGTTGATGGTGCTGACGGTGGTGAGCTTCGTCGTGGCCGGCTTGCGCGAGGAATTGTGGCGTGCGGCCATGCTTGCCGGCGTGCTCAGCATACTTCCGGAACGCTGGCAGGGACGGCGGGGCGAAATCCTCGCGGTGGGAATTGCCGCCGTGATCTTCGGTCTGGGACATCTCCCGCAGGGTGCCGGGGGCGTGTTCCTGACCGGCCTGCTGGGGATCGGTCTCGGGGCCATCCTGGTGGGTCATCGTTCACTCTGGATCGCCGTCCTCGCCCACGGTTTTTTCGATGCCACCTCGTTCTTCGGATTGTGGGCGGCGGATCGCGCGGGCCTTCTGAAGCAAATCCTGCATCCGTGAACCGGTGGAATGCCGCGGGGACTCCGAGGCGTGGAAAACCTCCCGGAAATCACCGCCGGCTCATCACAAACGGATGATGTCACCGTCGCGCGCGATGCGTGCGCCGGAGGTTCCCAGTTCGTCGACCAGGGTTCGACCAGTTTCCTGCCGGTTCTTCCAGAGCCGTCGGGAGAGGTGAACCCAGACGATGCGCCGAATGGTGCAGGTCCGGAGACGGCGGAACAGTGCGCCGGGTGAAACGTGCGACAATTCCGAGACCAGTAGGTCCAGCGGCTCAGTAAGAAGCGGTTCAAGATCGCTGACCTGGCCGATGTCGGCAGTATGGGCGATCCGGACCTTCGGGCTTTGGATCAGGAAACTATAGGCTTCAAAACAGATGGCCGGAATGGCGGGCTGCAGTTTGCGTTTGAGCGAATCGAGATGACGGGTTGGAAATGGGGTCAGCGTGCATCCACCGCATTCGATGGCCAGTCCCGGTTGAAGCGCATTCCAATGAATGGGGAATCCGATCAATTCCTCCGGCAGCAATGTAGCCTTCAACCAGGCGCGCAACGCCGGAATCGCGCTGGCGGGTGCATGGATGTAAAGCGGCTTGCGGCGGCGTTCGAGCCAGAGGCCCTGAATGAACATCGAGAATCCGCCCACGTGATCGCTGTGCATGTGGGACAGCACCAGATGATCCACACCTTCTCCGCCCAGCCCCGCGGCCCGGTAGCCGCCGCTCAGTCCGTCTCCGCAGTCGATGACCAGTCGCGTGGAGCCGATGTGGTAATGAAAGGAGGCATGCCGGCGTTCGGCGCAGGGCCAGCCTTCGCCGACGCCGAAACAACGGAGCACGCAACGCGAGGATGTGGCTTTACGGGCGGACATTCAGCGGTTCTCTCAGCCTATCGGAGCCGGAGCCTTCCCACAAGTCGGAGGCAGCGGGAAAAGAAGGGGCGGAATGAGTGTCGGCGGGAGTCGCGCAACGTTCGCATTTCGTCGTTCGACAATCGCGAGACCTGCTTTCAGCCTTTGGCCATGGGCTCTGCCTTTACTCTGCTGTTGCGCCGGTGCCGTTGGCTCCTCTTTCTGCTCGGGACCTCGCGGTTGGCGCTGGCCTGGGACTACGAGTTCCACCGGATGGTGAATCAACTGGCGCTCCGGTCGTTGCCAGCGGATTTTCCCTCCTGGATCCGTGAAGCGCGGACCGCCGAGCGGATCGCCTTTCTGGCCGGAGAACCTGATCGCTGGCGCAACATGGCCGATCCGACCCTGCGCCACATCAACTCGCCGGAGCATTTCATCGATCTCGACGATCTACCGCTCTACGGACTGACACCGGCGACGCTGAGCCCCTTTCGCCACGAATACGTCGGTCAACTCACGCTGGCCCGCAGCCAGGATCCGGCCCGGTTTCCCGGTGCCGATCCGACCCGCGATCCGGAGCACAACCGCTGGATTCCGGGTCTCCTGCCGTGGCGGATTGCCGAGGACTACGCCCGGCTGCAGTCGACGTTCAGCTCTCTTAAAACCTATGAACTCTACGGCGGAACCACCGACGAAATCGCCAATGCCCGGGCCAACGCGATCTATGTAATGGGCGTGATGGGACATTACATCGCCGACGCCGCCCAACCGTTGCACACCTCGAAACATTACAACGGATGGGTCGGCCCGAATCCCGAAGGCTACACCACCAATCGGACGTTCCACGGATGGATCGACGGCGGCTATCTGCACAAGATCGGATTGAAGATTGGGGATCTCTCGGGACGGGTCCGCGCCGCCCGGTCGGTTTGGGAACGGCTTCCGGGGGCATCGCATGAACACCTGTTTCCAGTGGTGATGGGTTACGTGGTGCAACAATCCGAAGGTGTGGAACGGTTGTATCAGTTGGACAAGACCGGCGGATTGTCCGGGGACGGACCGGCGGGACTGGCAGGGCGTGAGTTCCTTTCGGGTCAGATCCTTCGTGGCAGCCAGATGCTGGGAGATGTGTGGTTCACCGCCTGGAAGACCGCTCCGACGGACACCTTCCTTCAGTCGCAGCTCGCACGACGTAATGGAGGCGAAGGGAAGTGATGGGTGAGGAGTGAAGCGAACGCGAGTCAATGGACGCCGCCGCTCCAAATTCAATCACAGTTCATTGACCCGCGGGTCCCCGCTCCTCCCAACGCGATTGCGCAGCAACATCCGGCCGGCCGGCGGAAAAATATGCGGCGGAATTCAACTTCCGCTTGCATGCGACTCATTCTTGGGCTTTTTAGCGCGCGCTGTGGTGGACGTTTTTTCGATCCCCACGGCACCACCCGATTTCACGAAAGCCGCCTCTCATCGAATGCATTCGCACCGGACCGCGATCAAACCGCTTCAGCGACTTCAACCGAAGGCCACGCTCAAACCCGTCAACTTTTTTTGCAACGCCACCCAGGCTCGGGAGGTGTTTCTGGTGGGGGATTTCAATGATTGGAATCCCACCAGTCACCCAATGAAGAAGGGATTCGAGGGCGCCTGGCAGATATCGGTCACGCTCGGACACGGCGGCCATCACTACCAGTTTCTGGTCGATGGAAAACGTGTCAACGATCCGCGGGCCCAGGGGCTCGCCCGAAACTTGGAAGGCGAGAAGGTGTCGATGATTCTGGTGAGTTGAGTCCCCGGAGTACGGGGTTCGGCGCGGCGTCCCAGTTTCCAGACTGGATGAGACGGAATGAACCGAATCCGATCCTTTTTTCAGGAATCCGTGTCAATCCGTGCAATCCGTGTCTTCCCGACTTGATTTGCATTGATCGGGATCAATTCGCGGTGGAATCCGGCGGAGTGCTCCGTTCGGCGCGGCGTTCGGCGAAGAAGGCCCGCAACAGGTCGGCACATTCCTGTCCCCGGACGCCGCCGGTCACTTCGCAGCGGTGATTCAGGGTGGGAAACTGCAACAGGTTCAAGGCCGACCCGGCGGCACCGCCCTTCGCATCCGCCGCCGCGAAGACCACCCGGTCGACCCGGCAATGCACCAGGGCACCGGCACACATCGGGCAGGGTTCCTTGGTGACGTACAGCGTGCATCCGTTCAGTCGCCAGTCGCCGACCGCCTCCTCGGCCATGGTCAGTGCCAACATCTCGGCGTGGGCCGTGGCGTCCTTCAACAATTCCACCTGGTTGAAGGCGCGGGCAATGACCCGGCCTTCCTGGACGATGACGGCACCCACCGGCACTTCGCCCGCATTGTAGGCGCGAACGGCCTGCTTCATCGCCTCTCCCATGAACCGCTGATCGGCTTCCGCTTCGGCTTCGGGATCGATCATGGGGTGGATGCGGGAGAAGATTGTTCGACCGTCCAGGTGCTGGTGCCGTCCGGATGACACCGGGCATGGGCGGCAAAAAAACCGCGACGATGCCGCCAGAACAGCGGCCAGATTTGTTCCCGATCTGTCTGGGGAAGATCCAGTCCGGGGAGGGCGTCGCGGGAGAAAAAACCAAAAACGCCCTCACGATGCGGCGGTGGCAGGGCGTGAAGGTGGGGCTTGATCTCGAACAAGAACATCAGCCAGTGCGTTTGGCCCTGGTAGCCGAATTCGCTGATCAAGCCGGTAAGGTGGAGATCGGACGCCCTAAGCGCGATTCCGGTTTCCTCGGCCGCTTCCCGACAGGCGCAGGCGTAGGGCGATTCACCGAGTCCCTCCTTCAACTTTCCGCCGGGCGGCGACCACAGACCGCGATTCGGTTCCTGGGCGCGGTGCAGGAGCAACACCTCGCCGGCCGGATTGAATCCGTACAACAGCGTGGCGATCTTGTGGGGCAGGTCCGGCACTCGCGGAGAGAATCAAACCCGGAGGATTCCGACAAGCGGGCGCGCTGGGCACTGTGTTGTTTGCACAATGAAACGAGAGGGGAGAGGACACGGATTGCAGGATTCCCGGAGATCCGATCGAATTCCGTCCAAATCAAGTGCCCGCCTGAGCTCCGACACCACGCCCTTTGCATCCCGGTGTCACCCGGCCTACCTTTCCGGCGGGCATGTCCGGCCGCATCACCTTTCTCGCGATCACCGTCTTCTGGGTGATCATGAACGTGTTGCTCTGGCGGGCGGAGTTCGGAAGCGGCCGTGAACTTGGAGCGGAGGTTCCGGTGGCGACGGTAGTGGAACGGATCCTCAACGCTCCGGACGCCTCGTTGCTGACGCTGCGTCAGCACGGACGGATTCTCGGCCAGTTGCGCTGGACTCCGTCGATCGCCGAAGCCGCGGCGCCGACCAACACGACCAACGCCGAATTGCCGGAAGGTATGGTGAGAACTCCGATCGGCAATCGCATCGATCTCGATTTGAGTTTGTTCGGTGACGATCCGTCCTCCCGGTGGCGGATTCTGGGACATCTGGATCTCGACACCAACCAGGCCTGGACCACGTTCCAAGTCCGGCTGCTGCAACGACCGTCGGCGTGGGAATTATCAGGGCGTTCCGGTGCCGATACAATCCGGATGGCCTTCGAAGACGGACGCACGCATTGGGATCAGCGGTTCTCCCTCGCCGATTTGTCCCACCCGTCGCAACTCCTGGGTCCGCTCGCGATGCTGCTGCCCCGCGGCCTGGTTACCGCGCCGGCCGGATTGGAGCCGCGACAGGTCGCCGCCGGATTCCGTTGGACCGCCCGCAACGACTGGTTGCGCATCGGTGCTCAACGGGTTCGCGTCTATCGCATTCGGGCGCGGTGGTTCGACCGCTTCGAGGTGAACGCCTACCTGAGCCGGGCCGGCGAGATTCTGCGGGTCACGCTTCCCGACGGGCTGACACTGGGCAATGAGGCGCTGCCGGGGATGGCACGGGACACCGACCACTGACGCGATGATCGAACTCCACCAGTTGGAAAAACACTTCGGCGAAGTCCGGGCGGTGGACGGTCTGAGCCTGACGGTGAAGCGTGGGGAATTCTACGCCGTGCTCGGACCGAACGCCGCGGGAAAGACCACCACCATCAAGATGCTGGTAGGGCTCATCAAACCGACCCGAGGGACGGCGCGGCTCGCCGGCTTTGACGTTCAACGCCAGCCGCTCGAGGCCCGCGCACGCCTGAGTTACGTCCCGGATTTTCCCTTTCTCTACGACAAGTTGACCCCTTGGGAATTCCTCGCCTTCACCGGCCGGTTGTTCCGGATGAGCGAGGCGGCCATCGCGCGCGCGGCGGATGAACTGGTGCCGCGGTTCAATCTGGAGCCGTGGCTGAACAAGACCATCGAGGGTCTCAGCCACGGAACCCGTCAACGCGTGGCGATCGCCAGCGCGTTGCTGCACGAGCCGGATGTCTTCGTCATCGACGAGCCGATGGTCGGCCTCGATCCCCACCATGCCCGGGTGGTCAAGGATACCCTCAAGGAACGCACCCGCAACGGGATGACGGTGTTCCTCAGCACCCATCAGATCAACGTCGCCGAGGAAATGGCGGATCGGATCGGCATCATTCACAAGGGGCGGTTGATCGCGGAGGGCTCCGCCGCCGAATTGCGCCGGCAGGCCGGCACCGATGGAGCTCTTGAACGGGCGTTCCTCGCGCTCACCGGCGAAGCCGCCGCCGCGCCGGTGGTGCGGGATTGACCGCGGGCCTCCCGGACCGGTGCCTCAATTTCCGGCTCGTCGGCCGCGCCCGGGTGGGTAGTTTCCCGTCATGCGCACGGTCATCTACCCGGGCAGTTTCGATCCGTTGACCAAGGGACATCTCGACGTCATCGAACGCGCCGCGCGGGTCTTCGACCATGTGGTGGTGGCTGTCGCGCGCAATGAGGCGAAGACCCCGTTGTTCTCCATCGACGAACGGCTGTCCTTCGTCCGGGCGGATGTCGCGCACCTGAGCAATGTCGAGGCCGATGCCTTCGACGGGTTGCTGGTGAACTACGTGGTTCGCCGCGGTGCCTGCGCGGTGGTCCGCGGACTTCGCGCGGTCAGCGATTTCGAGTTCGAATTTCAACTCGCGCTGATGAACCGCCGGTTGAACGAGCGCGTGGAAACCCTGTTCATGACGCCGCGGGAAACCTACACGTTTGTCAGCTCCCGACTGGTGAAGGAGATCGCCCGGCTCGGCGGAGACGTCAGCCAGTTCGTTCCCCCCGGAGTGGCCGAAGCCCTCCGCAGCCGGTTTTCAAAACCAGAGCAGCCGGCCCCCTGAACCCAAAAATGCAACTCCACCACCGGGGTTGCGACGACGCTTCCACGCACCGACACTTCCGCCATGCCGCTCAAGGTCAACGTCCTGTCCCTCGCCCGGAAATCCGAGCACGTCACCGGGGAACTCCCGGCCGCCGAGATCGCCGAGGGCTACCGTGACGAACTCGTTTCGATGGGTTCACCGTTGGCCTACGACCTTGATCTGGAGCATCAGGCCGATGGAATTCTGATGACCGGACGCCTGGCCATGACGGTGAATTGCCGGTGCCGCCGATGCCTGGAATCGTTCGAACAGGCGGTCGAAATTCCCGCCTTTGCGGCGGTGGTTCCGCTCGAGGGGGAGGGCGCGGCAACCTGTGATGGAGATTTTGCCGACTTGACGCCATTTCTGCGAGAAGACATGTATCTAGTTCTGCCAACGAACCCGTTGTGCAGTCCGAACTGCTGCGGGCTCCTGAAAAAGTCCGCGGAAGGGGTGCCCGACAGTGAGCCGCCGGAGGATTCCGGCGAATCTCCGTGGGGCGCCTTGGATCAACTGAAACTGTAAACCGACCCGAACCATGGGTGTTCCGAAACGCAAACCGTCGACCAGCCGCCAGCGCATGCGCCGTGCGTATAACAGCGTGCTGCACCTGCCCCAGATTTCGTCCTGCCCGCAATGCGCGGCACCGTACGTTCCGCACCGGGTCTGCCCGGCCTGCGGCTACTACAACAGCCGGCAGGTGCTGAGCGTCAACGCGCTCGCCTGATCTGCTTTCCAGGAGCGCCGAGCCTCGCTGTCTGCGGGTCGGCGCTCTGTCGTTTCATATGCGGCTCGCGGTGGACGTGATGGGTGGCGACCACGGTCCGGAGGAACTCCTCCAGGGCGTGAAGCTCGCCCTCGCGGCCGAACCCGGTCTCGGCGAATTGTATCTGGTCGGCCCCCAGGCCGAGCTGGAGTCCCTCTGTGCCCGCATCGGACTTCTGGATCCCCGGGTGCGCGTTCATCCGGCGACCGAGGTCCTCAGCATGGGCGATGATCCCGGTCTCGCCGTTCGCCGCAAAAAGGACAGTTCCATCCTGCGGGCCATCGAATTGGTCCGGGAAGGCACCGCCGACGCCATCATTTCCTCCGGCAACACCGGTGCCCTTCTGGCCGGTGCGACCATCCGGCTCGGACGCCTCAAGGGAGTCCGCCGTCCCGCCCTCGCCTGCATCCTGCCCACCTTGAAGGGTGCCTGGGTGCTCGTCGACGGCGGTGCCAATCCCGAGGGAACCCCCGAACTGTTGCTGCAATTCGCCATCATGGGTTCCGCCTATTCCAAGGCGATGCTCGGCGTCGCCAACCCCCGGGTCGGCGTGCTCAGCAACGGATCCGAGGACGGTAAGGGCAATGACCTGACCCGCGCCACCGTCGCTCTCATCCGCAAGACCGACCTCAACTGCCAGGGATATTGCGAGGGCTACGATCTCTTCCTCGATGGCATCGATGTCGCGGTCTGCGACGGCTTCGTCGGCAACATCGTTCTCAAGTCGGTCGAAAGCCTCGGCAAGGCGGTCCGCGCCATGCTCAAGGAGGAACTGACCGCCACCTGGACCCGGATGCTCGGTGCCAAACTCGCGGAAGGCGGTCTCCGGCGGATCGCCGCGCGGATGAACCCGGAAGTTTACGGCGGAGCATTGCTGCTGGGTCTCAATGGCTGCGCGGTGAAAATCCACGGCAGCGCCAAGCGCGACACCCTTCGCCACGCGATTTCCCAGACCCGCCGGTTTGTCGAACTGCAGCTCAACGACGCCATCGTCCGCGACCTGGCCCGCTGCGCGGAACCCGAACCGGTCGCCGCCTCCTGACCGATGGCCCCGTTCAAACATCCCCGGACCCACCGTCCCCACCTGCGGACGGTCTCCATCACCGGAGTGGGATCGTGGGTGCCCGAACGGATCCTCACCAACGCCGACCTCGAACGGATGGTCGACACCAGTGACGAGTGGATCACCAGCCGGACCGGCATCCGTGAGCGCCGCATCGCCGCGGCCGGTGAAACGACTTCCGACATGGCGGTTCAGGCCGGTCGACGCGCCCTCGAACGGGCCGGCGTCACCGCCGAACAGGTCGACCTGATCATCGTTGCGACCATCACTCCCGACATGCCATTTCCGAGCACGGCCTGTCTGGTGCAGCAGAAACTGGGCGCCACGCGGGCGGCCGCCTTCGACATCGAGGCGGCCTGCAGCGGATTCGTCTACGCCCTCGACATCGCCAGTCATTTTGTCGCCTCCCACACCTACGAGACGGTGCTGGTGATCGGCGCGGAGAAAATGTCATCGGTCATCGACTGGACCGACCGCAACACCTGCGTGCTCTTTGGCGACGGAGCCGGCGCGGCCGTGCTGCAGAACCGCCCCAACGCCCACGGCCTGCTCACCACCTGCCTCGGATCCGACGGCTCCAAGGCCGGGCTGCTGGAATTGCCAGGCGGCGGCAGCGCCTGCCCACCGACCGCGGAAAGCGTGGCCAACCGGATGCATTACCTCCGGATGGACGGTCGCCAGACCTTCAAGAATGCCGTCAACGCCATGGTTTCCGCCGCCCACGTGGCGCTGGAGCGTTGCGGACTGACGATTGAGCAGATCCGTTGCATCATCCCCCACCAGGCCAACCAGCGCATCATCACCGCGGTTTCCGAACAGTTGGGGGCCGCCGACGGACAGGTCTTTGTGAACGTCGAACGCTACGGCAACACCAGCGCCGCCAGCGTTGCCATCGCCCTGGATGAAGCCGCCACGGCCGGCCGGATCCAGCGCGGCGACCTGGTCCTGATGGTCGTGTTCGGGGCCGGACTGACCTGGGGCGCCGCCATCATTGAGTGGTGAGCGGCGGTTTTCCGGGAATCGTCGGGTCAGTTTGTCATTCCACGTGGCAGTGCACCTGCTAGCGTTTGCACCCGTCATCTATGGAACTGTTGCGAGGCATCCTTAAAGCCGCCGTCGAAGGCGGCGCATCCGACGTGCACATCAAGGTGGGCTATCCGGTCGTGTTCCGGATCAACCGCCAGCTGGTCGCCATCGAAGCACCGGTCCCCACCGACCAGTGGATGTCCAGCATTGCCGACAAAATGGTGCCGATCCACGCCCGGAAACGTCTGGATGAGGATCGCGAAGTCGACTTCAGCTATTTCGAGGCGGGCGTTGGCCGTTTTCGAACCAACATCTTCCAGCAGAAGGGCGCCTATGCCCTGGCCATGCGCTATGTGAAGACGCAGGTGCCGAGCTTCGACGAACTCGGCTTGCTGCCGGTGCTCAAGGACATCGCCTCCTCCACCCGCGGCATCGTCCTCGTCGCCGGCACCACCGGTTCCGGCAAGTCGACCACGCTCGCGGCGATGCTGGAGCACATCAACGCCACCGTCAAAAAACACGTGGTGACCCTCGAGGACCCGATCGAATTCGTGTTCGAGGACAACCAGTCGGTGATCGAACAGCGCGAGATCGGTCTCGACACCCAGAGCTTTGAGCACGGTCTCAAGCACGTGCTCCGCCAGGATCCCGACATCATCATGGTCGGCGAAATGCGGGATTCGACCAGCTTCACCGCCGCCATGCAGGCCGCCGACACCGGCCACCTGGTGCTCTCCACGCTTCACACCCAGAACGCCTCACAGTCGATCGGGCGCATCCTTGATTTCTTCCGACCCGAGGAACGTGAACAGGTCCGACGTCAGCTCGCCAACACGCTCAAGGCGGTGATCTGTCAGCGCATGATCACCACCGTCAGCGGTGGCATCACACCGTCGTTGGAAATCCTGATCAACACCCCGACCGTCCGCAAAATGCTCGAGGAAAACCGCCTCGAGAAAATCGGCGCGGCCATCGAGACCGGGCGTGACGATGGGATGCAAACCTTCAACCAGGCGCTCTACGACCTGGTCAAGGCCCGCAAGGTCACCGAGGCGGAAGCCCTGGCCAAGGCGAGCAACCCGCAGGCGCTCGACATGATGTTCAAGGGCATCTTCCTCGACGAGGGCCGCCGCATCCTTTCCTGAAAACTCCGCCGCGTCCTTTTCAGCGCCGTCCGCGGCGGCGGAATCGGCGTACCAGCCCCAATCGGGTGTTGTCACCGGCTTGTAACACGGCCGTCATCGGTTAGCATCCCGCCATGCCTACGACTTCACGAGTTATGGCGAAAATCCTCGTGGTGGACGACGAACCGGACGCGTTGGAGCTGGTCAGCTTCAATCTCAAGGCGGCCGGCTATGAAGTGGTGACGGCCGACGACGGCACCGACGCGCTCAAGCGCGCCCGTCAACACGCCCCCGATCTCATCCTCCTCGATGTCATGCTGCCGGAGGTCGACGGACTGGAAGTCTGCAAGCTGCTCCGGCGCGATCCGGCCACCGCCGGCATCCCGATCATCATGCTGACCGCCAAGGCGGCCGAGATCGACCGCGTCCTCGGACTCGAACTCGGGGCCGATGATTACGTCACCAAACCGTTCAGCCCGCGGGAACTCGTGCTGCGGGTAAAGAACCTGCTCAAGCGACAGGCCACCCCCGACGAGAAGCCGGAACAGCTCAACGTGGGTGATCTGTTCATCGACATCCCCCGCCACCTGGTCACCGTCGCCCGCCGTCGCATCGATCTCACCGCGACTGAATTCAAGCTGCTCACCACCCTCGCCTCCCGTCGCGGCCGGGTTCAATCCCGGGAACAGCTTCTGCGGGATGTTTGGGAATACGACAACATCATCGACACCCGCACCGTCGACACTCACATGCGGCGCCTGCGCGAAAAGCTGGGCACCGCCTGCCGCTATCTCGACACGGTCCGCGGGGTCGGCTACCGGTTCGTCGAGAATTGACCGCGCCGAATTCGGGACATGTGGTTCTTCCTCACCCTCCTGTTGACCGCCGCGCTCGCGGGGGTGATCTGGGTGTGGCTCCGCCGCGAACGGCGCCTCGAATCGCAGCTCCGCCAATGTCAATTGGACCTGGCCGAGGTGAAGGCCGCACGGCACCTGGCCCTCGCCGAGGAACAGAACAAGCAGCAGACGGTGTTCAACAGCATGGTCGAGGGATTGCTCATCCTCGACGAAGACGGCCGGGTCCAATTTGCCAATCCCACGCTCGGAAATCTCTTCGACCTCCATCACGACATCCGCGGTCAAACGCTTCTGGAAGCCCTGCGCCATCACGAACTCAAGGCAGTCGCTGACCGCTCGCTGCTCGAGGGACGGGTCACTGATTTTGAACTCACCCTCGCCGGTTCCGAGCCGCGCGTTCTTCAGATCAACGCCGCCAGCTTTCGCGATCGTGACCGTGCTCATGCCGGGACGATTCTCGTTTTCCACGACCTCACCCGCCTCAAGCAGTTGGAGAACCTCCGAAAGGAATTCGTCGCCAATGTCAGTCACGAGCTCCGGACCCCGCTCTCACTCATCAAGGGCTATGTCGAAACCTTGATCGACGGCGCAAAGGACGATCCAGCCATCGCGTTGCGCTTCCTGCAGACCATCGAGAAGCACGCCGACCGCCTGTCGTTCCTCATCGAGGATCTGCTCACCATTTCCCAACTGGAGTCGGGGCAGATCGTCCTGAACCAGCAGCCCCTTCTGCTGGCGGAACAGATCGATCAGGTGATCCGCGATCTCCACGCCCGCGCGCAGGAGCGCGACATCA
>CAIVQB010000146.1 GCA_903907925.1 uncultured Verrucomicrobiota bacterium
GGGCCGGGTCAACGAAGGCGGAAGACAAAAGCACTGCCGCCCGGAGGGTTGTCGGGGAAAAGGCCGGCTGGCTTCGTTGCTCCTCGGTCACAGCCCCAAAAGGGCTGCTCCCTCCTCGCGCCTCGCCATCCAGCCTTTTCCTCGACAACAGGACCCTTTCCCATTTTCAGACAGGCTCTGAGGCGGAAATGGCGCGGAAGAGATTTTGGACGGACACCGACTTCACGGATTTACACGGATTCCGGCAAAACGCTCGCAAGGTGGCACCGGCCATTTATCGTCGGCACGGGTGGATCCCATTCGCCTCGACGTTTCCGTGAGTTTCATGCATCGCCTGTTGTTGACGCTGATCTGTTGCGCCTTCGCCGCCGCCGCTCCGGTCGCGCGGGCGGAATCCATCGTTTTTCCTGAGGATTCCGGGGTGGTGGACGTCACCAAGGCTCCCTACTTCGCCCGCGGTGACGGTCACACCGACGACACGGAGGCCCTCCAGCAGGCGCTCATCGATTATCCGAGCGCGAACCGGATCATTTACCTGCCCAATGGGGTTTATCTGGTCTCGGGCTCCCTGCGCTGGCCGGGATCCGAGGACCCCGAACTCAGTGAGCGGATGACGATTCTCCAGGGACAAAGCCGGGCAGGCACCACCATTCGCCTGATGGATTATGCCCCGGGGTTTGGCAATTCCGGCCGGCCGAAGCCCTTGCTGTGGACCGGGGCGAACCAGTCGAAGCATTTCCGCAACGCCATCCGGAACCTCACCCTCCACACTGGTGCCGGCAATTCCGGCGTCATCGGGATCCAATTCCTGGCCAACAAACAGGGCTGTATCCGCGACGTCACCCTCATCTCCGACACCCCGGGTTCCCATTCCGGCATCGACCTCAGCCACGCCGATCATCAGGGCCCGTGCCTCATCCAACGGGTCCGGATTGAAGGATTCGACATCGGCATCAACCTGGCGAATGCCTGGTACTCGGTCACGATGGAGGACTTGGAACTCGTGGGCCAGGGGGCCGCGGGCATTCGCAATCGCGGCCAGGTCATCAATATCCGCCGACTCCGCAGCACCAACAGTGTCCCGGCCATCCAGAACAGCGATCCTGGATTTGTCACCCTGACCGAAGGGGTGTTGCAGGGCCTGCCCGCCAAGCGGCAACTGGCGGCGGTGGTCAATCGGGGCGTGTTGTTCGCGCGACAACTCCGGACCCCGGGCTACACCAACGCCATCGAGAATCGAAACGGCCTGACCGATGGCGTCACCGGTCCCGAAGTCCGCGAATTCGTCTCCCACGCCATCGTCAACATTCATCCGGCGCCGCAATACGCCTTGTATCTTCCGATTGAGGAGACACCTGTGATTCCGTGGGATCCGCCCGCCACTTGGGACGGTCCACAAAACCATGGTGCGGTCGTCAACAAGCGCGTGGACGCGTCGGCCGCCATCCAGGCCGCGATCGATTCCGGGGCGACCACTATCTATCTCCCCAATGGGAGTTGGACCGTTCGAAAGACCGTCGAGATCCGCAACAACGTCCGGCGATTGATCGGTTGTGAGGCGCGGATTATTTGCGAGGTCCCCGGCGGACGTCCGGCGTTCCGCGTGGTGGCGGGCGGCGCACCGGTGCTTCAAGTCGAGCGCCTCGAAATCGAACCGCCCCAGCAACCCTTCCTGGAGCAAGCGTCCGACAACACCCTGGTCCTCAGCGATCTTCTGGGCGCGGGCCTGATCTGGAACGGCAAGGGAAACCTGTTCATCGAAGACGTGGCGTCCATGACCCCCTGGACCATTCCCGCCGGAGCCCATGTGTGGGCCCGTCAATGGTGCGTCGAAGTCAGCGGAACCAAGATCGTCAATGACGGTGGGATCCTCTGGTTGTTGGGATTGAAGACCGAGCACCCTGGAACATTGATCGACACGCGGAATAGTGGAAAAACGGAGTTGCTGGGCGGACTTTGTTTCTCCAGCGGAACCTGGAAACTCGATCCGATGTTCCGCATCGACAACGCCTCGGCCACTTTTTCGATCGGCGAGGGTTCTTCCAGCGGCACTCCCTACTCCACCATCGTGAGCGAAACTCGAAATGGTCTGACCCGTTCTCTGAGCAATCAGGGCATCTCGCAGGACGTCCCACTGCCGCGCCGCGTGGGTGGCATCGCGCTCCCGCTTTTTTCCGGGTACCACGGCATCGGCGATGTCGCTCCGAAGTCAGGACTGCCGGCAACCAAGCCCACTGGCAAATAACCACCCCACTCTTCGCAGCCATGCCCGAACCTTCCAAGCAGGACCTGATCGTGGGTGTGGACCTCGGCGGTACCAAGATCCTCGCCGGCGTCTTCACCCCGCAGCTCAAACTCCTGCAGTCGGCCAAGCTGACCACCAAGTCCGATCGTGGATTTGAATCGGTCGTGGAACGCATCGCCCGCTGCATCGGGGACGCCGTCGACGAGGCGGACCTCTCGCTCAAGCAGGTTCGCGGCATCGGCATCGGCGCACCGGGTGCCGTGGATCCCGAATCGGGCGAGGTGATTTTTGCCCCCAATCTTCAATGGAAATCCGCTCCGTTGAAGAAGGCGCTGGAGAAGGCTCTCGGCATCCCGGTGTTCGTGGAGAACGACTGCAACATCTGCACGCTCGGTGTCCATGAATCAGAGCTGAAGGGCAAACCGCGTAACATGATCGGCATCTTTCTCGGGACCGGTGTGGGCGGTGGACTGATCCTCGACGGCCGATTATACGGAGGCTTCAACCGGACCGCCGGCGAAGTGGGTCACATGGTCATCCAGGTCGGTGGACCCAAGTGCAGTTGCGGCAACAACGGATGCTTTGAGGCGCTCGCCAGCCGGACCGCCATCTTCCGTGAGATCCAGCGCGCCGTGAAGGACGGCGGGCGCACGGTTCTCACCGAAATGCTCGGGGACGACCTCGCCGAGTTGAAGAGCGGCGACCTCCGAAAGGCGCTGCGCAAGGGTGATAAGCTCGTGGAGAAGGTCGTGGAGAGCGCCGCTGAATACACCGGCGTCGCCGTGGCCAACCTCATCAACATCTTCAACCCCGAAGTGGTCGTCGTCGGCGGTGGAGTGATCGACGCGCTCGAGGACGAGATGATGTCCATCATCGTTGAAACCGCGATGGATTATGCCATGCCCGGCACCACCCGCGGCATTGAGATCATCGCCACCCGCCTCGGCGATTTTGCCGGAATCACCGGTGGGGCGGTTCTGGCGCGGCAACGGACGAAGTAGCGGGATCCACCGGCTCATTCCAACGCTCCAACGCCCGGCGGAGCGCCTCGACCGGCAGGCCCACCACGTTGCTGTGGGATCCTTCCACCGCCGCGACGATGCGGTGGCCCTCTTCCTGGAGCGCATAGGCCCCTGCCTTGTCCAGCACCTCCACCCGGGCGAGATATTCCGTAATATCGCCTTCGGTCAGGGATCGAAACTTCACACGGGTGCTTTCGGAGAGCAACCGGACCCGGGCTGCGTTTTTGTGAATCAGGCAGACGCCGGTCACGACTTCATGCGCGCGATCCGACAGGCGCCGCAGCATGGCTTTGGCCGCCTCGAGATCCGCCGGCTTGCCCAGTGGTTCTCCATCCAAAAAAACCAGAGTGTCGGCGCCGATCACCAGATGATCCGGATGGCAGGCGGCGACGGCGAAGGCCTTGCGCTGCGCGTTGATCTCACAAAGACGGCGCGGACCCAGGCTGCGGTCGTGAATCTCGGTGGCGTCGCTGGGCACGACGTCGAACGCCGCGATCACTTCGCGAAGCAGGCTGTGACGGCGCGGGGATTGGGAGGCCAGGATGACTGGCGGCAATGTTGCGATCATCGGCCGCCCTCCACAGCGTCTGCCACCATCCGCCAGCGAAGCGCGAACTCCGCGTCGGACAGCGCCGGGGTCGCGTCGTCCACCGGCACATCCACGGCAAGTTGGATCCACGACTTGCAGCCCCCGTATTCCGGGCGCAGCGGCAGATCGACCGCGGCGGGCAGCCGCCACACCCGCAGTATCAACGCGTGGATCGCCAGTTCGCCGCCCCAATCAAAGCGATCGGCGATCACCTCATCCCGCCAGACGTGCTGCCCTCGCAGACGTTCGGCAGCGGCCAGGGAGTCCAGACGCCACGACGCCACCACTTCGGCGAATGACCGAATACGGACGATATCCGGCCCCGGCATTTCCCCGCGCAACAGGTCGAACCGGGCCGCCGCGGCGGGCACGACCTGCTCGTGTTGCTGGTGATACAGCGTTGGGAACAGCAGAAAACGGTCGTGTTCCAGGCGGAAAACGCCCGCTTCCTCGGCGATGCCACCCTTGCGCAGGATCAGAACCTGAACCCCACGCTCCAGCGCATCGACCACCACCGCCCATTCCTTGAAGGCCACCTGCATCCGGCGAGCCTCGGCGATCGCCGCCGACCCGGCAAGAACGGCCAGCCGAGGTCTCGCGTTGACCGGCCGGGTTCCGCTGCCTAGCGTCCGCGGCTCCGAGCTATGCACGTCCTTGTTTGTGACCCGATTTCGCCCCGCGGCATCGCCTTTTTTCAGGCCCGCCCTGAATTCAAGGTGACCGTCCTGTCCAAGCGGCTTTCCGAAGCCGAATTGCTCGCCGTGGTGGCGGATGTCGACGCCATGGTGGTCCGTTCGGAAACCAAGGTGACTCGGAAGATCCTGGAGGCGGCCCACCAGTTGAAGGTGGTCGGCCGCGCCGGCGTGGGCGTGGACAACGTCGATATCGAAGGCGCCACCGCCCGCGGTGTCGTGGTGATGAACACGCCCGCCGGCAATACGGTCACCACCGCCGAACTCACCTTTTTCATGCTGGGCGCCCTCGCCCGGAAGATTCCCGCTGCCCACGCGACGATGGCCGCCGGCAAATGGGACCGGAAGGCGTTCCAGGGAACCGAAGTCCAAGGTAAGACGCTGGGCATCCTCGGCGCAGGCCGCATCGGCACCGAAGTTGGCAAACGCGCCCTGGCTTTTGGCATGCGCGTGGTGGCTTACGATCCGTTTCTCACCGAAACCCGGGCCAAAGCGCTGGGCTTCGAGGCTGCCAGCGATCCGGATGCGATTTATCGGCAGGCGGATTTCATCACCGTCCACATGCCGGTGACCCGTGAGACGCGGGAGATGCTCAACGCCGCAGCCTTCGCCAAGATGAAACCGGGCGTCCGCATCGTGAACTGCGCCCGCGGCGAAATCATCCACGAGGCCGACCTCATTGCCGCCCTCGAATCGGGCAAGGTGGGAGGCGCGGCGCTGGACGTCTTCCACGTGGAACCGCTGCCGGCGGATCACAAGTTCCGTTCCCTGCCCAACGTGGTTCTCACCCCTCATCTCGGCGCCAGCACCGAGGAAGCGCAGGAAAAGTGCGGCCTCGAAGTGGCCGAGGTGATCACCGCCTTCCTGCTCACCGGCGAAGTCCGGAACGCGGTCAACCTGCCCGGCGTCGATGCCAAGACCTATGAGCTGGTGAAGCCGTACCTGTTGCTCGGCGAGAAGCTCGGAAAGTTGCTCGGCCAGCTCGCTCCGGGCCCCATCGACCGGCTGCACATCACCTTCGGGGGAAAAGCCCAGGAATTGCCGCAGACCGATCCGGTCACCCGCGCGATCCTCCGCGGATTCCTCAGCACCAGCGCCGGCAACGGCGTGAAGGACATCAACAACATCAACGTTCGCAGCGCGGCGGCGGCGTTGGGGTTGAGCGTTGAAGAGAAAAAATCGGACGAACCGGTCACCTTCAACGAGTGGCTCCATGTCCAGGCCTTCCACGGCAGCGAAAAGGTCATTTCGGCCGGCGGCACTTTTTTTGGATCACCGAACAATCCGCGCATCGTGCGTCTCTACAGCCAGCCCGTGGAGATTCCCATCAGCGGAAATGTCCTGCTGATTCACAATCACGATCGGCCGGGCATCGTCGGATTCCTGGGAACCGTTCTCGGGAAACACGGCGTCAACATCGCCAACATGTCGCTCAGCCGCGACACCGAGGGCGGCGAGGCGTTGACCGTCCTGCACCTCGACAACGTCCCGCCCCAGGCAGCCCTCGACGAGTTGACGAAAGATCCAGCCATCACCAGCGCCCGCGTGGTTTCGCTGTAGGTCGCGGTTTGGCATTTGGATCATTTCCCTGCACGGGATCCGTCGAATGGGGGTTTGACCTGGGACACGGGCACCTCCAAGTCACAGTTGTCGAAGTGCTGAAAGCTTGCTAGGTGTCCACTGCATGAGCGCAGTGATCCCACAGCATTCGGCGGGGGAGAAGCATTCGGAGTCCACTCGGGGCGCAACGGATCGTTTGCTGCGAGCCATCAAGGAAAAGGCTCTTCGTGAGGGCGGCCGAATCGATTCCGAGAAACTTCGGCGCGAAGGATACAGCGAAAACTTGATTGCCCGGTTGTTGGAACTTTGACGCCGCCTAGCTGTTCCGGCGCAGTTCCATGAATTCGGTGACGGTGATCCCGAGGATCGGAGCATACTCTTTGGCGACTCTGACTGCGTCGCGGTGTGAGAGTGCACCGCTCGCGATTCTCACGATTTCGGCCGTCGAAAATCCATTTTCAATCGCGAGGCGAACCGCTTCTTCGGGCGGAACCCAAGCAGGTTGGTTTTGGTCCACGAGATTAACAGGTTTGAGTTTGTCGCTTCGCACCGGGAGCCATCGAAGCCGAGAAGAATCCTCCCGCGGGGATTCTGACATACGCCGTCGGGGCGGATCACTGTGCGTTGTGGACCCACGCTTGAAGGCGTGGACTTCGGGCGGAGCACCGATCCCGACCTCATTGCCCTTTCACGGTTTGGCGTGGGGATCGTTTCCCCACACGGAGCCCTGTCGAATGGGGGTTTGACCGGGGACATGATCGTTCCTAGCGTCCTGACATGACTGCCCGTCAGGTGATCGATGAAATCGTCTCCCTGTCACCGGAAGAACAGGCAAAGGTGATTCACTTTGCTGCCCGGCTCGAAGCTCGGCACCGACTGACGGGCGAGCAATTAGGAGTGCTGGCCCGACAAATGGTCGACGCCCCGAGTCCGTTGGAAGCCGACGTTCTTCGCGACGAAATCGTCCGCGGATTCTACGGTCGCGCGACCGATGGCTAAGATCCGTCGCAACAATTTGCCGCCGGCACTGCTCCGGCATCTGCTCGACCACGTCCAACAGCGTCATTTCACGGCGAGTCAGTTGGCCTTGCTAACCGACTGGCTAGACGGCCGACCCGAGGTTCCGAGTGGTCGCTGGTTTAAGCGTTTCCCGGGCATGTACGTCTGCGGCGAAGGTGAGTTGGTAAAGACGTTTCTCACTCCCGGACAGATTCCGAATGGACGTGAGATCGGTTGATGGACCCAAGCGGCAGTCAACGGGCCGAAACAGATGACCTGTGATCCACCCAAACAAAGCATCGGAATCCGCTCATTTCCCGAGCGTCAGATTGGTCATCACGTCGAAGCGGCGATAGACCGGCGACAACGGGTATTCGTAGACGGGATAGAGTCCCAGCGGAACCGAGGGTGGGAGATTTCCTGCCGAGAACCCACCCCACGGCACCAGCGGGATTCGGCCCAACGAGCTGAAGAACTGGGCGCTGTTCGTCTTGCCGGCATCCAATCGCATGTGGGCAGATCCATTCCGCGATCCGGCATCCACGTCCAGATTGAGCGCTAGATTCCCGGCGCTTCGGACTTGGATGAGGACCTCACGACGGTTGAGCCGTAGCTGGCTCGGAACCGGGAGATTGGTGAGCAAGGTTGGGCCCGGCGTCCAAATCCAGACCTGAGCCACGTCGCCCGTCGTTCCAGTGATGTTGGCCGTCCAGTAGGGGTTGGGTGAAGCCAGATCCAGCACCCGACTCCGGCCGGCTTGGTTCAAGATCCAGATCAAAAAGGCTGCGAAGAGGAGAAGTCCAAGCACAACCCACGCGTACCGCTGGAGAGGTTTGGGAGCTGGGCCGGAGGACACGCGAAAAGTCTTCCGCGAGTTTTGACGATGTGCAAGAGCAGTCAGGATTTCGGTCCGTTGTGCTCGAAATGATCAGTGTGCGTTGTCGACCCACGCTTGAAGGCCCGGCCAGTGGGATCGGAGTGATTCGATGGCGGAGTCGCCGAGCACCAACAGCGCGGTGGAAAGGGCGTCGGAATCGGTTGCTGAGGGAACGACCACCGCGGCCATGCGTTCGCCGGTGACTGGCTCACCCGTTCGCGGATCAATGACGTGTCCGTAGGTGGTTCCACCGTTACGGAACGATTTTCCCCACGTTGCCGACACCGACAGCGATTCATCCCGCAACGAGACTGATTCCCCGTTCGGCAACGCGATCCGCCAGCCTTCTCCATCGGGTGGTGCTCCAATTCCGACCACTGTGCTGGTGCCTCCGTGCAGCAGGGCGGAGGTCACGCCAGCTTCGCGCAACAGTTCCGCCGCGCGATCCAGGGCGTAGCCTTTTCCGATGCTACCCAGATCCAGTTGAACACCCGGCCGTTGGAATCGAACGGTGAACTCGGCTTCGTCCAACACCACTCCCGCCGAACCCACCGCAGATCGCGCCATGGCGAGTTCTTCGTTCGTTGGCCGGGCACCCGTGCCACCGACGAATCCCCACGCCCGGATCAACGGCGCGGCGGTGATGTCGAAGGCGCCCTCGGTGGCGCGTGACAGTGCGAAGGCCCGTTGCAAAAGGTGAAACACTTCGGGTGCGACCCGAATCGGTCCCTGCGCCGCGCCGGCGTTCGCGCGGGCGATGTCGGTGTGGGGACGATACAGGCTAAGGAGATTCTCAAGCCGTTCCACTTCATCGAGCGCTTCCTCCGCGGCGGCCCGGAGTGCCGCCGTTTTCGTTCCGTGGAGGACGAATTCGAACCGCGTCGCCATCGCGTTGCGCGCTACCAAAACTGGGGATGGGACGTTTGACATGAATCCGAACGAAGCTGAAAACAAAGCAGCCGGCTTCAACTCGAAGCCGGCTGCCGTGGGAATGAGAGGCGGCGTCCGATCAGGAAGCGGCGAGGGTGCCGTAGGTGATGGCGTGGATTTCGCGGCCGGAACCGTCGCTGATCCTTCGGGTCGCCGGATCGAAGTAGCACATCATGCCGAGGCGTTCGCTCATTTCGGCGAGCGAGATGACGGTCTGAACCTTGATGGCGAGATCGATGCCGCAGTTCTGCGGTTCGAGACCACGGATGGCCTTGAAGAAGTTGCGGTGATGGTTGGCGACGCTCTCGGTATTTTCACCGGTGAACGCCTCGCTGGTGACCGGATCAATCTCCTCGGCGAACGGCCGCTCCGGCTTCAGCTCCACCTTGTTGCCGGCCATGGTCAGCGTGGCCTTGTGGCCGCGGATCATTTCCTGCGTGCCCTGTTCATTCACCGTGCTGGAGGTGATGTGCATCACCATGCCGCTCGGAAACTCGGCGATGAGCTGGACGATTTCGGGCACGTCGCGGATGTAGGCGGTCTTGGAATCGCCCTCCGACTTGAGATCGGTCTGCACCTTCTTGTTGCCGACGCTGGCGACGCGGAGCGGGAACTCCGGATTGCCGGTGGCGAGCATGTACGGATGCAGCTTGTGGGGGAACAGGTCACCCAACAGACCGGAGCAGTAGGGCTGATACTTGCGCCAGCGGAAGTAGTGATCGGGATTGAAGGGGACCTTGTTCTTGATCTGGCTTCCCATCCACTGGGTCCAGTCGATGTCGTCCTGAGTGAGCCATTTCTGAATCGTGTAGTTCCACTCGCCCTTGGGACTGTTCCGCATGTAGCTGCCCTGGCTCATGACCATCGGCCCGATCTTGCCGGCGCGGATCCATTCGGCGGCCTTGTGCCATTTCTTGTCCGAGCAGCCCTGGGAGCCGACTTGAACCATTTTCCCGGTGCTCTTCGACGTGTCGTAGATGCGGAAGGCTTCCCCGAGATAACGGGTCATCGGCTTTTCTACATACACATGCTTGCCGGATTGCAGGGCGTCGCAGGTGACGTTGGTATGCCAGTGATCGACGGTGGCGCAGAAGATGACGTCGATGTCCTTGCGCTCGAGCACCTGGCGGTAGTCGCCATAGCCCTGGGCTTGCGGACCGGCCTTGGCCTTGCCGACTTCGACACGGTGCTTGGACACGTCGCAAATCGCGGCCAACGCGATGTTGTTGGCCTTTTCATCGACGTCCTTGCAGGTCGAGACGTGGGCGCCGTAGCCCTGGCCGCCGACACCGACAAAGCCGCAGACGATGCGGTCGTTGGCACCGATCACCCGGCCCTGCCAGGGAGCGACACCCGATTTGACGCTTTGTTCAACACCCCCGCCGGAGGTGGCGCATCCGGCGATGGTGGAGGCGGCACCTGCGACTGTGGCGGCGGCAGTGGCCCGTTTGAGGAAATCCCGGCGGGAAGATCCCTGCGGGTTTTGGGGAGAGGATTGAGGTGTGGACATGGGAAGTGCGCGGCAGAGTTGAGTGAGGCTATTGGACGCAGCGTACCGCCGTGGAATTCGAGGTCAATCGGGAACCCGGCCAACCGGCCGGTTCCTCATTTTCAGACGCGCTCTTACACCGGGGACGGCGGACTCGCGAGCGAGCGAGGGAGTCGCACGCGGAAGATCGCACCGTGGCCGGGTTCGCTCTCCGCCTCGATCCGGCCGCCGTGTTCCCGCACGATGCGTTCGCAGATCGCCAGTCCGAGACCTGTTCCGTGATCCTTCCCGTGGGTGAAGAAGGGCTCGAACACGTGGCGCAAATGGCCGGTGGGAATCCCGACCCCGTTGTCGGCGATCTCGGTGGTCACCCAGTCGTCATCGACAACAAACCGGACGGTGAGCCTTGCCCCCTCGCGGCCGGAGACGGAGTCGAAGGCGTTCTGATAAAGGTTGGTGAACACCCGCGAAAGACGGGGCGGATCGATGCGCAGCGGAACATCGGGCAGCAATCCTTCGATCTCCACCTCCACCCCGCGCAGTCCCGCTTCCGCCCGCAATTCAAGCAACATGTCCTTGAGAAACTCGGCGTAGACCACGGTTGGCAGGGCGGCCCGGACCGGCACCACCCGGGTGAATTCCAGCAGTTCATGCATCATCCGGTTGATCACCTCGATCTGTTTCCGGATGCGGTCGCGGGCCGAACGACGCGCCGGCACCGTCGCCCCTTCCTCGGCGGCGAGATCGGCGGCAATTCCGATCACGTTCAGCGGATTCCTGAAGTCATGCACGATGGTGCGGGCGAGGCGCTCGACCAGTTGCAACCGCTCCGCCTTGAGCGATTCCTCGAGGAACCTGCGGTTGAAGTCCCGCATCCGGAGACTCGAATCCCGCACGATCGAAGCGGCGAGTAGCGGCGCGGTGGCCAACAGTTCGAGAACCGTGTTGATGGGGACAAAACTGAGGACCGATTCCACCAGCGCCGTGGCCGTCGCCGACCGCTGTAATCCATCGAACACGGCCATTTCCCCGAAGTATTCGCCCGCCTCCATGCGCGATAGGACATGGGTCCGGTTCGGGGCCGAAGCGGCGGAGATCTGGATCACGCCTTCGTTAATCACATAGAGGCCGTCGCATTTCTGGCCCTCGAGAAAAACAACCTCGCCCGCCTGGAAGCGGCGGAGCTGCGCCGTCTGGTCAACAAAGGCGTGCTGGTCCGGCCGCAGATGCCGGCAGAATCGGGAATCGGCCAGCGGCACCACCTTGGGACTGGCGGTCGGGGATTGGGGGTCGGTCGGGTTCACGGCATCGATCCGAAACACGGAAGGGGCTTGGCTCTGAGTCGGAGCCATGGAACGACCGGAGGCCCGATTCGGCAAAACATTTCCGGCGACGCCGATTTCCACGGGAAAAAATCTTGCCTAAACCGGAGTGCCGTTGTTTCTGGAGGGGTTCATTGAACCCGCCGGCGCTCATCGCCGGCAACGTTTCAAATCATCGTCGGAAGTGCGGGAACCCCGTGAAAATCGGGGACGGTAGCGCCACTGTGTCGGGATACGAATCTCCAGGTCGAAAGACAGCCACTGAGCCCTCGGGCTTGGGAAGGCGGAGGTGAGGATCAAGCCCGGAGTCAGGATATCGCGCCGACGATGCTCGTCACTCCAGCGGCCTGCCCGGGTCGTTGGTGGCTTCGCCGCCCAGCGAAGGATGAGGCCTGCGGAGCACGCTGTTCGTGCTCCAGTTCGTGAATGTCCTGCGCGTTCATTCTCGGTCTGACGGGGAGGAAGGTGCCTTGTGTCTCAACAAGGCGCGCCCCCCGCACTGGTCTCTGGACCCCACATTCTCCACGCCCGAAACAGCGTGGAGATGTCCGTTAACAGAGACCCATGAAGATCCGCCTGTTCCTACTCGCCGCCGTCCTCGGCGGTCTCAATGTCGCCGCCCAATACCCATCGGCTGTCACCGCCTATTCCGCCGGTGCTGGTGTCGCCGTCGGCTACACCGACCCCACCGTAGCCCTCGGGGAGCCCAGCCGCTCCACTCCGGGGACGTTCGGTGGCCCGGTCGATCCGTTCGATTCCCCGTACCTCGGTTCCCAATTGGTGGGCATCGGTGCCGGTGGCTCGCTCACGGTCCACTTCGACACCCCGGTTCAACACGATGCGAGCCATCCCTTCGGCGTCGATTTCCAAGTGTTCAGTGGATCGTTCTTCGTCGTCACCAACTCCTTTGACTCCAATTTCAACTATGTCGGCACGCCGGCCACCGATGGCTCGGTCTTCGGTACCGGTGCCGCGTCAACCCGCGTTTCGGTCAGTGCCGATGGCGTCACCTTCTTCACGCTCAATCCCGCGCTGGCTCCGCAGATCAAGAGTCTGTTTCCCACCGATGGTGCAGGCGATTTCACCCGACCGGTCAATCCGTCGCTAACCTCGGCCGACTTCGCCGGATTGACGCTCGACGGCGTCCGGAATCGGTATGCCGGTTCCGCTGGCGGCACTGGTTTTGACCTCGCTTGGGCTCAGGACGGCACCGGTCATTCGGTCGCCATCGACCAGGCGTCGTACGTCCGGATCGACGTGCTCAGCGGCAAGGTCGAAGTCGACGGATTGGCCGCGGTCCGGGGACTGACCTCGGTGCCGGAGCCCTCGGCGTGGGCGTTGGGAATCATCGGACTGGTTCCCGTCCTTGTTCTCGGTCGCCGACGTCAGTCCGGGTCGCGCATTGACTCCCACAATGCTCCCCAGGGTTGATCCATCAATGGACCCGGCACGCCGTTGTCCGGTGTGTTCGGGTCCCAATGACTGCCAGCGGTCCTGCCCGGAATCCTGGGACGGACCCTGCTGGTGCGATGCCGTGCCCCGCAATCCCGCGGTGGTTGCCCCCGTTGGTTCCGGTGCCCCGGCCTGCCTTTGCAAGGCCTGTCTGACCGCGCGCGGCGGGGATTCGGCCGATGGTCCCGACTTCTATCGTGATCCGGTGACGGGTTATCAGGTCTTCACCCAGGCCTATCATCTGCGCCGGGGTCATTGTTGTGAGAGTGGTTGCCGGCATTGCCCGTGGCCCGCGGAGCCGGCAAAGGCAGGCGTGTCCGCCTGCGGAGCTCTGGTTGCAGCGGTGGCATCACTGCTGGCGATGTCGGCTTCGGATGGAATTCGGGCGGCGGTGATTTCCGATGACTTCTCCGCCGCGCCGGATGCGCGAGGGTGGAAAACGTTGGGGAGCGCGGAGGTGTTCCAATGGGATTCCGCGGCGAACAACCTTCGGGTGCATTGGGATTCCTCGCGCTCGAACAGCTTCTTCGTCCTGCCCCTCGGCACCACGCTGACCACCGCGGACCCGTTCGTCGTGGAATTCGATCTGCGAATGGAGTCGGTGGGAACCCGTACGGCGGACCGGCCGTCAGCGATCCAGGTGGCACTGGGCCTGGTCCAGATGGATCGCCTGCCGGATGGACTGTCCGGCCGCCTCCTCGGAACGGCCCGCGATCTGGTTGAGTGGGATTGGTTCCCGGCGAGTGTGATCCCGGGTTTTGGAGAGAATCCGGATACGGTTTCTCCGGCGGTTTTCGGCGGAACCGGCGGTCGCGCCTTCAGCTTCGACAATTATTTCGATCCGGGTGACGGCGCAACCTGGCATGTCCGGATGACGGGTGACCCGATCGGCCGGAAGATCACGACGAGTCTATCGCGGGACGGTGTTGATGCCGGACCCGTCAATCCGGTTCTGCTGCCCGAGGGTTTCGGTTCCTACGCGGTCGACGGATTTGCGGTGATCAATTGGAACGAGGCATCGACGGCGTTCGATTCACTGGATGCCATCGGCCGTGTCGACAATCTACACATCGAAATCCCGGACCCGCCGATTTCCGGACTGACCTCCAAGATCCCCGGCACGGTGGAATTCACCGGTGCCGTCGGCTGGCGCTACTACCTCGAGGCGAGTGGTGACCTCGTGACCTGGCAAACCCTCACTTCAATCGATGGAACCGGCGGAAAACTGAGCCTCTCGGATTTGCGGGACGCGCGATTCGATCAGCAGTTTTACCGGATCCGCTTTGAACGCCTGTGATCTGTGAGGAACGATCGTCATTCCGTTGAGCCACCCGCCGGTGTTCGCCGAACTCATGGCGTCGAATCCGGCTTAACTCAGGAGGCTTTCACGCTTGTGGAACTGTTGGTCGTGGTGGCGATCATCGCGATCCTGGCCGGCCTGTTGTTGCCGGCATTGGCCCGTGCGCGGACGGCTGCGGACGGGGCGCGTTGCGTGTCGAATCAACGCCAGACTGGACTGGCCGCGCAGTTGTACTGGGAGGAGCACGGCGGAATCACATTCAGCGAACGGACGGTCCGGACCAATGGCGGATGGCGGTATTGGTTTGGCTGGCTTCAGGATGGAGTCGAAGGTCAGCGGGATTTCGATCCGACCCAGGGAGCCCTCTGGCCCTATCTGCAAGGGCGCGGCATCGAGATCTGTCCGTCGCTGAATCGATCAGCTCCCTTGTTCAAAACCAAGGCGCGCGGTGCTGCGAACGGCTATGCGTACAATCTCCTCGCCGGGCCGCGCGGGGAGCCCGGCCGGGCGGTCTCGACGTTTCAACGTCCGTCCGACCTGGCGGTGTTCGCGGATGGCGGACAGGTGAACGACTTCCAGGCACCCGCCACTCCGGAGCAGCCGTTGCTCGAGGAATTCTATTATTTCGACACCAACGTGCTTTCGGCGACGGTCCATTTTCGGCATCGCGATCGGGCGCAGGCGGTGTTCGCTGATGGCCATGTGGGGACCGAACTGCCGGTGGTGGGCTCCGAGGATCGCCGGGTGCCGGGCCAATTGTGCGGGCGGCTGCGGACCGAGTGTGTCGTTCCGTAAAAGGTGTGGAGCTCCGAGCCACACCTACAACAACCGGGCGAGATACACCGACATCCAGGACAGCAGCAGTGCGATGCCGGCCGCCGCGCCGACGAGCAGGGCGAGTCCGCCCCACCAACTCCACGGCATGCGCAGCGGCGACCCCGACGGGCCCGCTTCCTTCCGGGTATAGAGCCGGGCGGCCAGCGTGAGGCAGGCGAGGCCGACCAGCAGCAGCGCGGGCACCGCGATCCGCCCGGTGAGTCGATCGGAAACGGCCTCTTCAATCATTGCCGCGCCGCGCAACGTGGCGAGGGCACCGAGGGCACCCCAGACCCAGGCGGTAAAGGCGACGGTCCGGCTGGTGGCGAGCGAAGCCACCGTGAAGGCGCAGGCGAAAATCGCGAATGGAAAGGCGAAGACGAGACCGAAGAGCATCTCCGGTTGACGGACCTCGACACCGCCGAGTCCGGAATCGAGAAACAGGCGGACCAACAGGTCGGACAGGTTTGCGTCGAGTGCCGTGACGTTCATCAATGTCAATGCCAGGAGTCCGGCACCGGACACGACCAGGCGGGCGACAAAACGCTGGAGTCGGGTGGTCGGTAGAGCGAAGGCGAATTCCTCCGAACCATCAATGACATCGGCACCCCCGAATGCGGGTCCCGCGACGAGGGCATACAAGACACCCACCACCAGAATCCACAGTGGATGGACCACGAGAGGCAGCAGCCAGACGGCGGCGAGCCATAGAAAAAGAAATCCCGCAATCAGGCGGGCGTGGGCAAACCATTCATTCCACAGGAGACCCCGCCACAGCCGGAGACCTCGGGATCGCCCCGGAGTTCCCGTCGAGACCTGGACTCCCGGCTCCAGATCTTCTTCGACAAGGCGCAGGGCGTGTGGAGGAGGTTCGATCATTCGGCGCGTGGGCGTCATCGGGCCGCCGGCGGTGTGTCGGTGTAAAAATCCCAGGGGTAATCCGGTGCCCGCGGCGGCGCGGTCGTGGTCGATGCGGCTTCGGAACCGGGCATCGCGCGAAAGATCTTTCGTCGCACAACCGATCCGTCGCGTTGCGCACGAAACGTCCGCCCTTCAAACGTCATGTAGGCCCGTTGATCGGTCGTCGCCGCACCGGGCGGCATCCGCACCCCGTGCAGTTGGCAGACGGCGGTTCCGACCTGGTTGCCCTGGCCCGCGAGCCGTTGCCACGCGGCCTTGGGCCATCCGAGCGGATGCAGATAGGAAAACGGAACCCGCTCCTCCTTCTCGGCGATTTCGGCCTGCCAGGAACCTGATTCCGGATCCCGCAGGTCGCGGGCCGGCCACGGTTCCTGGGACGGGTTGGCGAAATTTCCCCAGGCGGTGTTGGTGGTCGCCTTCGGGTCGCGCACGGGAGCCACGACCGGGTCCGCTGGGCAAAGCAGGGCCCGTGGCGACGCCAGCCACACCCTGCGCTGGGTCAGGCGGGTAAACGATCGCGGGCGCTTTGCAGTGTCGTCGGTATAGATCTCAACCGCCACGGCCACCTGATGCAGGTTGCCCAGGCAGACCATCTGCTGGGAGCGGGTGCGCGCGTTGGCCAGTCCGGAGGCCACCAATGTCGCCAGCACTCCAATGATTCCGACAACGGTGAGCAACTCAATCAGGGTGAATCCCTGCGGTCGCCGATTCAGCGTGGAAGGTACGGTTCGCATCGGGACGGGAATCCGGCGGAGATCGCGTCAGGGCGTCGGTGCGATCTGCCAGAGACCCCAGGGACCGCGCGGCAGCCAGACTCCCCCGCTGCGACTCGCGGCAGCGTTGGCAGGATCGTACGAGAGGCTGCAGGGTTTGGGTTGCGCGAGCACCGGTGCCGCACCGGCGGGAACCGCGGGATCCAGCAGCACAACCTGGGATCCCGAACCGGCCAGCAACAGGCCGTCCACCAGATTCAGATCGGTCACCGCGTCGGAGACCGGAAGCGATCCGCGGAACTCAAACCGGCCCGAGGAACCGAGGGCCCAGGTTTCCAGCGCGGGGACGTTGGTGGCGGTGGTCGCCGGTCGCCCCAGCCACACACTGCCATCGGGGGCAATCCACTGCGCCGACGGCCAGGCGTTGGGCAGGGGCAGCGAGTTGACGAGGCTTACCGCCGTGCCGTCGTACGCACCGACCTGAAGATACTGGGTGGGATCCTTCGCCTCACCGGGGAGCGGGCCGCGGGTGTAGACCAGTTGTCCCGCATGGGAAATGCCCGCCAGCGCGCCCGGCAACGGAATGGGATCCCGGAAATTCGGACTGGTGGGATCCGCAAAATCCACCACATCCAGGAACTGCCGGACCTCATAGATCCCGGGCTGATAGGTCATTTGTTTCGACAGTGTTCCGTCCTGGTTGGTGACCACCGTAACGGTCTCGCTCGACGGCGTTGAGAAGGTGGTTTGGTGACTGAGAAACACCTTCCCGTCCGCCAGAAACGAAGCACTGGACCCGGACCAATACTGTCCGTTGGTGGCCGAGTTCTGAATCGCGGCCTGGGAGAGAAAGGACGGTTGGGCGGGGTGGCTCACATCGACCGTGATGACGTGGGCCGGCTGGAAGTAAAGATACGGCAACAGACCTGCGATCATCCGGGGGTTGGCGGCTGAAGCGGTCCGGGCCCCGTTGGCGAGCGCGTAGATGGGCCCGACGAAATTGATGCCGCCGTCATTCTTTTCGGTCCAAACCATCACATCGGGCGCGACCTCAAAGGCCTTCATCCGTGGGGTGTTGAAGCTGTTGACATTGGTCGCGCCGGGAATCGGCAGCGAGCCGAGCGCCGAGAGCGAGTCGGTGCCCACGCGAACAGTCACCACCTGTGAACGGCCCGCGATCAGGACGGAGTCGTACACCAGCGAAGTGACCAGATTGGTGATGCGCAGCGGTGGTTGCGGAACGTAGTTGGTCGTGATCAACCAGCCTTCGGTGACGAGATCGGGCTGGGGAACAAACTCGGGACGGATCCAGGTGGTGGTGAGGCTGTGGGTCGCTGACTCACCCGGGACCGGCGGGAACTCGACCGTCCAGTTGGTCGTGATCCAATTCGTGGCGATCGGCTGGGGCAGGATCTCGACGGTGGAAACCACGTTGGTGGTGACGCTGATCACGCCGATTCCAGCGATCGATTCCTCTCGAATGAACATCTGGGCCGAGGTCAGCTCGACGTAGGGCGGCGGCACCCGTGTCGTCACCCAATTGGTCACGGTCATCGCGATCGGCGGGAATTGGGTGATCTTGACGTCCTGGTTGGTCACCACCCGCGTGACCGATTGCCAACTGTCGGCGACGGCCTGAAAGAGGTGGAGAACATCCCCGCGGAGTTTGGCGCCGGTGACCGGCAGCGGATCCAGGTCGAGGGTGGCGATTGCCAACTCGGGCGCGCTGGGTCGGGTCAGACGAACCTGGGGCCGCGGGTTGGTTGTTGCGTCGATCAGCAGCAGGGAGTCGCCCGCGAGCAGGACCAGATCCACCTCGGTCGACAGCGGCAACCGGTTCACCACCCGGGGCAGATCCCGATCGGTCGGGTCCACCGAGGTCAGTTCGGTGGGTGAAAGCGCGAGAATCCGGTTCCCCAGCAGATCGGCCCGGCGCGGCTGGGAAACTGTCGGGATGGTGCCACGGGCCTTCAACGTCCCGGCGGCAAGGTCGAAGTCGATCAACTGGGTCCCCTGGAACCACACCGCGTTCCCGTCCTGGACCTGTTGTCCCTGCCAGGGAAGCAGGGCGAGTCCGGCTTCGGGAAAGACGGCGAACGCTTTTTCGTTCGCGTTCGCTTCGGACCAGGACCAACCCGTCCCGAGCGTAACCTCGCTCAGCAGTCCCGGTTTCGCCGGATCCGCGACGTCGAACAATTGAAGCCGGGTCCGGTTGCCGTCCGATCCCAACGCCAGCAGCCGCGTGTCCTGAGCCATCGGCTGAAGAAAGGTGGAGTAACCGGGAATGGAGACATGCCCGCTGACCACGGGCGTAACGGGGTTGGACAGGTCGACAATCCAGAGGGGATCGACTTGATGATAGGTCACCACATAGGCGCGCGAGCCGCTGAAACGCGCGGCGTAGACCGATTCATTGGTGACCAATGTCAATTGCCCGAGCGGAACCGGGCGCGCGGGGTCGGCGAAGGAGAAGGTCTCCAAAACGGAGTTGGGAGGCGTCCATTGCCAGACCAGATTGGTCACACCGCCCTTTTCCTGCGGGGTCTGAATGTAGGTTCCGGAGTCCGTCTGCGACACGGTCGCCAGAGTGGCGCCGTCAAAGCCGATCCTGAATTTGTCGCTCACCGTGCCGGAGGTCTGGACGAAGCCGGACTGCACCGGCTGGTGTCCGGGCCCGCTGATGTCGAACGCCACGATGGCGTGATTGCCGGCCACCGACCACGCGGCCGGACGCTCGGTCGGGCCCGGCTGACGGGTGCCGGTGGTGGCCACGAAGAGGAATTGATCGGTGGCCAGGATGGCATTCGGACTGGCGGCGAGGGTGATCGGCGATTGCACGATCGGCTGCGCTGGATTGGAAAGCTCGAAACTGCTGAGGGCGGTACGGGTTTCCCAGGAGGAAATCAGCGATCCAGTGACCACGCCGTTGGTGTCCTTGAGATCGACCGGTGGCGGACTGAACCAATCGGCACCGGCGATTACCAGCGTGTCCCCGACCAGGCGGCTTTCCCGGATTTGTCCGGCCACCGGGAGGCGTCCCTGCAGGGTGGGCTTGCCGTCCTTCACCTGGACCAGCAGCACCTGGCTCGCCAGTCCGTTGCAATCCTGCTGGGTGAGCAGCGCCAGCCAGGTCGACCCGTCCGCCGCCGTACCCGTGGCCGGGAGGCGGTACAGGTCCTCGCCATACTCGGCGAGCGGCAGAGTCCCGGTGAGTACCGGAAGGTCAGGGTTCGAGACGTCGATCACCTGCAGGCCGCGTTGTTGATTCAAAAAATAGACGGTATGGCCGTCCAGCTTCCAGATGTCGGACTCCACCACGCTGGTGGAAGTGTCGCCGGAGAAATTTCCGGTGCTGACGGTCATCAGGCCGCTCGTGGACACGTCTCCAGCCGTTCCGGGAACCGCCAGGCCGGTCCCCGATCCGACTGCGGAGGTACCGGAATTGATGGCGCTGGCCGCGGGCACCTGGAGTTGCGGCGCGAACGTATTTGTCCCGAGAAAGAATCCCAGCGGGAGCCCGAGTTCCTCCTCGGTTTCTTCACGGATGCGGAGGGTTTCCGAGTTGGCGCCCAACGGAATGACAAAGCGTTGTTCCGAGGTCTGCGCGGAATCCACGACCTCCACCCGGCGGGGCGTCCAGGCACCACGCTGGACTTGCGGCCGGGTTTCAAGTGTCACCCGGCGACGACCGGCCGCGACCCGAACCTGCACGATCAGGCTCCCCTGCACGGCCCGCACCGAGGTGATCTCGGATCGTGGCGGTGTCGATGCCGGAACCACTTCCGCCCGTGCCGTTGTCAGGAACCCACACAACACGGCGAGACAGCTGAGACCGAGAGCATTCCACAGTTTCACTCCAACAGTGTATGAGTGGGGCCATACGCAAGCAAGGCGGGAGGTCATGGGAGTTGGATACCGATATAAACAGATTCGGGGACGAGAAGAGTTCGGGAACACTGCGGGATCAGGGTTTCGGAGTAGGCGTGGAGACCACGATCGGGCCGGTTGGCACCTTGGAACCGCCCGAGGGTTCCCGGGTGATGAACACCGAGGCATTTGCGGACCGACCCGCCGGCAGGTTGAAGTTGAAAATGGCGGTCGCGGCGTCGGAGTGGGCGGTGCCGAGACTGACCGTGGCACCCGTGGCCGGATCCAACTGCCAGAACTGGTACACCTCCGACCCGTTCGGCGGATTCGGGTTGGAGATCACCGCCGTGCCCGCCGATTCCTGGGCCATGATTAACAGCAGGCCACTCGGACCGGTGAGGACGTCACTGACCGCAGGGCTTGGCGCTGGAATCGTGGCCACCTTGTCCAGTGTGGCTCCGCCGAGAGTGTTGTCCCAGGGGCGGACCGTGGCATCCGTGCCATTCCCTGCGGGCACGAGAGTAACGGCGACCAACTTGGATCCCTCCGCAACTGGCGTGACACTGGTCGATTCGCTCGTGGCGGATCCGGTCGAACTCGCAGCCTGGACCGATCCGGAAGCCAGCGCATTCGCCGACTGGAAGCTCGTCACCGTCTCGGACCGGGACCCAATCGTGGAAGGTGCCGAAGCCAGCGTGTTCCCGGAAGCTGAAGGGACCGTGGTAGTGGAAGCAGCAACGCCCGTTGATTTTCCCGTACCACCCGACGTTGCGCCGAGCGGGGTCGGTGCTGTCTGCTGCTGGCTGAGCAGGCTCAGTGCGAGCGCGGCCAACATGTTCGAGTCGAGTGCTGGAAGTGTGTCGATGTCCGCTGAATCACCCGGTCGGACCAGACGGACGACCTGAAGTTTTGAAGCTCCCGGCAGGGTGCCGAGTTCTCGATTCAATAGTTCGGTCAACACGCTGACTTGCGATTGCAGCACCTTCTCCCGCGGTGTCTCCCGGGAAACAAGCGTGCGGGAAGGACCCTGAACCCCGCGAGCGGCATCGACCGGGATCGAATTCGAAGTCGCGGCCTCCCGTGCATCGAACCGCGTTCCCGCAGACCCGGCAGGTGATTGGGCCATGGCTGTCGAATCCGTCATTCCTCCGCGTTCACCCATCGGCTTCGACGCGTCGGGCGACCCGGAAAACCGAAGAACCTCGGTGGCATCCGTCGCGTGCCGACCCCACCAGGCCTGCAATCCCATGCCCGCCAGCAGACAGGCTGCGGCCCCGAATGCCTGCCACCCCCAAGCCCAACCCCGGCGCTCCACCGCCGTAGACCTTGTGGCAAACACTGGGGCCTCAGCCGAACGGATCGTCGCCGCGATGCGTCCCCAGGCACGAAGCGGAGCGGGTCGTTGCGGAAGTGACTCGACCCAGCACTCCAGCGAACCCTGAAGATCCCGCATCGAACGGCGCAAGTTCGGCTCGACGGCGAGTTGCGCCTCCACGGCGGCCCGTTCCTCGTCCGCCAGGAGATCGAGCACATAGAGGCAGAGCGTCTCCTCCGTCTCGGGAGGGATCGGTTGTACAGACTCACTCATGGATTCCTTTCAACCGGCGTCGCAGCGCCTGCATGCCCCGCCGGATGCGGGCTTTGACGGTTCCCAACGGTTGCCCCGTGGATTGGGCAATCTCTTCCTGCGTGCGCCCCCCGAAAAAGGCCAGTTCCAGGGCTCGCCGTTGCTCCTCCGGCAGGCCTGCCAGTGCGCCTTCCACGCGTCCCGCATGTTCCCGCGCATCGAGATGGGAAAACCCATCGGTCTGGGTGCTGGAACCCGGCTGCATCCAGTCCGGTTCGGCCGCCGCCGCCGACACCGAGGCGCGGATTTCAGCCCGTCGAACCCGGACGCGAAGACGTTCGATGGCGATGCCGCGGGCGAGCAGAATCATCCAGGTAAATGGGCTCGATTGAGCGGCGTTGTAGGATCCGGCCCGCTGCCAGATCCGGACCCAGGTGTCCTGCAGCACCTCCTCCGCCTCCATCTCATCCCCGAGCATGCGCCGCAACAGGGCGAGAATGGCCCCGCCGCGGGTTCGATAAAGTTCCGCCAGCGCACCGGCGTGCCCCGCGGCGACCTCGGCCAACAGGCGGGCGTCGTTGGCGGCGTCCGGCAGCGGGATCCGACCCGCCGGGGAGGCGTCGGTTCGACGCTGAACCAGACCTTCCGATCCCGGGAAGGGAATCGGATCCTCTGGGTCCTGCATTGGACTCGGTTTCAGCACAGCTACACCCTAGATCCGACCCGAGCCCTCATTCCGGATGCAAGAATCGGCAACTCACTTTGGATCCTAACCCGACTTCCGCTACTGGAGGCGGGAAAAGGGAAGTTTTCGGGGATTTCGCAAAAACCGGTCCTGCAACCCGTTGAAAACGAAGGGACGGTTTCGGTGCCGCCGTCGAAACGCCGTGTAGTGGCGACCCAACCCC
>CAIVQB010000147.1 GCA_903907925.1 uncultured Verrucomicrobiota bacterium
CGTCATGGACTGCGTGAGGCGAAGCCACCGCTTTGGAGAGGTACTCAGATTCGCGAACCACTGGTCCTTCTGGGATCATCACTCATCCGGCAGGTCAAGCCCGTCCGGCAAAGCGGCGGCTCCGCTTTGCCGGACGGGTGCGATCTTCAGTCCAGCGTGGTGAACGGATCCGCGGCTTGCAGGTGGAGCCCCACGGCACAGCGGTGTCGGCGCTTCGCTTTGCCACCGCATGACGACAAGCGTTCTTTTGGATTCAGCGGCGAGGATCCATTGATCAACTTCACCCGCCAGTTGGATCGGAACCCGAGCGGCGACCCGATTTCTACCGGTGATGACTCAACAGCCAGTCGAAGAACTTCGGTTCGTTGTAGGCGTGGGTCCAGGAATCGTGTCCATCGTCGGGATAGACCGTGAACTGGATGTCCGACACGCCGGCTTTCTTGAAGGCGTCGACCATGCGCTCGCTTTCGGCGATCGGGACCACGTTGTCCTTGCCACCGTGAAAGGCCCAGACGCCGATGGATTTCAACGCCTCACGCTGGGAGGGCAGCAGGGCGCGGATCCGATCGCCGCCGCCGCAGATGGGTGCCACCGCGGCAAACCGTTCGGGATGCTGCGTCGCCAGGCTCCAGGTGCCGTAACCTCCCATGCTCAACCCAGTGACATAGACGCGGGAGGCATCGACGTTCAATTGCGACTGTAGGGTGTCGATCAACGACAACAGCGCGTCATTGTCCCAGGTCTGGTTCTCCGGACATTGAGGCGACGCCAGGATGAAGGGGAATTCACGTCCGGCTTTGACCAGCTTGGGCGGTCCGTGCACCGCGACCTTGTTGACGTCGGTGCCGCGTTCACCCGCACCGTGCAGGAACAGGACCAGCGGCCAGGCTTTGCCCGGCATGGCGGCGTAGTCCTTCGGGACGTAGAGCAGATAGTTGAGGTGATTCGTACGGGTGACGATTCCGGTGAACGACAGGGCGACCTGGCTGCCGGGATTTGGCATCACCCGGGAAACCGGCCCCGTTGAGGTGGCGCAACCGGCGAGAAGCGCGGCAAAGCAGAGCGACACGATGGATTTCATGGTCCGAGCATGGCCGCCGCCATCGGTGCCGCCAAGCCGAGAAGACGGCCTCCGGTGAGCCATGAAACCCGCTCCGGTCGACCCGGAGTCCCATTGCTGGATGAAAAAGCCATTTGCAACCCGGGGCGCGTCTGCTAAAAACGCCGCTCCGTTGGGACGCCGGCCGGCATTCCACCGGACACGAATCAACGATTTCACGACGATTTTATGTCCCAGCACCGCAGCCTCCGCGCCGCCGCCACCACCGGTGGAAAGCGCAATGTTTTGAAGCGCTTCGAGCGCGTCGCCATTCTCAAGACCCGCTCCCAATGGAAGACCGGTGACCGCGTGACCGGTCTCCGCAAGACCAAGCCCCCGGAGTAAATCCGACGCCTGCGGGGTGGACCTCCCCGGCTGTTCGGGTCCACGGCATTGCCATCATTTCCAGCGCCCATTGCCCGTTTTCGGCGACCCAGGGTCCCGCGACAGGCAGTGGGTGCTTTTTTTGCCGCCATGCCCCAGACTCCGACCGCGTGCCGTCCCGTACTCCATGATCCGTCTTCAAAAATTCCTCGCCGATGCCGGCGTGGCTTCGCGCCGCAGCGCCGAACAGTTCATCGTCGAAGGTCGCGTGGCAGTGAACGGAACGACGGTGACCCAGCTCGGTTCCAAGGTAGATCCCGTTTCCGCACGGGTCACGGTGGATGGCCACCCAGTGAAGACGAAACGCAAGGTGTACGCCGCGCTGCACAAGCCCGTCGGCTACATCTGCACCCGCGACGACGAATTGGGCCGCCGGACGGTCTTTGATCTTCTGCCGGCCGACTGGACCAATCTCTTCTCCGTGGGACGCCTCGATCGCGACAGCGAGGGTCTGATCTTCCTCACCAACGACGGCGATTTCAGTCTGAAACTGACCCATCCCCGGTACGGCGTGAGCAAGATCTACCACGCGATGGTTCGCGGCAAAGTCGATCAACCGGCGATCAACCGCTTTATCGCCGGGGTGGAGCACGAGGGCGAACTCCTGAAGGCCGAGCGCGGCCGGGTGCTGTCGTCCAACAACTCCCGCAGCATCGTGGAGCTGGAATTGACCCAGGGGAAGAACCGCGAAGTTCGTCGGTTGTTCGAAGTGTTGGGACACGAAGTCGAGCACCTCCGTCGCGTTCAGATTGGCCCGATCAAGCTGGGTGAACTGCCCCCGGGAAAATGGCGAATCCTGACCGAATCCGAGATTAAATCCCTCTTGCGGTCGCCGGCATGACCCCGGAGGCTGGCCCCTGTCGGGTGGGCATTCACCTCGACCCTTGAGACAGAGACTATGAGATCCACCTGCTTTCGCACCTCCCTGTTCGCCCTCGGTGCCGCGCTGCTGACACTGCAGTCGGCCGTCGGCCAAACCCCCGCCTCGGTGAAGGGCGACCGAACCAATCTCCGCGCCAAACCGGGTTTCGACGGCGAGGTCCTCGGCAGCCTGAAGAAGGGTGATGTCGTCACCGTCCTCGGCGAAGTCGACGGCCTGTCGGCGGATGGCAAGACTCCGCGCCCCTGGTCGAAGGTGGCACTACCCGCGCAGGTGCCGGTCTGGGTTTTCAGTCCGTTGCTGGATTCCAAGACCAAGATGGTGAAGGGCGTGGTGGTGAATCTGCGCGCCGGTCCGGGTAAAAATTACAGCACCTTGGGTCACCTGGCCCACGGATCCCCCGTGACCATCGTTCGTTCGCTCGAAGATTGGACCCAGATCGAACCACCGGCCGACACCTTCGCCTACATTGCCAGCAGCCTGCTGGAGACCAACGCGCCCGCAGTCGCCAAGACAGAAGCCGCGCCTGAGAAACCAGCGCCCGTCGTTGAACCCAAGCCCGCCGAGCCGGTTCCGGTTCCGATCGAAACCAAGGTCGCCGAGGCACCCCAATTGAAACCCGCTGCAACGGAACCCGCGCCGGCCACTGCCGTCCCGCAGCCGGTTCCAGCGGTTGTTCCCGCTCCGATCGCCACCGCACCGTCCATCCCGGCGACGACCGCCGCACCGGCAGCGACCGACGCGAAGACGACTCCACCGGCCGAGTTGAAACCCCGCCAAGTCATTCGTGATGGTGTCGTGGGCAACGCCATCAGCGTGCAGGCTCCCGGTTATTTCGAACTCAGGAGCATCCGGGCCGAAGGCGTCGTGGATTATCTGGTCAGTGAATCCAAGGACTTGGATCTGTCCAAATTCAATGGCAAGGCCGTGACCGTTTCCGGCGAGGAATGGCGCGACATCCGCTGGAAGACGCCGGTGCTGAAGGTGAAGACCATCGAAGCGGCGTTCTGATGAGCGTGATCATCGACGGCCGCGCGATTGCCCAACAGATCCACGCGGAAACCGCCGCCCGCGTCGCCACCCTCAAGACTCGCGGCATCCAGCCGGGCCTGGTGTTCGTCCGCGTCGGCGAGGATCCCTCGTCGCAGGTTTACGTCGGAATGAAGGAAAAGAAGTCGGCGGAACTTGGTTTCCGTTCGACGACCCTCGTCCTGCCCGCCACCACCTCGGAAGCCGAGCTTCTCGCGCGCATCGACGCCTTGAACGCCGATCCACAATGGCACGGTATTCTGGTCCAGGCTCCCCTTCCCCATCCTATCAACGCCGCCACCGTTTATGCGCGGGTGGACCCTGAAAAGGACGTCGACGGCTTTCATCCGTTGAACGTGGGAAAGCTGTTGCTGGGCGACTCGGACGGTTTTGTTCCGTGCACCCCGGGCGGCATCCATGAATTGCTGATCCGTTCCGAGGTTCCGATCCCGGGAGCCGAAGTGGTCATTCTCGGCCGCGGCAACATCGTGGGAAAGCCGATGGCCTCGATCCTGGTGCAAAAAGGCCGTCACGCCAACGCGACGGTGACCGTGGTTCACAGCGGGAGCCGTGACGTGGCCGAACACTGTCGCCGGGCGGACATCCTGATCGCCGCGATGGGCGTGCCGGAATTCGTCCGCGCCTCGATGGTCAAACCCGGCGCAACGGTGATCGACGTGGGCGTCAACCGTGTTCCCAGCCCCGGCTCGACGACGGGGACGCGTCTGGTGGGCGATGTCGCCTTCGCCGAGGTCGCGCCGATTGCCGGCTGGATCACACCCAATCCCGGCGGGGTGGGTCCCATGACCATCGCAATGCTGCTTTCGAACACCACCCGCGCCGCGGAACGGGCCACCCGCTGAAGGCCTCTTCCGAGTCGGCGGAATTCCACCGGAAAGAACCCGCCGTCCGAGTCGTTTTCCGTTGAGTCACGCCCGGCTCGCGCTCAAGAGTGGCGGTGCAAACAGCGGTTGTCCCCAACCCGGACCCCACGCTTCATGACATCCCCTGTCGAATCTCCGGCCGGATTTCGGATCGGTCTCAGCCTCCGGATCACGGCGTTCAGCGTCGCCCTGATCTGTATCACTGTGGCGGTCTGGTCCCTGCTCGCTTACGAGCTGGGGAAAAAATCACTCGAGAAAGAGGCGGGGCTGGAATTGCTGAGCGTCGTCAAAAACTCCGCCCCGACACTCGGCGGCTTCGACATCGAAGCGATCCGCCGCCAGCCCGACGGACGGATGGCTCATCCCGAAACGGTTCATTCCATCCAGGCGGAACTGCAACGGATCGCGGTTCGGAATCAACTTCACACCCCGAACGGAAGTCCGGTGCACCTGTTGCGGCCCGCCGAGAATCCGGCCTACCGCCGGGAGCTCGAAGGGATGACCCAAAACGTTCCGGCCGCCGGCGAAACGAATGACTCATCCTTCGGGACCGGGTTCGAAATGAAGGACCATCTTCGGCGCGCGTTGCTGGGTGAAGCGACGCTCGCGCCGTTGGTGGAGGATTCCTCCGGTGTTTCGATCTCCGCCGCGGCACCGGTGATGAACGCCTCGGGTCGGGTGATCGCGGTGCTGGAGGCGGATCGGACTCTGGACGATTTCTACGCGCAGGCCCGCCGCCAGGCGCTCGCTATCCTGCTCATCGGAGGCAGCAGCGCCGCGCTCGCCGGAGCCCTGGCGTTGTGGTTCGCCGCCGGTTTGGTACGACCGGTTCAAGCACTGCTTTCCGCCGCCCGGCATTTCGGTTCCGGCCGGCTGGACTTCCGGGTCGATATTGCCCGCAACGACGAACTGGGCGATCTCGCGGACGGGTTCAACCGGATGGCCGGCCAGATCGCGCAGTCCCGGGCTCAACTCGAGGACCAGAAGGCGGCGTTGATGGTGGCAACCAACGAGGCCAAGGCCGCGAGCCGGGCGAAAAGCGAATTTCTGGCGACCATGAGCCACGAAATCCGCACGCCGATGAATGGCATTCTCGGGTTCACCGGATTGATGCTGGATTCGCCCCTCAACGCCGAACAACGCAGCCACGCGCGTCTGGTCCAGCAAAGCGCCACCAACCTGCTCGCCATCATCAATGACATCCTCGATCTCTCCCGGATCGAAGCCGGCCGCTTGGAGCTGGAGTTGACCGCCTTCGATCTGCGCGAGGTGGCGGAGGCCGCGGTGGATGTCATCGCCTTCACCGCGCACCGGAAACACATCGAGGTGGCCCTGAGCGTGGACGAATCGATACCGAACGGATTGAACGGCGATCCCACCCGGCTGCGGCAAATCCTCCTCAATCTGCTCGGGAACGCCTCGAAGTTCACCGAGCGCGGGGAGATCGTTCTGGTCATCCGGCGTCTGGCGGAGGAATCCAACGGGCGGATCAGCCTTCGATTCGAAGTTCGCGACACCGGGCCGGGCATCAAACCCGAAGTCCAACACCGCCTCTTCGAGCCCTTCACCCAGGCGGACAGCTCCACCACCCGGATCTACGGTGGCGCCGGACTGGGACTCGCGATTTGCAAGCGGTTGGTGGGATTGATGGAGGGAACCATCGGCGTCGAAAGCGTTCCGAATGTCGGGTCGACCTTCTGGTTCCAGATCGCTTTGGAACCCGCGGTGCTGGCACCGGTTCCGGTGGCCGATGCGAACGCCTTGAAGGGCCTTCGCGTGTTGATCGTGGACGACAACGAGACCAACCGCCTTCTGCTGATCCATCAAGTGGTCCAATGGGGTGCCGAAGCCGAGGCCGTGCCCAGCGCCGACGCGGCGGAGGTGGCGCTTCAAGTTGCGGTGGATTCCCGGCGTCCCTTCCGTCTGGCAATTCTGGATCTGCAAATGCCGCACGTCGACGGACTCCAGCTTGCGACGCGGATCAGTCGCCAGGCGGCCTACAACGACCTCCATCTCGTCCTGCTGTCCTCGACCCATGAACGTCCGCCGGCCGGCACCCTCGAATCCGCCGGGTTCAACGTCAGTCTCCAGAAACCGGTCAAACGCACCGAACTGCTGCGCGGCCTGCTCAAGGCCCTCGACAATCCGCCGCGGGACGCCAATCAACTCCAGGCCCAGCCCGCGCAACACACCGTTGCCGCCGCTGATTCCACCGCTGAATCGGACGCGACCAAACCACTCCGCCTCATCGTCGCCGAGGACAATCTCCTGAACCGCATCCTCGCCATCAAGCTCCTCGCGCGACTCGGCTACACCGCCGACACGGTGAACAACGGGACGGAACTTCTGGAATCCACCCGGACGCATCACTACGACGTGGTGCTGATGGACTGCAACATGCCGATGTTGGACGGCTACGAAGCCTCCCGCCGCCTGCGGGAACGCGAGGCGGGAAAACCCCACCGCACCTACATCATCGCCCTGACCGCGAACGCAATGGTGGAACACCGGAACCAGTGTTTCGCCGCCGGCATGGATGACTACGTCGCAAAGCCGTTCCAATCCTCGGAGCTCGCCGCCGCGCTCGGCCGCGCGGAGAAGGCGATCACCGGCGATCGCGCGGTGCCCGGTTGAAGCGGGCGGTCCCGATCAATGCATTTCCGCGGCCGGCCTTGGGTCCGCCGACTTCCGAACCGGTTCCTTCCCGCCGTTCCGCCAAAATCGCAGCCAGTGATCCTGGCCGCCGGCGACAATCCATTGTGCATCGCCGCTGATCCCGAGCCCGTAGACATAATCGGTCGGCCCTTCGAATGCCGACACCTTGACGCCAGAATCATCGACCAACCTCAATTCCCCGTCACCCGAAGCCACCACCAATCGCCCTGCCCCGCCCAGAAACGCCACCGACGTCGCCTCATGAGTGAAACCCGTTGCTTGTTTGCGCTTTTCGCCGGTGACCGCATCCCAGAACTTCACCATGAGATCGGCCCCCGCCGTCGCAATGGCGGAGCCTTCCGGCGACCAGGCGACACCGAGAACGTGTCCAGTATGACCCTCCAAAACGCGCACCTGCCGTCCTGCCGCCGAATCCACGATGCGGGCGAAGCGATCCGCACCACCAGTCACGAGACCGTTGCCGTCGGGCGAATACGCGAGCGCCAGGATGCTGTCGCTGTGCAGCGCCGGAATGGAAAACACCAACTGACCCGTGGCCGGATCCCACACGCTGAGATCGCCGCTGCGGGTGGGTTCGCCGCCGCCCACCGCGAGTCGCTGACCGTCCGGCCGGAATGCCAGCGCATTGACCCGATCGGAGAACGCCGGGGGGTTGGAAGCGCCGCCGAGATTCCGCGCCAGAATCCAATCGGGTTCCAGGCTCAACTGAATCGCCGCGGTATCTGAAACCCTCACCCGAAGGTAACCGGATGCGGAAAAGCCGACCTGCCGCACGGAACTCCGAATCTCGCATCGATCGATCGGCATTCCGTCGGCCGCGTTCCAGAATCGGAGGAAGCCATCATCATGAGCGGTGACCACTCGTCGGCTGTCCGGCGAAAGCGCCGCCGACGCCACCCGGGAAAGACCGCGGGCGCAGACGGCCTCGGTTTCATCGACCCGTCGGGTCATCTGTTCGACGGCAGCCGCGGTTCGCCGAACCCCGGCTTCAGCGACCATTTTGGAACCTTCTGCACGACCCAGCGCATTCAGCGCCAGCTCCCGTTCGTTCCGGGCGGAATCCAACTTCTGCAGCAGCGGTTTCAATTCCTGTTCCGCTTTTTCCACCTCCTTGCCGGCGGCCGTCACCTTGTCGGTCGCCGCGGTGAGTTCCTTCGGCGTCACCGCCGGCACGCCAACACGGCGCTGCAACCGCACGACTCCGGTCTCCGCGTCGTAGCGCGTCTTTCGGGCGGCAACGAGTGAGGGTTCCTTGACCGACACAGCCGTCTGCGCGGCTTCCAGTGCCACATCCGCCCGCCGCAATCGATCCCGCTGTCCGTCCAATTCCTTCTGAATCGCCTCGACCGACGTCAGGCGTTGGGCTTTTTCAGTCTTGAATCGTGACAGTGCCCGCCGCGCCTCCTCACGTGCGTCGAGCGCCGCGGTATCAGTGTTCAATACCATCACCCAATGCCGCGCGTCGGCATCGGAAAGCAGGGCGTGTCCTTCGCTCAACATCAGGGCCACCTTCCCGTCGGCGCTCACCGCGCGGCCGCCGGACAGAATTCCGCCGTTGGTTCCGTTCAATGCCTCCGCGCCCTGAACCGGTTGTTGTCGAAACCGGCGGCGCCACAGTTTCACCTCGCGAAACCCGCCCGAGGCAATCCATTCGCCATCGGGACTGAATGCCAGCGCGTTCACCGTGTCCCGATGCGCAATGGCCGGCGCGGCGTTTGAAGACGAGAGAGCGGGATCGACGAGATGACCGAGCTCCGTGCCGTCGGACATCCGGTAAATCTCCACCTGATTTCCGCGGCCACACGCGGCGTAACGTCCGTTGGCCGGCACAGCGACGGCGAGGATCGGATTCACCCGGTCCGGCAGCGCCTGCCAGGCGATCACCTCGGCCACGCGTTCACCGGCACGGGCACCCTGATCGATCCACAACGCCAGGATCCCGAGCTGTTCGGGCGTGAGGGGAACCGCGTTGACTTTGTTTTCCTTGGGCGGCATCCGCGGTTTTTCCAGATGCGCGGACACTTTGAGCACCAGCGAATTCGTGGACTGGCCAGTCACCAGCGCCGGACCCGATTCGCCCCCTTTCAAAAGGTCGGCAGGCGTCTCCAAGATGAGGTCGGCCTTCGACGTGGTTCGATTGTGACAGGGAAGGCAGTTTTCGCGGAACAGCGGGAGGACATCGCGATAGAACTCCAAAACATCCGTCCGCGCCGGACGCACGATCGGAATCGCCTGACGGGCCGGCTCCTCGGCGACCGTCGCGGTCCATCCACAGGCGATAACGCAAAACAGGATCCGTACCACCGCCGCGACCGGATTTCCAGCGGCGGGAGCAGGAACAAAACCCGGAATCCAGGCGACTGAACACAACGCCTTCATTTGGGAGGGGGCGTCGCCGCCGGAACTGCGGCTTCCACTTGAATGGTGAACGGCCGGGAAAATATCGTGACCGCCGCGTCACGGGGCGCAGCGCGTTCTTCCGCAGTTTTTCGCGCGGCTTCCGCCGACTTCTTCCGTTCCTCGGCAGCCGCTTTGTCGGCCGGTTTGGCAGCCGCCAGCGCTTCCGTGGCGGCTTTCAACACCACATCGGCGGCGGACACCGCCTCCGGTTGGTTTCGATATTTTCCGGTCATCGTCCCCTGCACCCACACGGTATGCAAACCGACGGGCAGTTTGTTGTCGGCCAACCGGATCTCGACGACGGCATTGGTGGCCTTCTCCGCAACCGTTACTTCCTTCGCCTTGTCCAATTCAGGCCGGCCGGCCGCCTTCAGGTTGAACGCGCCATTGAATTCGCCCCGACGCAGAATCCGGAGCGGAACCGTCACGACCCCACCCACGGCGGCCTTCAGCGGTTTGGACTCGTCCACCGTCACCTCCACTGGTGCGGACTCGGTCGGGCAAACCGACACGGTGATCCCGCGCGCCCCGCGCGCCACCGCCAGATCGATGTTGGTGTCGGGCACTTCCCAGATCACCGTCGCCGCAGCCGCCGGATGACTCCGGTTCGCACCGCCGATCGACGCCGTTCCGGTGATCTCGATGAAGGTAGCGCCCTTGGCTTCCGCGGAAGCCGTTAGAAACAGCAGGCCCGAGTTTTGACCGGAGAGGATTCGCGATGGCAACGCGGTCACACCCGCCGGCAGCCCGGTCACGGTCAAAACGATTTCCCCGCCAAACCCGTCGCGTCGGAAGGCCAGCACCTTGATCGGAACGATCTCGCCGCGGCGCAGGACGGTCGCAGCCGTCGCAACACTCCGATCATCGCCCTTCACCTTCGCCGGCGGAAACGGCAGGGCGGTCAGACGGAAATCCGGCGTCTCACGGCGAAGCACCAATCGGAAAGGAAGCCGCGAGGACTTCACTCCGGTATGAAACAGATCACGGACCAGAATCCGGTAAGTCCCGTCTTCCCCAATTTCAACGCGCCCGGCCGGATCGCGGCTGGCGGTGTTGAATTCGGGCCCGCCGAACTGGGCGTCGTTGTCGCCAAATTCCTTCACATCCTCAACCTTTTCAGCACCGGTGGCATCACGGGAAATCCGCTGCAGGACCGCCATCGGGTCCACCGGGAAACCCGTTCGTTCACCGGAAAGATCTAGCCAGAATACGTCGCCACGATGCGCCGGAAAAAGGACACCCGTCATCTCGCCGCGGCGTGGAAACAGTCCATGAACTTCAAACGGGGGGAGGTTGGAAACCACCTGCGGCGTCCAATTCTGGGCGGCATCCACGGCCGAGATCGGTTCGAGCTCCGATTGAAAGATCAGCACGGGATTCGAGGGCCCGTTCGTGGAGGCGAGACGCCATTCAAACAAATCCCCCGCCAGGGCCAGCGCGGACGGGCGCGTTCCGATGCTCCGGTTCAAGGCCGCGGCGTCCGGCGTGGTCAACTCGACTTCGAGCCGTTGCAGGGGCGCGTCATCCCGTCCGTTCAACGGACTGGCCATGCCACCGGGAAGATTGCGTCCGAACACCGAGACCCGCCGGGTGGATCCGCGACGGACCGCCGCGGGAACAACAAAGTCGACCTGTGGTGCCACGGAAACCTCCAAGTGATAGGCATAGTCGTCGCCTCCACGAAAGGTGGCGTCGTTCAAACGAACCCAGAACGTGCCGCCCGGTGGCGCTGAAAACGACAGACTACCCCGCGCCGACCGCGCCAATTCATGGCGTCCCCCGTCGAGCACCGTAATCACTGGATCGAGGTGGGAATCCAACTCGGCGGCGAGAACCCGCACCACCAGAGCCGTGCCCTCGGCGGCGGATATTTTGAACCAGGATGCGGTGTTGGCACCAGTGCGTCCGCTCACGCCGGTTCCGACCGGCAGATCCAGCGCCGTAGTCGGATTGGCATGGACCGCCGGGGCGATCACTTCGCGAGTGGTGCTGATCCAAACGCTGCGGGGATTCGAGGCACCGAAGCGGCCAACGACACGGACATCGCACACACCGGGTTCAATATCGGCCGGTACGACCACCTGAAAGACAGCCGGCGCGGCATGCTTGAAGGCCGATTGAATTCTGGGATCCGAAAAAAGAAGCCCTGCAGGTTCGTCCAAATTGGAACCCGCCACGGTGAGATCGGTGGTGGTTCCAGCATGCAGAGCCGGCGGGAAAACACCGGTCACCGTGGCCTGCGGCAACGGGGCCTGGGCGGCTGATTGAAAAAGCCCCAAGCCAAGATTGAGGACCACGCCCCAACGGAGAAAGGAGTGCCACCGCATGACTCAGAGGGGCTGCGCGTTCACAACCATTCCGGCGACCCAATGCCGCCGTTCCATCCCGTTGAACGCCATGCAGGGGTTCAATGGTTGAAAAGGAATTCCTTGGTGTTGAGGAGTGCCCAAAGGGTGTCCTCGTAGGCCTCGCGCCGGGCCTTGATCCGCGCCGCGTCGTCGTGAGCGGCGGAGACCTTTCGACCGACATACTCGGCCGCGAATTTCAATTCACCCGGCTCCGGATCACGCGAATAGGCCACGCGATACAGGTCCCGCAGCTTGGCATCGTCCGGTTGGGCCGTATCGCGCGCCAGGCGGCCCGCGCGACTCGTGTCCGCGGCGAGCCGATCCTGGATGTCCTTCGCGTTGAGCAGATGCAGGCTCTGGCTGAGTGAGGCATCCATGCTGCGCTCGCATTCGCAGGCGCTGCTGCTTTCGGGCCGGCCGAACACGGTCAGGAAGTAATTGCCCGCATTGAAGCTGTTATCCGGCAGGGCCACTGCCCGCGTGCCGGCGGGCAGGCCGTCGAAGTGCGCCTCGGTTTCCAGGAGCGTGTTGACCGCGTCGTACAGCACCTCGGCATTCAATCGCCGCGGATAGTAGCGCGCAAAATGGTGACGATCCCGAGCGTTGAATTCGTTGGGAGTTGCGCTGAGTTGATACACGCTCGAACGGGTCAGGGTCCGCACCAGTTCCTTTAAATCATAGCCGCTCTTCACAAAGCGATCGGCCAGTGCGTCCAACAATTCCGGATTGGTGGCGGGATTCGTGTCCCGCATGTCGTCCTCCGGATCCACCAGGCCGCGATTGAAGAAGTGCTTCCAATAGCGGTTCACCAGGGCCCGGGAGAAGAACCGGTTGTTGGGGCCGGTCAGCCAGTCAGCCAGCGCCTGGCGCGGATCTTCGTCGGGACTCAGCCGGACCGGTGCCTCGCCCAGACCAGCGGGCTTCACGGGCTTGCCGGTTTTCTTGTTGGTGGCCTGGGCCAGCCCACGACGGTGGACGACGGATTCCTCACCCGGACGGCTGCCCGATTTGTAGGCGACCTGCGAGAAGAAGGCGCCGAAGCTCCAGTAATCGGCCTGGCTCCATTTCTCGTACGGATGATGATGGCATTGGGCGCATTGGAGCCGCAAACCGAGGAACAACTGCGCGGTATCCTCCAACTGGTTCTGCAGCGTCTTCACCTGCCGGAACCAGGCGACTGGGGGATTCTCACTGATGTCACCCGATGCGGCGACCACCTCACGGACGAACTGATCGTAGGGCTTGTTCTGGTTCAGGCTGTCCCGAATCCAGTCGTGAAATGCATACGTGCCATGCGCCTGCTTCGCCTCGCTGCGTTTGTTGCGCAGCAGGGAACTCCATTTGTTGGCGAAGTATTCCGCATAATCCTCGGAGGCGAGAAGCCGGTCGATCACCGCATCGCGTTTGCCCGCGGACGTATCCTTCACGAAGGCGGCCAATTCCGACGGACTCGGAATCCGACCTGCAACATCGACGGTCACCCGGCGCAGGAAGGTCGCATCATCACAAATCTCGCTCGGCGGCATGCCCACCTTTTTCAACTGCTTGAAGACCAGTTCATCCACCATTGTGCGCGCCGGCGGGAGATGCGCGACGGGCGCGCCGAGCGGCACCGTGCCGCGAAAGGTGGCGACCTTTCCCTGATACCGAACCATCACCGCCACCTCGCCCGGCTGATTGAAGACCTTCACCCGGCCCACGGTGTCGGTCGACGCCATGTCCTTGTCATTCGGCTCGTACAGCGCACCGCGGGTCACGTCCTCAACCGATCCGTCGGTGTAATGAGCCGTGACCACGAGCTGTTGTTCGCTGTTGAGACCCAGGGTCCGTTCCAACGGGAAGACCGAGATGCGATCAACCGAAGGCGCGGCGGGATCGCCGACCGGCATGCCCTGGCGGATCCAGCGGACCAGCATCCGGTAGTCATCGGAATCGGAATCAATGCGCTTGCCGCCGCCGTGCGGCAACTGCGCGGTGCCCTTGGTCAGCAGCAGGCTGCGTTCGGGTGCTGCGGGAAAAAGCCGGCGGCCACGCGCTTCCTTGACCAGGTGCTCGTAGTCCTCCGCGGGTTCAAATCCGAGCAATGACAGGCGAAATCCGTTCTGTCCCGCAGCCTTTCCGTGACAGCCGCCGCCGTTGCAGCCCGTTTTGGTGAAGATGGGGACAATCTGATTGGCGAAATGGATCGGTGCGGAAACTCCCACCTTTTCCACCTTCAACGGAAGCGAGGCCACCGAGCCGTCCGCCACCGCCGCCGTCAGCGTGCCCGCGCCGTCAGCCAGCGGCGTCACGCGACCAAACCGGTCGACCGCAGCCAGGCTGACCGGCGAGACGGACCACTTGACCTCGCGGGTCAGATCCCGCTCGACTCCATCCGACTGGGCCCGCGTGACCAGGACCTGCTGCGCGGCGTCGTGTCCGCGCAGGACCAACTGGGTCGCACCCGGCCGAAATTCGAGTTGAACCGGCTCCGCCTGGACGGCGAACGCCAGCACTACGGAGAATGCCAGACCGGACAGTGTCGCCAGAAATCGCCGCGAGAACCGCTGCGGGGAACGGGCCGCGTAGTGAGTCGTCCGCTTCATCCGACCAACTCCTTCATCGGCTGGCAGCCATCCGGCACGAGGTATTGGGGCCGTCCGGTCAAGTCCGGCAGGGTCACCTTGTTCACGTCGATCCCGAGGGTGTGATAGAGGGTGGCGAAGACTTCCCCAAATTGAACCGGACGTTCGCTGGGCTCACCTCCGAGACGATCCGTGGCGCCGATCACCTGACCGGTTTTCATTCCGCCGCCGGCCACGATGGCGCAGTTGGCGCGGGGCCAATGGTCGCGTCCACCATCCTTGTTCACCGTCGGCGAACGACCGAATTCACCCCACATCACCACGCTGACATCCTTGTCGAGGCCGCGCTGACGCAGATCCTCAAGCAGGGCACTGACCCCCTGATCGAGCAGAGGAAGATCGTTGCGGGCGTTGCCGAAATTGTTGCCGTGATAATCCCAGAAACCGTAGGCCACGGTCACGAAGCGCGCTCCGGCTTCCACTAGGCGTCGCGCGACGAGGAACTGTTCGTTCAACATCGGGGCGGCATCCCCGTGCACCTTGGCATCACCCTTGCCGTAGCGTTCCAAAAGACGCGGATCCTCGGACTTGATGTCCAGCGCAGCGAGCAGCCGGCTCGAGGTCAGCATGCCGAACGCCTGCTGATTGAACCCGTCCAACCCGCTCATCAACCCGCTCGAATCCACATCGCGGCGGAACCGGTCGAATGAGGTCAGCAACGCGCGCCTATCGGAGAGCCGGTCGGCGGTGATGCCGTTCAGGACCATGTCCGACTTGGCATCCGCCGCCGGACGAAAGGCGTCATGCGAAATGCCGGCGAAACCCGCGTTTGCGGCATTGTATGGACGATGCTGCATGCGCGGCTCAAGACCGATGAACGCGGGAACGGCCGGATCGGCCGGTCCGAGAACACGCGAGACGCAGGCACCGAACGTCGGCCAACCGCCCGGGGGCTGGTTGTTCTTGCGCCGGCCGGTCTGGCACATGAAATCCGAGTGATCATCCACGGCATCCGAGATCGATCGGATGATGGTGTATTGATCGGCCATGCGGGCCATTCGCGGCAGGTATTCGCAAATCTGGGTTCCCGGAACATTGGTCGGGATGGCCTTGAACTCGCCGCGAATCTCGGACGGAGCATCGAGTTTGAGATCGAAGGTGTCCTGATGCGGCGGGCCACCGGGCAGGTAGATCATGATCACCGCCTTGCGGCCGGAACTCAGGCCCGAGGCCGCCTCCGCCTTCAATAACTGCGGCAGCGTGAGTCCACCCATGCCGAGCGCGCCGATGCGCAGGAAATTGCGGCGCGAAACACCGTCACAGAATTGGCGGGCGTGGCCGGGTATGGAAAGCATATGGGGTTAACAACGAAGGCGCTAAGACGCGAAGCGGGAGTTAGACAGTTCTATGACGCCACGGGTGGGCCACCGCCAGCCACTGACGTCGGACTGGAAGCTGCGGGCTCATGGCGGTTGGCTCGAACCAATGTTTAGGTGGCATAGCTCAGAATGCGTGATGAAATGATCCGCCAACCAGAGCTGATAAATAGGAAACCAACCAAGGTGTCCAACAGCCCTGGCAAAAGCTCCTGGTTGGCAACAATTGCAAAGCCGATCAAAAATAGATAAGCGCCACCGATGGCGAGCAATAGGCCAACAGTGAACCAAAGCAACCGGATCGATGAACCAAATAACCGCAAAGCCGCTCCAGATGGGTTTGTAGTTTTCATGATGCGTGAATGCCGCCTAACTGAGATTCAAGACCCCTTGGATGCCGTGTTTGATGAGCACTTCGTTGAAGTTGATGAGCAGGCCCAGGGGAAAATTCAGTATTTTTAGGTACGTGATTACCTGTTCGTTGTTCATTCCCACGTTCATCCCACCAACTCCCGCAAAGGTTGATAGCCGTTATCGACCAGGAACTGCGGACGACCGTTGAAATCGGGGAGGGTCACCTTGTTCACGTCGATGCCGAGGCCGTGGTAGAGGGTGGCAAAGACTTCGCCGAACTGCACCGGGCGTTCAGAAGCTTCGCCGCCCAACCGGTCGGTGGCGCCGATCACCTGACCGTGTTTCATGCCGCCGCCGGCCAGCAGGGCGCAACTCACCCTCGGCCAATGATCGCGACCACCCTCTTTGTTGATGGTTGGTGTCCGGCCGAATTCGCCCCAGACCACCACGCTCACGTCCTTGTCCAAACCGCGATCGTGCAAATCGGTGATCAACGTGCTGAGGCCTTGATCCAGCAGCGGCAGATCCTGGCGCAGCGCGCCGAAATTATCGCCGTGATGATCCCACCGGCTGAAGGCCAGCGTCACGCAACGGGCGCCGGCTTCAACGAGGCGCCGCGCGACCAGAAATTGTTCCATCAGCTTCGGCCCGCCGTCGTCCCGGTTTCGAGGGTCCCCTTTGCCGTACCGCGCCACGACCTTGGGATCCTCGTTCTTCAAATCCAGCGCCGACGCCAGTTTGCTCGAGGTGAGAATGCCGAACGCCTGCTGATGAAAAGCGTCCATTCCCTCCATCATGCCACTGGTATCGATTTCCCGCCGAAACCGATCGACGGAGGCCAGCAATGCCCGCCGATCGGACAGCCGGTCGAGGGTCAATCCACGCAACACCATGTCCTCGGCACCGCCACCCTTGTTCGGTTGAAACGGCGCGTGACCGACTCCCAGGAACCCGGGACGACCGTTCTCGGACCACGGTTCGTGACCCATCTTGGGCGACAACCCGACGAAGGGCGGAATCGACGGATCGACGGATCCCTGCAGCTTGGACAACACCGAGCCGAGGGCAGGCCAGCCGCCCGGCGGCATGTTCTTGGTGTCGCGACCGGTCAGGCATTGTGCCGCGTAATGGTCCCCGTTGCAGCCGACCATCGAGCGGATGATCGTGTAGCGGTCGGCCATCCGCGCGAGTTTGGGGAGATGCTCGGTGATCTGGATTCCCGGAACGTTGGTCGGGATCGGCTTGAATTCCCCGCGCACTTCGGCCGGTGCGTCCATCTTCAAATCGAACATGTCCTGATGGGACGGCCCACCGGGAAGGAAGATCATAATGACCGCCTTGTGGCTGGATGCAGGCGTTCCGGTCGACCCGGCACCGGCACGCAACAGATCCGGCAACGCCAGGCCACCCATTCCCAGGGCGCCGATGCGCAGAAAATTCCGCCGGGAAACTCCATCGCAGAAGCCGCACTCCGGGGATTGAGGGGAGAGGATCTTCAGCATGGTGTTTCCTTTGGATTCATCCCACCAACTCCCGGATGGGTTGACAGCCGTTGTCGACGAGGAACTGAGGGCGGCCGCTGAGGTCGGTCACGGTGACCTTGTTCACATCGAGCCCCAGCGTCTGGTACAGGGTGGCAAAGACTTCGCCGAATTGAACCGGACGTTCCGCCGCCTCGCCACCGAGCCGGTCGGTGGAGCCGATGACCTGTCCGTGTTTCATCCCGCCACCGGCCAGCAACGCGCAACTCACCCGCGGCCAATGATCGCGGCCGGCATCTTTGTTGATGGTGGGGCTGCGTCCGAATTCGCCCCACACCACCACGCTGACATCCTGCTCCAACCCGCGATCGTGCAGATCCGCGATCAGCGCGCTGAGACCCTGGTCCAGCAACGGCAGGTCCTGCCGCAAGGCGTTGAAATTGTCGCCGTGATGATCCCAACGGCTGAAGGCCAGCGTCACGCAGCGCGCGCCCGCCTCCACGAGTCGTCGGGCCACCAGGAATTGTTCCATCAGCTTCGGCCCGCCGTCGTCGCGGTTCCGTGGATCGCCTTTTCCGTAGCGCGCCACCACCTTGGGATCCTCGTTCTTCAAGTCCAACGCCGAGGCCAGCTTGCTCGAAGTCAGGATGCCAAAGGCCTGACGATTGTAGGCGTCGAGGCCGTCCATCATGCCGGTGGAATCGACGTCGCGACGAAACCGATCGAGGGCCCCCAACAACGCCCGCCGATCGCCCAACCGATCCAGCGTCACGCCGTTCAGGGTCATGTCCTCCTTGCCGCCGCCCTTGTTCGGTTGAAACGGCGAATGAGCCGCGCCCAGGAAACCGCCGTCACCGGACCGGGCCCAGCGCATCTCGCCCATCTTCGGCGACAGACCGACGAAGGGCGGGATCTGCTCGTTGGCCGGTCCCTGGAGTTTGGACAGCATCGCACCCAATGCGGGCCAACCGCCGGGCGGCTGGTTTCGATTGGGACGGCCGGTCAAACATTGAAAGGCGTCATGATCGTCGAAGGCTCCGACCATCGACCGGATCACGGTCATCTTGTCCATCATGCCCGCCAGCCGAGGCAGGTGTTCACAGATCTGGATGCCCTTGACGTTGGTGGGGATCGGGCGGAACTCGCCGCGAACCTCACGCGGGGCATCGAGCTTCAGGTCGAACATGTCCTGATGCGAGGGACCGCCCGGCAGGAACACCATGATCACGGCCTTGTGGCCATTCCCCGCGCTGCGAATTCCCGAAAGCGCCTCTGCCTCAATCAACTGCGGCAGCGTCATCCCGCCAAGACCCAGCGCACCAATGCGCAGAAAGTTGCGCCGCGACACTCCATCGCAGTAGCCACTTCCCGGGGGCTTTGGGCCCAGCAACGTCAGCATGGTTCTTCGGTACGCAAATTTAAGGGACTTTAACGGAGGATTCTTACACCTCGAATGCCCATGGAGGCAAGCGTTTGGAGCCGACGCCGGGGAGAAATTTTCATTCGGTTTTATCGGACTTTTTCCGATCGTGAAGCCGATCCGGTGACCCCTGCGCGACGGCAAACAGGCAGGCATGCCGGTGAAGGGCGCAACGGAGGTGGCGCATTCCCACCGGAGTGAGGGTCCGCCGGAAGTCGGAATGGGTGCCGAATCCTCGCCCGAAGGATTTCAGCGGCCATCCCCGGTCACATCAATTTGAGCTTGGGCAAATCCTGGGAATCGACGAGACCGACCGGCTCACGACGCGCATTCACCACGATCAAATCGTCGATGTTGCGCTGATTAAAAATCCGCAGAGCCTCGACAGCGAGTGCGGTCTCCCGGATGCAGATCGGCTTCGGCGTCATCACCGTCTTCAACGGCCGCGCAAGGACGGCTTCATCGGCGGCCATTCGTCGCCGGAAGTCGCCGTCGGTGAACACGCCCACCAGTTTTCCACTCCGATTCACCACGCTGACCGATCCGGATTTCGCCCGGGTCATCACCATCAACGCCTCCTTCACCGTCACGGTTTCCGGGGCGACGGCGCTGCGTTCGCCGCGGCGCATGATGTCACCCACCTTGACCAGCAGCGCGCGGCCGATGGCCCCGCTGGGATGGCGCTTGGCGTAATCCTTCACCTGGAATCCGCGGGCCTCCATCACCGCCAGCGCCAGGGCATCGCCCATCACCAGCATCGCGGTGGTGCTCGCGGTCGGTGCCAGATTGAACGGGCAGGCCTCGCGGGGGACGCGGCAGTTCAGCACCACATCCGAATGCCGGGCCAGGGTTGACTTGGGCGAACCGGTGAGCGCCACAACCTGGACGCCGAACCGTTTCAGCGCCGGGAGGAGATGGATCAATTCCTCCGATTCGCCGGAGTAGCTGAGTGCGAGCACCAGGTCGCCCTCGTTGATGATGCCGATGTCGCCGTGGAGGGCGTCCACCGGATTGAGCACCACCGCCGTGGAGCCGGTGCTGGAGAGCGTGGCGGCGATTTTGCCGCCGATGTTGCCCGACTTGCCGATGCCGGCGACGATCAGTTTGTTGCGGCGGGCCACCGTCGCCGCGATGGCTTCGACCGCCGTCGCAAACGAACCGTCGAGCGCCAACCGGACCGATCGCAGGGCGGCCAGTTCGATGGCGAAGACTTCACGGGCCCGCCGGAGAGGATTCACGGCCGGGTTGTAGCGGAATCAACGGCGGCCGTCCAACGGCGAGGTGGTCCCCGCCCCGACCGCGACCTTCGACGCCAGCCAACCGGCGGCCACAGCCCAACTGGCATAGCCCAATCCCTCGGCTGCCGCCCACCAGGTCGGAAGTCCCGCCACCCGATCGATGGCCACCAGCAATGCCGCGTGGATCAGGGCGATCCGGGACAGGAAGCGGATGACCGGCAGGTAACGGATCACATTGCTCGAGAGAAACAGAAGCAGCGCTCCGAACAATGCATAGAGAGCCGACGCGGAACGGGCGAGATAGAACACCACCGGCACCTGGGGCAGCGGACCGAGGCCTGCCCCGGCGTGCAGGTGATCGTGCCAGGACGCCGGCATGAACACCGCGGCGAGGGCAGCCAGATCGAGCAGGCCAATGGCCCGCAGGAGCCACGCGAGTTTTCGTTCCGGACGTTTCACAGCAGCATCCGCCCGAACGGCCCTGCTGGGGACCGGACCGGGGTTATTCGAGGAACGCCTTGTGCAGGGCGCGCATCGCCTGCTCGCCCTTGGACAGCTCGATGATGACGGAAATCTTGATCTCGCTGGTGGAGATCATGCCGATGTTCACGCCTTCATGGGCGAGGACGTCGAACATCCTGGCGGCGACACCGCTGTGGCTGCGCATGCCGACGCCGACGATCGACAGCTTGCCGATGTTTTCGTCGGCGACGGTTTCCTTGAACCCGACGGTGGCCTTGAGTCCGTCGATGACGTGACTGGCCTTGGCGAGGTCCGGCTTGTCGACCGTGAAGCTGAGGTCGGTCGCGGGAACGCCGCCGCCGTGGCTGGCGTTCTGCACGATCATGTCGACGTTGATCGCCGCATCGCTGAGCGCGCGGAAGATGCGCGCGGCGCGGCCGGGCTGATCGGGAACGCCGAACAGCGTGATCTTGGCCTGGTTCTTGTCGAAGGAAACGCCGCGAACGACGACGTTTTCCATGCTGTTCGTTTCCTCTTTCACGATGGTTCCGGGATTATCGTTCAGGCTGGAGCGGACTTCGAACACCACGTTGAATTTTTTGGCGAACTCGACCGAACGGAGCTGCATGACCTTGGCACCGCTCCCGGCCAGTTCGAGCATCTCATCGTAGGCGATCTCGGGAATCTTGCGGGCGGCGGGAACAATGCGCGGATCGGCCGTGTAAACCCCATCAACGTCGGTGTAAATCTGGCAGAGATCCGCCTTCAACGCCGCCGCCAGCGCAATCGCCGTCAGGTCGCTGCCCCCGCGTCCGAGAGTGGTGATGGCGCCCTCCGGCGTCTGGCCCTGGAATCCGGCGACAATGACGACATTGCCGGCATCGAGGAGTTTGTGGACCTCGCTGGGCGTGATGTTCTGGATCTTCGCCTTGGTGTGGACGCCGTCGGTCACGATGCCCGCCTGGGCACCGGTCAGCGACACCGCGGGCAGGCCCAGCGAATGCAGGGCGATGGCCGCCAGGGCGATGGTCTGCTGCTCGCCGGTGGCCAGCAGCATGTCCATTTCGCGTTCGCTGGGCAGGAGGGTGATGTCCTTCGCCAGCTTGATCAGGCCGTCGGTGACGCCGCTCATGGCGGAGACCACCACGACCACCTGGTCACCCTGCGCGCGGTACTTCGCGACGCGACGGGCGACGTTCTTGATCCGTTCCGTGTTGCCGACGGAAGTACCGCCATATTTCTGGACGATGAGCGCCATGACTTCTGAAAGGCCGTCTTTGTGCCGGACGAACGGCGGTGAGACAAAGGAAAAGTTTTTGGTTCGCCAGTTGTGGGAGGGTGTTCGATGCGCGTAGCCGCACGGAAATCCGCGCAGATCAGGGACGGTTCCGCTTTCATCAGACCGGCCATTCCGGTTTCCTTTGCGGCCAACGGATGAAGAACACCGACCTGAAACGCGCACTCCGGGCCGCCACCGGCGCAGCGCGGGCCGCGGGCGCACTGATGCGCACCCATCGGCGCCGCACCAAGAAGGTCAATGAAGCGCTGCACCATGACATCAAGCTGGAACTCGATGTCCGCAGTCAGCGTTTGATCACCCGCAGCCTCGCCGCAGCGTTTCCAACGATTCCCGTCCTCGGCGAGGAAGGGATCGACGCCGGGGTCGAGGCCGCGCCCGCGCGATGGGTGGTTGATCCGATCGATGGAACGGTCAACTACGCCTATGGCATTCCCCATGCTTGCGTGAGCATCGCCCTTCAGGTGCGGCTGCCCGACGGAACCCATCGCACCGATGTCGGCGTGGTGTACGATCCGTTTGTGGATGACCTCTGGACGGCCTTGCGCGGATCCGTCACTCGATTGAACGGCCGTCCCATCCACGTCAGCCGACGTCGCAAACTCGAGGAAGCCATCGTTTCCCTCGGATTTGCCAAGAACGACGACAGCCTGGAAGCAACCGTCGCGCAATTCGCAGCATTCACCCGCAAGGTCCGCAAGCTCCGCATCATGGGTTCCGCCGCACTCGCCTTCGCCTACGTGGCGGACGGACGGTTCGACGCCTATCTCGAGCGCGGCGTGCGCCTGTGGGACGTCGCAGCGGGAGCCCTGCTGGTCGAATGCGCGGGAGGTGAGCCGGGATGTGAAGACCTGCCGGGAGAACACCGGGTCCGGGTGACCTGCCACAACGGCCTCCTCGGCTCGTCGCTTGCCCAACTGCTCTGATTCCGGCAGTTTGATTTCGATGACACGCGCGCTCCTGTTGTCCCTGTTGACCGTCTCCCTTTGGACTTCCACGACGGTCCAGGGCGGAACCTTCGTTCGCTTCCGGACCGTCTTCGGAGACACCGAGGTCGAACTCCTCGACCAGGAACGCCCGATCACGGTGGCCAATTTCCTCCAATACGTCCGCGACGGCTCTTATGCCGGGATGTTTTTCCACCGGATGGTTCCCAATTTCGTGATCCAAGGCGGTGGATTCGTCAACACCGCCCCGGGCACGACCAACGCCCACGTCGGTGCCGTCACCACCCGCGCGTCCATCACCAACGAATTCGGCATCGGAGCCCTGATCAGCAACGTCGCCGGGACGGTCTCCATGGCCAAAACCTCCGACCCCAATTCCGCGACCAGCCAGTTCTTCTTCAACCTCGCCGACAACAGCGCCGCGCTGGATTCGACCAACAACAGCGGCGGATTCACCGTGTTCGGACGAGTGGTCGGAGGCACCAACACCCTCACGCTGTTCAATTCATTCGTCGGCAATCGCACGCCGCAGACGAATATCATCGTCAACGCTAATTCCCCCTCCGGCGGACCCTTCGGCGAACTCCCGGTGGTCCGGTTTCCCGGTCCAACCGACGACCTCTTCACACTCCTGATCTACGTCGACATCAGCCTGATGAACGTCCAGGTGACCCACCAGACGGACGGGGCACAGATCACCTGGGACAGTGCGTTGAACGCCACCAATGTGGTCGAGTTCACGACGGTGTTTCCGCCGGTGTGGACCACGCTGACCAATGTCGTCCACCCCACGGCCACGAATTCTGTGGTGCTGGATCCCTCCGGAGATCCGCGGCGGTTTTATCGCGTCCGGACCGCGTATTGAGCTGGGGTTGATCCAACCTTCAGTCGATGTTCGAGAGTTCGCGACAGCGTCTTGGACTGCGTGCGGTGGAGCCTCCGCTTTGCCGGACGGGTGCGGACTGGAGCCGGGCATGGTGCATGGATCCGCGGCTTGCGAACTGGAGTCCCGCGGCATAGCGCCGTCGACGCTCCGCTTTGCCGGCGCACTCCACAAAAAACGCCGCGCTTCCTGTGGAGCGCGGCGGGAAGCGTAGCGCCACGCCGCTGTGCATCCGGTAGCGCTGAC
>CAIVQB010000148.1 GCA_903907925.1 uncultured Verrucomicrobiota bacterium
CCGCTCGGGGCGAAGGAACGTGTTTCATAGCGGCGTGGCGCTACGCTACCCGCCGCAGTCCATAGTGTGGAGTGCGCCGGCAGAGCGAAGCGTCGACGGCGCTATGGAGCCGGGCCTCCGATCAACACCGCCCGGATACCGTGGAATCTCGGCCGCAGTGCAACATCCGCCGCTCGGGGCGAAGGGACGTGTTTCATAGCGGCGTGGCGCTTCGCTTCCCGCCGCAGTCCATAATGTGGAGTGCGCCGGCAAAGCGGCGGCGTTGCCGCACGCAGTCCAAGACGCCGCCGCGTTGTTTACAGCGATGCTTTGGAACGAACTGGGCGTTTCAGGCCGGCAGATTCTCCAGGGCCGCCTGGGTCTGCTTTTCCTTCGCCTGCCATTCGAGCAATCGCTGTTGATGCTCTTCCAGCACCTTGGCCGGAACTTTCGCGGCGAACGCGGGATTGGACAGTTTGACCTGCACCTTCTCGATTTCGGACCGGATCTTCTCCAGTTCCTTTTCGAGACGAACGCGCTCGGCACCAAAATCGATCAGGCCGGTGGTCGGCAGGAAGAGGTCCCCCAAGGCATTGCTGGCGCTGGGCGTACCTTTTTCCGGTGTCCAGGTCGACGCGACCACTTCCACCACTTCGGCGTTGAGCAGGAGCTTGAGTACTTCGATTTCGGCGTCCGGCATCGGCGCGGACGGTTTGAGCACGAACCGCAGTTTCTTGGCCGGATCCAGCTTCAGCTCGCGGCGGAGGTTGCGTCCGAGCGAGACCAGGTCGTACTTCGCCTGCGCGACGGCTTCGGCGGTTTCGTCGAGACCGAAGTATTCCTTCTCTTCAGTAGTCAGCGCCTTGGGCCAGCGCGAGAACATGATCGTTTTCCCACCCTGATCCTCGGGCAGTTCCTGTGAGTAACCCATCCCGTGCCAAAGCTCCTCGGTGATGAACGGCAGAAACGGATGGAACACGCGCAGCAGGTTGCCGAGCACGAAGTCCATCACGGCCAGTTTGTTGGCGCGGAGGGGGGATGAAGTTGAAGGGTTGAAGGGTTGAAGAGTCGGACGGTGTGCTCCCGTTCAACGCTTCACTCTTCATCTCTTCAACCGGCCGCAACGCGGCCTTCGACGCCTCCACATACCAATCGCAATACTCGCTCCAGAAGAAGCGGTAGAGTGTGGCGGTGGCATCGCTGAACTTGTAGTCGGCAAAGGCCTGGGTGACCTCGCGGATCGCCAGGTCCAGGCGCATCAGGATCCAGCGATCGTCGGCGGTCAGCAGGTCAGGCTTGATCTCGCCCTCCACGATGGTGCCTTCGCCGCCGACCATTTGACGGAACCGGCAGGCGTTCCACAGCTTGTTGCAGAAGTTGCGGCCGAGCTCGACCGATTGTTCGTCGAAGAGGACGTCCTGTCCGAGCGGCGCGGCGCGCATCACGCCGAAGCGCAGGGCATCGGCGCCGTACTTGGCGATGAGATCGAGCGGATCGGGCGAATTGCCGAGCGATTTCGACATCTTCCGGCCCTGCTTGTCGCGGATGATGCCGGTGAAATAGACGTTCTTGAACGGCAGATCGCCCATGTACTCGTAGCCCGCCATGATCATGCGGGCGACCCAGAAGAAGATGATGTCCGGTCCGGTCACCAGATCGGTGGTCGGATAGAACGCGGCCAAGGTCGGGTTCCTGGCATCGATTTCCTTGTCACCCGTCCAGCCCATGGTGGCGAACGGCCAGAGCCACGAACTGAACCAGGTGTCGAGCACGTCGGGGTCTTGTCGGGCACCGTTTTGTTCAAGCAGTGCTTCGATTTCGGGATGGCCGGGTTGAACCGCAATCCCGATGTAGATTTCACCGGTCTCAGTCCCAGGACGTATAACCTGCGCGGCAGTCTGGAGATTTTGTTCTTTCGTCAGGAACGGAAGATCCATGTGAACCTGCTGCGAATCGCTCGGCGCAGTCGCGACGGGGCCTTTCCACAGGAACGTCCACACCGGCACGCGATGCCCCCACCAAAGCTGTCGGCTGATGCACCAGTCCTGAATTCCGCCGAGCAAATGGTCGTACACCTTGGCCCAACGATCCGGGTAGAATCGCATCTCACCCCCTGGGAGCGCTGCCATCCTGGCGGCGTGTTCGTCGCTCCCACTGGCCGGCAGGATGCCGGCGCTCCCAGATTGCACCACGCTGTTCCGGGCGGCTTCGACGCTGGGATACTTGAGAAACCACTGCTCGCTGAGGCGCGGTTCGACCGGCACATCGGCGCGTTCGCTGAAGCCCACGTTGTTGGTGTAGGGCTCGGCTTTTTCCAACGCGCCGGCGCTTTCCAGCTATTCCATTGAACGCTTGCGGGCAACGAACCGATCGAGTCCGGCCAATTCGGCGCCCGCGTCGGAGGTCATCTTTCCGTCGGGCGTGAGAATATCGATCACCGGCAGCTTGTGGCGCAGGCCGATCTCGTAGTCCGCCTTGTCGTGCGCGGGGGTCACCTTCAGCACGCCGGTGCCGAAGTCGAACGTCACGTAATCGTCCGCAATGATGGGGATCCGGCGCTGTTCCATCGGCAAATCGAGCGGCAACGCGCGATAGACGTGTTTGCCGATGAGATGTTGGTAGCGAGGATCCTTGGGATTCACGGCCACCGCGGTGTCAGCGGGGATGGTCTCCGGCCGGGTGGTCGCGATGGTCAAGAAGGTGCCGGGCAGTTCGGCCACTTCGACCCGGAAATGGTACATGAAGCCCTTCTGCTCCTTCATCACCACCTCTTCATCCGACAAGGCGGTGAGCGATGCGGGACACCAATTGACCATCCGCATCCCGCGGTAGATCAGGCCTTTTTTGTAGAGATCGACGAACACCTTCTGGACGCACCGGGAATACTCCGGGTCCATGGTGAAGCGGGTACGGGTCCAGTCGCAGGACGCGCCGAGTGCGCGCAATTGCTTCAGGATGATGCCGCCGTACTTGTCCTTCCATTCCCAGATCCGGGCGACCAGGGCTTCGCGGCCGAGATCATCGCGATGCTTGATCTCGCCGGCCTTCTTGAGCGTCTTTTCGACGACATTCTGGGTGGCGATGCCGGCGTGATCGGTGCCGGGCAGCCAGAGGACTTCCTTGCCGTCCATGCGCGCCTTGCGGGCGAGGATGTCCTGGATGGTGTTGTTGAGAACGTGGCCGAGAGTGAGAACGCCGGTGACGTTGGGCGGCGGGATGACGATGGAATACGCCGGCCGGGTGGGGGATACCCGGGCAGGATCGGCGGTGAAGCATTCGCGCTTCAGCCAGAACTCGTACCACTTCGATTCAACGGATTGCGGCTCGTAGGCCTTGGACAGATCGCTCATGTGCGTCCGTGGAGCCTACCGGAAATGCCGCAGCCTCGGCAACAGATGGAACGCCCCCTATGGAGTGCGCCGGCAGAGCGAAGCGTCGACGGCGCTATGTACCCGTCAAACTGCAGGACGGGCTCCATACCCCACCCTCATTGGGTTCGCCGCGCATCCGCACGCACCGCACCGGTTTTGAATTGGGTTTTTCGAACGGAATCACCAGTCTCCGTTCCGCCCAATGACGGTCACCCGCAATCTCGACGAGGCCTGGTCCCGACTCCGGCGTTTGTATCCGGACGACACCTGGTTCGGCGGAATCCATCTCGAAGAGAACCGGCCGCGCCTCTTCCAGATGATGGCTGATCTGCTGGAGTTGTTGCCGCCGGCCACCGGGACTGGATCCGCGCGGGTCGTCGACGTCGGCTGCTACAACGGCTTCCTGTGTTACCTGCTCACCCAATTCGGCTACGCCACCGCCGGCATTGATGCCCTGGCGGAGTCAGCCGTTCCCGAGCGCACCGGAATGTTGAAGGAAATCGGGGCACCCTATTTTGAAGCGAATTTCAACGAACTGAATCCGTTCCCCGCGGTTCCCGCCGATTCGTTCGATGGGGCCATCCTGGGCGAAGTGTTCGAGCATATCCTCACGCATCCGGTGGGTTTCCTGGAGGCGGTCCGACGGATTCTGCGCCCGGGCGGATTGTTGATCCTGACCACGCCGAATCCCTTAACGCTCTCCAACGCGATCCGCGTCCTCCGCGGTCAGGGCACCTGCTGGGGCGATTCCGATTTTGCGGCGATGCCGAAGATTGATGCCGCCGGGAAGATGATTTCCTATCCCGACATCCACTATCGCGAGTACGGCCAGCGGGTGCTGTTGGAAGCGATCCAGAAGGCCGGATTCGAAGTGGTCCGCGCCCAGTACTTGGGCATGGGTGTCTCGGCCCATCAAGCCGGTTGGAAACGTCTCATCAAGTCATTGCCCGGCTGGCAAAAGCTGCAGACCTCCCGATTGTTTGGGATGTCCAACTATGTCGTCTGTCGACGGCCGGTTTAGGCGGACTCAGCGGGGGTGCGAAATCGTGGGTTCACCGCTGGGCATCGGTTCGCCGGCCGCCTTTTGGAGTGCGAACTGGGCCTTGTTGAACTCGGCGACCAGCGTGAGGAAGTCGAGGCGCGCGTGGGTTAGATCCTGCTCGGATTGGATCCGCTCGAGGACAGCGCCGACCGCGAATTCCTTGCGATCAGCGGCGAGGCGGAGCACCTCGGATGCGGTCTCGACGGCGTGTCGCGCAGTTTGGAGTTGGTCGCCCAGCGATTGCACCCGGGTCAATCCTTCCACCACTTCACGGGTAATGTCGTCGGCGAGTTTCTGATCGTTGAGCCGTGCGACTTGCAGGCGTGATTCGTTGGCCCGGATTCGGCCGCGATCGAAGAGTCCACCGGGTCCAAGACGCCAACCGAGGGTGAATTGGTAATCCTCCGACGCGCCAAAACGGCCCGGTCCGTTGTTCACGCCGCCGCCCAGTCCACCGGCGAACACCTGTGCTCCCAGACTCGGCACCAGGGGACCATAGCGGGCTCCGTCGCGAAGATCCTCAGCCGCGCGGATCTGGGTCCGACTTTGCTGGATCTCAGGCCGAAGAGTCTTTGCCCGGACCACCATTGCCTCGAGCGTCCGGTTCGTGGCGATCAGAACCAGCGGTACCAGACCATCGTCCGACACCGCCATCGCCGTTTCCGGGCTGAAATCGAGATGCAGGATTCGGACGAGTCGCGCGGCGGCCAGGATCGATTGCTCGCGGGCCTGGCGCAGGGCCAGTCGGTTTCGGTCGACCTGGACCTCGGCTCGCAAGGCATCACCGCGGAAGGCGATGCCGGCTCCGACGGCCTGCTTCAGTTGCGCCGCGAACTCTTCCGCGATGCGGATGGAATCCTCGGCGACACGGCCGGCGGCGTGGCTTCGGGTCAGATCAAAATAGCACTCCGCCGCGGCGAGGAGACTTTCCTGGCGCTGGCTTTCCGCGGCAAACCCGGCCGCTTTCACACGCTGATGGGCGGCCAGCTTCCGATAGATGGCATCGCCAAGGTCGAGTTGTCCGGAAAGCGTCGGACCAACAGTGTAGGAATCCTTGTGAACTTCGGTGACGTTGCCGGCCACGTCCTGAATCAAGTCATCGTGCCGTCGGTAGCCGAGTCCGGGAATGATTGATGGGAAGAACTGCCACACCGCACTTTCGTGGTCGGCCCTGGCTTCGGTCAGTTTTTCCCGGGCGATCTGAATTTCCAAATTGCGCGCACCGGCGAGCTGCAACGTGGTGGGAAGGTCGAGAACGAACGGGCGGGCATTGCCCGAAGCTGGAGTGTTGGTGACGTCCACACCGGTGGCGGAAAACAGTCCGGTCAGTGCGACGAGCGAGAGGATCCAGACGCGGATTCGTCTCATTTGGCCTCCGCGGAGTTCACCGATTGTCCATCGGTCAGGGCCAGTTTTCCGGTAAGGACGACCACACCATCCGTTGGGACACCGTCGAGAACTTCGAATGATTTGCCGTCCTCGAAGCCGATCTTGACCGGCGTCTTGCGGGCGTGCCCGTCGACCAGCAGGAAGACTGAGGTCTTGGCCTTTTCCACCACCAATGCCTCGACGGGCAGCAACGGCGCGTCTGGCTTGTGGGCGACGGAAATCTTGGCGGTGGCAAACATCCCCGGGCGCAGCACGCGGTCCGGGTTTTCCAGTTCGATCTCCACCGGCATCGTTTTGGTGGATTCATCCAGCGACCAGCCGATGCGGGTGACCTGTCCGGCAAAGCTGGTCCCGGGCAATTCATCGATCTGAACCAGCGCGGCAAGACCCGCCTTCAGAAGCGGCGCTTCGGGTTCGGGAACGAACACTTCGACTCGAACGCGGCTGAAATCCATCAGCGTCACGATCGCGGCGTTCTGGGGTGGCGTGTTGCCGGTGCCGGCCGGAATCAAGGCGCCAACGTCGGCCCAGCGCCGGGTGACGACGCCGGAAAACGGGGCCGTGATCTGGGTGAAGCCGAGGAGGGTCTCGCTGCGCTTCAGGCCGGCTTCGGCCATCTGCATCCGGCTGCGGGCGTTGTCCACGGTGAGCGGCACCACGAGATCGGGCGCCCGTTTCAATGCCTCGCTCAATCGTTGAAAATCGGCGCGGGCCACCTCGGCCTCCGACTGGAATTTCGCGCGATCAGCGAGCAACTCGGGTGCCTCAATTTCGGCAATGATGTCGCCCGCGTTGATGATGCTGCCGCGGTCGACCGGGATGGTTTTGAGATAGCCGGCCACTTTGGCATACAGGGTGGCTTGTTGCAGCGGGCGCAGATTGGCGGGGAGGCTGATGCTGCGGGTGATTGGACCCCGATGAATGCGGGTGACTTGCACCTGCAGACTCGAAGCCGGCGCGGTTTTGGCGGCTTCGGTGGCGGGCCGCTTGCAGCCCTCCAGCAGCACGGCGAGGGAGAGGCCGGCGGCGAAAATGCTGGTGGAGGAGGGAAAGAATTTCATCGGGAAGCCGGTCGTAGATGGAAAAATACTCTATGCGCGGACATGACGGCTGCTGGTTGGATCCAGGGGATCGAGCGATGCGGAATGCCGGCCGGCGCTGGATTGGACGAGTGCGAAAACCGCGGGCAACACGGCAAGCGTGCTCAAAGTTGCGGCAACCAGGCCGCCCACTACCGCGCGTCCGAGCGGCGCGCTTTGTTCGCCTCCATCGCCGAAGCCGAGCGCCATCGGAAGCATGCCGACGGTCATCGCCAGGCCGGTCATGAGAATGGGTCGCAACCGGGTGCGTCCACCTTCGACGGCTGCCGCTGCGGCTGTGGCACCGGCGAGGCGTGCCCGTTCGGCGAAGGTGACCAGCAGGATCGCATTCGCGACCGCGACACCCACTGCCATGATCGTGCCCATAAACGATTGGAGATTGAGGGTGGTTCCGGTGACGGCCAGGGAGAGCGCCACACCCGCGAGCACCGACGGAATGGTGGAAACGACGACGCAGGACAGTTTGAAGGATTGAAAGGCAGCAGCGAGCAACAGGAAGATGACGATGATGGCGAGCACGAGTCCGGTGCCCAGGCTGTCGAACATGGCGACCATCGGGGCGATTTGACCGCGCACCGCGAGCGCCACCCGGGCCGGTGGCGGACCCAGTCGGGCCAGGACGGCCGAGAGCTGGCGCGACACGGAACCCAGATCCTCGCCCACCACATTGGCGGTCAGGCTGACCTGGCGCTGCATGTTGTAACGGTCGTATTCGCCGATGGCCGTGCCCTTCTGAACGCCGGCGACACTTCGCAACGGCAGCGAAGTGCCGCCAAGTGAGTTGACCGGAACGTTGCGCAGTTCCTCAATTGAGTTCATCCGCGCCTGCGGGATTTCGACCTGAACTTGATAGGCCACGCCGCTGGCTGGATCGGCCCAATACACCGGTGAAGTGAACCGGCTCGATGATGTGGCGGGTACCAGCGCGCGGGCCACATCGCCGACGGTAACGCCCATCAAGCCGGCGCGTTCCCGGTTGACGTTGACCTCAATCGTCGGCACGTCGAGGGCCTGGCCGTATTGAAGATCGCGCAGCGAAGGAATCGTCGACAGGCCTTCGCGCACCTTCTCGGCGAAGTCCCGATTCGCGGCCAGGTTGGGTCCGCTGATCGCCACTTCGACCGGAGTGGGCGATCCAAAACTCATCACCCGGCTGATGATGTCACTCGGTTCGAAGGAGCAGTTGACCCCGGGCAGGGTGGTGGCGAATTCCCGGCGCAACTCCTCCTTCAACGTCTCGATCCGGATGCCGGATCCGTGCTTCAACTGGACCTGCAACACCGCTTCTTCCGGTCCGCCCGTCCACAGGTAAATGGTGTTGATCGGAAACGACGGAGGCTGGACTCCGACGAAGCCGAGTGTGATCTCGACGTGTTCGGCGCCGACCCGGGACTTGATGGCGGCGAGCGCGTTGGTGGCGATGGCTTCGGTCCGTTCGATGCGCGTGCCGGCAGGGGCGCGGAGGCGGAGCTGGAATTGTCCGGAATCGACCGACGGAAACAGTTCCGTGCCGAGCCGTCCGCCGACCTGCCACAGAATCACACCGGTCAACGCCAGAGTCAGAACAGCCACCCATCCGCGAAAATCCACGACGGTGCTCAGGAAGGCTGAATACCGACTCGATTCAGGCCTGGCATTTGCAGCCTCCGAAGCTGTGCCGGGTTTCGGTGCCCGGATGAGCCAGGTAGCCAGAACGGGGACCAGCGTGGTGGAGAGAAGATAGGACGCGGCCATGGCGAATCCGACCGCCAGTGCGAGCGGCAGGAACAGCGCCCGTCCCGCGCCCACCATAAAGAATGCCGGAATGAACACCGCAACCACGCACAACATCGCCAGCAATCGTGGGCCGGCGGTTTCGATCGTGGCCTCGTAGGCGGCGAGGGCGATGGACCGGCCTTGTGTGAGCCGGGTGTGGATGTTTTCGACGGTGACCGTGGCTTCATCGACCAGCACGCCGACCGCCAGGGCGAGACCGCCGAGAGTCATCAGATTGATGGTCTGGCCGGTGAGCCAAAGCCCGATGACCGAGGCCAGCAAGGCGAGCGGAATGTTCAGGACCACCACCAGGGCTGTTCGCCAATCTCGGAGGAACAGCAGCACCATCAATCCGGTGAGCATGGCACCGAGGGCGCCTTCCACTGCCAGTCCGCGAATGGCCCGGGTGATATACGGCGATTGGTCGAATTCGTAGCTGACCTTCATTCCGTCCGGCAGTGCGGATTGGAATTTTGGAAGATTCTCCCGCACCCGCTGCACGACACTCAGCGTGGAGGCATCGGACCGTTTGGTGACCGGGATGTAGACCGTTCGCCGCCCGTTCACCAGCGCGTAGCCGGTGGCGATGTCGGAGGCATCCTCCACCGTGCCTACGTCGCGGATGAAGATGGCCGGATTTACTCCGGCTTTGATCGGGACGTTTTCCAGCTCCTTCACGGAACGGACGATGGAGTTGAGCGGCACCATGGGGATTTGGTCGCCGATGCGGATGTTGCCCGACGGGGTAACGGTATTGGCCGAGGCGAGCGCCCGGACGACGTCATCGGGTGACAGGTTGTAGGCCCGGAGTCGGTCGGGGTTGGCGCGGATGACGATCGCCCGCGCGCTGCCGCCGAACGGAGGTGGTGCGGAGACGCCGGGCAGCGTGGCGAAGAGTGGTCGAACGCGGTTCAGGGCGGCGTCCTGCAATTCGGCGACGGTGTGGGTGGCGCTGGTGAAAACGAGACTGCCGACGGGAACGCTGCCGGCATCGAACCGCATCACGAACGGCGGCACCGTTCCGGGCGGCATGAACGCCCGGGCGCGATTCACCTGGGCGATCGTTTCCGCCAACGCCTGGGCCATGTCGGTCCCTGGATGGAACTGCAATTTGACCAGGCTGACGCCCTGGATCGACTTCGATTCCACGTGTTCGATGCCGGTGACGTAAAGGAAGTGATACTCGTAGTAGTAGGTGAGGTAGCCCTCCATCTGGGCCGGATCCATGCCGCCGTAGGGTTGGGCGACGTAGATCACCGGAACGCCGAGGCTGGGGAAAATATCCCGCGGCATCCGTTGCAACGCCAATCCGGCGGTGAGAATGACCGCGATCACCGCCACAATGACGGAGAACGGGCGGCGCAGGGCGAGGGTGACCAGACTCATTGGGGCGACGACGGATAGTGAACTCTCGACTCGCAACGAACGAAACCGAGGATGGTATCGGCCCCCGCCAATCCCCTGCTCGAAGCACTGAACGCCCGAGTGCGAAGAACGTTCATCAGCCGGGCAAATTTGATGAAGTCATGCTAGGACCGTGATCCTTGGTTACAAGGCGAAAGCCCCGGGGTGCGGTGTCGGGAGTGGCGCGGTCGGTTTGTCGCTGGTAGTTTTTCACGAGCATGAAGGTGATCCGCTGCGCCCGACTCGATCTTCCGGTCGATCTTCCCGCGCTTCAATCGGAGGTCGCGGCGCTGCCGAACCGGTGGCAGCTACACTTCCAAACCGCGCACTACCAGGGCGATTGGTCTGTGCTGCCGCTTCGCTCACTGGGGGGTGTTGCGGATGAGGCTCTGCCCTTCGCGCTGGGCATTGCCGCGGCGGACTACGCATCGACACCGTTGCTGGCCCATTGTCCGTCCGTTGAACGATTCCTGAGTTTGCTCCAATGTCCCGTGCGGTCCGCCCGGCTTCTGAATCTGAAGCGAGGCTCGGTCATCAAACCCCACAACGATGCCGAGCTCGCGTTTGAAAATGGTGAAGCCCGGCTTCACGTGCCGGTCTTCACAAATCCCGAGGTCGAGTTCGTGATTCACGGTCAGCGCGTCATCATGGATCCCGGTTCGTGCTGGTACATCAATGCGAACCTCACCCATCAGGTTGCCAATCGCGGGACGACCGACCGCGTCCATTTGGTCATCGATTGCGGTGTAAACGACTGGCTCCAGGAATGCTTTACCCGGGCCGAGGTGAGTTGTGAAACCCTTCGTCGCGATCCGGCCCAACTGCGGCAGATGATCGAGGCGTTTCGAGCCATGAACACTCCGGCGTCCCTGGCGTTGATCCCCGAACTCGAGGCGGAACTTTCTCATGACCGGTAGCTGGCAGGGATGGGTGCCGTACCGGATTCAGGCCAGTCCGGAAGGCCCGGTCTGTCGCTGGTTGTTTGTTGGACCGACCGCATTCACTCAACCGTTCTTCGAAGAAACCATCGCGAGTGTTCTGAGCCTGCCGGAGAACAGTTTTGGCCCGCCCCGGGTGACACCGCTTTCGGCGTTGCCTCTTGCCGCGGCGGAACTCGACACGCTCGAACCGGCCGCCTTTGTGTTTCACGTCTCCCGCTGTGGATCGACCCTCGTCTCTCAACTGTTGAGCCTCGAAACCTCCTGCGTGGTTCTTTCCGAGGTGCCGTTCCTGGATCAACTCCTCCGGGCCCGTTTTCGCCCCGGACTGCAGGCGGTCGATGTCGCAAAGTCACTGCCCGCGGCCATCCGGCTTCATGGTCAACGTCGGAACGGAACGGAACGCTCGTTGGTGATCAAACTCGATAGCTGGCACACCGGTTTGCACGCGGAGTTGCGGGCACTCTATCCGCAAACGCCCTTCATCCTGCTCTATCGTGAGCCCGCCGCCGTCGTGCAGTCTCATCAACGCCGGCCTGGGATGCATGCGGTGCGGGGCCTGGTTGAAGACACGCTGTTCCACTTCGGTCCGGAAGCAGCGGAGCGAGCACTGGCGGATCATCTTCCGGCTGTCCTCGGGTTTTACTACGACACGTTTCTGGAAATCGCGCGGACCGATCCCCGGGTGCTCCTGGTTGCCTATCAACGCGACATGATCCCCGTGGTCGAAGCGATCGCCGCTTTTGCCGGGATCGAACTCTCGGATTCGACCCGCACGGCGTGGGCTGCGCGTGCCGCCTTTCATGCGAAACAGCCGGGCCAGCGTTTCGATGAAGCCCAGGTCGAAGGTCCGCTGGACCCGCGATTACGCGACTGCCACTCGCGCTGCCAAGCGCTCGAACGGTTTCGCTGCGCGATGCCTTCCAAGGCGCGATAGCTTTCGGCGGATGTGCGAATGTCGTGCTACTTGAGCCTGTGTCGCGGCGCTCCCAGTGGTGTTATCGCGCGGGTTCGCAGACCAGCAGTGATACGCCTTGCAGCGGGAGATCGAACTGCAGGTTGAGGATTCCATCGGCCGGGACGTGTTGGCTTGAAACCGGCAATTCGGCGAGTGCCGCGGCGTGTTCGAGCTGCCGCACCTGTGATGCTGTGGGATTCTTCGGCGCGCCCATTCGAGCCCAGGTGGTGAACGCATTGCTGTGATCGCCGTCGATGCAGAACTGATGGACCCGCACGTTGGAATTCGTCGGCATCCCGGACACGGAAAGCGTGATTCGCGCGTCGGGACCGGAGAGGTCTTCGTCCTGATAGTGCCAGACCATGACCGAGACCGTCCGGCCATCGCGGGCGGCGATGACGGAAACCTCGGGTCCGCCGCGAACACCGGCGCGAACGATGTCGTCGATGCGCCGCGCTGCCGTCGATTCCGAATGCAATCGTTGCCCGTGCAACTTAGCCATCATGCGAAACGAGTTCAGAACCGGGAGTTCGACGCCGCGGGTGGCGAGGGCGCGGAATCCCGCGAACCACGGTTGGCCCTCGAACTCGAAGGCCCAGGTGAGGGCCCCGGTGAGGTTCACCCCGTGACGGTCGGCAAGTTCGTGGGCGCGCGCGAAGCTGGCGGCGGTGTAGCTGGCGTAGAGGGAGCCGTTGCGATAGGCGTTCTGCGGGTACACCTCGGCCGAACAGGCGGCGCAACCGTCGGGATCGGATTCGCCGATGACGATCGGCAGCTTCCGCAGTTCCGGAAAGCCGGCGACGATGCCGAAGCCGGCGTCGAAATCCTTCAACTGCGATGAAATCCCCATGCGAACGTGACCGTTGGTGACGCCCGGAGCGCCCTTGGCATGGAAGGAAATGAAATCCAGCGGTGAACCGATCCGCCCGGTGGCGTAGTTGGTTCCGCGCACGCAATGCTCGAGGAACTCGCGGAGAAAACGCGCAGCGTTCGGTTCCCGTGGGCCGGTCGATTCGGGACCGCCGACCCGCGCGTTGGGCAGGGCCCGTCGGATTCCAGCGACCGCATAATCGTAGAGCCGGTGGTATTCGGTCGGAGTGCCTTTCCAGTAGGGGATGTTGGGCTCATTCCAAACCTCCCACCACCAACGATCCACCTCGGCGCGTCCGTACCGGCTGAGGCAATGACGCGCCCATTGATAGTTCAATTCCTCCCATTTCGCGTAGTCCTTCGGCGGATAGGCCCAGCCGGTGTAGATGTCGCCGTAATTGTCGCCCGGCTTCCAATGATGCCGATAGGGGACGGGGTGAATCGACAATGCTTCGGGCATGAACCCGATCTGGACGTACGGATGCAGTCCGCTGGCACGATAGGTGTCGAAGATCCGGTCGACGATCGACCAATCATAGATCGGTCGGCCCTGACCGTCTTCGCCGTAGGCACCAGTGGATCCCCATTTCAAAGCGGGCGTTCCGTCGCCCGAACTCAGCAGGCTATGGGCGCGGAAGAAGGTGGGTGTGGCGGGATCGAGTTGTCCGAGTTGTCCGAGAAGTTTACGTCCGTCGGGCATCGTGGCGTAGTTCGGTTCATCCGCACCGAAGAACCGCCAGATCGGCGGCAGGGGGCCGAGCGACTGGTTTGCATCCACACGGATTGCCACCGGAAAGGAGTCAGCCCGGACCGCAAACGACAGAAATGCAGCCAGGCAAAGCAGCAGGCGGTGGAACATGGTCCGAGGCTGGAGTGCGAACCGTGGGTCGTCACGCAAAAGGGGATGCGGTTGGGCGAAGGCGTTGGAGCCGGCGATGGGTGAGAATGGCCACAAACTGTCGGTGTATTTTTGAAATCCTCTACCCCGTTTAGCCGAGCTTTCATCAGTGATTGTGGAGCACCGCCTCTCCCCGGCCCTCCCCTCCATTCCGAATGGAGGGGAGGGAGTCCACCGAGTGCGAGAGGTGGAGTGACACGACAAGCCACCCTCTCTCAAAACAGGCCCCGTCGGCTTGGTACTTGGCCTGGAACTGAACTCACCGACTCGTTCATTTTCCTGCCTTCGTGCTTTCCAAATTTTTCGTCTCCGTTGCTCCGTCGAGTCATTCAAATCTACCGGATTCCCCTCGGGCGGCTTCCCAGTCATCCTGCGCGGCTCTGGGATGAACGACGGCCGGATCCATGAATTGAAGGCGATGTTGCCGCGCTGCCTGCTGCCCGATTGGGTGCGGCTGGGAGCGCGGGCGACGCGATTGTTGCAGGGGACCTTGCATCCCGATCAGCGGTCCGCGGTGTTGGACCGGCTTCTCAGCGAGGCTCGCCAATCCATCGAACTCCGCGAACTGCGCCGGGTGCATGTACCGCAGGTCAGCTATCCCGATTCGCTTCCGATCACCGAACGCCGCGCCGACATCGTTGCCGCTATCCGGGCCCATCCGGTGGTGGTGCTGGCCGGCGAAACCGGATCGGGCAAAACCACCCAGATTCCAAAAATGTGTCTGGAAGCGGGTCTGGGCATTGAGGCGATGATCGGTTGCACCCAGCCGCGACGGGTGGCGGCGTTGTCGATTTCCCAGCGCATTGCGGCAGAACTCGGCGTGCCATGGGGCCGCGAAGTGGGCTGCAAGATCCGCTTCGACGATCGGTCGGGTCCGGAGACCTACATCAAGTTGATGACCGACGGCATTCTCCTGGCTGAAACGCAGGGCGATCCGTTGTTGTCGGAATACAACGCGCTCATCATCGATGAAGCCCATGAACGTTCGCTGAACATCGATTTCCTGCTGGGCTATCTGAAGGGCCTGATCACCCGCCGGACGGATCTGAAATTGATCATCACCTCGGCCACGATCGACACCGAGTTGTTCTCGCGGCATTTCGGCAATGCGCCGGTGATCGAGGTTTCGGGGCGGAGTTTTCCGGTGGAAGTGGTGTATGCGCCGGAAGGTGATTTGACGCAGTCGAAGGGGGCGCCGGTTCAGCCGGGTGAAGAGGCGGACGTTGATTTTGTGGGCGCGGCGGTGCGGGCGGCGGAAACGGTTCTGATCGATTCAAGCGATGGCGATCTCCTGATTTTTCTGCCCGGCGAAAAGGACATCCGTGAGGCCAGTGATCAAATTGAAGGCCGATATGGCCGCGAAGTGGAGGTGGTGCCGTTGTACGGACGGCTGAGTTCCGGTGAACAGCAGCGGGTGTTCGCCCCTAGCACCCGGCGCAAGGTGGTCGTGGCCACCAACATTGCCGAAACGTCACTCACCATTCCCGGAATTCGGTTTGTCATCGATGCCGGTCTGGCGCGGATCAGTCATTATAATCCTCGCACCCGTACCAAACGGCTGCCCGTCGAGCCGGTATCGCAGAGCAGCGCGAACCAGCGCAAGGGCCGCGCGGGTCGCGTGCAGGCGGGCGTGTGTATCCGGCTCTTCAGCGAGGAGGACTATCAGGCGCGGCCGCAGTTCACGCAGCCGGAGATTCAGCGCTCGAATCTCGCCGAGGTCATTCTGCGGATGATGGCGTTTCGGCTGGGCGACATTGAGACGTTTCCCTTCCTGCAACCGCCTTCACCTTCGTCGATTGCCGGCGGCTTTGCATTGCTGCAGGAGTTGGGCGCGTTGGACGAGCAACGGCAGTTGACTGCGATCGGACAGGAACTGGCCCGGCTTCCGATCGATCCCACGCTCGGCCGGATGCTGCTGCAATCGCGGGAGGAAAAGGCGACCCGTGAACTGCTGATCATCGCCGCCGGGTTGAGCATCCAGGATCCGCGGGAACGTCCGTTGGATCAACGGGAGTCGGCCGACGCAGCGCATCGGCGTCATGTAGATGCGCGCTCCGACTTCATCGGGCTGTTGAACGTGTGGAACGCGGTTCACGACACCTGGGAGGAATTGCGGACGCAGAACGCCCGACGCCGGTTTTGTCGGCAGCATTTTCTTTCCTACACCCGGATGAAGGAATGGCAGGAGGTGCATTCGCAACTGGAGGACGCACTGGCTCAGGACGCCGCGCAGCCGCCGCGCGCGGGTGGCGCGACCTACGAGGCGATTCATCGCTCGATCCTCGCCGGACTGCTTGGTCACGTCGCACTGCGGGAGGAGCGCAATCAGTACAAGGCCACTGGCAATCGACAGGTGATGGTGTTTCCGGGGTCCGCGCTGTTTGAGCGTGGGGATCGACCCCAACGCGGTGGCGTACGAAAACCCAAAACGCCGGAGCCGCCGAAGCCGAAATCCGGCCAGCCGGAATGGATCGTGGCGGGGGAGATCGTGGAGACCTCGCAGCGGTTCGCCCGGACGATTGCGGGCATTGAGTCGCAGTGGATCCTTCAACTCGCGCCGCATCTCTGCAAGGTGACCCATTTGAATCCGCATTGGAGCGCGGAGGCCGGCCGGGTGTTGGTCGAGGAGGTGGTGACCTTCCAGGGATTCGAGGTGCAGCGTCACAAGGTCAGCTATTCCAATTTTAATGCGAAGGACGCGACGGCGATCTTCATCCGCTCGGCGTTGGTGGAGGAGGCGTTGTTCCCTGAGAAATTGCGCCGGAGCCGGCACGATGCGGCGTTGAATGAAGGAGAAGAGGACGGAGACAAAACTTCGAATATTGAGGAGGCGTTCCGGCGGTTTCCGTTCCTCGCCCACAATCGAAGCGTGCGGCACAAGGTGGAGACGTGGCAGACCCGCATGCGCCATCATCAGCTCGACCTGGATCAATCCCTGTTCAAGTTCTACGCCGCACGGATCGAAGCGGTGGCTTCGGTGACAGAATTGAACCGGTTCGTGAACGGCCTGCCGGATCGCGAGGCGCTCTGCGTCGGCGAGGCGGATCTCGTGGGCGAACAGGACCTGGGTTACGACGCCGATGCGTTTCCCGAGTCCCTGGTGTTGGCAGGGCGCCAGGTTGAACTCGCCTACGCCTACGCACCCGGGGAAGACAACGACGGTGCGACCCTGCGCCTGCCCGTCGAACTCGTGCGCGAGGTTTCGCCGGCCGCCGTGTTCTGGTCGGTACCCGGTTTGCGCGTCGATCAGGCCAAGGAATTGCTGGAGAGTTTGCCAAAATCCCTTCGTCGGGAATTGCAGCCCTTCGCGCCGAAGGTGGTTGAGATCGCGCGTGAATTCGTTCCGTCCGGTTCCTCGCTGGCACTGGCGTTGAGTGGATTTGTGAAAGACCGCTACGGCGTGGACGTACCGGTCGAAGCGTGGAAGTTGGACACGATTCCGGCCCATCTGCGGCCGCGGGTGGAGGTGTTCGATGGCCGGGGAAAGGTGCTGGGTGCCGGGCGGGATCTCCAGGCGCTGCGGTTGCAGTTGGAACAGCAGATTGCCCGGTCGGCGATTCATGTCGCGGACGATGCGCCGTTCTGGAAGACGGCAGCCCGGCGCTGGGAACGTTTTGGAATGACGGCATGGACGTGCGGCGACCTGCCGCCGCGGGTGACGGTTCAGGAAGGGACCGGGCCGACCATTTACGCGTGGCCGGGTCTCAAGCAGGAGGAGGATGGCGTAAGCGTTCGGTTGTTCCGGACTGAGGCCTCAGCACGCGAGGCCAGCGTGACGGGTGTCGGCCGATTGGTGGAACTCGCGTTGCAAAAGGATCTGGCCTGGCTCGAGAAGGATTTGCGGGCGCTGGCGCGTCTGGAATTCCACGACGCAGCGTTGGGAACCGCGCAGGAGTTGCAGGACTCGGCTCTCGTTTGTTTGAAACGCTATCTGCTGCCGGCGGAACCGCTGCCGGTGTTGTCGGAGGCGAAGTTCCATGACGCAGTGGAGAATGCCCGTCGGTTGTTGCCCGGATTGGGACAGCAGTTGATCGACCGGGTTCGGACTCTGTTGCAATTGCGTCAACAGATCCAACAGCGGATGGGTCCGCCGCCGGGCACCAAACCCGCCGCGTCGAAGCCGCAGAAGCTTACCGATTTCAGTCAGCTCGGTTTGAAGACTGCCGTGCCGCTGGCAAATCCGTTTGGCGAAGAACTGACGGCGTTGATACCGCACCGGTTTCTGGAGGTGATTCCCTTCGAACGGTTGCATCATCAAGCCCGCTATCTCCGCGCGCTGCTGTTGCGCATTGAACGGGCGTCCTCGAATCCGCCGAAGGAACAGGAGCGCGTGCGGTTGATTGCGCCGTATGTCGCCGCGTTGCGTCAGTGGGAGTCGGCGCGCCCGGGCGACACGTCGGCCGAGCGGCGCGAGCGGATCGAGGAATTCCGGTGGATGATTGAGGAATACAAGGTGTCCCTATTCGCGCAGGAGTTGGGGACGGCGACCCCGGTTTCGCCGAAGCGGTTGGAGGAGCAGGCGGAGAAGATTCGGAGGGCGGGGTAGAGGGGCGAGAGCGGAGGGGCGAGATTAAGAGTATGATTATGAGTAAGATTAAGAGCAGAAGACCGCAGTCCTCTTACTCATAATCTTACTCTTAATCTCTCCACCATCCCCCCGGTCCTTACGCCAATATCCCCCGAATCACTTCCCCATGAACATCGGTCAACCGCCGTTCGGTTCCGTTGTGATAGAACGACAGACGTTCGTGATCCACGCCGAGCAGGTGCAGGAGCGTCGCGTGCAGATCGTAGATCGTGCAGACATCCTCGATGGCGCGGTAGCCGAACTCGTCGGTCGCGCCGTGGCTGTGGCCGCGCTTCACGCCGGCACCGGTGAGCCAGACGGTGAAGCCATGAGGATTGTGATCCCGGCCGCTGGCACCCTTTTGAAAGGTGGGCATGCGACCGAATTCGGTCACCCAGGCGATGACCGTGTTGTCGAGCAACCCACGGTCCTTCATGTCCCGGATCAGCGCAGCGCAGGGCTGGTCGAGGATCTCCCGGTGCACGTCGTATTGGGTCTTGAGCGTCTTGTGACCGTCCCAATTTCCGACGCCTTCACCCATCGCGTAGGCGCCGTTGAACAATTGGACGAAGCGGACACCCCGCTCGATGAGGCGGCGGGCGAGGATGCAGTTGCGGGCGAATCCGGCTTTCACCGGATCGGTTGAATCGACGCCGTAGAGTTCCCGCGTGGCGTGGGTTTCGCGGGAGAGATCGCCCACTTCGGCGGCGCTCAATTGCATGCGGGCGGCCAGTTCGTAGCTGGCGATCCGGGCTCCGAGATCGGTGTCGCCGGGATGGCGCGAAAGATGGCGCTCGTTCAACAGCCGTAGAAAATCGCGGCTGTCGTGTTCCGCCGCGCCGGAGATGGAGGCGGGAGTGGCGAGATTGGGAATCGGTTTGTCCGCATTGAAGGGAACGCCCTGGAAGACCGCCGGCAGGAAGGCCGAATTCCAATGGTTCGGACCGACCTGGGGAATGCCGCGCGGATCGGGGATGGCAACAAAGGCGGGAAGATTCCGGTTCTCCGATCCCAAGGCGTAGCTGACCCACGAGCCCATGCTCGGAAACCCGTCGAGTGTGAACCCGGTGCTCATCTGGTTTTCGGCGGGTCCGTGGGTGTTGGACTTCGCCGTCATCGAATGGATGAAGCTGAAGTCGTCGGCCATTTCCGCGAGACGCGGGAGCAGATCGGAAACCCATTTGCCCGACTGCCCGCGGCGTTTGAATTCCCAATGCGGCCGGGCGAGCGCGCCTTGTTCGCCCTGGAAGGTCACCAGACCGGAGGATCCCGGCATCGCCTGGCCATGACGCCGGAACAACTCCGGTTTGTAGTCCCAGCTTTCCAAATGGGCGCAGGCACCGGAGCAAAAGATGACCAGAAGGTTTTGCGCCTTCGGCTGAAAATGCGGCTGGCGTGGAGCCAGCGGTTGATCGGCTGACCAGTCCGGCCGGATTGGGCTTTTTGCCGCCAGCAATCCCTGTTCGGAAAGCAGCGTGGCCAGGGCGACCCCGCTGAGACCGGTCCCGCCGTGGAGCAGGAAATTTCGCCGGTTCAGCATCCACCGGCCGGCATTGGAAAGCGGTGGCGTGGACTTCATCGAGGGGCACCCGCAACCGGCCGGTGGTTGTTGCGACGGCTTACTTCAACACGTGATCCGCGGGCTTCACGCCCTTGACGAAGCCGTTGAAGCCATAAGCGGTCGGGTGGAATTCACCGACCAGGGCGACGTCGGCGGCTTTGGGTACTTTCTGTCCGGTGAAGCGGAAAGCGGTGTTGACCAGCAATCGGCGCAGATTCTCGTCCTGCAGATCCGTGGCCGATCCCATGGTGGTGGTGAAGACCTTGTTGGTGTGGCCGGCCTCGTTCTTGTACTCGCGGGTCCAGACCACCGGCTGCATCGGTTCATTGACGCCCTGTTCGACGCCGGTCGCGGTCTTCTTCTTGTAGTCGGCAGGTTCGTCGGTGCGGCTCATGCCTTTCAACACCCGGCCGCGGAAGAGGATCTTGGCATCGGCAGGAGGATGGGCTTCGTAGACGTCGGTGTCGCCGAACAAACCGGTTACGCCGCGCAGCAATTTGTCCTTCTCGGAGCCGGGCTCGACGACGCCCAAGGTCGCCTCATGTTTGTGATTGCCCCAGTGGCTGACCCAAGTCTCGCCGAGCACCTGTTTGCCGAAACCCTGCGGCCAAGTCTTGCCGTTCCAAGAGTAGGCCTTGTAGACACTGGTGCTGGCGTCCGGATAGGAGAAGGCGTGGGTGCTGGTGCGGAGGGCGATGAAGGGTTTGCCGGCCAGGTAATAGTCGGCGAAATGCTTCATCTGGTCGTCCGGCCAGGCGCGGAAACGGAGGAGCATGATGCACAAATCGGCGGAATCGAGCGCCTCGATGCCAGGTTCGTTGGTCTGGGTGTTGGGATCGATCTCGCCGGTCTTCGGGTTGATGGAGAACACCACGGTGCATTTGAACCCGTGACGCTGGCTGAGAATTTTGGCGAGCTGGGGCAGCCCTTCCTCGGAGCGGTATTCCTCATCGCCGCTGATCAGGACCACGGACTTGCCGTTGGCTTTGCCTTCGGGCGGCGTGTAGGTGACCCACTGCTGGGCTTGGAGTGCCAGCGTGAACGCGAGGGCGCTGAGCAGGGCGGCGAGGGACTTCATGATGGGCGGAGAATGGACTGGATTGCTGTCGATGACAATGATTCCGGCGACCCTGCTGCGGACGTGCCGAAGACCGCGGATCTTCAAGGAACCGCAAAATCCCTTGCTTGCTCGATTCGTTGTCGACGGAAGAACCGGCAGGTGCGGGCCTGCCGGTTCATTCGGTCTCGGACGCTCTCTCAGCCTTTCAGCAGTGCGAATTCCATCGAATCGACCAGGGCTTGCAGGGAGGCGGTGATGATATTTTCGCTCACGCCGACCGTGCCCCAGTCGCGCTTGCCGTCGGTGCTTTGGATCAGCACCCGGGTCTTGGCGCCGGTGCCGGCGATGCCGTCCAGGATCCGCACCTTGTAGTCGGTCAGCTTGATCTTGCGGAGGATCGGGAAGGATTTCCCGAGGGCGGAACGGAGGGCGCCGTCGAGGGCGTTCACCGGGCCGTCGCCGTCGGCCACCGTGTGGTGAACAGCTTCACCGACCCGGACCTTGACCGTGGCTTCGCAGACCGAGCCCGACGTGTCGCCACGGGTGGAAACGTGATACGACTCTACGGTGAAGGCAGGTTGCTTGAGATCAGAACGACCCGTTGAAAGGACGCCGCGGATCAGCAAGGCGAGCGAGGCCTCGGCGGCTTCGTATTCGAACCCGAGGTTCTCCTGTTCCTTCACCCGGGCGGTGATGGCCTTGGTTTCCGGCATCTCCGCGGTGAGCTTGAAGCCCAGTTCCGCCGCCTTGACCAAAATGTTGGTGCGGCCCGACATGTCGCTGACCAGGACGCGGCGAAAATTCCCGATCGCGGTGGGATCGATGTGTTCGTAGCTGCGGGCGACCCGTTCGATGGCGTGGACGTGGATGCCTCCCTTGTGGGCGAAGGCCGTCTGTCCAACCCACGGCTGGCGGGGGTCGTGACGGAAATTGGCGATCTCGTCGACGAATTCGGACAACTCCTTGAGCTTGGGCAGCGAGGCCGGGGGAACGCCGCGCCGCCCGAGCTTGAAGTGAACGGTGGGGATGACGCTGATCAGGTTGCAGTTGCCGGTGCGTTCACCGTAGCCGTTGATCGTGCCCTGGATGTGATCCGCACCGGCTTCGAGGCCGGCGATGCCGTTGGCCACGCCGAATCCGCAGTCGTTGTGGGTGTGGATGCCGATCCGGGCATTCAGTTTGCCGTGGGCGTGGGCGACGATCCGGGTGACCTCACTGGGCAACCGTCCGCCGTTGGTTTCGCAGAGGCAGATGACATCGGCACCGGCCTTTTCGGCAGCCTGCCAGGTGGCGAGGGCGTATTCCGGGGCGTCGAGAAATCCGTCGAAGCTGTGTTCCGCGTCGTAGATCACCGTCTTCCCGTGATCCTTCAGGTACCGGATGGTATCGGCGATCATGGCGAGGTTTTCGTCCGGCTTAACCCGCAGGACTTCAGTGACATGAAGGAGCCACGTCTTGCCGACGACGGTGACCACCGGGGTTTCCGCGTCGAGCAGCATGCGGATTTGCTCGTCGTTTTCGACGGCCACGCCTTTTTTGCGGGTGAAACCGAAGGAAGCGATGCGGGCGTTTTTCCACTTGCGACGGCGGGCCTGTTGGAAGAATTCCAGATCCTTGGGATTGGAGCCGGGCCAGCCGCCTTCGATGTAGTGAACGCCGAACTGGTCGAGTTTCTCCGCAATGCGCAGCTTGTCGGTCAGCGAAAAATTAATGCCCTCACCCTGGGAACCGTCGCGCAGGGTGGTGTCGTAGATTTCGACTTGGGATTTCATAAGGAGGGAGGTTGGGGAATAAAAAAACCCCGTTCCGACGGGCGGAACGGGGTTTCGGTGGAAACTCGTTCAACGCCGCTGGAATGCGGTAATAATCATCCGAATCCGAATCATTCCGGGCATTCCCGAGCAATCAGTGGCTCGGAAGGAGATGGAATGAAGGGCGTTCATCACGTACTTTATGAGCGTCGCAGATCGTGGTAAAAACCGCAATCGCCAAGTTCCTGACGGAAGACGTTTCACCGATTGGGATCGACATCCGGCATCCGTCGGGCTGAATGGGAGCGTTGGCCGGAAACGTGGAATGGGGAAGGGGTTGATGCCCGGGAAATAAGGCGTTGACTTTTGACTCCCTCTACCTAGGCTGGTCTCGTCTGAAACCTAATTTTTCAAAAGGCTTTACCATGAAGATGTTTGGCAGCTTTCCCCAGTGGGTCAGCGTCTGCGCTATTGCGGGCTTTTCATCGGTCGCCGGGCTGGCTGCGCCCCAGACCGGGAGTGCGAAGGTGACCGCGGTGACTGGCAATGTTTTGCTCGATACGGCTGCGGCCAAGGTCGGGGATATTGCTCAACCGAATTCGAGCATCACCACCGGCCCCGAGTCCAAGGCAAGCCTTTACCTCGGTGTCAATGGTCCTGATGTCAACGTGCTGGATAACAGCAAGTTGAAGCTCTCCGAGTTGACCTTTGATGATTCCGGTGCCGAGACCGTCATCAGCACCAAGCTGGGCCTGTCCGATGGTACCGTTGAAGGGTACGTCAAGAAGACCAGCAAGGATTCGACCTACCTCGTCACCACTCCGACCACCACGGCTGCGATCCGGGGTACAGTCTACACGATCAAGGCCAGCGGTGCTGTGCTGATCTGGGAAGGTTGCGCGGATGTCGGCTATCGTGATCCGGGTTCTTCCCGCGTCTCCAATTTCAACGTTTGCGCCAATCAGATGTTCGACCCGGGCGTCCCGGGCGTCGTCGACATTCCTGCTGGGACCCCGAAGCCGTCGCTTGGTTTGACAGGCCAGAACCAGCAGCCTCCGGTGGGACCGAAGTCCTTCGTTTCCCCGGTCAAGGGTCTGCCGGCTGCTTCCCCTGCACCGAACAACAATCCTGGCACCTGATTCAGGCAGTTAATTCTGTCAGGGTAACGGGCTGAGTTGAATCATTTGCCCAGGGCAACTTCGGTTGTCCTGGGTTTTTTGTTGCTGTGGATGGTTCCGCACCAAGCTTTCGAAGGCACTCCCCGCTGTGGGTGGGGCTGGCTGTGGCGCTGATCGGAACCCTGGTGATGGCGGTCTCCGGTTTTCTAGAGCGCCAATACTCACTGATCCAGGGCTCGGAGGGTCTTTCCCAGACGCCGATCGCCGGTGCCGATTGGGTCCAATGGCTCCACAAACATGATCTTCCGCTGGGTCTTGAACTGACCCTCTTCGACTGGCGGGTCCGTCAGGCGGCCGGATCGAGTGGATCTCTCGCACCGGAACTGGCGCTGGTGGCGGCGCAGGAAAGCACAGTGCAGAGCTTGCGCCTGCGCTATCCATTGGGAGAATCGGTCGGTCTTCTGTTCCCGCGCCATATTTACGGCCGGTTGCTTCGGGAACTGACCGCAGAAGGTGCCGCGGCGGTCGCGTTCGACATTCTCCTTCCCGACGATCGTCCGGATCATCCGCTGGTAAAATTACCCGGGACCAACGCGCCGATATCGTCGGACGAATTCTTTGCGCGCGAGGTGGCGGCCAATGGACAAGTCATTCTGGCATCCCTTCCCGACCTCCCGCCGGCACCGCGGTTTCGCAGTGTTGCCCATGCCTTGGGGGAGGTGAATTCACCCCGTGACAAGGATGGCTCTGCCCGTCGTGTCCGGGCTTTTGTCGACTGCCAGTTTTATGGAACTCAGTTGATCAACTTCGCCACCCGGCGCGGTCTGATTGTGGAGAACGGCCCGACCCACTCGGCGGAGAAGGGGTCTTCGAACACGATTCGCTTGCGTGAACCTTCCAACGAGAGCGAGTGGATCCTTCAGATCGCCACCAATGGAACCGTGTCCCTGCCGCTGGGAGCCGCGCGGATCACGGTTCCCGCTTACGAGCGAAAACGGGTCTGGCACATGGGAATCGTTCTGGCGGCGATGCGGCTGGGTCTGGATCTGGATCGCGCCGAAATCGGACCCGACCGGATTCGGCTCAGCGGCACCAACGGCGTGGTACGAATCATCCCGGTGGATGCCGCCCATACGCTGATGGTGGATTGGTCGGTGAACACCGAAGAGATTCCCAAGGATCGAAAAGTTTGGATGGAGAAACTGTTGAAGGCGGACCTGGACCGCCAGGCGGGCAAGGTGCCCGAGGATTCCAACCGGTTTCATGACAAACTGGTCATCATTGGATCGCTGGTGAAGGGCAGCAACCTCGCCGATCTCGGTCCGACGCCCCTGGCACCGAGCGACTTCCTGGTGAGCACCTACTTCAATGTCGCCAATTCGGTCCTGCAAAACCGGTTCGTGTGGCGTCTGCCCATACCCGCCGAGCTGGCGTTGCACCTGGCCTTGTCCCTGATGGCGGCGTGGGTGACTTGGCGATTGGGGACGTTGATGGCCGAGACGGCGATGGTCGGACTCGCCGCGGGTTATGTGGTGCTGGCGAGTTGGGCTTATCTGGAACACCGGTTGTGGTTGCCGCTGGCGTACCCACTGCTGACCGGACTCGGCGTGAATCACGCGGTCATGCTGACCTGGCGGCTGATGTTCGAGCAGCGCGAACGTCGGCGGGTGCGATCGGTGTTCTCGAAGATTGTTTCGCCGGATGTCGTTCGGGAATTGTTGGGAGCCGAGCGGCTCGGTCTGGACGGATCGCGACGGGAAATGACGGTCTTTTTTGCCGACGTCCGGGGGTTCACCGAGATGACCGATGCCGTTCAGGCCGCCGCCGAGCAACAGGCGACCGAATCCCGACTTTCACCGGTGGATGCCGAAGCACTGTTCGAGAAGCGGGCCGGCGAAGTTCTGGAGACCGTCAATCTCTACCTCGCCACCATCGCCGACGTCGTCAAGCACCAGAATGGAACTCTCGACAAGTACATCGGCGATTGTGTCATGGCCTTCTGGGGGGCACCAGGTGCCGATGACCGTCATGCGGTCAATTGTGTGGTTGCTGCGATTGACGCCCAGCAGGCGATCGATCAGTTGAATATCCGGCGGGCGGCGGTCAACCGTCAGCGCGAGCAGGAGGCCGTCGCAACGCCCGGCTCTGGAGCGGCTCCCCAGCTTCTGCCGCTGCTGGCGTTGGGCACCGGCATCAATACCGGGACCATGACCGTGGGCTTGATGGGCAGCGAAGCTCACATCCTGAACTATACGGTGTTCGGACGTGAGGTGAATCTGGCTTCCCGCCTGGAGGGAGTTTCAGGGCGCAGCCGGATTGTGATCGGCGGGACGACATTTGCCCATCTGCAGCGATTGGCTCCCGCGCTCGCGGCGTTTTGCGTGCCGCTCGAGCCGGTGTCGGTCAAGGGATTCCGCCAACTCGTGACCGCCTATGAGGTCGACTGGCGAAAAGCCGGTGCGGCGGTTTCGCGTCTTCGACAGAGGCGGTCCGATTCCGATCCCGATTCGGCGGCTTAGCCAGCGATACTGAGGAAGCGCGGAGAGACACTGATTTCACGGATTTACACGGATTGAGAGAGGGCGATCGGATCCAACTTAACGGTTGTCGCCGTCGATCAAACGTCCGAGGCCGCCGAGGATGGAGCCTTCCTCGCGAGAGCGACCGCCTTCGTGACGGGCCGCGGCGTAGAGACGGTCCGCGAGACGACTCAGGGGAAGCGATTGCAGCCAGATTCTGCCGGGTCCTCGCAGGGTGGCGAAAAAGAGTCCTTCACCTCCGAACAGCGCGGACTTGATGCCACCCACAAATTGAATGTCGAAATCGACGCCGCGGGTGAAGGCGACGATGCATCCGGTGTCGACCTTGATGACCTCGCCCGGCGCGAGATCGCGGTTGATCAGGGTTCCGCCCGCGTGGATGAAGGCGGTTCGGTCGCCCTGGATTCGCTCCATGATGAAGCCTTCCCCGCCGAACAGGCCGGCGCCGATTTTCTTGTTGAAGGCGATCCCGATGCTGGCGCCTTTCGCGGCGCAGAGAAAGGCGTCCTTCTGGGCGATCAATTCGCCACCGATTTCGGCGAGGTTGATGGGGACGATCTTGCCCGGGTAAGGCGCACCGAAGGCGACCCGGCGTTTCATCGAGGTGGGGTTGTGAAACACGGTGATGAACAGCGATTCCCCGGTGAGCAGGCGTTTGCCGGCACTCATCAATGCCCCCATCAATCCCGCGCTCGACGCCGAGCCGTCACCGAGGGTGGCGTCCATCGTCACCCCGTCGTCCATGTACATCATGCCGCCGGCTTCGGCGACGACGGATTCGTTGGGATCGAGGGTGATTTCGACGAATTGCAGATCATCACCATACACGGTGAAGTCGAGTTGTTGCATGGAGGGCATGGCGATTTGGGGTTGAGCGGTTTGATTGGGACAACCCGGATCGGTGTGTCCGGGTTTCACTGAATTCCGTCAACAAATGCGCGAACACGGTGGGTCCGGCAAGTGGAGGCCAACCGCTCCTTTTCCATCCCGAAATCCGACCGGGCCGCTTCTACGTCCACCCCCCGAAGGAAGGACACGAATTTCAGATTTGCACGGATTCGGACCGGTTAGACGGAATGAACTGAATGAACGGAATCCGATCAGCTCTTCAGAAATCCGTGTGAATCCGTGAAATTAGTGTCTCTCCGCGCTTCTTCGGAATCGTCCCGCTCAGGGAACGGGCGTCAGCTTCAAGTCGTCGAACAGGATGGGAGTCCCCGCAAAGGGCATGCCCCAGGCACCGGCTTTGCCGGCCGGTTGCAGGGTGGTTTCTTCCAGCACGACCTGCGCTTGGGACGGCTCGGTTCCGCTGGCAGGCCAGGCGCGTCCTTCGACCCGGAATCCGGCGGTCGCGCCTTTGACGATGCGGAGACGCAGTTCCGTCCATTCGCCGCTTTTCCAGTCAAAGGCGGCGGTGGCAACAGCGGTCTCGCCTTTGAACAACTCGAGGGCTTTTTTGGCTGGAGAAACTTGGAGCCGATAGCCGCTGGCACCGTTCAAGCCGACCGCCAGGGTCGGGAATTTTCGGCCCTGCCTGGAACCAAAGATCCGCGCCGACACTTCGAATCCGCTTTGTTCGGAGGGTCCGAACAGGAATCCGAAGCTTTCGAGAGGCGCTCCGGGCAGCTCAAGAAAGCGGTTCCCGGCCTCCTCCTTCACCGCGAACTGACCGTCCAGAATGAGAAGATCATCGGGCTGCGATCCCGGCGCGGCCTTGCTGAAATCCTGAGCGTAGACCGGCGGGGCCGCATTAGCCTCCAACGCGGGAAGGGAGAACGCGATCACCGACAGAGCGGTGAAACAGGTGGCGATCAGAGACGGGACGCGTTTCATGGTGACGGAATCTAGGCAGGAGACCGACGGACGGCAACGGGGGTTCATTCGGCGGAAATAGGGTCTAGGGTCTGGGGTCTGGGATCTTGGGGTCTGGGATCTTGGGGTTGGTGGTCGTTGGCGTTCGGCGGGGATGGGTTCATAGTCCGGGCATGCGCCTTCTGGTAGCCATCACCGGTGCGAGTGGATCGCTGTACGCCCAGCGGTTGCTGGACCAACTCGACCCCGGTCGGCACGAGGTGCATGTCATCCTCAGTCAGTACGCGCCGGCGGTGTTGGCGGAGGAGCTGCCGGACGGTCTGGTGCTGCGCGAGGGCGTCCAGCAGCACAGCCTTCGTTCGATGAACCTGCCGTTCGCCAGCGGGTCGAATCCGCCTGACGCGATGGTGGTGATTCCGTGCAGCATGGGAACGCTCGGACGCATTGCGCACGGGTTGAGTTCGGACGCGTTGTTGCGGTGCGCGGACGTGATGCTGAAGGAACGGCGACCTCTCCTGCTGGTGCCCCGCGAGACGCCGTTGTCGTTGATCCACGTGCGGAATTTCGAACTGCTCCTGCAGGCGGGCGCACGGATTCTTCCCGCCAATCCGTCATTTTACACCCGGCCAAAATCGGTCGTGGAGGTCGTCGACACCGTGGTGGCCCGGGTGCTGGATCACCTCGGGGTGGAACATGTCTTGGCCCCGCGCTGGAAGGATGAACCGGAGTGAAATGAAACGGGTCGAACCGACGGTCGCCCACTTTGTGCTCTATTGGATCGGGCGGCCCTGTCAGAGTGATCTTCCCATGTTCGCGGTGCTTTCCAGGTGGGCGTCCTTCGTCAAGTTCAGCCACACGCTCTTCGCCCTGCCCTTTGCCCTGGCCTCAATGGTTGTGGCGGCGCGGGAACATCGTGGCTGGCCGGGATGGCGGGTGTTTGGGTGGATCCTGGTGGCGATGGTGGGGGCGCGGACCTGCGCGATGGCCTTCAACCGGATCGTGGATCGTCGCTGGGATGCCTTGAATCCGCGGACCGCAGGCCGGCATCTGGTGACCGGGGAAATCTCGCTGGGTAGTGCGTGGTTGCTGTGTGGACTTGCTGCGGCTGGATTGGTGTTTGCGGCGTGGATGTTGAACCCGCTCTGCTTCTGGCTGTCGCCGGTGGCGTTGTTCTTTGTGTGTTTCTATTCCCTGACCAAACGGTTCACGGATTTTTCCCATGTCTGGTTGGGAATCGCCCTGGCCATCGCTCCGGTGGGGGCCTGGCTGGCGGTGACCGGGCGACTGGAAGTGTGGTCCTCCTCGGGATCGGTCACTGGCCTGGCGGCATTGCGTCAGGGCTTGGCGGTACCCGGGGTGCTGGCGCTGGCCGTAGTCCTGTGGTTGGTGGGGTTCGATGTCATCTATGCGACACAGGATTATGAGTTCGACCGATCTCACGGCCTGCGGTCACTGGTGGTGCGTTGGGGCCCGGTGAATGCCCTCAGCGTCGCTTTCCTGGCCCATCTGTTCATGTGGGCCTTGCTGGTGGTGTTTGGACTGATCAACGGATTCCGTCTGGCCTATTGGCTCGGACTCATTGTGATCCTCGGCCTGCTGGTGGCCGAACATATCCTGGCTCGACGCCGGGATCTCCGCTGGGTGAACGCGGCGTTTTTCAAACTGAATGCGGTGATCAGCATGTTGTTCCTGGCGGTGACGGTGGTGGAGGTGGTGTTTCCCTGGTTCCGGCTGCGGTGGTATTGATCGCGGTCCGTCCGGGAACGTTTCGAGCGTGGGCTTGCTTTTGCGGAGCGGTCGCGGCATTCAGCGGGCCTCCTATGGAAGCCCCTGAAGTCCCCATCGAAAAGGTTCACGAAGACATCCACGAACATTCCCACGGAAAGGGTGGCTGGGCGATGGGCGTGGCCCTGTCGACGGCGTTGCTCGCCGTGCTGGCGGCGATCGCCTCCCTCCTCGCCGGGCACTACGCCAACGAGGGCATGCTCGACCAGATGAAATCGGCCAACGAATGGAACCGGTATCAGGCCAAGAGCGTTAAGGAAAACGTGCTGCGATCGAAGGTCGAATTGCTGGCCGCGCTGGGCAAGCCGGTGGCGCAAAAGGACACCGACAAGCTCGCTGAATATCGCAAGGAGGAGGATGAACTGGGTGAGAGCGCGCGGAAGCTTGGGGAGGGTTCGGAACATCACATGACCCTGCATTCGCGCCTCGCGCGGAGTGTCACCATGTTTCAGGTGGCAATCGGGGTCTCAGCGATTGCAGTGCTGACGCAGCAAAAAATGTTTTGGCTGGGCGGCCTGGTTTGCGGTGCCATCGGGGCATTTTTCATGATCACCGCCTATCTGCACTAGAGGTTGCAGGGATTGATCGGGCGCTGAAAGGGCGGCACCTCGCTGTGCCGCCCGTTGGGGTTCAGCTTGGTTGTCCGCCGGCGAAGTGCCCGCGGAAATTTTCTAGAATTGTCGAAAGAGAAAACCCGGCGGCCTGTGGATCAAGCCGCCGGGCCAGGTTCTTGAGGCAGCACGAACGGCCTGTTCGCCAGTCGTGGTTGGGGTGGAAGGAGGGAGGGGTGTCCCAGCCATGATGGCCAGGACGGAGGGTAACACGTCTTCTCGCGTTGCGTTGGACAGTGCTCTTTCCACAACCGCACCCGGACGCATGAGTGATGCCAAGTCGCTTTTGCGCCCCGGAATCCATCTGAGCTCAGGAATCCGTGGGCGTTTCCCCGCAGGCTGTCTCGATTTGCTCAGATCGCTGATTGATTCGGGCCTTTTCCTCGGAATCCCGTTCCGAATGCCAGATCGCACTCGCTCCCGGCCTCCGCCCCTCTACCCTCTCAGCAGCTCGATGAACGCCGCTTTTCCAACACTCAAGGAGACTGCCGATCTGTTGCAGGAAATCCGGACCCTCGCCGCGCCGGTGGAACTTCCGACCGCGGTGGCGGCACCGCTCCAGTTCCCGCAACGGTTGGGTTCGGTGGCGGACTGGGCCGCCTTTGAACCGCTGCTGATTCAATACGCCGCCGAAGTGATCGTGGCGCGGGACTGGCCGGTCATGCTCCAGGCCTGGGAGTTCGCGCGGCAGGGTCACTCGATGGAATTGCTGGAACTGGACCGCTCCTGGAATCCCAGCTACGGCGATCCGCTGGCCGAGGCGAGCCGGCGGGTGGGCATGCGTCAACTCAACCGGATGCGGCCTCTGCGCGATCACCGTGTCGTGCAACGGTATCTGGCCGCGGTGGAAAACGGCGATGCCCGGGCCTGGCACCCGATTGTCTTCGGCGTGGTGCTGGCCGTGTTCGGAATCCCGCTCCGCCAGGGTCTGGTGCATTACGCCGTGCAAACCGCCGGCGGCTGGTGTGATTCGATCGGCCGCTCCAAGGGGTGGCCGGAGACCGAAGGACAACACGTCCTCGAACGCCTCTGCGCCGCACTTCCGAAATCGCTGCCCTTGCTTCCGGACGCCGGGGCCTTCGAGGTGAAGTGAGAACGATGCGGCGGATATTCCGAGCGGGGATGATGACCTGCGCGCTTGGCAGGAATCGCGGGTGCGGGAAGGCTGGGTGCGCGTGAGTCCGGTTTTTATTCTGGGCGCGGTGGCGCTGTATTTCGCGCTGCTTCTCGGCATCGCCGGATGGACCAGCCGGCGCGCCGACACAGCGGGATATTTCCTTGGAAACCGCAACTCGCCCTGGCTGGTGGTCGCCTTCGGTCTGATCGGCGATTCGCTGTCGGGGGTGACTTACATTTCGGTCCCTGGTCAGGTGGGAACCGCTCAATGCTCGTATCTGCAGGTGGTATTGGGCTACGTCGCCGGCTACGTGATCATCGCCGAAATCCTGCTCCCGCTTTACTACCGGCTGCAGTTGACGAGCATTTACAGCTATCTCGGACAACGCTTCGGACGCGGTGCGCAGCGGACGGGATCCGCGTTCTTCCTGCTCTCCCGGCTGCTCGGGGCAGGGGCACGCCTCTATCTAGCCGCCAACGTTTTCCAAGCCTTTGTCTTCGATGATCTCCACGTTCCATTCGCTCTGACCGTGTCGGTGATCATTGGGTTGATCCTCGTCTACACCCTGCGGGGCGGCATCAAGACGCTGGTGTGGACGGACACCTTCCAAAGCGCGTTCCTCGTGTTGGGAGTGGTGCTCTCCATCGCGCTGATCGCCCGCGAGATGGCGTTGGGGCCCTCCGGCCTGTGGCACGCGGTGTGGGAGAGTCCGCTGAGCCGTGTCTTCTTTTTCGACGATTGGCGGTCGCCCGCCTATTTCTGGAAGCAGTTCCTTTCCGGGGCGGCCATTGCGGTGGTGATGACCGGGCTGGACCAAAACGCCATGCAGAAGAATCTGAGCTGCCGTTCGCTCGGGGACGCCCGCAAGAACATCTATGCGTTCACCGGCGTCATGGTGGTCGTGAATGCCGCGTTCCTGGCGCTGGGAGTCCTGCTTTTCCGGTTTGCCACCGCGCAGGGATTGCCGGTGCCGGCGCAGACCGATCATCTTTTTCCGACGCTGGCCCTGCATCATCTCGGACCGCTGGCCGCGCTGGTGTTCATCATCGGGTTGACCGCGGCGACCTTCAACAGCGCCGATTCCGTCCTGACCACCCTCACCACCAGCTTCTGCATCGATTTTCTGGCGTTCGGTTCGGCGTCGGATCGGAGCCCTGGGAGCGAAACGCGGATCCGGCGCGCCGTTCACCTGGTGTTTGCGGTGCTGCTGCTCGGAGTGATCCTGGCCTTCAAACGGTTCAACAACGGTGCGGTGATCACCCTGGTGCTCGATCTCGCCGGATACACCTATGGACCGTTGCTCGGCTTGTTTGTGGTGGGCCTGTTCACCCGGCTGCATCCGCGGGGCAATGCGGTGCCGGTGGTCTGCATCCTTTCGCCTCTGATTTGCTGGCAACTGAGCGCGCATTCCGCGGAGTGGTTTCATGGATACCGGTTCGGGTTTGAATTGCTGATCTTCAACGGGGCGTTGACCGCGGCCGGGTTGGCCCTGCTGGCGGCGTTCCCGGATCATCGCCGGAATCCCGCGTCATGAACGTTCCTCTTTACGAACGGATCGGTGGACGCACGGGGTTGGAATCGTTGGTCGGCGCGTTCTATGCCGCGGCCCGGTTGGATCCCGTGCTCGGACCGGTGTTTGCTCAACACGTCCAGGATTGGCCGTCCCATCTCGCCACGGTCACCGATTTCTGGAGCACCCAGACGGGCGGGCCGCCGCTGTATCGCGGTGGCATGGGACGCCATCTCCGGTTGGGCCTTGAAGCACGGCATTTTGAACACTGGCTGGCGCTGTGGTCGCGCATCGCCGGTGAACAGTTGGAACCGGAATGCGCCGCCGAAATGGTGCAGATCGCCCGCGGCGTGGCCTCACGGCTCGCGGAGATGGCGGGGGGAGCCTACGGCGTACGAGTCGGAACCGGTCGTTGACCTTCACCGGATTCCGGTGGGTCGTTCCTGTTTCGAACCCTACTTTGTCTCCGCAACCGTCACCGGCTTGGGGGCCAGATCGGTGAGTTCGACGCCGGCGTCCTTCCGGAGTTGCCGGATGTATTCCGGCAGCCGCCGCTTCAATTCGTCCGCCAGCCATTCCTCCCTCACCAGGGATTCAACGTCCGAAAAGTCGCGGTGTTTGGCGGGATTTTTCTCAATCAGCCGGATGAGGTGGTATCCGAACTGGGTCGTCACCACGTCGCTCAACTGGCCCGGTTGCAAACTGAATGCCGCCGCTTCGAATTCGACCACCATCTGGCCCCGCAACACGATGTATTCGCCCTTGCGCGTCCGGGAGGCGGTGTCGTCGCTGTGCTGCCGGATGAGCGTTGCAAAATCCTCGCCCTTTTCCACCCGGGCACGGAAATCGTTGATCATCTGCAGACGCTGCTTTCGGGATTCCTCGGGGAGTTCCTCGCCGGTCAACGGATTGCGTGTGGATACCAGAAGATGAGCCACCTTGACCGATTCGGGCACGGTCCAGCGTTCAGGCTCACGATCGTACCGCTGCTGGAGCACCTCGGGAGTTGGTTTCAGCGTGGCCTTGAGTTCGCGATCGACGACGGTGTTGGCGAGCGCCTCCTCGTACTTCTCCCGGGTGATGGAGGTCACGGTGTACCCGGCGCGGGCCAACTGCCGGTCAAAATCCTCAGGGGATTGCGCCTGATTCTTGAATCCGTCGATCAACGCCTTGGTTTCGAACCGGGCCCGGCCCCGATCCGCCTCCGTGGACCGTGCCTCACACAGTCGGAGGAACAGCAATCGATCCAGCAGTTGGGAACGGAAGGTCTCCCGGGCTTCGGGTGCGGGCAGCTTGCCGACGTTGATCATGCCGGTCTGCATCCGATCGAAGGCATCGTCGAGTTCCTGCAGGGTGATCACCACTCCCTTGCCGCGGGCGACAATTTTCTCCTCCACCGGATCGGCCGCGCGGGCCGTCGTCCAGAGAAGGCCGGCCGCCACCAGGACCCATCCGCATTGGAGTTTCAAGCGCTTCATCCGTCGTGATCCTGCCCGACCCGGGGCGTTTGTGCAACCCGCAGGACCCCGGGCTTGCGTCGGTGGCGGGGAGGAGCGGGCTTGGATTTGAAGGCCGCCGGGGGTATCGAGAAACGATGACCGATGTGGAACGGACACTCCTGGAACAATTGATCGGACTCGAGAACGAGGTGGCGACCGCGGTGGCCGCCGGCCGGAAACCCGAGGTGATGCCGTGGATTCTGCGGCTTCGGTCGATGACGGCGGCACTCCCCGCGGATTCCGATCCGATGCTGCTCCACTGCCTGGAGCGACAGAGTTGGGAGAAGGCACGGCTGGCACTCCAAAGCCGGCATGCCGAAATCTCCCACGGGAGCTGCGGGACACCGTGATTTCGCTGCCGTCAGACACCATTGCCGCAATTGCGACCCCGCCGGGTTCCGGTGGCATTGCGGTGATCCGCGTTTCCGGTCGCGCGGCGATCGAGGTGGGGGATCGCGTGTTTCGTCGGGCGGGATCTGTTGCGTCGCCCTTGTCCGGGGCGTTGAGTCATACCGTTCACTACGGACAGATCGTGTTCGACGGCGTGCCGATCGACGACGTGCTGGTGACGGTGTTCCGGGCGCCCCGCACGTTCACGATGGAGGATACGGTCGAAATCAACTGCCACGGCGGCGTGCGGGTGACCGGCATGGTGTTGGATGCGGTTCTGGCCTCGGGTGCGCGGCTGGCGGCACCCGGCGAATTCACCCAGCGCGCCTTCCTTAATGGACGGATGGATCTCGCGCAGGCCGAGGCGGTGGCCGATCTGATCCGCGCCCGGACCCGCCGTGCGGTGGCGGCGGCGCGGGATCAACTGGCCGGAGGGCTGTCGAAAAAGATCGAACGCATCAGCAGTGAATTGATGCGGGTCCTGGCGCACCTGGAGGCCCACATCGATTTCCCGGAGGAGGATATTCAACCGGAGATTGGCGGTGCAATGTGCGTGCGGTTGGAGGCGGCGGAACGGGAGCTGGTGGCGCTGCTGCAAACCGCGGGTGAAGGCCGCATCCTGCGTCAGGGATTGCGGATCGTGATTTTCGGTCGGCCCAATTCCGGAAAATCCTCCCTGCTGAACCGCCTGCTCGATCACGACCGTGCGATCGTCTCCGCGGTGCCCGGCACGACGCGCGATACGCTCGAGGAAGCGGTCGAACTCCGGGGTTTGCCGGTGGTGCTCGTCGACACCGCTGGTCTCCGCGAGACGTCGGACGCGTTGGAAGCGGAGGGCATCCGGAGAAGCCGGGCGGCGCTCGATGCCGCCGAACTCGTCGTGCTGGTCATCGACGGTTCGCGGGAATTGGATTCCGACGATCTCCGGCTGCTGGCCGAATCCGGTGATGAACCCCGCGTGGTGGTGTTGAACAAATCCGATCTGTCCATCCGCGCGGTTCTTCCGACGGGAATTGAACCCGTGCCGGTCAGTTGCCTGTCGGGGGATGGCATCGAGGCGTTGAAGAATGCCGTCGAGACGGCGATCGGAACCGTTCGAAATGGGGAGTCCGTCTCGGGGATCGCGATCAATGCGCGTCACGCGGATGCGCTGCGGCGTGGCGCAGCGGGGATCCGCGGTGCGATCACGGCGTTGAGCGGCGGCGCGGCACCGGATCTTGTGGCGGTGGACCTGCGGATCGCGGTCACCGCGGTGGGCGAGGTGTGTGGACGGACCACCACCGAGGATCTGTTGGATCTGATCTTTTCGGAATTCTGTCTCGGAAAATGAAAAACCCGCCGGGTGCGGCGGGCTGGGGTGGTCGGGAAGCCGTGGGTCACGGGATTCCGGCGACGGAATGAGGTCGGTGGGACCGGACTCTCAGGTCCCGAAATCACCGATGGCCTCGACCGGGCAGCCTTCCTTGGCTTCCTTGCACGCGGCCTCCTCTTCGGGCGACGTCGGCTGCATCTTCACGTAGCTGAAGCCACCATCATCCCATCGGGTGAAGTTGGCGGGTGCGGTCTCGCGGCACAGATCGCAGTCAATGCATTGATTGTCTACGAAGTACTTGCCGGTGACGTTCTGTTCGTAGCGGTTTGCCAAGTCGGCCATATTCTAGTTCGGTTTGTCGTTAAAATGCGGGCGGATATATGGGTTCCTCCGGGTCCTGCCGCAAGTGGCATTTTCCAAGGACAGGAGACCGGCGGGCCGGCGGTGCCCAAGTGGGCAATCGAAGCGGGCTCAGTCGAGAACCGGCCGGAGGTCGACGATTTCACCCGGCAAAACCTTCAATCCGGGGGGAATGCTGACCATGATGGGAAGGCCGTATTCGATGGTGGATCCACCGCCGGGACGGCTGGGTAGAAGCTGGCCTGAAATCGGCTCGAGCTGGGTGCCGACCGCCAGGATCTTCCCCGTGCCGATCGCCCGATGCACCGACCGTGCGCGGACTTCGATCGGAAGATCCGCCTTTGCCTCAAAATTCAACGGCTGGCGGACGTAGGCGATGATGCGATCCGCGGAAAGGGCGCTGATCGTCACCACGGCTTCCCCGGCCGGGACACTTTCGCCTTCGCGATGAAGGACCGCACTGACGATGCCATCAATCGGTGCCAGCAACGGGATCGGAGCCAGTTGAGCCTCGGCCAGTTCGATATTCTTTTCCTCGACGAGGGTGGCGGCGCGGATGGCGCTGGGTTCGCCATTGGTTGAACCGGGAAGAGCCGCCGGCCGGACTGCGGCGACCGCGGCATCAGTGTCCTCGATGAGCTTGGTCTGTTCGTCAATCTGCGCCTTGACGGCGTCGAGGTTGCTTTTGGCCTGATCCAATTGCGACTGACTGACCAGCCCGCTGCCGGGCTGCTTGAAAAGTTCCTGGGCCCTCCGGTACTCCGCCTCGACGAAGAACAATTTGCTGCGGGCGATGGCCAAGTTGACGCGGTTTTGCATCCAGGTGAGCCGGAGTCCTTCGTAGTTCACCCGGTTGTTTTCGATGCGGAGTTCCGGCACCGGCGAGGTCTTGAGCAGTTCGATGCGGGCGTTGATGACGGCGAGGTTGGCCTGCAGGATGCGGGGATCCGAGGCGGCGACCAGTCCAAGGACCTGTCCCTTGCTCACTCGTTCCATGGCGTGAACGGAAAGCTGGACGACCCGTCCCGCCTGCGGTGCGCCGACGCTGGCCCGGATGGATTCGACCTCGCCGACCAGGCTCGACGGGCCGACGTAATTGCGCCAGGCGAACACGGTCAGGCCCAGGACCAGGACGAAGACCACGATCGGAAGGCCGCGGACGCGAAATTCGCGCCAGACGGTTCCGGGTGGGCTGGGAATGAGGGGTAACTTTTCCATCGATTAGAGTTCCATCGACCCGGTTGGATCACACTTCCGATTCATCATCCGCGCGAAGGCTGCTGACCCGGGAAACGCCGGGAAACGATCGGAGCTCGGAGATCAGGTCGTCGACGCGGTTCGAGTCCCGCAACAACAGGCGGTAGCTGAGGTCTGTTCCGTCGTGTCCGGCATTGCTGCGCTGGCTGGCCAGTTGAAGCTGCCGGGCATGCCGGTCCAGCAGGCCCTTGAGGTCGATGACGTCAGTCAGCGGCCGTGCCCAGTGGAGGTTGAGAATGAGATCGTAGCGGTGCCGGGCGCCAAAATGGGACCAATGCAGGTACAGCATCACCGCCGCGAACACCGCCGTGGCCAGGATCCCGGTGGTGAATTTCCGGGTGCCGCAGGACATGCCAATGGTGATGGCCGCCAGCACATAGGTGGTGTCGAGGGTATCCCGGAGAATGTTACGGAATCGGACGATGGCGAACACTGCCATCAGGCCAAAAGCCACCAAGAGATTGTTGGCCATGACCATCATCACCACCGCGACGATGATGGCCAAAACGATCAATGAATTGACGAACGATCGCGAATAACTCAGGCCGCTGTGGCAGGACATGTAGGTCCAGGCCACGACGTGCCCACAGAGGAACGCGAGCATCAAGCCGAGGATCATCCCGCCGAGATCGTCGGGAGCCGTTCCAAAATCGCCGCGCAGTAGCCAGTTTCCCATGGAGGTGAAAGGGGTGTTTATGCCGCAATTCCGGAACCGTTGTCGAGCCTTGTGACCGGCTTCGATCGCCAGGCGTTGGGCCGTTGAATGGAGCGCGCTTCGCCCGAAAGGTCGTGAACGTCCGATCGGGATCCATCCGGGATCCGGAATTTGACCTCACACATTTGAAGTTTTTTCTGATCGTCCACCATAGAACCCGTCCAAGACCAATGCAGCGATGACAGTTGTGTTACGGAGATGTTACGTCAAACAAGACCTGCGGTCCATTTGTGATGAGGTTGCGGCCGGAATCCTACGGTAAGAACAGCATCCGCAGTGCCGGATTGGGTGCAATTTGAAGGAAAGTCGGTCCTTCGATACGAGCGCGTCCGAAAATGGGGAAGGGTCCTGCGTTTCGCTGCCGGGCGCTGCGAGGTCGATGCATTGGGGTTCGGTGGGCCTGACAGGAGGCGAACCGCGGGAAGGGTTGTTTGAATCGCTTTGACGCGCCGTGCGTCAGGGGCAACGTTCGATCGCCTGATTTCATGAAAACCCGCATCTCCTCCTGGATCTCCCTCGTCGCGTTCACCGGATTCGCCGCCTCGGTTTATGCCGCCGGCGTCGATTCCGCGAAACTTCCTCCGGCTGCCAAAACGCCGGGCGTCACCTTCGCCAAGGACATCAAACCGATCTTCGAAAAATCATGCTTCAAGTGCCATGGCGCCGAGAAACAGAAGGCGAAGTTGCGGCTCGATTCATTGGAAGCCGCGCTGAAAGGCGGCGAAAACGCCCCGAACATCATTTCGTCGGACAGCGCCAAGAGCCCGCTGGTGTGGGCGATCGCGCGGGTCGGTGATGAGGATGACTTCATGCCGCCCAAGGACAAGGGCGAGCCGCTGACCCGCGAGCAGGTGGGATTGATCCGCGCCTGGATCGATCAGGGCGCCAAGTAGCCGCCACGCCGGGCTCCTAGAGCCTGTCTGAAAATTGGGAAGGGTCCTGCGGCCAGGGATTTTGTCTTCTGCCGAGGCGACGAAGTCCGAGCATCCCCACGCCGGGCTGTGAGGACTGAGTCAACGAAGGCAGAAGACAAAAGCACTGCCGCCCGGAGGGTTGTCGAGGAAAA